>JBFMDC010000044.1:0-55980 GCA_040753975.1 Pseudomonadota bacterium
TGACCAATCCGCCGGGAGCGGATTGGCACTGGCCCGCAGGGTGCCGGGCAGGACAGCCCGGCATGAATCCAGGGGCCAGGGATGGTAAGGCTTATACATCCATGTAACCTGGACCCCGGCATTCCCTCCCGGGGTGACGGTATGATTTTTCTTTCTTAACGCTTAGTAAGCTCCTCATGTTGATATCTCCCTGGAAACTGTTCGTCGTGAGCCTTTCGGCACGCTCAGGGCGAACGGAATTTTTGCCAGTTCAATGAGAAAGTTAACGTGAAAGTCGCAGCGACCTTGTCTCTTCTGTCCCGCGGGGCCGGGACGAAGGAGGGTAGCGAGTGTGCTCGACCAGCGGGCGGAACCGTCTTTTCGGGTTCCGCCATTCCGAAACGGCTTTACACACCGGCGAGTTTAGGATTCGGGCGGTTTTGCGAGGTGGTTGGATATCGCGGCGATGTCCGCAGATCATTTCGATATTGGTGGATCGCCTTCAGCATCCGCCTTACGGGACTTCCATCTTCAGGGGTGGCTGGTTGCCACGATCGTCAGGATGAATGAAAACGGCGGAACCGGGCGCCCGGTTCCGCCGTTTTTCCCAGCGTCCTTCCACCTCGAGGCGCCGATACGGGATTGGGCCGAAGCCGCTACCGCTTAGCTTCCCCGCGGTGGAAAGCCGTCCCTGGCGGTTTGGACTGCGTTCTCACCGCCCCGGCGAGCCGATGAAGCTGGTCTCCAGGCTATGGCAGGTGTCGCAACCGATCGGCGTGCCGGCGGCCACTTTCACCACCTTGGCCTTGAACCCGGCTTTCTTCAGCTTCTTGCCGTCGAAGCCCCGGAAGTCGAACACCCGGTCCACCGGGGTCTTCGACAGCCGGGTGCCCTTGTGGTCGCCGCCGTGGCAGGCCGCGCACTGGTCTTCGCCCTTGGCGCCGGGCAGCTTGGCGTAATCGTTGTGCCAGCCGCCGTAGGTCGTGCCGTCGCTGTTGGCACTGTCGCCGTCCGCCTGCTTCCACCAGTAGGGGTCGTTGACCGGGTGGGTATTGTGCGGACCGCCCAGAATACCGGGCTTGGCGTCGCCGCTGTACTGGCCGCCGTCCAGGTCGTCCTTCCTGGCGAACGAATCCGCCGTGTGGCAGACGTTGCATTCCAGGATGGTGCCGGTGTGGCCCTGGAGCTGCAGCGCGGTCAGGTTGTCGTTGGCGCTGGGGTCGCGGTTGGGCCAGACGCCATGGGCCGCCCCGTGGCAGGCGGCGCAGGCGACCTTGCCGTGGCTGTCCTTGCCCTCGCGGAACACCCGGGCTTTGACCTCCTTGGTCTTCGGGCCCAGGTTCCAGTCATGCTTTTCCCGGTCGTAATCCCCCCACCATTCAATCTCGAAGGCTTTTTCGTACACCGGCACCACGGCGAAGCGGATGCTGTCGGGGTCGTTCGGATCGACCGCGAACGGCGTCGCCGAAGGGTCGTTCTCGTCGAAGGCGACCTTCCGCACCGGTTCCGAACCCTTGCCGGTATGGCAGGAGCCGCAGTCGGGCTCGTCGAACCAGGGGTGACGGTACTCGTTGAAGTCGCGCTTGCCGTCGCCTCCCAAGCCGTCCTGACCCTTCTTGGGGAAGGCCTGCCCCACTGCCAGCATGTCGCCGTGGCAGTCATAACAGGTGACGCCCGCCGTCTCCATGCGATCCCGGTAGCACTTCTCGCGTTTGCCCGCATGGCATTTCAGGCAGTTTTCCTCCATGGGCAAGGACTTGCCGCTCGCGTCTTTCACCGGGAACAAGGTGTTCGGGTTCTGCCCCTTGCTCTTCCAGTCCCAGCGCACGAACCGGCCCGTGGCGTCGCGCACGATGTCGGTCTTGCCGGCGTTGTACTGCAATTCGCCGTGGAACCGGTGCATGGCGATGGAGTAATTGGGAGCGTAGGCGGGGTCGGTCGTATCTTCGGCCTCGGCATCCCACATGGGCATACCGAACGGTAGGGAGTTCATCATCGTGGCGTGACATCCATAACACTGCCTGGGGGTGTCATAAAGCACCTTGCCGAGGTCGGGATCGCTTGGGTCGCCACCGCCGCCGTGCCCCATGCCCTTAATCTGGCCATTCAGCATCCTATCGAGAAACTTCATGCTGTCGTAGAACTCGTGCAGACTGGAGTAGTTGAGAGCTGCCCCGTACTCCTGGTCCTCGAGGCCAGCGCCGGGCGGATCGAAGAAATCCGGCTTCTCCGGGCGGTGGTGGGGCGGGCCGTCATGCGCCGGGTGCTCCGACTCCTTGCCCCAGGCGCCGGAATGGAAGGCCGCCGAGGTATAGGGTGCGGCGGGATTGGCGGCGATTTCTCCCTTGGCGTGGCACTCCCGGCAGTGGAGATCCCGGGTGACGTTGAGCGCGGTGTCGGTTTTCGCCACGACAGAATCGGTGCCTTTCGTCACCGCTTCCACCCGGATGAGGGGGAATGGGTTCACCCGCCCCTGGTCGTCGATCGGCGCCAACGGCAACAAGTTCGCCTCGAACAGAGAATCCGGCGCTTCATAGCGGGAGAACGGCTGCGGAACGTTGGAGAGATACGGGTTGTCCCGCCCCGGCATGTAGGCGCCATGCCCTAGCTCCGTGTTGTGATCATCCGCCACGATCTGGCCGCTTTCGTCTTTCTTGGCCTTGAAAGGACCTTCGTCCAGGGTGGGAAAACCCAACCCGGCGGCATCCGGACAGCCCCAATAGCCCCAGTAACTGACCATCATCCAGGAACAGGCGGCGTAGGTGGACGCTTTTTCGCCGTCGTCGGTCCGTACGGGAATATCCCACCAGTCCGATTTCTTCAGCGCGGCGTCGAGCAGGGACGCGGTGGTCGGCCAGTTGCGGCTGGTGGAGTTGATGGAATCGGCGCCCACCGGGTCGGAGGGGTTGGAAGCGGCGGAATAGCGCAGCTCCACGTCAGCGGGACCCAGCAAGACCGGCAAGCGGTCTTTCCTGTAAGCGTACGCGCGAATGTTGTTGGCGGCCGGGTTAGCCGAACTCCATCCGTTGTTCAACAGTTTCATGTCACTCAAGTTCTGGTAAGTCCATTCCTGGAACGGCAGCACCACCACATCGCCCGCCGCGCCATCCAGTTCGCTCCCGAGCTTCGGCGCCTCCTGTTCCGCCACCTTGGCGGGAAGCCCCGCTGGCGGATTGCCCACCGTCACTTCCACGCTGTCCTCGCAGCGCCGCCCCTTGGCGTCGGTGGCGATGAACCTTACCCGGTAACGGCTGTCGTTGCGGACGAACTGGACCCTGGTGGACAGGGTGTCCGGCCGCTTGTAGGCGGGCGGATTGCTGCCGGCGATGAGTTCGCCCATGGCGCCGCCGGCGAAGTCCCATTCGTAGCTGAACGGCTGCGCCGCCGGGTCTTTGGCCGTGGCGGTGGCTTCGAAATGGGTATCGGCCCCGGCCTGTACCGCAGTCCCTTGGCCGGGGCTGACGATGCTGCAGGCGGGAGCGCCGGCACAGGATTTGGGTGCCCGCTTCACCAGCTTGATCGCTTCCGTGCCGTCCGCCTCGATCCGCACGGCGCAAGGTACGTTGCCGATGTCCTGGCGGCCCAGGGTGAGAGCGAAGCTGCTGCCCTCGCCGCTGCCCAGGCGGCGGCCGTTGATGTCGTAGACGTCGACCGGGCCGCTGTTGCCCTTGGCGCTGCCCTTGACCGTCAGCGTGCCGGTCTTGTCCGACCAGGCGGCCTTGATCTTGAGCTTGGCAGCGGCTATGGCGGCCTCGGGGGTCAGCGTGGCGGCCAGCGTCAGCAGCAGGCCGGCGAAAAGCGGTCCGCTGCGAGGCAAGGATGGTGGTGCATGGTTTGTGGTATTCACGGTCCCTCCATACATATTTTCTTGATTGTTGTTCCGCGGACGGCGAGCTGGGGCTCACCGATGTGCCGGCGCAATAATCGAGCCAGGAGGAAACTCTATGAGAATCAATGCAAATCGCCCATCAGCGAAAAGCCATATTGTGTGATATCGCTTTGATCTGAGCGAAAACGCGCATCACGGCGTCTAGGCGCCGGTCTTTGGATGCGGATGAAGGCTTGGAACTGGCGGCGGCGCCGGCTCAGTGCGCGCCGGTGTCGCCGGCATCGTGCCGGACTTTGCTGACCAGCGGCATCAGGAGGAGGGAGGCGAAGAACAGCAGGCCGAGGACGTGGAACAAATCGTTGACGGTCATGATCTGGGCTTCCCGCATGGCCAGTCCGTAGAGTTGCTTGAGCGCGGCGTCGGCGGGATCGGAGACGCGGAGCAGGGCGGCCTGGGCTTCCAGCCGCGTCAGCAGGGCGTCGGCCTGTGGGGAACCCGGCGTGACCGATTCGCGCAGGACGGCGTAATGCGCCTTGTCCCAGCGGATCATCAGGGTGTTGGCGACGGCGATGCCGATGGCACCGCCCAGATTGCGGGTGAGGTTGTACAGCCCACTGGCATTCTTGACTTCCTCTGGCGGCAGGGTTCCCAGCGCCAGCGAATTGACCGGCAGGAAGGCGAACATCAGGGCGAAGCCGCGCAGCGCCTGGGGCCAGAAGAATTCCCAGTAGCCGGAGTCGTGGCTCAGGTTGCCGTTCTGCCAGGTGCCCAGCCCGAACAGGAACATGCCCATCGCCAGCATCAGACGCGAATCCATCCGCTTCGCCAAGGGTCCCGCCACGAAAGCCGAAGCGAACTGGAACAGGCCGGTGACCATCAGGTACTGGCCGATCTGGAGGCTGTTGAGGCCTTTCACCGTGGACAGGTAGATGGGCGTCAAGGCGATGAGGGTGTAGAGCCCGATGCCGATGATGAAGCTGAACAGGCAGCCGACCGCGAAATTGGTGTTACGGAACGCCCACAGGTCGACGATGGGCTCCTCGATGCGCAGCTCGCGGTAGAACATGGCGCCGCCGGCTATTACCGCAACGGCGCTGAAGAACACGATCTCGCGGCTATCGAACCATTCCTTGCGGATGCCTTCTTCCAGGACGAATTGCAGGCTGCCCAGAAAAACGCAGATGTAGAGGATGCCGGGGAAATCGACGCGCTTGAGCAGCGCCCATTCGGGGCGGTCCACCTCGACCAGGAACCAGGTCGAAAGGCAGACCAGAACGCCCGGCAGCAGATTGACCAGGAACAGGGCCTTCCATGACAGGATCTCGGTCAGATAGCCGCCGAGTACGGGGCCGGCGGTGGGTGCCACCGTCACCACCATGCCGACCACGATCACCATGGCCGCCTGCCGGCGGGGCGGGAACAGGGTGTAAATCACCGCGAATACGGTCGGGATCATGGCCCCGCCGAAGAAGCCCTGCAGGGCCCGGAACGCGATCATGGAGGGGAGGTTCCACGCCAGCGCGCAGCACAGGCTGGTCAGGGTGAAGCCGCCGCAGGACAGCACGAACAGGTAGCGGGTCGAGAGGGCGCGGTTGAGCCAGCCGGACAGCGGGATGATGACGACTTCGGCGATCAGGTAGGCGGTCTGCACCCAGGTGATCTCGTCGCGGGTGGCGGCGAGGCCGGCCTGGATCTGCTCCAGCGAGCTGGCGACGATCTGGATGTCCAGGATCGCCATGAAGACCCCGAATACCATCCCGAAGAAGCCGATCCAGGCACGGGGGGTGACGCTTCCCGTCGTAGTCATGCCGCTCAGTGCACTTTGATTCTTACCTGCACCGACAGGCCGGGTTTGAGGAGACCGAGGTCGGCACCGGCGGCGAAGGCCAGCTTGACCGGAACCCGGCGGACGATCTTGGTGAAATTGCCGGTGGCGTTCTCCGGCGGAAGGATGCTGAATTCCGATCCGCTGGCCGGCGCCAAGCTGTCCACCACCGCTTCGAACGGCGCGGCGGGATAGGCGTCCACGACGATGCTCGCCGCCTGGCCGATCCGCATGTGTTCGATCTGGGTTTCCTTGAAATTGGCTTCGACGAACAGCCCGTCGGCCGGAATCAGGTAGGCGAGGACGCTGCCGGGTTGGAGCAGTTGCCCGACCTGGACGTTCAAGTTTCCCACCGTGCCGTCGATCGGGGCGAGGATGCGAGTGTTCTCCAGGTCGATCTGGGCCAATTCCAGCCGGGCCTGGGCCTGCTGGAGCTGGGCCCGGGTTTCCGCGATCACCGCGTCCAGGGCGATCAGGCGGATTTGGGCCTGATCCCGCGCCGACCGGTTCTTGTCCAGCAGCGCCTTGGCCTGCTTGTAGGAGGCTTCCGCGGAGTCGAGCGACTGGGTCGAGGCCGCTCCGGCTTCGGCCAGCCGGTCGAGCCGTTTCAGGTCGCGCAACGAGCGTTCATGATCGGCCGACGCCGAGGCGATATTGGCGTCTTCCTCGTTGACCCTGGCCGCCTGGGTCCGTTTGTCCGACTCCAGGGCCGCGATGCGCGCCGCCGTCGCCGCGACCTCGGCCACGGCCTCGGCCACTCGCGCCTTGAATTCGTGATCGTCGATCACCGCCAGGACGTCCCCCTTCTTCACCCGCTGATTGTCCTGGAGCAGCACCTCTTTCACGTAGCCCATCTCCTTGGAACTGAGCAGAATGAGGTGCGCCTTGAGGTAAGCGTTGTCGGTGGTTTCATACGGATGAATGGCCTCGATCCAGTAGGCGCCGCCGCCCGCGCCCAGGGATGCCAGGCCGAGGAGGAAGAGCAGAAGTCGCGGAGCGATGGGCAGTCGCATTGTCTGCGTCTACTATTAGGGGGTGAAATAAGAAAAATGAACTGATACGTTCAGTTTAGAATAATGACGAACCGGGCCGGCGGCAAGCCGGTCGATCCTTTGAGAGCCGATGAACACCGTCCGATTTTCCAAGCGCGAGAGCATCCTGCTGGCAGCCAAACGGATTTTCCTCCTGCACGGCTACGCCGGCGCCAGCATGGAGGCCATCGCCGAGGCGGCGCCCGTGTCCAAGGCCACCTTGTACAGCCATTTCGAGGGCAAGCAGGATCTGTTCGCCGCGGTGATTTCCTTGCAATGCGAAGCGTTGCTGGACACCTTGGTCAGGGTGCAGACCGAGGTGCGCGACCCCGTCGCCGGCCTTACCGCCATTGGCCGCGCCTTCGTGGATCTGATTTATTCCGAAGAAGCCCTGACCCTTTACCGGGTGATCATCGGCGAGCAGCAGCTCTTCCCCGAACTGGGCGGCCGCGTGTACCGGACCGGCCCCGAGCCGGTGCTCCGGAAGCTGTCGTCCTATCTCGAAGACCTGTCAGTTCAACGGGTCCTGGAGATTCCGGATGTCGGCGTCTCGGCCCGGCTGTTTCTGGGGATGCTGAAAGGCGACGAGCACTTCCGCTGCCTGCTCGGCCAGAAGGAAGGTCTCAGCGAAGACGAAAAAATTTCACTGGTCGGGGCGGCCGTCGATCTGTTTCTGCGAGGACACGGCTATGCTGAATAGCTTGTATGCGAATGAGCCGGCTCTTAGCCCAGAGGAGAGGTGAACGGATGGACTGGAAACAACGTCTGGACCTGCATTTCCGCAAGCTGGCGCTGGAGGCCCAAGGCGCCCGGGCCGCCGAAGCGGAATACGGGAGGGAGTGCGAGGCTTATTTTCGCGATGTCGTCGGGCCCGCCCTGGAAACCTTCGCCGGCGCCCTGAGCGAATACGGGCGCATGGGCACGGTCGAGCTGCGGCAAAGGTCCGCCGAACTGGCGGTCATCCATGACGGCGCTACGGAGTTCGCGTGGGCGATCGAGTCCCGCGTCGGCGCCGCCGGCTGGATGGTATATCCGGTGGAAATTTCGCGCCGGTGGGGCAAAGCGCGCCGCAAACCGGGCCTGTTCCGGATTCCGTATCCGGACGACTCGTTCCTTCTGAGCGAGATCACGTCGTCCTATCTCTCCTGCCTCAGCCGCCGGCCGGGTTAGCGTCCGCTTAAGCTTTAGGCGTTCCCGCGGACCCGGAACGAGTCGATCACCAGCATGCCGATGCCGATGGTGATGGCCGAGTCGGCGACATTGAACGCCGGCCAGTGCCAGTCGCCGTAGAACAGGTCGAGAAAATCGATGACGTAGCCATAGACGACCCGGTCCACCAGATTGCCGACGGCGCCTCCCAGCACCAGGGCCCAGGCCGCGGCTTCCCAGGTTTTCCGCCGGTCCATGTGTTTGAGCCAGTAGGTGATCAGCACCGTGGCGCCGACCGAGAGCGCGATGAAGAACCAGCGCTGCCAGCCGCCGGCGCGGCTCAGGAAGCTGAACGCCGCGCCCTGGTTACGCAGATAGGTGAGCTGGAACACCGGCAGCAGAGGGATCGTCTCGTACAGCCGCATCGAGGCGTCGACGATATGTTTGCTGATCTGGTCGAGGGCGAAGACCAGCGCCGACAGCCAGAGCCATTTCAACATGGGCGGTCTCAACCGAAGGTTCGGGTTTCACCGGCGCCGGCGACATTGTCCACGCAGCGGCCGCACAGCTCCGGATGGTTGGGGTCTGCGCCGACGTCGTGGCGATGCTGCCAGCAGCGCACGCACTTGGGTTTGTCGGAGGCGGTGAGCTTCAATTCCAGGCCGGGGACTTCAGTCGGCAGGGTGCCGGCGCCGGCTTCCGAGGACGGCTTGACCGTGGCATCGGAGGTCAGCAGCACGAAGCGCAGCTCATCGCCCGCGCCGCTCAGGCGTTCGAACAAAGCGTCGTCGCAGAACAGCTCGACTTCGGCGTCCAGCGAAGAGCCGATCTCGCCGCGGACCCGCAGGATCTCCAGCTCCTTGCTGACGGCCTCGCGGATATTCAACAACTGCTCCCAGAATGCGCGGTCGAAACGGCTGCCCGCATCGAGGCCGAACAGGCCGCCATACCATTCCGAAAGAAACACCGATTCCTCGCGCTGGCCGGGCAGGTGCTGCCAGATTTCCTCGGCGGTGAAGCTCAGGATCGGGCTAAGCCAGCGCGCCATGGCTTCGGCGATGTGGTACATCGCGCTCTGGCCGGAGCGGCGCGGCAGGCTGTCGGTCTTGCAGGTGTACTGCCGGTCCTTGAGTACGTCCAGATAGAAGCTGCCCAGGTCCACCGAGCAGAAATGGTGGGTCTTCTGGAAGATGGTGTTGAACTGGTAAGTCTCATAGGCTTCGATCACGTCCCGCTGGATCGCCAGGGCGCGGTCCACCGCCCAGCGGTCCAAGGCCAGCATGTCTTCCGGTTCGACCAGATGCAGCGCGGGGTCGAAACCATCCAGGTTGGCGAGCAGGTAGCGGGCGGTGTTGCGCAGGCGCCGGTAGACGTCCGAGATACGCTTGAGGATCTCGTCGGATACCGTCATCTCGCCGCGGTAGTCGGTCGCCGCCACCCACAGCCGCAGCACGTCGGCGCCCAGGGTCTGCATGACCTTCTGTGGTGCCACCACGTTGCCGCGCGACTTCGACATCTTCTTGCCCTCGGCATCTACCGTGAAGCCGTGGGTCAGCACCGCCTTGTAGGGCGCCTTCCCGCTCATCGCGACCGAGGTCATGAGCGAGGACTGGAACCAGCCGCGGTGCTGGTCCGAGCCTTCCAGGTAGAGATCGGCGGGGAAGGCCAGGTGAGCGTTCTGGGCCAGCACCGCATGATGGGTGACGCCGGAATCGAACCAGACGTCCAGGGTGTCGCCGATCTTGCTGTAATGACCTGCTTCCGCGCCCAGCAGTTCGGCCGGGTCCAGCTCGAACCAGGCGTTGATGCCGCCCGTCTCGATCTTCTTTGCGACTTGTTCGATCAGCCGGTCGGTGTCGGGGTGCGGCGCGCCGGTTTCCTTGTGGACGAACAGTGGGATCGGCACGCCCCAGTTGCGCTGGCGCGAGATGCACCAGTCCGGGCGGTTGCCGACCATGGCTTCGATGCGGGCCTGCCCCCAGTCCGGCACCCATTGCACCTGGCCGATGGCCTCCAGGGCTTGGCGGCGCAGCTCGCCCTTGTCCATGGCGATGAACCACTGCGGGGTGGCGCGGAAGATCACCGGCGTCTTGTGGCGCCAGCAATGCGGGTAGCTGTGTTCGATGCGCGCCTCGTGCAGCAGGGCGCCTCGCTCCTTGAGCACTTCGACCACGTGGTCGTTGGCGCTCATGACATGTTCGCCGGCGAACAGCTCGGTGCCGGGGAGGAAGCGGCCGTCGTCCCCGACCGGGTTGTCCACCGGCAGCCCGTAGCGCTGGCCGACGGCATAGTCCTCCTGGCCATGGCCGGGGGCGGTGTGGACCGCGCCGGTGCCGGCGTCCAGGGTGACGTGTTCGCCCAGGATCACCGGCACGATGCGGTCGTAGAACGGGTGCCGGAGCTGCGCGCCTTCCAGCGCCGCGCCCTTGCAATAGCCGATGACGCGGTAATCGTCCGCGCCGCAGCGCAGCATCACGTCCTTCATCAGGGCGTCGGCGAGCACCAGCCTTTCCTTGACGTCGGTGCGCTGGACCACCACGTAGTCCAGTTCCGGGTTGAGCGCTACCGCCCGGTTGGCGGGCAGGGTCCAGGGCGTGGTGGTCCAGATCACGACCGACAAGGGGCCTTCGCCGAGTGCGCCGTCGGCGGTGTGGAACCGCGACATCAGGCCGTATTCGTCGACCACGGCGAAACGCACGTCGATCGCCGGCGAGTGCTTGTTCTCGTATTCCACCTCGGCCTCGGCCAGGGCCGAACCGCAGTCAGTGCACCAGTGCACGGGCTTGGCCCCCTTGACCAGATGGCCGCGCGCGGAAATCTTGCCGAGCGCCCGGACGATGTCCGCCTCGAAGCGGAAGTCCATGGTCAGGTACGGGTTTTCCCAGTCGCCCAGCACGCCGAGCCGGCTGAATTCGCGGCGCTGGATGTCGACCTGGGCCGCGGCGTACTCCCGGCAGGCCTTGCGGAACTCGGCGGGGCTGACCTTGTGGCCGGCCTTGCCGATCTTCTTCTCGACCATCAGCTCGATGGGCAGGCCGTGGCAGTCCCAGCCGGGTACGTAAGGGGCGTCGAAACCGCTCAGGGTTCTGCTCTTGACGATGAAGTCCTTGAGGATTTTGTTGACCGCGTGGCCGATATGGATTTCGCCATTGGCGTAGGGCGGGCCGTCGTGCAGGATGAACTTTTCCCGGCCGGCGCGCTGGGACCGCACCTTCTTATAAAGGTCCAGCTTACGCCAGCGTTCAAGCTGCTCGGGTTCCCGCTGCGCCAGGTTGGCTTTCATCGGGAACGGCGTCTGGGGGAGGTTGAGAGTGCTCTTGTAATCCATGGTCGAAAGTCGGCGGTCGTGTATCGGGTCAGCCTGCCGCGAAATAGCTGCGCGCGGCGGCGGCATCGCGGGCAATCTGTTCCTTCAGGTCTTCGAGGTTGGCAAACCGCATCTCGTCGCGAAGCTTGTGGCGCAGATGCACTTCCACCCGGCGCCCGTACAGATCGCCGGAGAAATCGAACAAATGGGTTTCCAGCATGGCTTTGCGGTTGCCGGTCACGGTCGGCCTGATGCCGATGTTGGCCACGCCGGGCCAAGTTTCGGCTGAAATACCCGACATTGTAACGGCAAATACGCCTTGGACCGGAATGTTTTCGCGGCGCAGCTCGATGTTGGCGGTGGGGAAACCCAGCCGGCGTCCCAGCTGGTCGCCGTGGACCACGCGCCCCCGCAAGGCATAGGGCCTGCCCAGGAGTCTTGCCGCGCCGGCCATGTCGCCCCGCCAGAGCGCCTCCCGGACCAGCGTGCTGCTGACGCGGTTTCCGTCGACCATCACCGATTCGGTGTCGCTCACCGTGAAGCCGTGGAGCCGGCCGAGCCGGCACAGCAGATCGTAGTCGCCGCCGCGTCCGCGGCCGAAGCGGAAGTCGTCGCCGACGATGATATGGCGGACATGCAGTCGTTCGGCCAATATCCGCCGGACGAAGTCCTCCGGTGCCAGATTGGCGAGCTGCGCATCGAAACGCAGCAGCAGCACCCAGTCGACCGGCAGATCGGCGAGCCTGGAGAGCTTTTCCGACAGCCGCATCAAACGGGGTGGAGACTGGTCGGGATCGAAGAATTCGCGCGGCTGCGGCTCGAACAGGACGATCGCGACCGGCAGACCGAGACGGCGCCCTTCTTCCGCCAGCCGCCGGACCAGGGTCTGATGGCCCAGGTGGACGCCATCGAAGTTGCCGATGCTGGCGACGCAGGCGGGAGGGCAGATCGTGCCGGAGAGGCCGTGAATGACGCGCATGGCCGGGTTCACGCCTTTTCGGCAAGCAGCAGGTGGCGGGGACGCAGACCTGCCAGCAGCAAGCTAGCCAAGTAGACGGAGAGGCCGGCGACTATCCACAGGCCGAGACGGACGATGCGTTCGGGTGTGGGCCAATTGGCCCATGGCGATTCAATGGCTTGGATCAGCAGCGCGCCCATCGCAAGGTTCGCCATCACCAGACGGGCCGCAAACCGGCGCCAGGATGCGTCCGGCCGGTAGGCGCCGTCGGCAAGCAGTTTGCCGAGCAGCAGCAATGCGTTGAGCGAGGCCGCCGCTGCGGTCGCTGCGGCAAGGCCGGCGTGACCCCAGCCATAGGGCGCCAGGAGGAGCGCCAGGGCGGGCGCCAGCACGCAATTGGCTGCGATGGCGCGGAGGCCGTACCGCAAGGGGGTGTGGACATCCCGGCGGGCGCTGAATCCGGAAGCCAGCGCCTTGACTGCAATGGCGCCCGGCAGCCCGGCCGCATAAGTGACGAGGCTGCGGCTGGCCATTTCCACGTCGTAAGATGAAAATTCGTCGTGCTCGAACAGGGTGGACACCAGCGGCTTGGCGAGAATCATCAATCCCAGGGTGGCGGGCAGGCCGAGCAGTACAACCCAGCGCAGGGCCCAGTCCAGGGTCCGGGAAAAACCGCTGCCGTCACGACCGAAATGGTTGGCGGCCAAATGCGGCAGGATGGCCGTTCCGATCGCCACGCCCAAGAGTCCCTGCGGCAGCTCTACCAGCCGGTCCGAGTAATATAACCAGGATACGCTGCCGGAGACCAGGAACGAGGCTATCAGCGTGTCCAGCAGCAGGTTGATCTGGGTCGCGGAGACGCCGAGGATCGCCGGCCCCATCAGCTTGAACATGCGCAGGACCTCCCGGTCTCGCCAGGCCGGCCGCGGCAGGGATAATTGGCGAATGCCCCAGAGCGAGGGAAGCTGAAATACCAGTTGCAGGATGCCGGCGGCGAAAACACCCCAGGCCAGGGCTTCGACCGGCCGTTCCATCAGCGGCGCCAGCCATAGGGCTGCGGCGATCATCGCCAGGTTGAGCAGGGCGGGGGTCAGGGCTGGCACCGCGAATTGCCCCCAAGTATGCAGAACGCCGCCGGCGAAGGCCGTCAGCGTGACGAAGAAGAGGTAAGGGAAGGTGATGCGCAGCATCTCCACCGCCATTCCGTATTGGACGGGCTGGGCATGAAAGCCCGGCGCGAACAGCAGGGTCAGGACAGGCGCGGCAGCCATGCCCAGAGCGGTGAGCAGGGCCGCAGCCAGCCCCAGCGTTCCGGCCATCCTGGCGATGGCATGCCGTGTCGCCGCAGCGTCCTTGCCGGCGCGCAGTTCCCACAGGATCGGCACCAGCCCCTGCGAGAAGGCGCCTTCGGCAAAAAGCCGGCGCAGGAAATTGGGGAGCCTGAAGGCGACGAAGAACGCGTCCGTGGCCGCGTCGGCGCCGAAGGTCCGCGCGATGACCAGGTCGCGGACAAAGCCCAGCAGACGTGAAATCAGTGTCATGGAACCCACCATGGCGGTGGATTTCAGCAAACGTCGGCTCAGCGTTCGGCTCCGGCTGGGAAAAAAGGCCCAGTATAATCAAACGGCGGCCCCGATGCCCCGCTGATGGTGAATTTTGGGTTGACACCGGCGGGAAAGCCAAGGACAATCCTTCGCTTTTCTTACAGTTGCAACCCAGAAGAGGTCGACCTTGGCTAATATCGCTTCCGCGAAAAAGCGCGCTCGGCAGGCGGAGAACAACCGTGCGCACAATGCCGCCCTGCGCAGTCGTCTGCGCACCTACATCAAGAAAGTCATCCTGGCGGTGGATTCCGGCGATCTGACAAAGGCGCAGGAAGCGTTCCGGCAGGCGGTACCCATCATCGACTCTTCGGTGAACAAGGGCCTGATTCATCGTAACAAGGCTGCGCGCAGCAAGAGCCGCCTGAATGCCCGCGTCAAGGCGCTGGCGCTCAAGGCCGCTTCCTGAATCTGTCTGAATAAGGGGGCGGGCCAGGTCAATCCGGCTCGCCGCTTAGCTCAGCACCAGATTGTCGCGGTGGATGAGTTCGGCTTCGTCCACGTATCCCAGAATCTCCTCGATGCGCGTACTCGGCTGGCGCATGATTAGGCGGGATTCTTCAGCGCTATAGTTGGTCAATCCGCGCGCGATCTCTCGTCCGGCCTGATTCAGGCAGGCTACCAGGTCTCCGCGCCGGAACTCCCCTTCCACGGCTGTCACGCCGATCGGCAACAGGCTTTTCCCTGATTCCTGCAACACCCGTTCGGCGCCCTCGTCGACCACGAAGCTTCCTTTCAATTTGAGCTGCCCGGCCATCCATCGCTTGCGGGCGATCAGGGGGGAGACATCCGGGATCAACAGCGTGCCCAGGTTGTCGCCTCCGAGCACGCGCGGCAGCACCCCGGTTTCCCGGCCGCAGGCGATTACGGTCGCCGTTCCCGATCGGGCGGCCAGGCGGGCCGCGCGCAGCTTGGTGATCATGCCGCCCCGGCCCAGGCCGCTCAGGCTTTCGCCGACCATGTCATTGAGGCGGGGATCGTTGATCCCGGCTTGCGAAACCAGCGGCGCGTCGGGGTCGATCGAGGGGTTGCGTTCGAACAGGCCGGCCTGGTCGGTCAGAATGACGAGCAGGTCGGCCTCGACCGCGTTCGCAACCAATGCGCCCAGCGTGTCGTTGTCGCCGAAGCGGATTTCTTCGGTGGCGACGGTGTCATTTTCGTTGATGACGGGGATGACCCCCAGGTCGAGCAGCGTGAGCATGGTGCTGCGGGAATTGAGATAACGCTCCCGGTTCGACAGGTCGTCGTGGGTCAGGAGGATCTGCGCGGTCTGCAGCCCGTGCCGCTTGAACAGGCTTTCGTAGGTCTGCACCAGGCCCATCTGGCCGACCGAGGCGGCGGCCTGGAGCTCGTTCAGGCGGTGCGGGCGGGTTTTCCAGCCCAGCCGCGACATGCCTTCGGCGACCGAGCCGGAAGAGACCAGTACGACTTGAATGCCGAGTTGACGGAGTGCGGCGATTTGTTGGACCCACTGGCCGATGGCGGGCTGGTCCAGGCCTTTGCCGCCGGCGGTCAGGAGGGCGCTGCCGATCTTGACGATGACGCGCCGGCTGCCGGGAAGCTCACTCCTGCTCTGCATCGGGGCTCCGTTCCCGTTCGAGGAACCGCATGATGTCCTGGGTCAGGCGGTCGAGCCCTTCACCCTTGACGGCGGATATCCGGTAGACCGGATCGGTCCAGTGCAGGCCGTCGATGATCTCCTGGCAGCGGCTTTCCATCGCTTCCGGCGCCAGGCGGTCGATCTTGTTCAGCACCAGCCAGCGCGGTTTCTCCTCCAGTCCGTGGCCCCATTTGCACAGCTCGGCGATGACCTTGCGCGCCGCGGTGACGGGATCGAGGCCCGTCTCGTACGGTTCGACGTCGACCAGGTGCAGCAGCAGATGGGTGCGGGCCAGGTGCTTGAGAAACTGCACGCCGAGGCCGGCGCCTTCGGCGGCGCCCTCGATCAGGCCGGGAATGTCGGCCATGACGAAGCTGCGTTGCTCGCCGACCCGCACCACGCCCAAGTTGGGGTGTAGAGTAGTGAAGGGATAGTCGGCGACCTTGGGGCGGGCGGCGGAAACCGCGCGGATCAGGCTCGATTTGCCGGCATTGGGCATGCCGAGCAGGCCGACGTCGGCGATCAGCTTGAGTTCGAGGTGCAAGGCGCGGCGCTCGCCCGGTGTTCCCGGGGTGGCGCGCCGTGGCGCCCGGTTGGTGCTGCTCTTGAAGCGCGTGTTGCCGATGCCGTGGAAGCCGCCTTGGGCGACCAGCAGGCGCTGGCCGGACCGGGTCAGGTCCCCCAGATGTTCCCCGGTGTCCGCGTCTGCAACGATGGTGCCGGTGGGAACCTGGACGATGCAGTCCTCACCGCCTTTTCCCGTGCAATTGTTGCCGGAGCCGTTCTCGCCGCGCTGGGCGCGGAAATGCGAGTGGAAGCGGAAGTCGGCGAGCGTGTTGAGGTTGTTCGACGCGACCAGGTAAACGCTGCCGCCGTCCCCCCCGTCGCCGCCATCGGGGCCGCCGAACGGAATGTACTTTTCGCGCCGGAAACTGATGCAGCCGTTGCCGCCGTCGCCGGCGTCGACCCGAATTTCGGCTTCGTCAACGAATTTCATGGGTATCAACTAAAAGGCCCAGACGAGCTGGGCCTAAGCGGTGTTGCGCGCCGTTGCCGCTTTAGCGTGAAAGTCGCAGCAGCCTTGCTCACCCTCTCCCTTTGGGAGAGGGCCGGGGTGAGGGGAACGATCATGGCGAGCAGTCGCGCTCATGCGATACATCCCTATATCGCACCCTTTGGGCGCTGCGCGTGCAAATCGGCCTTCCTGCCGATTTGTCATAATCCAGGGCGGCTGGTCGCCATGATCGTTAGACGGGAACCACCGAAACGTACTTGCGGCCGACCGGGCCCTTCACCTTGAACTCCACGCGGCCTTCGGTCAGCGCGAACAGCGTGTAGTCGCGACCGCAGCCGACATTGTCACCGGGGTGGAAATGGGTGCCGCGCTGGCGGACGATGATGTTGCCGGCCTGGACGATCTGGCCGCCGAAGCGCTTCACGCCCAGTCGCTTGGATTCGGAGTCGCGGCCATTGCGGGAACTGCCGCCTGCTTTTTTATGTGCCATGGATGTCTCTCCGTAGGGGATGATTACGCCGAGATCTCGTTGATCTGGACTTCGGTAAAATTCTGGCGATGGCCGGCCTGCTTCATGTGATGCTTGCGGCGGCGGAACTTGACGATCCGGATCTTGGGGTGGCGTCCGTTGGCGACGACGGTGCCGGTCACCTTGCCGCCCGAGACGAACGGCTGTCCGATCTTGATCCCGTCATCGGACTGGATCAGCAGAACTTTTTCGAAAGCGACTTCTTGGCCGGCTTCAGCGTCGAGGGACTCGACCTTTACCTTGTCGCCGGGTTGGACGCGGTATTGCTTGCCGCCAGTCTGGATAACAGCGTACATGTTCAGGTGCTCCTGAGGGGGTTCGCGTAAACGCATCATTCTATAGAATTGGAGCGTGGTTCGTCAATCGGAGTTGATGTCCCGCGCGAGTCGATTCGCACGCGCGAGAGGAGCCTTTCCGGGGCTTGCGTTTTTCGAAAATGTGCTTTATAAAATCAGCCGTGCTAACGGCACCAACAATAAAAGCACAACTCTAACCCATTGTTAATTGAGGAGGATCTATGAAGAAAGTACTGTGCGCCCTGAGCGTTGTCATGATGTCCCTGGTCGTGGTCGGCTGCGGCAATTCGCCGGACGGTGACAAGCAGAAGATCTCCAGCACCATCGTTTCGCCGTCTCTGTAAAGTTCGTCAGCCCGGCCCTCCTCCAATACCCAATAATACGGGTCGGACTCGTACAGAGCTGTCTGTCTTTCATGACCCGGGTGCCGACACCCGGGTTTTTTGTGTCCGTAAGCCGGTCTGCTCCCCAATCGAGTCGTTTTTCTTGACAGGAGATGAAGGCAAGGTAACATTACGGGCCGGTAGCGTTCAGACCCAATCTGATATCTATTTCTTTCAAATCATTACACTTACAAGGCAGGTACATACATGGGAGCTATACTTGATCTGGTTGAAAAGATGAGATCGCCGACGGGAATCGTCGTCACCATCGCCATCGTCGCGATCGCGTTCTTTTTCGTTCGTTGGGTCTTCAAGGACGAAGATAGCAGCAATCAATAAGAGGTCTCCCCGTGGTGTGGCAAGCTTGGGGCGCGAACCGGTGTTCCTTTCTTGCCACGCACATATCAAGCGTTTTCTGTTTCTCACGTGGTGTGGCGGTCGTCAGCCCATAGCGCGTGTTTCTTCCCTGGGGCGCCGCTAGAGTCCCCAAAATAGGCCGGCGTGACGTGTACGAAGTCTGGCCTTGCATTTTCGGCAAAGATCCTCCGGCAGGATAGGGGTGCCATCCAGCTATTGATTGTGCCGCCATGAGTCCGGCGCCGCGAGGGTGCGGGACGCGGAGGGCGATGATGCGAATTCTTGTGACAGGTGGTACCGGTTTTATTGGCAGCCAATTGTGCCAGGATCTCGGCGGCGGCGGTGCCAGGCTGGTCGTCCTGAGTCGGCGGCCAGACCGCGTTCGAGACCGCTGCGGTTTGGGAGTCACCGCAATCGCCTCGTTTCCAGAACTTTCCCCTGCATTGGCGTTCGACGCCGTCATCAACCTCGCGGGCGAACCGATCGTCGGGCCGCGCTGGACGGATGCGCGCAAAAAGCTTCTCTGGGATAGCCGGGTCGAGCTGACCCGATCCCTGGCCGATTACATCGACCGAGCCGAGGTCAAACCGAAAGTGCTGATCAGCGGCTCGGAGGTCGGTTTCTATGGCGATCAGGGGGATCGCATTCTGGATGAAACCTCGGGCTGCGCCGATGGTTTCGGACATCGCCTGTGTGAGGCCTGGGAATTGGCTGCCCTGCGTGCAGCCGATTTCGGCGTTCGTGTCTGCATCGTGCGGACCGGCATGGTGATGGGGGCATCGGGCGGATTTCTTGCGCCCTTGCTGCCGCTGTTCCGGCTTGGGCTCGGAGCCCGCATCGGCAGCGGTGAGCAGTGGATGTCCTGGATCCATTTGCGTGACTACATCGCCATCATTCGGTGGCTGATCTGCGCGCCGGACCTCTCGGGCGTTTTCAATGCCACGGCGCCGAATCCGGTGACCAACCGCCAATTTACCGAAATCCTTTCTCGCCTGCTCCGCCGGCCCGCTTTGCTGGCCGTGCCGGCTAGCGTTCTCCGATTGCTGATGGGGAGGGAAATGAGCGGTTTGTTGCTGGGTGGCCAGCGGGTTTTGCCTGCCCGTTTGCTGGAGTCCGGTTTTCGGTTCAGATATCCTGAGCTGGAGATAGCGTTGCGGGATGCGCTAGCTCAAATGTCGGGTATCCTGGGCGTGTCGCCGTAGCTGTTCCAGTTCTTCGAGCAGGTCCAGCGCCAGAGCCGCGCCGGCCGCGTTGACCCGAAGATCGCGCTGGAGACGCAGCGCAAGCTGCAAACGCTTGAGCGCCCTCGCGCTGAACCGCCAGTCTTCCCAGGAAGATCCTTCCGGCTCGGCAATGCCTTCTTCGATCATTTCCATGATGTCGTCTCGGCCGATGCGGCAGTAGTCGCAAACCTCCACCAGCGAATATCTCAATTGTTCGTCCAGCACCAGTTCCTGCGTGACGACAATGGCGTTGTCGGGCATGTCAGATCTCCATGGAGGCTCGCGGGTTGAAGGGTATCGCCTGCGCCAGTTGTTGGTACAGCGATCTGGCCCGCTCGTTGTCGGCGGGAGGGGCAACCACCCGCAGTTTGGCGTACAGGTCGCCGGGCGGATCGCCGGGCAGCCCTTTGCCCTTGAGCCTCAGTTTCCGCCCGGTCTGCGAGCCGGGCGGAATGCGCAGTTCAAGTCGTGCGTCACCCGGCGTTTTGACCGTCACGACCGTGCCGAGAGCGGCTTCCCAGGGGGTGACGGGCAGATCGAGATAGACGTCGCGGCCCTCGGCGTGAAACCAGGGGTGGGGTTTGAAGCGAATCTCCAGATAGAGGTCGCCGGCAGGTCCTCCGTGCAGGCCGGGCGATCCCAGCCTGGGCAGGCATATGTGCTGTCCCTCCCGGACTCCGCAGGGAATCTTGATGTTCAGTGTGCGGTCTTTGTGGGCGATCCGCCCCTGACCGTCGATTTCCGGCGTGGAAAGCGTGACGGTCTGTGTTCCGCCGCGGTAGGCCAGTTCCAAGTCGATCTGCAGTCGCAGGCGCCGGTCCTGCCCGGGCATAGGACGGTTCCAGACCGAACGGTGCTGGCCGGCGCGCTCGCGCATTGCATCGCCGAAAAGCGTTTCGAAAAAATCGCTGAAGACGCCGTGCGCCGCTTCTTCGGGGATGTCGCCGTGGAATTCGAAGTGCCAGTCCGGCGGCGGCTGGAAAGATTCGCCGGCGCGGCGGCCCGAAGCCAGCCGGTCGTATGCGGCGCGCCGCTCCTTGTTCTGCAGGACTTCGTAGGCTTCGTTGATTTCCTTGAAACGCTCCTCGGCATCGGCCTCCTTGCTGACGTCGGGATGGTACTTGCGGGCTAACTTACGATAGGTGCGCTTGATCTCTTCCTGCGACGCATCCCGCGAGATGCCCATGATCTGGTAGTAGTCCTTGAACTGCATGGTTTGCTGCGCCGGAAACCTACGATCAGGCCCGGATCATAACAAGCCTTTCGTGAGCGCTTCAAACAGAGGGGCAAAAAAGGACCCGTCCGGGGACGGGTTCGCACAAGACTTGGCTCAAGAGGTTTGAAAAAATCAGCTGGGCACAATATAACGCTCTGGAATGACAAATCCATGAAACTCCCATTTCACTTTGGTGAATTGACCTATCTCCAGGCTGCCGGTGATTCGGAATCCGGAAACTGTCATCAAACCATGACGGCTTTGTAACACGCGGCGGTTACCTTGTGCCTATTTATCAATCCGGCTGAATGAGGTGGCCTTAATGAGTCTGGATTATAGAACGGTATGGATTTCCGATGTCCACCTGGGTACTCGCGGTTGCAAGGCCGAGTATCTGGTGGATTTTCTCAAGAATGTCCGGTGCGACACTCTGTATCTGGTGGGTGATATCCTTGATCTGTGGAAACTGAAATCGGGGTGGCACTGGCCGCCGATGCACTCCGAGATTCTGCGGGAGGTCTTCGATCGGGCCAAGCGCGGCGTCAGAGTGGTCTATGTGCCTGGCAATCATGACGAGATGCTGCGCGATTATACGGGCAGCCTGTTCGGGGGCGTGGAGGTCGTCGATCGCGCCGTGCATGAAACGAAAGACGGCCGCCGCATGCTGGTGTTGCACGGCGACGAGTTCGATGGCGTAGTCTGCAGCACGAAATGGCTGGCCGTGCTCGGCAGCGAGGCCTACGAAGTGCTGCTGGCCTGCAACCGCTGGTTCAACTGGGGCCGCCGTCGGCTCGGTTTCCCTTATTGGTCGTTGTCCGCTTTCATCAAGCACAAGGTCAAGAATGCCGTGAACGTCATCTACCGCTTCGAAGAGGTGTTGATGCACGAAGCGGCGAGCCGGGGGCTGGATGGCGTGGTTTGCGGGCACATCCATCATGCCGCCCTGCGCGAGATAGATGGCCTCATCTATGCCAATTGCGGCGACTGGGTGGAAAGTTGCACCGCGCTGGTGGAAACGGTGACCGGCGAGCTGAAGGTCGTGCGCTGGGTCGAGGAAAGCGCCTTCCTGCTCGAGGATACCAAGAGTGAAACTGGCACTGATAAGCGACGCCTGGCAACCGCAGGTTAACGGCGTCGTCACGACGCTGAGCCGGATATGTGAGGGGGCCCGGCAGCGGGGCTACCAAGTCGAGACGTTTACCCCGGATCGCTATCAGAACTGGCCATGCCCGGGCTATCCGGAGATTCGGCTGGCGCTGGGCTGCGGTTTCAAACTGCCGGCCCAGCTCGAAGCGTTCGAGCCCGACGCCATCCATATCGCGACCGAAGGTCCGCTAGGGATGGCTGCCCGTCGCTATTGCCTGCGCCGAGAACTGCCGTTCACGACCTCGTTTCACACCCGTTTCGCCGAATACGTGAATCTGCGGACCAAGCTCCCCTTAAGTTGGGGGTACGCCGCTCTGCGCTGGTTCCATAGTCCCAGCGTGCGGGTGATGGCGCCCACGCCGACCCAGGTCAGGGACCTCGGCGGCAGGGGTTTCCGCAATCTGGTGCTGTGGTCGCGGGGCGTCGATACGGAGCTTTTCGCGCCGCGCGGCAAGGGGCGGATCGACGACGTCCGCCCCGTGTTCATGTACGTGGGACGCCTCGCCGTGGAGAAAGGTCTGGATGATTTCCTGGCGCTGGATCTCCCCGGCGTCAAATATGTGGTGGGTGATGGCCCTTCCCGGCCCGAGCTTCAGAAGCGCTATCCGGAAGTGCGTTTCCTGGGTTATCGCTGCGGCCTGGAACTGGCCGAAACTATCTCGGCGGCGGATGTTTTCGTATTCCCCAGCCGGACCGACACTTTTGGGCTGGTCATGTTGGAAGCCTTGGCCGCGGGCGTTCCCGTCGCCGCCTATCCGGTGCCGGGACCTCAGGATGTCATCACAGATCCTTCCGTGGGCTGTCTTGACCACGATCTGCGTGCTGCCGCGCTGGGGGCACTGGAACTGCGCGGACAAGATTGCCGTGAATTTGCCTTGGCGTTTACTTGGGACCGTTGCGTCGACCAGTTCCTCGGTTATCTGGCGCCGATTTCGCGCTAATCCATGCAGGTTGCGCCCATCTCAGTCCGTGGGGCGGTGAGCCGTTTGTCCGGGCATCGGCCGCTCAGGGATGGGGGAGGCCGGGCAGCGGGGGCGGTGCCGGTAGCGCCGGGCGCGGGAGCGAAGGGGGTGCCGGCAGCCTGATCGTCGGGACAGGAACCAGCGGGATAGGGATCGCAGGCACTTCAGCCCTGGCATGACGATGGTGATGGTGTCGGTGAAGTCCATAGGCGTGGCCATGGTGGAGTTCGCGGTCATGACGATGATGGTGCCCGCCGGCCATGGCAACAGGGTTTCCAATGAAGGGAGTCAGAAGAACGAAGGTCGAGAAAATCGCCTTTTTCATGCCGGCACATACGGTAGTTTAGAGAGTATCGTTCTCGTGCCATTTTTCGTGCCAAGTCCAACGAGCAAGGAGCTTTTCTCTAAAATCTCTCGCCTGGGGCGCGCTATCAAGGCAACAGGGGAAAAGCAGTCCCGGCGCGTGCAACCGCAGTGAGCCGGAAGACCGTCGCGGTAGGGCGACAGCGCAATTTCCCTAGGTCGCGGATTTGCGCTGGCGCGAGCATTTGAGCCTTCGAGCATCCACATCTGGCGGTCGGGCATAGCCACTGTGTCAATCCGGCGACGCCTGCCAAGACCATGTCCGAGGCCGTTGGCCGGCCGATCTATTGCATTGGCAGGTGCTGCTTGACAAAGGCCAACCACCGCTTTAGCGTCAGATCAAGCCTGATCCGGGTGCGCGCCGATCGTTTCACCGTCGCAAAACTCTCCTTGGTCTCTCCGGCCGTTCCGCTTTGCAGCGAGCCGCTTGCCGTTCCCTAGGGTGGTTTGCCGTTTCGGCGTTCGGGCTGTGAAATTTCCGCCCGGCTCTTTACGGCTTGGGACCTCTTGTCGGGGCGCGCTGTAGCATCCTTCGGAATTGAACGAGGAGAAATGACATGGCACACGTAGATGGCAAAATAATGGTCGACGCGGCAAAGAAAATCGCGGAAGAGGCGACTTGTCCGATGATGATGGAGTCCGGGATGGGCGGAATGATGGAACACGGCGCAGGGATGGGAATGGGCGCCATGATGGGGTCGGGGATGGGCGGAATGATGGGTTCCGGTTCAGGCGGCATGATGATGGGTTCCGGGATGGGCATGGGGACAATGATGAACCCGGCCGCTATCGGGAGCGGAGTGGCCACTGGGGTTGCAGTGGCGGCATCCTCCGCGACGGGCCGATCTCTCGTCGGCAGGCTATTGAGCCACCCTCTGGTCTTGTTCGGCGCCGGCTTGGCGATTGGGTGCCTGATCCACAAATATCGCGAAGAGATCATCGAAGCGGCTGGCCGGGCTGCGGAAAAGGGAAGGGGGATCGTTTCCTCCTAGCCGCAGCGAGACCGCGCGCCTGGTTGGCTTAGATCCTGCCGTCACGCCCTTGCGGCATCGGATCGATCTGACTCGCTCTCGGCGGAAAGGCCCGGGCAAACCGCGCCAAGCTGCCGCGCGTCAGGACTGAATTGCATGATTCTTCCGGCGTATTGAGCCACGGACAACCGCAGCCGCTCCGACGCAATCCTTAGCTTTCAGCATTTTACGCTGGCCCATGAGTTGCGCCGGCGGGTGAGAGTCCTCGCCCCGAACCTCCGCAAAGACTTCGAGCGGACTTTTGCAGCGGAGATCCTGCTTCGGAAGCACCCTGGCATCCGCAATGTCCGTTCGGTTTTCCAATTGGGTTCCCTCGCCATCGAATTCGATCCGGCGATGATTCCCAAACCGGCCCTTCTGGATCTGCTCGACCGTCTCATCGAGAACGTCGGTCAAGCCCCTTCCCGCGGTTTGACCGTGCCGGCGGCGGCAGCCGATCCGAATGCGCCATTGAATGAATACACGCTGGCTGTCGGCGGAATGACCTGCGGTTCCTGCGCATTGCTCATCGAAATGCTGCTCCACCGGGATCCGCGGGTCGACCATGCCGCGGTCAACTATGCGACCGGAACCGCGATGGTGCGCGGCCGTCTGAGCAAGGATGCCTTGGTCGACATGATCGAGCGCTGGGGCTATTCCGCGCATCCCTTGGGTTCCCTTGCCGAGCGCAAGCTTCAGCTTGCCAGGGAGGCGTACCGCCTGGCTTCAGCGCGCAGGCGTCTGATCGGGGCGAGCATCCTGAGTGTGCCGGCAATCGTCATCGGGATGTCCATGCCCCACCGCGGCATTCTGCACTGGGTGGAACTGCTCCTCACGGCGCCGGTGGTGTTTTGGGCCGGGCGTCCCTTGTTCGTCAAAGCCTGGGCCCTCGCCAAGCACCGTACCGCGAACATGGATACCCTCGTCGCCCTCGGCGCCGGATCTGCCTATGCTTACAGCGTGATCACGCTGTTGGCCCGGCGCAGCGAAATCTATTTCGAAGCCGCCGCAGGCATCATCACCTTCGTGCTGATGGGGCGCTATCTCGAGGAAAAGGCGCGCGGCCGTGCCCAGCATGCCATCCGCAGCCTGATCGACATGCAGCCGGTGACTGCCAACGTGATCCGTGACGGGGTCGAGATCTCCGTAGCGATCGACGAAGTGCGGCTCGATGACATCATGATCGTGCGGCCGGGCGAACGCATCCCGACAGATGGGGCGGTGATCGAAGGACTGTCCACGGTCGACGAGTCGATAGCCACCGGCGAAAGCCTGCCGGTGGGGAAGTCGCCGGGCCAGCCGGTGATCGGCGGCTGCGTGAACGGCAACGGCGTCCTCAAAATCCGCGTCACCGCCGTGGGGGCGGATACGGTCCTTGCGGGCATTGTCCATATGGTCGATCGCGCCAGGGCGACCAAACTGCCGATCCAGAAAGCGGTCGATAAGGTCAGTGCCGTGTTTGTGCCCTCGGTGATGGCGTTGTCGGGAACCACGCTGCTGGGCTGGCTGGCAGCCGGTGCGATACCTACCCGGGCCTTCTCCAACGCCATCGCGGTGCTGCTGATCGCTTGCCCCTGCTCGCTCGGCCTGGCGACCCCTGCCGCCATCATGGTCGGTACCGGACAGGCCGCCCGCCGGGGCATCTTCATCCGCAACGGCGAGACTCTGGAAACCGCCTCCCGCCTCGACGTCGTCATTTTCGACAAGACCGGCACGATCACCGAAGGGAAACCGCGGGTGGTCGATCTGATCAACCAATCCAGCTTGAGTGACATGGATCTGGTGGGGCTCGCCGCCAGCGCGGAGGCGAACTCCGAGCATTTCCTCGGCCAGGCGATGGTCGCCCGAGCGCGCGAACTCGGCGCCACGATCCGCGACGCCAAGAACTTCACCAGCGTCCCTGGTCGCGGCATCAGCGTGCGCGTCGGACGCTATGATTTGATCCTGGGCAATGCCGCTTGGCTGACTGAACAGGACATCTCGCTCGAATCCTGGGAGTCCGTCGCCGCAAGCCTGGCCGGCGAGGGCAAAACACCGGTCTATTGCGCCATGAACAAGCGCGCGGTGGCGATTTTCGGCATCGCCGACCGTCCGCGGGAAAGCGCGCCGCAGGCCCTCGCCCAGCTTCGCCGCATGGGCGTTCGCACGCTGCTGGTGACCGGTGACGTATCGGCGACGGCAGACTATGTCGCCAGGTGCGTGGGGATCGGCGAGGTGATCGCCCAAGCCCCGCCAGAGCGCAAGCTCGAAATCGTGCGCGAACTGCAGGCCCGAGGCGCCCGTGTCGGCATGATCGGCGACGGCATCAACGATGCGCCGGCACTGGCCGCCGCCGATGTGGGTTTCGCCATCGGCAGCGGGACCGACATCGCGATCGAAACCGCGGACATGACACTGGTTCAGGGCGACATCACCAAAGTCGCGGAGGCGATGGCCCTCAGCCGGGACACGCTGCGGATCATCCATCAGAATCTGTTCTGGGCCTTTGCCTACAATACCGTGGCGATTCCGGTCGCCGCCTTCGGCAGGCTGAATCCGATGATCGCTTCGGCCGCGATGGCGTTCAGTTCGGTATCAGTGGTGCTGAATTCGCTGCGTTTGCAACGGCGTTGAGCTCTTGCTCTTGAGGGGGGATGTGTCAGTCATTGTTTCTCTCATCCCAAGACTCGGCCGGTTGTGGCGCATGCACGCGGAGCGAACCCAGCCGGTTGCCCAATTCCTTGGCTTTCCGAATCAGGTGGTTTCGCCAATCTTCGGCAATAGCTTTGAACCGGTCGGATATCTTGGGAGCGGGAGTTGCCGCCGAGGGAGCCTCGGTGTTGTCAACGACTATGAAAGTCCCAGGAATCATTCCCATCCAGCAGCTCCAGGGAACCACGCCGGTTTCCTCCGGCGTGAATTCGATGACCTGCGTTCCTTCGTGCAGTTTGATCTCAAGGCCGTATTGGGGCACCACGATGACCCGATTGCACTCATTCAGCTCCTTGCCGTTGATCATCCACTTCACCGGCACGCCTTTACGCAGGGTGAACCGGTTGGGTACGAATTTTCCAGAGAGCACGTCCATGGTGATGGTCTGTTGGGCGGTGCCGGATTCGGCCACTACCTCGGTGGGTGAAAGCTCCAGGGAGACACGCGCCATCAGGGTGTTGAAATCGAAACCGGAGCCCGCAACCGCCAGTCCTCTGTTGAGCATGATCGATCCCAATATCACGACGACGATGCCCGAAGCTCTCAGGATTTTGGGTGTCAGGTTGGCGGAAACCAAGCTGGTGAGAAATCCGAAGCCCAGCAGCAGCGGCAGCGTGCCGAGGCCGAAAAAGAACAAGATGGCCGCACCCTCGGACCAGCTTCCCGCGCCGGCGGCCATGATGTATATGGCCTGGAGTGGACCGCACATGATCATGAGCCCATTCAGGAGGCCGATCGTGAAGGGGTTATGGTGCTTGCGGTACTCCTTGCCGACGAACCGCATGAGGAAGCCGGGGGTTTTGACATGGAAGTGGCGCAGCGCCGGGAACACATTCAGCGTGTGCAGTCCGAACAGGATCAGGAAAACACCGGCCGCGATGCCGACCATCCCCTGGGTATAAGGGGTGAAGGCGAAGATCGAGCCGAATGCGCCGAACAGCCCGCCGATGAGGGTGTACGAAACGGTTTTTCCCAAACCGTAAAGGAGATGGGAACCGTAGGATTGGGTGCCGCTGGATGCATATTTCGCCGTGTACCCCACGACCAGCGGCCCGCACATTCCCACGCAGTGGAAGCCGGTCAGAAAGCCCACGAAGAAGAGTAGCCCGTAACTCATGTCCCGGCTGAGCTTGGGCATGTCTACCTGATTCAGGAAGTGGTTGTCGAACCAAAGGATCAGCCCGATCCCCGACAAGGCGAGGAAAACCGCCGCCACCTTATTCAGTACGGTAAGGGGGCCGGTTTTCGTTCCGCTGTCACTTGCGGGCGGATGGAGCGGATCGGACTTCGATGAACTCACGAAAGGAGCCTGCGCATTTCTTTAGCATCGGCGACTTGTAGCACCCACCATTGCAGCAGGCAAGGCGTAACGGGGGCAATTTCCGATGAACCGTTCCACTTCGGAGGTAACACTATGACGATACAGGGTTCCAGCAGACTGAACTTCTGCGCTATGGCGGCGATGGCCACTGTCGCTTGCGCGTCCGATGACGCTTTGGGGCAAGGCGATTGGGCAGATCGTAGTGCCCAACAGATCAAGGCGCTCGAGGCGGAAAATGCCCGGCTTCGGCGGCGTCTGGCCGAAGCCGAAAGGGAACGAGACCAACTGAAAGCCACAAATGCCAGAGTTTCAGAGACCGCGGGCAGTGTTACGGCCGCGGAAAACCCCTTCGCGCCGCGGGAACTTGATAAAGGGTATGGCAATACCGCTGGCGCAGCTTCGGGCAAGACGGTCAAGGAAATGAGTTGCGGCGAGGGCAAGTGCGGGGCGGCCAAGCCCAAGCCCGAAGTCAAGGTCTCGGTTCAAAAGGCTGGGGAGATTACCTGCGGCGCCAAAATGATGAAAGGCGGGGAGATGGCCTGCGGCGCCAACATGGCCGGCATGGAAATGTGGGCCGGTTCCCAGATGGAGTTCAATCCCATCCTCAGCGGCAGCGACTTCTACCATGTCCATCCCGAAGGGATGTGGATGTTCAACTACAAGTTCATGCACATGGAAATGAGCGGACTCCAGGACGGCCTCAACAGCGTCCCCATAAGCGAAGTCATCCCCATGACCCAGAGCAAGTATGGCTACATGATGGCCCCGACCCAGATGTCCATGGATATGCAGATGCTGATGGGGATGTACGGCATCACCGACCGGCTGACGGTGATGGCCATGGTCAATTACCAGACCACCGAAATGAACATGGACATGAATATGGAGGATGGCAAGGGCAATGTTCCCCAGGCACCCATGCGGACCCAAGGCGTAGGCGATACCGAGCTGGACGCGATTTACGCGCTGACGGAGCCGCGCACGCCCAATAATCGCAGCGGCGGCGAAGTCTTCGGTACGATAGGTTTCACTCTGCCCACTGGCAGCATCAGCCAGACGATCGAGATGATGGGGCGGGAATTCCGGGCGCCGTACGGCATGCAGAACGGTTCGGGAACGGTCGATTTCAAGCCTTCACTGTCCTATCACTATCTGACTGAAGATGCGCTTTGGCTGTTCGGCACTCAGGCCACCTACACCTACCGCATTGGCACCAATGCCCATGGGTATGCCCGGGGCAACAACTTCCGCTGGACCGGATTCGCTGAACGCGCCTTCGGCAAATTCACCGCTTTGGCGCAGCTTACTTTCAACGATACGGCGCAGATTCAGGGCTCGGACCCTGACATTGACGCCCTGATGCGATGGTCGCCTTCGCCGGATGCCGACCCGGCCAATTACGGCGGCCAAAGGCTCGACGCCAACATCGGTATCTCCTACGAACGCGGGCCGTTCAGCCTTGGGGTTTCGGGCGGGGCGCCGGTTTATCAGTATCTGAACGGCCTACAGATGCCCACCCGCTGGATTCTCAATGCGGGGTTTCAGGCGATGTTCTGATAGCTCATCGCGAGGGGCCCGAGGCCGGTTAGTTCCAGCGCGCGCCGGTCAACGCGGCGATCAGCAGGATGAGGCCGAAACCGAGAGATGGCACCGCCGGAACTGCCGCCAGGATGAGGGCGAGCCCGATGTGTCCGCGGTTTTTCAGCCAGAGGCTGCCCATCAATGTGCTCGCCAGGCCGACGAGGATCGAAAGCCACGACTGGAGGTTGAACGCGGACACGCTGCCGTCGGTCAGGCCCGCCAGGAAAAAGTACCCTGCTATCGCCGTAACCATGGCGTCTATCGCCCAGAAAATCCGGAAGCTGATCGTCAACATCCTATCGGCCATCGGGCCTGCCATGCCGCAGTGTGATCCGGTCGTGCAGTTGCGCCGGACGCAGCGATACCACATAAGTCGTCGGGCTGTCCTGCTGCAGCTCGTAATGCGAGGAGAGCAGTATCTCGCGTGCCGTCTCGACCGCGATCACGTCCAGCCGTTGAGTCGGGCGGAATTCGATTCGATCGGGCGCCACGGCGGCGATTTCCGCAGTGGCGTACTCGATCTTCACTTCGCCGAAGCGCATGGCCAGCGGCAGCATCACGCCGTCGCGGGCCTGCAGCTCGATTTCACGCCCGCCGAACAGCGGCTGGCCGTGCTCGTAAAGGCGGAAGCGCTTGTCGAATCCGTCCAGGTTCAGCAGATGGATGAAGCGCTCGCCCCAGGCGTTGGCGGTCGAAGTCATGAAGATGCCGTGGTCCTCGCAGTCGTGGCGCAAGGCGGCGGTAGCTCCCAGCCGTTCCAGGGCGGTGCGGAACAGGGCGATGTCGCAAGGATAGGCGGTGCCGATGACGATGGCGCGGCCGTTTCCCACCGCCGTTTCGAAGCCGCAGATCTCGCCGGTGTCGCAGACCCGCAGCAGCGCTTCGGCGGAGGGAAGAGAAAAGGTCTGGGCGCAATGGGTGCGCACTTCCGGCCGCGGCGCGGCCCAGCCGTCCGCGGCGAGCGAGAGAAAATAGCGATCGCCGGCTTGGCGAAAACCGGAGATTTCGGCGCCCAGCGCCTCGGCCAGCGCCGTGCAGGGCTCGCCTTCCATCCCGTATCGCGGGACCTCCCCGTACAGCAGCAGCCCTCCGCCGGCGGCCAGCCAATCGGCCAGCTTGCGCTGGACGGCTGCGTCCATGTAGCGGGCCGAGCCCAGCGCCAGCACGGGTGTAGTTTCCACGTCGAGCGGGCGGTTCTGGATGTCGACCGCGCCGAAACGGTAGCCGCCGAGCAGCATCGCCCGCGCCAAGATTTCCCAGGCGCCGGGTCCGCGGTTGGCTTCCAGGTTGCGGACGATCTCGGCCATCGCGGCGCTGGCGGGATGACGGTATTCGGTCATGAAATAGTCGGGGATGAAGCCGAAGGCCAGCTTGTCGCGCTCCTCGCTCATTGTGGCGAGCTTGTCGGCGACGGCGGCCACGGTCCGGGTCAGGTTCGCCAGGCGCGGATAGCTGTAATTCAACCGCCCTTCGGGATCGACCGGCGCGGCGAAGCCGTGGCGTTCGCCGGTGAAGGCGATGCGGTCGTCGCCGTCCTGCGGCGGGGGATCGAGCTTGTAGTTGTAGCCGCCGGTGAAGAGGTAGTAGTTGATGAGCCGTGCGCCCTGGGCCAGGCACATCCGCGCCTTGAAGTCGGCGGCGGAAGGGTCCAGCCGGTTGCCGTAGGTGTTGCCGTAGTTGCCGTCGCCGCATTCGAACTCCAATGAAGCCAGCGGCTGCTCGGGCCGGTGCACGGCTTCCATGAAGGCGTTGCAGAGATACAGGTCCTGGAAGTTGTCGAACGTCAGGTTGCCGAAATAGATGTCCGATCCCGACAGGTAGCCGGCGTCCTGAGTGTAGGACGGATAGAGCTGGCTGATGCCGATAGGGAAGCCGAAGCCGCGGCCGCCGCCGGTGCCGTGGATGTTGACCACGAACGGAATGCCGCGGACGCCGGCGTGTTCCGCAAAGGCGCGCAGGGTCGCGACATAGCGGGCGAAACGGTCGCGCATGTAGTGGCCGAGGTCGCGCATGAGGGCCGGGGCGTAGCGCTCGGCGGGCGAGCGGATGCCGTCGCAGCGGGCCTCCGCGTCGTCCAGATCGAACGGATAGCGCCGGCGCAAGGCCTCAAGGCCGTGACGGTTTTTCAGCCAGGCCGCGAAATCCGCCAGCACGTTTTCGGTGAGGTCCGGGCAGTTGCTGACCCAGGACAACATGCCGATCTCGTTGTCGAGCTGCAGCGCGATCACGTTACCGCCGTGCGGTTGCAGGCGCGGCGCGATTACGGCCATCACCGTGTCGTACCAGCGCCGGACCGAGGCCAGGAAGCCGGGGGCCAGGTAGTCGACGGTATGGGTGGTCGCCGGCTTGCCGTCCCAGCCGGCCGGTACGATCTCGGGATGCTTTTCGTAAACCCAATAGGGCAGACCTTCGTTCTTCATCTCGGCCATCACGAAGGGGCCGGGACGGGCGATGAACCAGAGGTCGTTCGCATGGCACAGATCGATGAAGGCGCCGAGGTCCAGCGCCGGACGGGTGCGGCCGTCGAGGTCGATCCGGCCTTCGACGGTTTCATGGCAGAGCCAGGGGATGTACGAGGCCACGGCGTTGCAGCCGGCGGCCTTGAGTTTGTCCAGCCGGTCCTGCCAGTCTTCGCGCCGGAGCCGGAAGTAATGCACCTCGCCGCTCAGCACGAGGCGGGGCTGACCGTCGATGAGGATGGCTTTGTCACGAAGCTCGATCATGGCGCTTAGGACTCCTTAATCACATTTTCAGCACGAGACCTTCATTGGCGAGCAGGCGGAGCCGGTTGAGTTCGACCCGGCCGGCGCGCTGCATGCCGGTGCTCAGCAGAATCTCCGCCCCATCGGCGAGCCCGCCCAGGTCCAGCAGATGTTCGCGGCCGGCGAAGTCGAGCATGATCAGAATGCGCTCGGCGCCGGCCGTCCGAGCATAGGCGAAGACGCCCTCGGCTGCCGTGTCCACGCCCTGGTAGTCGCCATCGGCCAAGGCAGGGGTTTGCCGGCGCAATGCGGACATCGCCTTGAAGAACGCCAGCATGGAGCGCGGGTCCTCCGACTGGCGGGCGACGTTCCTGGACGGCCAGTCCTCGCTCAGGGGCAGCCAGGGTTCCACGCCCTCGGGCGCGAATCCGGCGTTGGGCGAACCGTCCCAGGGCAGGGGCGTCCGCGCCGAGTCGCGGTTGAACACACCCGAAATTCCGGGCTGGTTCAGCGCCTGGGGGTCGCGTATGCGCTCCCTCGGAATCGCAGTATTCTCCATCCCCAGCTCGTCGCCGTAGTAGCAGGTCGGCGTGCCCCGCAGGGTCAGCAGCAGCATGGCGGCGACGCGGGCCTGTTCGGGACCGGCGCGGCTGGCGATGCGGGGCTGGTCGTGGTTGCCGAGCACCCAGTTGGGCCAGCCGCCTTGGGGGAGAATCGCTTCATAGGTATCGACCAGCCGCCGGATTTCCCGGGCGTTCCATGGGGCGTAGATCAGCCGGAAATTGAAGGGCAGGTGGAATTCGTCCCGCGCCGCGCCGTAATACTTGACGAGCTCCTCATCCGGCACGTTGGTTTCCCCGATCAAGACACGTTCGCCTGGGTAGCCGTCGACGACCCTGCGCATGGCCCGGACGATGGCGTGCAGCTCCGGCCGATGGGCGGTGTGGACATGGAGCAGCCGGCCATGCGGAGCGGCGCCGTCCCAGTCCGGGTTTTCCGGTTCGTCGCGGAACTCGGCGTCCTTGATCAGCAGCCAGGGCACGTCGACCCGGAAGCCGTCCACCCCCCGGTCCAGCCAGAACCGCATCGCATCCAGCAGGGCCTCCAGCACGGCCGGGTGGCGCAGGTTCAGCTCCGGCTGCTCCCGGGTGAACTGGTGCAGAAAGTATTGCCCGGTGGTCTCGTCGAAGGTCCAGGCCGAACCTCCGAAAAAGCTGAGCCAGTTGTTGGGCGGGCCGCCGCCCGGTCCCGGATTCCGCCAGAGGTACCAGTCGCGCCTGGGGTTGTCGCGCGAGCTGCGGCTCTCCAGGAACCAGGGATGCTGGTCGGAGGTGTGGTTCGGCACCAGGTCCAGGATCAGTTTCATGCCGCGGCCGTGCAGCCCTTCCAGCAGCCGGTCGAAGTCGCTCAGCGTTCCGAACCAGGGATGGATGCCGGTATAGTCCGCCACGTCGTAGCCGCAGTCCCGCATCGGCGAGGGAAAGACGGGCGAGAGCCAGATGCCGTCGACGTTCAGGCTGGCCAGATAGTCGAGCCGGCGGAGGATGCCGGGAAGATCGCCGATTCCGTCTCCGTCGCCGTCCTGAAAGGAAAGGGGATAGATCTGGTAGATGATGCCGGATTGCCACCAGGGCGGCGGAGCGTTTCTGTCCTTCATGCCCGTGCCGCCAGCCGCAACAGGTCGACCAAATCGAACAGGCGGGCAAGATAATGGTCGTGCACCCGGTAATCGTTCCCCGCCCGGCCGGCCAAAACGGGCTCCAGGGCATCGACAAAGCGTTCCAGTCGTTTTTGGTGAAAGCCGGTCCTGGCCAGCAGAGGATCGACCACGACGGCCGAGAGCGCGGCGAGAACGCCCACTGCCGCCATCACTGCCCCCGTCGTGGCCGCGATCAGGCCGAACGAGGCGCTGGCCGGAAACACCGTGTAGTACCAGGCGCCCAGGGTGGGGCCGAGCCAGAAATTGGCGATCGCGATCTGCTGGGCGATGGCGGCGGCCGCGGCGCCGCCGGCGGAAACCGCGCCGGGCGTCATCTGGCCGAAGGCCGCGTAGCCCCCGGCCAGGGTGGCGATGTTGCCGGCCAGTTCGGTCGCCGCCTGGCGGGTCTTGCCGTACTCCTGGAGCCTGGCCGCCAGTGTCGCGCGAAATTCTTCGGATTCGGCGCGGGATCGTATCGCCCCGAGATATTCCGCGAGCCGGGCCGACAGTTCGGGATCGCTCAGGATGGCCTCCAACAGCGCGTCCTTGCTGGACTGGCGTACGCCGTCGGAATAGGGCAGTTCCAGCAGTTCGACATGGATCAGCCAGTTCAGCTCGTTCTGGAAAGCCGTGGGCAGGCCGGAAGGAACTTTGCCGAACCAGCGCGCGGCGGTTCTTGCGCCCAGCTTAGCCGACATCGCAGCGGCGGCGTGGGCCAGAAAGGCCGGGAGGCTCCAGAGCAAATTGACAGGGATACGGTAATAATCCCGGCCCAGAGTTCTTTTGTGCATCTTCCAGGCGCCGTGGAAAGAAAAATAACGTTCCACGAAATCCGGTATTTTCGCTTTCCGGCTTTCGATATAGACAGCAATGCCGCGGGTGATCGCCCGTTCCAGCAGTTCGCGGATCGAGCTTTCCGGGTCGGGTTGCGACCAGTCTGTGTTCATGCCGATCCTGCACCGTGTCTGGCCTGAGACGAGCCGGAGAGAGTATATAGTCATACGGGGCGGTTCGGTGAGAGACCGCTCGGCCCCAGGGCCCGCGGATTGTGCCTTGGAACCAAGCGTTCGCGGGGATCGACTGCCGGTCAAGGCAGTCGATCTGATCCCGCTCACCTCTCCCTCATCCGGCCCTTCGGGCCACCTTTTGTTTTCGGGCAGTCCTGCCCGAAACCCTTCGGGCGAGCTTTGCTCGACCAAAACCGCTCCGGGCGGATTTGTCCCAGAGGGAGATAAGGAATAACGAGCGGCTTTCAGCCGCAGGTTCCTGGGTAGGGGACAGCGTCCGTAATTTCGCTACGCATGCGTATCTAAGGGAGCTTGGTCATGCAGAAGATTCGACGACATCGGCTTGATTTTTGGTTCACCATCAGCGGATGCGGACCGGTGTTTCGCCTGCTGCCATTTCTTTTGGCGCTGTCCGCTTGTCTGACCGATGCCGAACTCTTAGCGGAGAATTCCCGGATCGCGTTGCAGACCGCCGAGAAACGCGCGGCACGGGATTTGAGTTGTTCAGAGGCCAAGGCCGTGATCGTTTCGGAACAAGAGGTGCCCGGCCAGCCGCTGGGCGAGCTTTACAGCGATTATGGCATTCGCGTGGACGGCTGCGGCCGGGCCGTTTCCTATGACGTCGAATGCCGCGACGAAAGGATTTGTTTCATACGGGAAAAGCCGACGATCGAGTGAGCCGATGTGTGCGGCTTGAGCAAGGATTCACCGCTGGCTTAGACTCCGCAAACTTCTCATGCAGAGCCAGCGTCCCCATTTCATACGCAGTAACGGCTCCGGCATCTGACATTCAGAGAGCAGCCGGTAGCGCGAGCACCAGGATATCAGACGCCAGGAAAGGTTGAGCGACATGAGACAAGTTCTGACAGCCTGGTCGGCCCTCGCGATCGCCTTGATTTTGCCTTCCACCACGCGCGCTGAGCTGGTGACCGATGACTGGGGCAGCTGGGGGCAGGTCGTGGCGGAAGGCGATCTCGGCTTTATCGATCCCGGCTTGGAGAAAGGGAGGCTGTGGCTGGAGGGTCAGATGCGCTGGGACGGCGACTGGCGGCACTGGTACCAGGGCGTCGCCCGCACCGCGCTGGGCTATTCGCTGAGCGACCGCGCTACGGTCTGGATCGGCTATACCTTCGTGCCCACCCAGAACATAGGAAAGTCCTATGTTGTCCAGCAGGACGTGTGGCCGGCCTTTCGTTACGTGCTTCCGACCGAATACGGGACCATCACCTTCAGGACGATGTTCGAGGCCAGTTTCTTCAGCGGCGACCAAGCCCGCTATCAGTTCCGCCAGATGTTCCGCTACCTGCGGCCTTTCGATTTCGAACCGCGCCTGAGCCTGATCGTGTGGGACGAAATTTTCGTGCGCCTGAACAGCACCGCCTGGGGCGGCCTGGCCGGCTTCGGCCAGAACCGGGCTTTTCTGGGGGCCGGCTGGAGCTTCGACCCGGCTTTGAGGGTAGAGCTGGGTTACATGAACCAGTACATCGATGTCCCGCCGAACCAGACCATCCACAACCTCGTCATGGGATCGCTGTTCATCAATTTCTGAAAGAGTCTCATAACTGCCTGTTTTTGCGCCCTCCGTGGCAGTCTTGACCAGCATTCGGATAGGAGCCATTCATAGCGTTGTTAGCACGTTTACTTCGTTTTGTAACATTTATGTCGTATTTGTTCATTATCGTTGCGGTGCTGAAATGTGCCGCGCCTAGTGAATAACCGCGATGCCGATCCGCCAGCCTTCCTGGGGATCGGCGCTGCTCTTGCTCTTGAGAACATAGAAACCTTAACAGTGGAGAAATTCACGTGAAAAAGATCGTCAGTATGGGCTTGGCCGTGTCGGCCACGGTATTCGGCGCCAGTGTATGGGCTGTCGGTGGCCGTGACACCATCAGCATCGTGGGTTCCTCCACGGTGTACCCGTTCGCTACCGTGGTGGCAGAACACTTCGGCAAGGGCGGCAAGTTCAAGACGCCGAAAGTGGAGTCCACCGGCACCGGCGGCGGCATCAAGCTGTTTTGCTCTGGCGACGGCGTCCAGCATCCGGATGTCGCGAATGCCTCGCGCCGCATGACGGACACCGAGTTCCAGCAGTGTAAGAAGTCCGGCGTCAAGGACATCGTCGAGGTCAAGATCGGGTTCGACGGCATCGTGCTGGCACAGTCCAAGAAATCCAAGCCGATGGAGCTGAGCCGCAAGGAAGTCTATCTGGCGCTGGCCAAACAGATTCCGGACCCTGACTGCGGGGGATGCGACAACTTGGTCAGCAATCCCTACAAGACCTGGAACGAAATCAATCCTGCCCTCCCTGCCGCCAGGATCGAAGTGCTGGGTCCCCCGCCGACGTCGGGAACCCGTGATGCTTTTGCCGAACTGGCATTGGAGGGCGGCTGCAAGGAGTTCAAGTGGATCGCGGCCCTGAAAAAGGACAACGAGCCGGAATTCAAGAAAGTCTGCCATACCGTCCGCGAAGACGGCGCTTACGTGGAAGCCGGTGAAAACGACAACCTGATCGTGCAGAAACTGGTCGCCAATCCGAACGCGGTGGGCATCTTCGGCTACAGCTTCCTGGAAGAAAATGCCGACAAAGTGGCTCCGGTGAAAATCGAAGGAGTGGACCCCTCGTTCGAGTCGATCGCCGACGGCAGCTACTCGATTGCCCGTCCGCTGTACTTCTACGTCAAGAAATCCCATGTCGGCATGATTCCGGGAATCGCCGAGTACATCGCGGAGTTCACCAGTGAAAAGGCCTGGGGCGAGGACGGCTATCTGTCCGAACGCGGACTCGTCCCGCTGCCGGCCGACGAGCGGAAGGAAATGGCCGAGGACGCCAAGAAACTGAAGCCGCTGTCCTTGTAAAGACTGATATCGCTTTACATCGCTCTGCCAGGGCCCGGAGATCTTCGACCTCCGGGCTTTTTTTGCGGAAAGAGCCTACGTGTCGTCCTTACTTGGCGCAGAGCGAACCGATTAAAATGGCGCCGGCACGACGTGCTCCCCAAGTTCCCTCGCTCCTCGGCCTTTCGGATGAATGAACCCTCCCGCTCGTTTCTTGCGCAGATGAAGTTCCGCGCGGCCGCCACCGGTCCGCTGGCGGATCTGTCCTTCGCCGTCAAGGACTTGATCGACATCGCGGGCCACGTGACCGGCTGCGCCAATCCCGACTGGGCCAGGAGCCATCCGCCCGCGGTCGCTCATGCAGTGTGCGTCGAGCAGTGTCTGCAAGCCGGCGCCGTCTGCCTGGGCAAGACCAATGCGGACGAGCTGGCTTTCGGCCTCAGCGGGGAGAATGCGTTCTATGGCACCCCATTGAATCCGGCTGCGCCAGACCGGGTGCCTGGCGGTTCGTCCAGCGGCTCGGCGACGGCGGTGGCGGCGGGCGAGGCGGACTTCGCCCTGGGTACCGACACGGGCGGTTCCGTCCGGCTGCCCGCGAGCAATTGCGGCGTCTGGGGGATGCGCCCCAGCCATGGCAGGATTTCCGTGGCCGGCGTCAATCCGCTGGCGCCCGGTTTCGACACCGTCGGAGTCTTCGCCCGCGACGGCGAGGTGCTGCAGCGGGTGATGAACCTGTTGCTGAACGTCGATTCCTTCCCGGCCGTTTCCGGCAGGTTGTGGCTGCTGCAGGAGGGGTTCGACGAGGCGGAGCCTGCGGTCCGCAAGGCCTTCGAACCGGTCCTGAAGCGGTTGGCCGGTAGTTTCCCGAGCCAGGAGATTTCCTTGCGGAGCATCGACGGCGAGGCCGGAATTTCCGGCATGGACAATTGGCGTCAGGTCTTTCAGCCCATTCAGTGGGCCGAAATCTGGAGCACCCTGGGTTCATGGGTCGAGTCGGCTCAGCCGGTCCTGGGCGAGCGCACCCGCCGCAACTTCGAACTGGCCAGGGGCCTGGACCGCCGTCTGCTGCCGCCTGCACTGGCGGGCAGGGAGCGCTATCGGGCCGCGCTTGCAAGATTCCTTGGGCCGGAAGACCTGTTCTGCTTTCCTACGGCGCATGCGCCGGCGCCTTTGAAGGGCAGCCTCGGGCTGGACCGCACCCAAGGCGATTATTTTCCGCGCGTCCTGGCCCGCATGGCGATCGCGGGGATCGGCCGGCTGCCGCAGATATCGCTTCCCGCTGTCGAAGTGGAAGGGGCGCCGGTCGGCTTTTCCCTGCTGGCTGCCGAAGGGAACGACGCGTTCTTGTTGTCCGCCGCCCGAGGGGTGGCAGCCGCGCTCGATGACTAGCCGCCGAGGCGTAATCCCGGCGAATCTGCCGGTTCCGGCATAGCCTGATGGAGGAGGGCAGGGATGCGATCCGGTAGCTGCCGTTCAAAGCGAGCGTCCCGGGGCCGGGAATTCGCCCTCGCGGGACTGCTCGCAGCGGAAGGGGCGATCGCCTTGCTGGCCGCCATGCCGGCGCAGGGTGTCGAGTCGCATGCGGAATCATCTTCGTCCGGGTCCGCTCCAGGGCGTTCCGGCGACCGCGCCGCGACCTACCGCGAACATGTCCACAGTACGGAGCCGGACCGGCCGCCGCCGCCGGGCCCCGTGGCTTCGCCCGCACCCGAGGTGAGCGTTCCGGAGGCTTCGGCGGTGACGATCAGGGAACCCGGCCCCGATCTCGCCAATCTTCCCAACTCGTCCTACACGCTGCCCGAAGGCGGCATTTATCTGGAAATGAGCCCTTTCACGATGCAGGGGGCGAGTTCGGATTCGGTGAAACAGTACAACTGGGAGTTCCTGTTCCGCTATGGTCTGACCGATGATCTGGAGCTGCGCCTGTTCACCCAGGGTCTGACGGTGCAGGGACCGCCGCAATCGGCTACAGGATTTTCGCCGATCACCTTCGACACCAAGGTCCATCTGTACAAGGACGATTTCGAGTATTTCAACTACTCGGTAGGCCTGGAGGCCTATGTGCAGACGACCTGGGGAAGTCCTGTCTTCAACAACGGCACCCAGGGCTCCCTGATGCTCAATGCCGACCATGTCCTGCCGTGGGACATCGCTTTCAACTGGAACTTCGGGTTCGCGAGCCTGCAGGATTTCAAGGGCGCCGAGGTCATCCTGCCATCGTTCCAATGGGCCTTGCAGCGCGATGTCGTCGAGGACTTCGCACTGTTCATCCAGGGTTACGTCAATGCCGCAGCCCTGCCGCGCACCCTGCATGCCGGATCGGTGGGTCCGGTCAAGACGCTGCAGGAGCACATGCTCGGCGTCGGCTTCCAGTGGACCCTGAACGACCGTATCGCGGTGTTCGGCAGCTACAGCGGCGCCCTGGGCGATTATGTGCCGAGTTATCTGGGCACGATGGGTCTGGCCGTCGCGTTCTGAATCAGCCGAACAGCTCCTTGATCCAGGCGCTGCGGCGTTCCCGCTCCAGCAACTCGGTGCGGGCGCGGACCAGTACGAGGGTGAAATAGTAGCACTGGAAGGCCAGCGCCATCAGCAGCAGCGGCAGCAGCATGCTGGGGTGGATCGAGGGCTTGTCCAGCTTGGTGACGGTGGGGCCCTGGTGCAGCGTGTTCCACCACTCCACCGAGTAATGGATGATGGGGATGTTGACCACCCCGACCAGAATCAGGAGGCCGCCGGCGCGGGCGGCGGTGCGCTTGTCCTCGATCGCGGAGACCAGGGCGATGTAGCCCAGGTACAGGAACAGCAGGATCAGCTCCGAAGTCAGCCGGGCGTCCCATACCCACCAAGTCCCCCACATCGGCTTGCCCCAGAGCGAGCCGGTCGCCAGTGCCAGGAAAGTGAACGAGGCGCCCATGGCCGCCGAGCTGGAGGCCATCACGTCGGCCAGCTTGATGTTCCAGATGAGGTGGATGGCGTACAGCACCGCCATGAAGGTGTAGATGAACATGGACATCCAGGCCGCCGGCACGTGGACGAACATGATCCGGTAGCTTTCGCCCTGCTGGTAGTCCGGCGGCGCCTTGAACAGGCCGAAGTAGAGGCCGGCAACGAACAGTACGGCGGTGATCGCGCCCAGCCAGGGAATCAGCTTGCCGCTGATGCGGTAGAAATGCTTAGGGGAGGCGAGTTTATGGAAGAAGGTCCACATGGCGTCAACTCATGCTAATGCGCAGGGCGGCGGCGATGGCGACCGGAGCGAGCGTCAGCGCCAGCGCCAGCAGCGCCGCCAGGAAGTACAACTGACCTTCGATCGGCATGCCGGCGCCGGCGGCGGTGACGGCATTGGTGGCGAAGATCAGCACCGGGATGTAGAGGGGAAGAATCAGCAGGGTGAGCAGGATGCCGCCGCGCTTGAGGCCCACCGTCAGCGCCACCCCGATCGCGCCGATCAGGCTGAGCAGGGGCGTGCCGATGGCGAGCGTCGTTTCCAGCGCCCAGGCGGCCTTGGAGGGCATGTCCAGCAGCAGGGCAAGGAGCGGCGCCAGCAGCAGCATGGGCAGGCCGCTGACCAGCCAGTGCGCCAGGACTTTTGCCACCACCAGTACCGGCAGCGGCTGGGGGCTGAGCAGCATCTGCTCCAGCGAGCCGTCGTCGAAATCGCCGCGGAACAGGTTTTCCAGCGAAAACAGGGCGGCCAAGAGGGCCGCGATCCAGATCACGCCCGGTGCGATCTTGCGCAGCAGCTCGGGGTCCGGACTGACGCCCAAGGGGTAGAGCGTGACGATGATGAGGAAGAACAACAGCGGATTGGCCAGTTCGCCGCGATGGCGGAAAGCCAGCACCAGGTCGCGCCGCAGGATGGCGAAGAAGGCGGGGGCGAGTCCGTTCATCGTAAATTCGGCATTTGGAGAAATCTGAAAGGCCGCAAGCCCTCATCCCCGCCCCTTCTCCCAATGGGAGAAGGGAGTAAAGGTCCTTTCCCTTTGGGAGAGGGTTTGGGTGAGGGGAAACTACGGATGGCATCCCTTTGAGGCCATTTGCAGAGATTAGACTGCGTTTTCTCGTTCACGCCAGATTCAGGCTCCGGCAATCGCCCCGAACTTCCAGGGCGTGGTGCGAAGTCATCAGCGCCATGCCGCCGTTCGCCAGATGGGCTTCCAGCAGCTCTCGCACCAGGGCGATGCCCCGCAGGTCCAGGGCGGTGAAGGGCTCGTCGAGTATCCACAGCGGCGCCGGGTTCAGCAGCAACCGGCATAGCGCCGTGCGCTGCTTCTGGCCTGCGGACAGGCCGCGCGCCGGCACATCCTCGAAGCCGCGCAGACCGACCCGGGCCAGCGCGGCTTCGATGCGTTCATCGCCGGCCGTCTCATCGCGCAGGGCGGTGGAAACCTTGAGGTTTTCCAGTGGCGACAGCTCGGCTTTGAGGCCCGGCGCGTGGCCCATATAGACCATTTCGGCGAAATACGACGCGCGGTTCCGCTGAATGTCCAGGCCGCGCCAGCGCACTTCGCCTTCGGCGGGACGGCTCAGGCCCGCCAGTACGCGGAGCAGGCTGGTCTTGCCGGCGCCGTTGGCGCCTTCCACCTGCAACAGCTGACTGGATGCAAGGCTGAAGCTGAGTCCGGAAAACAGCAGCCGCTCGCCCCGGATGCATTCGAGGCCCACGGCGCGAAGAGGGGCGTCTGACAAAGGCGTGGCTGTCGTAAGGATCTCAAGAAAAGCGCAGGTCCCCGCGCGGGTCACATCTTACCTTCGCCGAAGTGCAGTGCATAGATGGTGATATAGGAACCCCAGCCGGACTGGTAGACCGTCTGCGCCTGCGGCAGCGGCCTGGCCAGGGATGTGGTGAAGGGCAGCAGCCGCGCCAGGAGGGTATCGCGGCCCTGCGGCGTGGTGATGCGCCAGGCCCGCACGCCGGCGCCGGGGTTCTGCTGAACCAGATAGCTGGCCTGGTCGACGTCCTGCCGCGCCCATTGCTGTACCGACGCGATCTGCCCGTGCATGTCGCCGTCCGGAAACCGGGCGGTCTCGAACGGCAGATGGACGCCGGCCAGCGCCTCGATTTCGCCGAGCCGGGCCAGGTCGTCCAGGCAGACCAGCACATAAACCGGACGGTCTGCCGGAAGCTCGGCTTTCATCTCTGCCAGGGCGGCATCGGCGTCCATGCCCAGCCAGCGCGCCAGCCGCCGCGACGGGTCCGGGTCCGCCGCGAATCCGCCCGCGGCTTTTTCCCACACGCTGCGCTCGGCGCCGTTGGGGAAAGCAGCGGCGGCCGGCTGGTCGAGCCAAGTGTCGCGGCCGCTGAGGAAACGGATACGCTGGGCATCGTCCCACCATGCCAGGAACAGGGCGTTGTCGTCCGTGTGGCGGGCGATGGCTTCCCCCGCGGCCCGCCATAGATCGTGCCGCAGCCCCGCCGCAGGGTTGCCGGGCTCGGCCGGAAACAGCGTCACCCGATGGCTTTGGTTGCGGCCGTCCCGATAATCGGCGACGGTCAGTCGGACCGAGGCGTCGCCCTGGCGCAGCGTGTAGCGAGTCAGTGCGGTGAGAGGGAATGCGCCGCCGGGTTCCAGGGCGGCCCATTCCGCGGCGGGAACGGCCGCCTCTTCATGACTGAACTCCGGGCGGAACCGGTCGTACAGCAGAATCGCTCCGCCTAAGACCAGTAGAGCGATGCCGGCGAAGCTGGCCAGCCGAAACTGCTTCGGCCGGCCGGTCATATCCGCCATCAGCGCTTGCGCCTGTAGAGCAGCACGGCGATGCCCGCCAGGAGCGCTAGTCCGCCTAGGATATTACGGATGTTCGAGCCTTCTTTCTTGGCGGGGGGAGTTGCGGCGCCGCCGCCGGCATTGCCGGCCTTCTCGCGCAGCCGGGTGTTCTCGTCCATGATGACCGCGTAGCCGCGCATCAGCTCGGACCAGCCTTCGGTGTAGGTGAAGCCGCCGGGGTTGGCGTGGACCAGGCCCTTGTAGAGCTTGATCAGATCGTGCTCCCACATGTCGGCATGGACGCGCTCCACGTGGCTGGGATTGTTCCCTTTGGCCCAGAATAACTGGAAGAAGTCGCCGGGGGCGTCCTTCACCGGCGCAGGCGGCGAGGGGCGGTTGGTCTTCTGGCCCGGCAGCAGACCCTCATTGAACAGTGCTTCCACGACCTGCTTGGCTTCCTGCTCCACCTTGACGCCTGCAATCGTGCCGTTGTCGGCGGCTTCGAGGTAGCTCCTGGCGAAGCTCGGGCTGTGGCAGTTGGCGCAGGTGGCGTTCCAGCTTTCCTTGCGCCCTTCGAACCACGGATGTTTCAGGTTGTCCGCGATGGCCGGCGTCGGGTTGAAGCCCCAGCGGACCTTGCGCACCAGGTTGTGCGAGAACTCGCCGTTGAACTCGAAATGGCAGTACTGGCAGGTCGGCGCGGTGTAGCCGCCCTTGGTCAGGGCGTCCTTGAGCGGGGCCTCGAAGTTCCAGGCCGGCTTGTGGGTCTGGTAGACCGTGCCGTGCTTGGACAGCATGAAGTTTTCCCACTCATTGTGATCGACGCCGTTGTGGCAGGTCGCGCAGGCTTCGGGCTGGCGGGCTTCGGCGGCGGAGAAAGTGTGGCGGGTGTGGCAGCCGTCGCACTTGTTCTGCTGGTAATGGCACATATCGCAGCCCTGGGCGATTTCGCGCTCGGCCATGCCGGCCCAGATGGCGTTTTCGACGTTGGCTTCCCAGTCGACGGCGTGGGAGGGATGGCCCTTGCCCCACTGGCCCTGCGGCCACTGCTGCTCCTTCTCGGATTCGGCCTCGGCGAACTCCTTGACGTGGCAGGCGCCGCACTGCGCCCGGTCGGGCATGACCAGGTCCTGGTCGTGGCGGATGGACTGGGCGCCGATCTTGCCGTGGCAGTCGATGCAGCCGACTTCCCTGAGCGGTTCGCCTTCTTTCAAGAGGCCTTGTTTGACCAGGTTCCTTTCGACCTCGGCCAGCTTGTCTTTCTTGTAGAAGCGCGCATCCTGGCCGTTGCTCAGACTACGGATCGCATCGAGCCTGGCATGGGCACTGCTTTCCCAGGCGTGGAACGCGCCGGGCGTCAGCATCTGGTGGCAGGCTGCGCACTGGTCTCGGGTGACCTCGCCCGAGACCGCCGTGGGCGGCTGGTAAAAATTCCTGGGGTTCCAGTATTTCTGGATCGGGATCGGCTCCCAGTACTGCGAGAACTTGCCCTTGCCGGGGTGGTCCTTCTCGTACTTGTCCTTGATCTGGGAAAAATCCGCATCGCCCGCCGCGGCGGACACGGCGAGATGAGCGAGCATCAGTAAGGCGGCCAGCAGCCAAGTCGTCGTAGTTCTGATCATTGGGTGTGCTCCTTTGGCGATCCGTTCCGGGTTTGTTGTTTACTATAAAGTATCGATACAAAACCAAGTAACGTCAATCTTTGGCAGGAGACCCGCAGCACCGTGAGAAGGAATGGACGACTCACGAACCGACAATGGATGAGGCGATGAACGCGATTTGTTCTCGGCTTTCCGCCCGATTCCCTGATGGAATGCGCTTGAGCGCTCGTGGAATTTGCTCCGCAATGCCCTGGCGGTCACCGCAGGAGATTCTTGATGCGCGCCATTTCCCTTCCGTCCGGGAAGGGGGCATCAGTCAGCAGGGGGTTCATTGCGCACACTTTGCGCCATCACGCCGAAACCCCGATCCGTCCCTCGTCCACGAACTTTTCCGTGGCGTCGTCCAGGGCCCGGCTCTCGCGGCCTTGGCTCCGATGGATATAAAGGGTTTTCGCATTGATTTTCTGCTCCCGAGGCGGGGGAGGCGGGGCCATCTGGTATTTCACCGGCTGGCGGTGGTCGGCCAGCTGCAGTTCCGGGTTGAACACGCTGTTGAATTTCCACAGGCTCCGGAGGAAGTTGGTCTGGCCGCGCAGCAGATGGCCGCCGAGGATTTTCAGGGTATCGCGCGCGGCGGCCCAGCCCATGTGTTTCTTGTAGAGCACCTGTTGGGTTTTCACCAGTTCGCCATAGAACTCGTGTAAAGGAAGCTTGGTGGGGAGCACGGCGTGCTGGATGTCGAACAGGCGGTAGTCGCGGGTAGTGAGCTGGCGCGATTCGGTGTGCCAGCTCTCCGTGCCAGGGTAGGGCGTGTTGACGCTGATGTTGACGATCTCCGGGATTTCCATGCACCACTGGCGGATCACCTCGAAGCGCTCTATGTCCCAGTCGGGGTCGGCGATGAGGTTGATGGCGACCGTTATCCCCAGGGAGCGGGCGAATTCCAGCGCCTCGAAGTTCTTCCCGAGGCTGACCCGCTTCCTGAATTTCCGCAGCCCTTCCGCGTCGATGGACTCGACGCCGAGGAACATGTACTCCATGCCCAGTCTCTTCCAGAGCTTGAACACTTCCTTGTTGCGCAGCAGGACGTCGCCGCGGGTTTCCAGGTAGTACTGCTTCCTGATGCCCTCGCGGGCGATGGCTTCGCCGATCGCCATGCCGTGCTGGGCCTGGATGAAGGCGACGTCGTCGACGATGAAGATGCCGGGTTCCTTGATGCGCTTGAGGTCCTCCATGATGCGTTCGGTGCTCATCACACGGTAGCTCCGCCCGTAGAAGGTCCAGGCGCTGCAGAAGCTGCAATCCCAGGGGCAGCCGCGGCTGAATTCGATGGAGGCGCAAGGGTCCAGGGTGCCGAGGAAATACTTGCGGCGGTATTTCAGCAGGTCGCGGGCCGGGAGATGCTCGTCCAGGCTTTCGCTGAAGGCTGGCGGCGGACCTTCGCCCCCCAGGCTTACCACGCCCGGCACCTGATCGAGATTGCTGCCGTTGGCCAAAGCTTCCAACAGCTTGGGCGCGCCCGCTTCGCCCTCGCCCCGCAGCACGCAGTCGAGCAGACCTTCGCCGTGTTCCAGCAAGTCCTTGGCAACGAAGGAGGCGCTGTGACCGCCGACGAAGGTGAAGCACTCCGGCAGCCGGGTCTTGGCAGCCTTGGCCAGGTCGACGACTTCCGGAACGTTGGCCAGGTAGTTGAGGGAAAAACAGACTGCGTCCGGGCGCCAGGCGTCCAGCTCGCGCAGGAAATCCGCGTGGGACTCCACCTGCAGGTCCATCAGCCGGACGTCGTGGCCGGCGCGCCTCAAGGCTTCGGCCACCAGTTCCAGGCCCAGCGGTTCCAGGCGCAGGAAAACCTTGGTGTACATGAGAGGGCTGGGATGTACGCAGAAGACCTTCATGGAATTCGGCTCCGTCCTTCTTTATTTTGGAACTCGTCACAGAAGACGCCGCCTCATGGGTGAACACGCCGGCGAACAATCGAATCGTCTCATATGGGCCGGCTTCTGGCTACCTGAGCGGAGGCCGGAGGATGCTGGGGAATCTTTTACGTTCGCGACGGATGACTCACCGCGCGGATTGGCCGTCGTCGAGCGGTTCTGGAAGTTCCCGGTGCCGGACCAGCAAGTTGTACCGGTCGCTGTCCAGCCGCTTGGCCAGCGCCTCGACCAGATACACCGAGCGGTGCTGGCCGCCGGTGCAGCCGATCGCTACGTTGAGATAGCTGCGGTTTTCCGCCAGGAAGCAGGGGATCCAGCGTTCCAAAAATCCCGTGAGGTGGTTCAGGTAGTCGTGAACGTCTGCGCTCTCCGTCAGAAAGCCGACGACTTCCGGATCCTTGCCTGTCTTCGGCCGCAGGCTGGCCGTCCAGTGCGGATTGGGCAGGCAGCGGGCGTCGAACACGAAATCGGTGTCCATCGGCACGCCGTGCTTGAAGCCGAAAGATTGGAGGCAGAGCGACATCAGGCCGCCGCTCGGCACGCCGACCCGTTGGCGGACCAGTTCGCGCAGCTGGTGGATGTTGGTATAGGTGGTGTCGATGTTGAGATCGGCACGGCTCAGCACCGGTTCCAGCACACGCCTTTCCAGCTCGATGGCCTTCGCCAGCGGAACCGATGCGTCGGTGAGCGGATGCTTGCGGCGGGTTTCGCTGAAGCGTTTTAACAGAGTTTCCGGCTCCGCTTGGAGAAACAGGATCCTGCAGTCGACGCCCATCCTCCGGGCTGCGTCCAGGATGTCCGGAAAGCCGGTCAGGTTTGCGCTCTGGTTGCGGGCGTCGATGCCGATGGCGGTCTTTAGGAAGGCGCTCGACTGGGAAGCGATGGCCTGCTGGAGGAACGGCTCGATCAGAGGCGCGGGCAGGTTGTCGATGCAGTAGTAGCCACAATCTTCCAGTGTGTCCAGGGCGATGCTCTTACCCGAGCCCGAGAAACCGCTGACGATGATGAGCCGCATCTTGGGTCGTTCCCGAACCTTGGCGTGGGATTCTTCAGCCGAAGATATCACCGGCAGGTGAAGACCCGGTTACGGGCGGCCGCGGTCGTTGAGTTTTTCCTTGTGTTTGATGATCTGCCGGTCCAGCTTGTCGACGAGGCCGTCGATGGCGGAGTACAGGTCTTCCTGGACGTCCTCGGCAAACAGGTTCGCACCCGTCACCTGCACCGTGGCCTCGGCCTTCTGCAGCAGTTTTTCCACCGACAGGATGACGTGGACGTCGAACAGTTGGTCGAAATGGCGTTCCAGCTTCTGGAACTTCTCGGTCGTGTAGTTTTTCAGGGCGTCGGTGACGTCGATGTGGTGTCCGCTGATGCTGAGCTGCATGAGATTTTCCAGATGTCGGAAGTTGAGGGAACCTCGAAAAACCGCCTTGCCTTACGATTTGTCATGCGGCATATCCCTATGCCGCCCCCTTTCGGGCGCCTTTGGGGCGTGCAAATCGGCTTTCCTGCCGATTTGTCATGCGGCATGTCCCTATGCCGCCCCCTTTCGGGCGTGCAAATAAGTGGCGCTTAGAATAACTGCTTTCTTTCGTTGGAAGGCGGTATGCCCATCGCTTCGCGGTACTTGGCGATGGTCCGCCGCGCGACGTTGATGCCCTTTTCTTTCAGCATGCCGGCGATGGCATGGTCGCTCAAGGGTCTGGTAGCCTCTTCCTCGCTCACGATTTCCCGAAGGAACGCCTTGATCGCCGTGGCCGAGCATTCTCCGCCGGAATCGGTGGACACGTGGCTCGAAAAGAAATATTTGAATTCGTAGATGCCGTTGGGCGTGTGCATGTATTTCTGGGTCGTGACCCGCGAAATCGTCGATTCGTGCATGGAGACTTCTTCGGCGATGTCGCGTAGCACCAGAGGCTTCATCGCGGTTTCGCCGACGTCGAGGAATTCACGCTGGCGGTCTACGATCGCGCGCGCCACTTTGAGCAGGGTTTCGTTGCGGCTCTGCAGGCTCTTGATGAACCAGCGCGCCTCCTGCAGATGGTTCCGCATGGTGACGTTGTCGGAACTGCTGTCTGCCCGCCGGATCAGGCCACTGTAATAGGGGTTGACGCGCAGCTTCGGGGCGATTTCGGGGTTGAGGGCGACGGCCCATTCGCTCCCCTGCCGGTAGACGAACACGTCCGGAATGATGTACTGGTAGTCGTCGGTTTCGACAGATCGGCCGGGTTTCGGGTCCAGGGACCGGACCAGACGGATCACTTCGGCCAGTTCGTCGTCGTCCAGCGCCAGCGCTTTCTTGAGCCGGACCAGGTCTTTTTTCGCGAGCAGGTCGACGTGGTGGCAGACCAGTTCGATGGCCTGGGCGCGGTACGGCGTACTCTCCGGCATCTGCTGCAACTGGATGCGCAGGCAGTCAGCCGGGCTTTCGGCCGCGATGCCGGGTGGATCGAAGTTTTGGATGCGGTGCAGAACCGCTTTGACTTCGTCCTGTTCGAGGTTTTCGAGCTGCGAACTCAGCCCCTGGTGTATGTCTTCCAGCTTGGTGTCCAGATAGCCGTCGTCGTCGACCGCATCGATGATCGCCGTCGCAATGGCGTGATCGCGCTCGGTGAAAGGCGTGAGCTCCATCTGCCAGCGCAGGTATTCCCGGAGGCTCTGTCCCTTGCCGCGCTGCCCCATGAAATCCTCGTTTTCCGGCTCCGCCGCGCCGCTTGGCGCATAGCCGTGCACACCATCGAAGACGTCCTCCCAGGAGGAGTCGACCGGCAATTCGTTGGGGATGGTGGTCTGGGCGTCGAGGTCCGGGAGTTCTCCGTAGCCGGGTTCGGTGTGGATGACAGGTGTCTCGTCGGTCCCGGCGTCGCGGATATGCTCTTCCTCGTCGGTGACTTCCAGCATCATGTTGGAATCCAGCGCCTGTTGGATTTCCTGCTGCAATTCGAGCGTGGACATCTGCAACAGCTTGATGGCCTGTTGCAGCTGGGGGGTCATGGCCAGTTGCTGCCCCAGCCGGAGTTGCAGTGATTGTTTCATGATCGGTCTAGCGTGCCGTCTTCCAATATGGTGCGATAATTGCTTTCATTTTAACGCAAAGCAGGCGCAACGATAAAGCCGTTTCGCTCAAAGCGAGAAACTGTCGCCTAAATAGACCTGCCGGACCTCACGATTGTTCACGATTTCAGCCGCATTCCCTTCCGCGATGACCCGGCCTGAGGCGAGGATATAGGCGCGGTCGCAGATCCCTAAGGTTTCGCGAACGTTGTGTTCGGTAATGAGAATTCCGATGCCGCGGTTTTTCAGGTGTTCGATGATGTTGCGGATGTCGATGATGCTGATGGGGTCGACGCCGGCGAAGGGTTCGTCCAGAAGCATGAAGCGAGGTTCGCACGCCAGGGCGCGGGCGATCTCAACGCGCCGCCGTTCGCCGCCGGACAGGCCGGCGGCGCGCTGGTCCCTCAGGTGGGAGATGCTGAACTCGTCCAGCAATTCTTCGATGATCAATTCCTGCTGCCCTCGTGTCAGGTCCGGTCGGAATTCCAGCACCGCCCGCAGATTGTCGGCGACCGTCAGCTTGCGAAAAATCGACGGCTCCTGAGGAAGATATCCCAGGCCCAGTTTCGCTCTCGCATGCATCGGCATGTGGGTGATAGGACGCCGATCGATCGTAATGGTTCCGTGGTCTGGGCGTATCAATCCGACGATCATGTAGAAGCTGGTCGTCTTGCCGGCGCCGTTCGGGCCGAGCAGACCGACGATTTCTCCGCTGTCGATCGACAGATAAACGCCATCGACGACGGTGCGCCGGTAATAGCGCTTACCGAGATTTTCCGCGCAAAGTGTGGTCATCGGCTTATTTCGGGTTCCCGGTTTCCGCTTTGGGTGCCAGCTTGACGCGCACGCGCGACTTGTTCGACTGCGGATCGCCCGCCTTCACGAAGTTTTTCCGGCTGTCGTATTCGATCCGATCGCTCTCGGTAGAATCTCCCCCCTGCCAGACCACGGCCTTGTCGTAAAGGATGAGAATCCCCGTTTCGGGGAAATATTCGGCGCGTTGGCCCGTGCCGTGGATGTCCTCCTTGCCGCCGTCCGGCGTCTGCTTCAGGCGGACCGGATTCGCCCAGGCCACGACTTTTTCGGTTTTTCCGCCCTTCTGGTAGACGATCATTTTGTCCGACTCCACGACCAGACTGCCCTGGGTCGAGCGGACGTGGCCGATGTACACGGTTTGCCCGGTGGCCTCGTCGTAAGTGGCGGTGTCGGCCTCGATGTAGATCGGCTGCTTGGCGTCGCTGGAAAGCCCGAATGTCAAGCCCGGCCAAAGGCAGAGGGTGAGGACGCTCAGTGTTCTCGTTCTAGCGCACGTCATGTTTTCTGCGGACATTGGAGAGGATGGTGATTTTGAGTTGGTCGCCGAAATGAACCTGGGCACCGTCGCCTGACAGAAAGTCCGGATCGCTGACCACTTCGACATGGTCGGCGGTCTCGGCGTAGTCCCGGCTGGGATCGACCACGGCGTTGCTCGTCACGACCCGGATCGCCCGGCCATTCCGGTCCTCGTCCCGCTGGATCAGCACGGAACCTTCCAAGGCGATGGTCCCGTCCGGGCGGATGGTGCCATGTTCGGAAGAAATGACCCAAGGAGGATTGTCCTCTTTCGAAAACATGGTGTACACCGGCAACGTAAGTTCGGTGTGGTTGTCGTCGACGTAGTGGGTGAGTACCGGCGCCACCAGTAAATTCTTCGCCTTGCCGCTTTCATCCAGGGAAGTCCGCCGGATGTTGAGTGAGAAATAGTCGACGGTGCCGTGTTCGGCATTCGCGCCGCCATCCTCCCTGGGCTTGATCCGTTGCGCATACCACGTGCTGCCCAGTGCCGCTAAGGTGAGCATGGCGACCGCGACGACTTGCTGGCGCGTCAGGGCAATCAGAGGAACCTCGCCATTGCCGCGTCGAACGTGCCTTGGGCATGCATGATCAGGTCGCAGACTTCACGGGCGGCGCCGGCGCCACCGGTTCGGGCAGTCAGCCAATGCGCCTGTTCGGCGGCCAGTGGATGGGCGTCGGCCACAGCCACGGCGAGGCCTGCGCGCCTGAAGAGGGGGACATCCGGCAAATCGTCGCCCACGTGCGCCACCTGAGTATCGGACAGCCCCAGTTCCACGCGGAGCCGGCCGAAGGCTTCGAGCTTGTCTTCGAAGCCCTGAAAACAGTACCTGACGCCAAGGTTTTCCATGCGGCGTTGCACGATTTCGGATTTGCGGCCGGAAATCACCGCGACCTCGACACCGCTTTCCCGTAGCAGTCTGATGCCGAGGCCGTCCCGAGTGTGGAAGGCCTTGTATTCGCGCCCCTGGATGTCGAAGAACAAAGTGCCGTCGGTCAGCACGCCGTCGACGTCGAAAATCGCAAGGCGGATGGCCGCGGCTCGGTTCAGGATGTCCCGGCTTGCCTCGAATGGGCGTTTCATGGGCAGTGCCGGACAGAAAATCGGCGTTCGCGCAAACCGCTCATAACACCCCCGCGAGCAGGAGATCGTGCATGTTGATCGCCCCGACCAGCCGTCCGTCTTCCACGACCGGAAGGGCGTTGATCCGCTTCTGTTCCATGATCCTGACGGCTTCGGCGGCGAGCAGGCTGCTTTCGACGGTCACACAGGGTCGGGTCATCACGGCGGCGATCGGGGTCGCGTGGATATCCTGGGCTTTTTCGAGCAGGCGGCGCAGATCGCCGTCCGTGAATACGCCTTGAACCGCGCCGGCGCCGTCGACGATCGCCGTCATGCCGAGCTTCTTCGCCGTCATTTCCAGCAGCGCGTCCCGTACGCGGGCCTCCAGGCCGACGACAGGCGTGGCGTCGCCCGTATGCATGATGTCGCGGACGAAGGTCAAGAGGCGTCTGCCGAGGCTGCCGCCGGGATGGGAAAACGCGAAATCTTCCCGCGTGAAGCCGCGCGCCTCGAGCAGCGCAACGGCCAGGGCATCGCCCATAGCGAGCGTCGCCGTCGTGCTCGAGGTCGGTGCGAGCCCCAGCGGACAGGCTTCTTCCTGGACACCGGTGTCGAGGTGGATATTGGCTTGGCGCGCCAGCGTAGAAAGGCGGTTGCCGGTCATGGCGATGAGTGGAATCCCCAGCCGTTTGATCAGGGGCAGGATGGTCAGAAGTTCTGACGTTTCGCCGGAATTAGACAGCGCCAGCACGACATCGTTGCGGGTGATCATGCCCAGATCGCCATGGCAGGCTTCTCCGGGATTGACGAAGAACGCCGGCGTCCCGGTGCTGGCGAGCGTCGATGCTATCTTTCCGCCGATATGGCCGGACTTGCCCATGCCGGTGACGACCACGCGGCCGCGGCAAGCCAGAATCAGCCGGCAACCGGCGGCGAAGTTCGAGTCGATGCGATCGGCCAGAGCACTTATTGCGGCGGCCTCGGTATTGATCACGTTGACGCCGAGCGCACAGAGTGAGCGGTCGTCAAACGTCGGAAGCTGTGGGTTCCCCATGGATGGTGATATCTGCTGCGTGCGCCAGGAATTATGCCATATCCTTCGTGATGTACCGTTCGTCTGCCAGCTTATGCTCGGAGCATCTCGCTCGCCGTGACATCATAAGGGGTTTTGTTGCAGGTTGCTCTGAACTGTGAGTCTTGTTTATCATGCGGCCGCAGTATCCCAACGAAACTCTTGCAGGAGGTTGACTGATGCAAGTGAACGGCAAGATAACGCAGGGCATTTTATCGCTCGCGCTGGCAGCCAGCTGCCATTTCGTTCAAGCCAAACAGATTCATGAGAAGCATGAAAAAAGAGACCGCAGTGTAGGATTGGCGTCCTACTACAGCGACCGGTTTCACGGACGGCGGACCGCAAGCGGCGAGCGCTACAACCGCGATGCATTGACCGCGGTCCACAATTCCTTTCCTTTCGGTACCCTTTTGAGGGTAACGAATCTTAGAAATCATCGCAGCGTGCTGGTTCGCGTCAATGACCGGTCATCGCGCCGTCATGGACGGCTTCTCGATCTCTCCAAGCGCGCTGCTAGAGAGTTGGGTTTCGTTGGGACGGGGCTCACGCTCGTGAAGCTCGAAGTCGTCGAATTGGGCGCGGGTTAGCCAGGGCTCCCTCTGTCTTCTTTGCGGACGCATCGAATCCTGATCCGGATTCAGCTTCGCTGCTCTTCGAGTCGGGCGGATTTAATTCTTGACGACTGCGCTAGGAATATTCTATCGTATTGATTTTGATATAGTGCGGTGCGATATGAGCGCAGAAACCATCAAGTTTACCGACAGCGCGGCCAATCGTGTGAGCGAGCTTCTGGCCGAAGAGGGTGATCAAAACCTCAAGCTGCGCGTTTATGTGACGGGCGGCGGGTGTTCCGGATTTCAGTACGGCTTTACTTTCGATGAAGTCGTCAACGAAGACGACACGGTTGTCGAAAAGAACGGAGTCAGTGTGCTAGTCGATCCAATGAGCCTTCAATACCTCCAGGGCGCCGAGATCGACTATACCGAAAACGCTTCGGGTTCCCAGTTCGTGATCCGGAATCCCAACGCAACGACGACCTGCGGCTGCGGTTCGTCGTTTTCGGTCTGACGGCGTTTCTCCCATCCCGGCTCCCGGCGACGTCTGGATTTTCGCTTGGCCTTATCCTCTCGGTGGTTCGGGCTTCCCTCCCGCCGGGTCGAGTTTTCCCTTATCCTAGCCCGATTTTGGCGGGTCTTGCACCGGGGTGCTTCCATGCTGAGGCCGGCCGCGCCGAGTCAACCAGAGCGACCTTCGAAGACGTTCCATGAATGATGTAATGACCCAATTGCTGCGCGGTACCCATGAGGTGCTGCGCCAGGAAGATCTGCAAAAGCGCATCGAAAGCGGAAAACCTCTGAGAATAAAGGCCGGGTTCGATCCTACCGCGCCGGACCTGCATCTCGGCCATACCGTGCTGCTGAACAAGCTCAAGCAGTTTCAGGACCTCGGGCACGAAACCATCTTTCTCATCGGCGACTTCACCGGCATGATCGGCGATCCGACGGGAAAAAATGCCACGCGCAAGCCCCTGACTCGGGATGAGGTGATCGAGAACGCCAAGACCTATGAAGAGCAGATCTTCAAGGTGTTATGTCCGGAACGAACGCTGGTCATGTTCAATTCCAGTTGGATGAACGCAATGACTTCCGCCGATCTCATCCAGTTGGCCGCGAAGCACACGGTAGCCCGGATGCTCGAGCGGGACGACTTCGCCAAACGCTATGCCGGCGGACAGCCGATCTCCATCCACGAGTTCCTGTACCCGCTGATCCAGGGCTACGACTCCGTCGCCCTCAAGGCCGACGTCGAACTCGGCGGGACGGACCAGAAGTTCAATCTGCTGGTTGGGCGTCATCTGCAGGAAATCTACGGCCAGACGCCTCAAGTGGTCATGACCATGCCGATTCTCGAAGGACTTGACGGGGTTCAGAAGATGTCAAAGTCCCTGGGCAACTACATCGGCATCGCCGACCGGCCCGATGACATGTTCGGAAAACTCATGTCGATATCGGACGACCTCATGTGGCGCTATTACGAAATCCTCAGTTTCGTGCCCATGGCCGACGTCGCGCGCTGGCGGTGGGAATGCTCCGAAGGCGCGAACCCGCGCGACATCAAGGTCAAGCTTGGCCGGGAGATCGTCGAGCGTTTCCACGGCGCATTGGCCGCGCGAAGGGCCCTCGAAAATTTCGAAGCCCGTCATCGCGATAATGCGGTTCCCGACGATTTGGTCGAACAGGCCGTCTCCGTCCCTGAAGGCGGCTATCCCATAGCGAACCTTGTTCATGACCTGGCGCTCACCGCATCGACGTCCGAAGCGCTCCGGCTGATCAAGCAGGGTGGAATCAAGATCGACGGTGAGCGCGTGGAGGACCCGAAATGCAGGATGGCTGCCGGAGGCTGTCATATCATTCAGGTGGGGAAAAGAAAGTTTGCCAAAGTTCATCTGAAGACTTGACGCTCTGAACTGATGCTGTAAAATGCGCCTCTCTTTCGGAGCGCTGTCGGGTTTGAGGTTGGAATCTGGGGCGGTTTGGGGGAAGGCGGGGAGAGGGGCTTGACGCGGTGAAGGGATGCTGTAAAATGGTCGGTCTCACGCGG
>JBFMDC010000045.1:0-100790 GCA_040753975.1 Pseudomonadota bacterium
GCACCGACCGGCTGGCCGGGCTGGTGTTCGGGCTGGCGCGCGGCGTGCTGCTGGTGTCGGTGCTGGTGCTCCTGGCCGGGTTCACGCCGCTGCCCAGGGACCCCTGGTGGCGGGCCTCGCTCCTCATTCCGCCGTTCCAGTCCATGGCGCTATGGATCAAGACGCTGCTGCCGGCTGAAATCGCGGGCCAGGTGGCCTATCCTTAACAACCCCTCGTTCAATCGTTTTACAGGTTCAGGCTATGTGCGGAATTGCCGGTATCGTTTCTCACGATGAGGTCAACCAGGAACTGTATGAGGCGCTCACCGTGCTTCAGCATCGCGGCCAGGACGCCGCCGGCATCGTGACCTGCGAAAGGGACCGGCTGCACCTGCGCAAGGAAAGCGGCCTGGTGCGGGACGTGTTCCACACCCGCCACATGGTGGAGCTGAAGGGCTCGATGGGCATCGGCCACGTGCGCTATCCCACCGCCGGCTGTTCCAGCACCGCCGAAGCCCAGCCGTTCTACGTCAACTCGCCTTACGGCATCTCGCTCGCCCACAACGGCAACCTGACCAACGCGGAAACGCTCAAGCGGGAGCTGTTCCGGCAGGACCAGCGCCACATCAACACCGATTCGGACTCGGAAGTCCTGCTCAATGTCTTCGCCCATGAAATGCAGGGCATCGGCAAGCTGCGGGTGTCGCCGGACGACGTGTTCCGCGCCGTGTCCGCGGTGCACCGGCGCTGCCGCGGCGCCTACGCGGTGGTGGCGATGGTCACGGGCTTCGGCGTCGTCGGCTTCCGCGATCCGCACGGCATCCGCCCCCTGGTTTTCGGCGAGCGCGATGGCGGGCACGGCAAGGAATACATGATCGCCTCCGAAAGCGTGGCGCTGGACGTGCTCGGCTTCGAGCTGATCCGGGACGTGGCGCCCGGCGAGGCGGTGCTGATCGAGAAGGACGGCACCCTGCATACCCGGCAATGCGCCGAAAACGCCGTGTACTCGCCCTGCATCTTCGAATTCGTCTATTTTGCCCGGCCGGACTCCATCATCGACGACATCTCCGTCTACAAGGCCCGGCTGCGCATGGGCGACAAGCTGGCCGACAAGATCATGCGGGAGCGGCCCGAGCATGACATCGACGTAGTCATCCCCATCCCCGACACCAGCCGGACCTCCGCGCTGCAGCTCGCCAACCGGCTGGGGGTGAAATACAGCGAGGGCTTCATCAAGAACCGCTACATCGGGCGCACCTTCATCATGCCGGGCCAGACCCTGCGCAAGAAATCGGTGCGGCAGAAGCTCAACGCCATCGACCTGGAATTCCGGGGCAAGAACGTGATGCTGGTGGACGACTCCATCGTTCGCGGCACCACCTCGACCCAGATCATCCAGATGGCCCGCGACGCCGGCGCCCGCAAGGTCTATTTCGCCTCGGCCTCGCCGCCGGTGCGCTATCCCAACGTCTACGGCATCGATATGCCGGCGGTCGAGGAACTGATCGCCCACGGACGGACCGACGAAGAGGTGCGGGAAGAATTGGGGGCCGATTGGCTGATCTATCAGGACCTGGCCGACCTGATCGAGTCGGTGCAGAAGGGCAATCCGTCGATTCCGCGCTTCGACACTTCCTGCTTCGACAAGGAATACGTCACCGGCGACATCGATCAGGCTTATTTGGATCGCCTCGGCCAACACCGCTCGGATGGCGCCAAGTCCCTGCGCGAACTGGGCGCGGTCGCCATCGATCTTTACAACACCGTCTAAAGGAGCAGGAGCCGTGGACGATCTGGACTGGAACGAATTCGCCATGGAAACCCGGGCCGTGCGCGCCGGCCAGCGCCGGACGGCGGAGCAGGAGCACGCGGAGCCCATCTTCGCCACTTCCAGCTACGTGTTCCGCAGCGCCGCCGAGGCGGCCGAGCGCTTCGCCGGCAAGACGCCGGGCAACATCTATTCGCGTTTCACCAATCCCACCGTGCGCACCTTCGAAGAAAGGCTGGCGGCGCTGGAGGGGGGGGAGCGCTGCGTCGCGGTCGGCTCCGGCATGGCGGCCATCGCCAGCACCGCGTTCGGACTGCTGAAAGCGGGCGATCACGTGGTCTGCTCGCGCGGCGTGTTCGGCAACACCACCATGCTGTTCCAGAACTACCTGGCCAAGTTCGGGGTGCCGACGACTTTCGTCGGTCTCACCGACTACGCGGGCTGGGAAGAAGCCATCCGGCCCGAGACCCGCTTTTTGTTCCTGGAGACACCTTCCAATCCTCTGACCGAGATCGCCGACATCCCCCGGCTCGCCGAAATCGCCCACGCCCGCGGCTGCCTGCTGGTGGTGGACAACTGCTTCTGCACCCCGGCCCTGCAGCGGCCGCTGACCCTGGGCGCGGACATCGTGATCCATTCGGCCACCAAGTACCTCGACGGCCAGGGCCGCTGCGTGGGCGGGGCCATCGTCGGCGGGCGGGAGCTGCTCGATGCGGAGATCTTCCCGTTCCTGCGCACCGGCGGCCCCAGCATGAGCCCGTTCAACGCCTGGGTGTTCCTCAAGGGTCTGGAAACGCTGAACCTCAGGATGAAAGCCCATTGCGAGAACGCGCTGGGCCTGGCCCGCTGGCTGGAGACCCAGGACTGGGTCGAGCGGGTGCATTACCCGGGGCTCGCCAGCCATCCCCAACACGAACTCGCCGCCCGCCAGCAGTCCGGCTTCGGCGGCATCGTCGCCTTCGAGGTCAGGGGCGGGCAGGAAGCCGCCTGGCGCCTGATCGACAGCACCCGCCTGCTGTCGATCACCGGCAACCTGGGCGACGTCAAGACCACCATCACCCATCCGGCGACCACCACCCACGGCCGGCTGAGCCCGGAAGCCAGGGCCGCCGCGGGCATCGCCGACGGGCTGGTCCGCATCGCCGTCGGCCTGGAGAACCTTGCCGACATCCGGGCCGATCTGTCAGGGTTCGCCTGAGATGCTAAGCGTAAAGGAATGAATGTCATACAGCTCGTCATTCCGGCATGGATTGCCGAAATCCAGGGGCCAGGGATGGTAAGGCTTATACATCCATGTAACCTGGACCCCGGCATTCCCTGCCGGGGTGGCGGTATGACTTTTCTTTCTTAACGCTTAGTAAGTCGTTCCCATCCTTCCCTTCCCGCTTCAAGGAAACCGCATGAAAGTCACAATCTTTGGTTCCGGCTATGTCGGCCTGGTCACCGGCGCCTGTCTGGCCGAGGTCGGCAACGACGTCGTCTGCATCGACATCGACGCGGGCAAGATCCAGCGTCTCAATCAGGGCGAGGTGCCGATCTACGAGCCCGGCCTCGACACCATCATCAAGCGCAACATGGCGGCCGGCCGCCTCCAGTTCACCACCGACGTCGACCTCGGCGTCAGCCATGGCCTGTTCCAGTTCATCGCCGTCGGCACTCCTCCCGACGAGGACGGCTCGGCCGATCTGCAATACGTGCTGGCCGTGGCGCGCAGCATCGGCGAGCGGATGCAGGACTACCGGATCATCGTCAACAAGTCCACCGTGCCGGTCGGCACGGCGGACAAGGTGCGCGAGGCGGTTAACGGGGTGCTGACCCGGCGCGGGGGGGCCATCGAGTTCGACGTGGTGTCCAACCCGGAATTCCTCAAGGAAGGCGCGGCCATCGAGGACTTCATGAAACCGGACCGGATCGTGGTCGGCACCGACAACCCGCGCACCACCGAACTGCTGCGCGCCCTTTACGCCCCGTTCAACCGCAGCCACGACCGCATGGTGTGCATGGACATCCGCTCCGCCGAGCTGACCAAGTACGCCGCCAACGCCATGCTGGCCACCAGGATCAGCTTCATGAACGAGCTGGCCAACCTGGCCGAGCGGCTCGGCGCCGACATCGAGAAGGTCCGCGTCGGCATCGGTTCGGACCCGCGCATCGGCTACCACTTCATCTATCCGGGCTGCGGCTACGGCGGCTCCTGCTTCCCCAAGGACGTCAAGGCCTTGGAGCGCACCGCCCGCGACGCCGGCTATCCCGCCCAGTTGCTGCAGGCGGTGGAAGCCGTGAACGACCGCCAGAAGGAAAAGCTGTTCGAGAAGATCGGCGCCTATTTCGGCGGCGATCTGGCCGGCAGGACCATCGCCGTCTGGGGTCTGGCCTTCAAGCCGAACACCGACGACATGCGCGAAGCGCCCAGCCGCACCCTCATGGAGGCCCTATGGCAGGCCGGGGCGAAAGTGCGGGCGTTCGATCCGGTGGCGAGGGAAGAGGCCCATCGCATCTACGGCGAGCGGGCGGACCTGATCCTGTGCGATTCGCCGGAATCGGCCTTGCAAGGGGCCGATGCCCTGGCGGTGGTCACCGAATGGAACGTGTTTCGAAGCCCCGATTTCGACGAAATCAAAGAGACCCTGTCGCGCCCGGCGATTTTCGACGGCCGCAACATCTACGATCCCGCGCACATGAAGGCGCAGGGTTTCGATTATTTCGCCATCGGGCGGTGAGGATTAAAGGAATGGCCGGCGTTGCGTTGGTAGGGCGGAACCGTCTATTCGGGTTCCGCCAAACTCCAGTCGGAACCCGATGAAGCCGGTTCCGACCTACTGCCGGATCGAGATGAATGTGAAATTCCCCTAGAACAAAGGTGTTGAATGTCAAGGAGACTTGTCGTCAAATACCCAGGTTCATCAGTGACGCCTGATGGGGGGCGATTATGGGGACGAGGGTGGGGGACGGCCGCTGGCTGGGGATCTTGGGATTGATGGCAGGTTTGGGAGCGGTTCCCGCCTGGGCGGCGGCATTACCCGCCATCCCCGGCGAATTGATCGGTGCAGTGGAAGCATCGAGGCTTTCGATCGAGCCGGCCGAGAACGGCCATCACCGGGCGGAAAATCCGGATAACCGTTTGCGCATCGATTTCGGAAAAGCCAGGCTAACGGTATCCTCCTCGACCGCCGGCGAATCCTGGCGTTTAGGTCTGCGGCTGACCGGCTATGGGACGTCGGACCGCGCCGGCCCGGTCGCGCCGGCGAGCCTCAAGGTGAAGGGTAACCGCATCGAATTCCGCCGCGGCCCCCTCACCGAGTGGTATGAAAACCGGACCGAGGGTTTGGAGCAGGGCTTCACCCTGGCGCAGCCGCCCGAGGGCGGCGCGGATTCGGCGGTGGTTCGGCTCGCCGTGGAAGGCGGATTGAAGCCAACGCTGGCCGGGGACGGCCAGTCGGTGGTGTTTTCGACGCCGGACGGCCGCGCAATCCTGAGCTACCGCGATCTCAAGGTCGTCGACGCCGAAGGCCGGGTGCTGCCCGCCCATATCGTGCTGGCCGGAAATACGCTCGGCATCGATTTCGATACGCGCGGCGCCGCCTGGCCGGTGGTGGTGGACCCCTTGGTCAAGAGCGCCACGGCGTTTGCCAGCGATGGTTCCGGGACCGACCGCTTCGGGTTTTCCGTGGCGGTCTCGGGCGATACTGCGGTGATAGGCGCGCCCACGGACAATTTCGGGGGAGGCAGCAATAGGGGGACGGTCGACGTTTTCTTGCGCACCGGCGGTGTCTGGGCGCGGCAGCAGGACCACCTGGTCCCGACCAGCAGGAACAACAGCGAGTATTTCGGCTATGCCGTGGCGGTCCATGGCGACACGCTGCTGGTGGGAGCTCCCCGGTTCAGCAGCTCAAAGGGGCGGGTCGTGGTGTTCACCCGCTCCGGCAGCTCCTGGAGTCAGCAGCAGGTGCTTATCGCAGGCGACGCGGCGAACTCCGATTTCTTCGGAGCATCGGTGGCGGTCTATGGCGACACGGCGGTGATCGGGGCGCCCGGCGACGACAATACGCAAACCAATCAGGGATCGGTCTACGTCTTCACCCGCAGCGGGACGACCTGGACCCAGGTCGCCAAAAAATATCAGACGGCGGTCGCGGCGAATTCTTATTTTGGCGGCGCCGTGTCTTTGTCCGGGAACCGGCTGCTGGCCGGCGCGGCCGGGGCGGTACGCCCTCTCTTGTCGGGTTCGTCCTCGACGACCCTGACCGGGCAGGCCGAGGTCTTCACCGGCTCGGGCGCGAGCTGGACTTCGGAAGGGACGCTGCCGGCCAGCGGCCTGGCGGCCCAGGACCGGTTCGGCTGGTCCGTGGCGCTGTACCAGTTGAACGGCGATCCCATAGAGGCTCTGGTCGGCGCGCCTTACCACAATTCCGGGGCAACGCAATCGGGCGCGGCCTATGCCTTCGTCCGTTCGGGCGGCGCCTGGAGCCAGCAGGCCAAGCTGCAGAAGACCACGCCGGTCGCGTCGGACCTGTTCGGCTATGCCGTGGCCTTGTCGGAAGAAACCGCGGTGGTAGGGGTGCCGTTTGACGACACCGGAGCCACCAACGCCGGCGTGGCCTATGTCTTCAGCCACGGCAGCGGGAGCACCTGGGTCAACCAGCAGACGCTGGTACTGGGCGATGCTAGCGGTTTCACCGCGGCATCGAACAACCTGTTCGGATGGGCCGTGGCCCTGACCGGGAATGCGGCGGTCATCGGCGTGTCCGGCCGCACCTCGAGCCGGGGCGCCGCCAGCTTCTACACCTTCCCCTGCGCCTTCGGCCGCAGCTACGTCACCTCGCAATGGACGGCGATCTCGGTGCCCTGCCAGGCGGCCTCGGCGATCGCCAACGTGGGCGGCTTGTTCGGGGAGGGCAACACCGGCAACAGCCGTTTCCTGAACAGCGCCTTCCAGAGCACGGGCACTTTCGCGCCGGGGAACTGGACGGTGTGGCAGCGCAATCCCTTGCAGGTCTCCAATTCGAACACCCGCCTGACCGCCCTTACCGACGGCATCGGGTCGGGCAACGCCTATTGGCTGCTCAGCCAGACCGCCCCGACCTCGAACGGCCCCATCGGGGCGCCGACGCCCAACACGCCTGAGAGCACGGCGACCCCCGTGACCACCGGCAACCCGCGCTGTGTTTCGAGTAACGGCTGCTATGAGATGACGCTGGTGGCGGGTGATGGCCAGTACAACAATCTCGGATTTCCGCTGCCCTACGACGTCGACTGGGCCGACGTCAGGCTGCAGGTCGAGAACCCGGCCGGCACCTTCACCGGCTACACACCCAGCGGCGCCCAGACCGCGAACTTCATGTCGTCGCAGTTCTGGGTATGGAACGGCGGTTCCTATCAGACCTTCGACGACGCGGCGACGCCCGGCACCCTGCGGGTGATGCGGTCGTTCTACGTCAAGATGCTGGCCGGCAGCACCGGCGCCGTATCGCTCAAGCTCTTGATCCCGGCCAAGCCGACGCTCAAGACCTCGGCCCGGGCGGCCGGAATGCCCTGGTATCTCGCCTGGCTCGACCGGCTGATCCCGCCCGCCGCGGCCGGGGAGGCCGATGCGGCGGTCGGGCTGAGCGAACGGGAGGCCAAGCGCGCATCCATGGCCGCAGCGGCGAAGCGCGGCAAGGCCTGGCGCATCCGGCTCAGCGTGGAAAACCAAGCCCTCACCCTGGCCGATCCCGGCAACTGGCTGGGCGAATTGCCCGGCAGCCTGCCCGGTTACGACCCCACCGACCTGCGCGAAATAGCGCCGGCCGCGTCCCCCTGGCTGAGCATCGTGTTTCCGCATCCCGATTGGGGCGAGGCCGCCGGGGCCTATGCGACCGACTACCGCGCCATGGGTGCGACGAGCCCGCAAGAGAAGACCTGGCAGTTCGAAATCCGCTCCGACGCCAGCCAGATCGGCCAGTCGGTGTACCTGGGATGGGAAGGCGAGCGGAGGACGTTGAAACGGTGCGTGCTCACCGACGGCGCCAGCGGCCAGAAGTACCGCCTGGGCAGCCGTAACTACCGGCAGGGTTTGACCGTGTTCATGGCCGACAAGGTGCAGCCGTTTTCCCTGTTTTGTTCCAGATGAAGTCACGAGCCACGGGTTGGGGGGTCTCATGAGCGCCAAGAAGATTAGCGAACCCGTAGGAGCGGCTCTGCCGCGATCAATCAATGGGTTGGAGGAAGTCATGAGCGCCAACATGATCGACGAACGACGAGAGATACCGAAGACCGCAGATGTACCGAAGGAGCCGGGGGGCGATTCCCCGGCGCGTCCCGACCGGCGGGCGGTGCTGGAGAAGCTGGGGACTTTGGGCTATTACACGCCGCCGGTGATGTTGACTCTTTTGCTTGCCTCCAAGCCTTCCGCCGCCTCGACGTCTTGCAGCGGCTACCTGAATCCGCTTGATCCCGACGCGCCTCCTTGCGACCCAGGTTCGCCGGGGTACAGCTGACCGCGGGGTCCTTCCATGGGAGCGATGCTCAAGACCCCCTTTCGGGCCGGGGCGGTACTGGCGCGGGAGGGAGGAAAGGAACTGTTCTTCCTCGATGCCCTCAGTACCTGGATCTGGGAAGGCCACGAGGCCGGCATGGAGATTTTCGAACTGGCGGAAGCCCTGGCCGGGCGTTTCGATCTTTCCCCGTCGGAAGCCCTGGCGGACGTGCGGAGGATACTCGAAGCCCTGGACACGAGGATGGGTGGTTTGGCGGATCGCCTGTCGGCACCTGTCCTGAGCGAAGTCGAAGGATCCGCCCTACAGGAACGAGGTAGGGCGGAACCGGCTTTTCGGGTTCCGCCGGAACGCGGCCCAGAGGGGGAGACGTCCTGGAACCTCACGGTGGGCGGCCGTTCGGTGTCTGTGTCCATAGTCGACGCCAAACTGGCCGAAGCGGCAGGGCCGTTGCTGGCCCATCTGGAAGCGCTCCCTGTCCGAAGTCTGCCGGAACATGGCATACGCCTGAACGGCGCCGCTACCTCCTGGTCGCTGTGGGTCGATGGCCGGGACGTCGCAGCGGGCCGGACGGCCGAGGATGCCTCGCTTCATCTCATGGACGCGCTGATGGGCATCGCCGAGCGCCCGGAGGAGCGGCTCTTGTCCCTGCACGCCGGCGGCGTGGTGATGCCCGGCGGTTCCGGCGCGGTGCTCGTCGGAGCGGGAGGGGCGGGGAAAACCACGCTGTCCGCCGCCTTGAACGCGGAAGGCTTCCCCTTGCTGAGCGACGACGTGGTCCCGGTGACCCCTGAAGGGACGCTGGTGGGCTTAAGATTGTGCCTGACCGTCAAGGAGGGAAGCTGGGATGTGCTGGAATCCAGGTTTCCCGAACTGAAAGCGGGCGGGATCGTTTACCGCTGCGGCCAGGCCACGCGTTACCTCCCTCCCCGCAATCCGCCGATCGCCGGGCCGGTGCCGCTCGGCTTGTTTCTTTTTCCCGAATTCCGTCCCCATAGCAGTTGCGCGACGACGGCTTTGCCGCCCGAAGAGATCCTCAAGCGGATTGCGGCGTCGAATTCCGTGATCCCGGATCTTTCCCAGAGCAGGCTGGATGCGCTGGTGAGCTGGGTTTCCTCGGCGCCGGGGTACTCGCTGGTCTATCCGGATCTGGAAAGCGGCGTGGCCTTGGCGCGCGAATGTTTCGATATCGCCGCGCGCAATCGAGCCGGTCGGTCCGAGTCGCCAGTGCGGGAAATGCAGGGATGGACAGCGCCGGAAACCTGAAATTCCTCTGCGAAGCTTTGTCTCCCGTCGCCGGCGTGGGCGAGGAACTGGAACTTCGCGCCGGTTCGATAAACTGGCGGTGGGCGATGCGCCTCGCGGGTCATCATCTCATCACCCCGAGTCTGGCCGATGCGTTCAGGCGGCGCGGTCTGTTCGACGCTCTGCCCGAGGACGTCCAGGATTACCTGGAGACAGTCAGGACCCTCAACCGCGTGCGCAACCGGGCGTTGCGGGACGAGCTCGTGAATGTCGCCGGCATGCTCAATAGCGTCGGCATCGAGCCGGTCGCGCTCAAGGGCGCCATCGCCCTGTTGCCGGACCAGTACCCGCAAGCGGAAGACCGGGTCATCGGCGACCTCGATTTGCTGGTGCCCGCGGAAAGCGTGCGGGAGGCGCAGGCGGTCCTCGGACAATCCGGCTACCTCGGCGCGCCGCAGGACCGGATGTTGCCCTGGGAACGGGAGAAAATGCACCATGCCCCGCCCTTGCTGCATCCGGGGCTCCCGGTCACGGTGGAGCTTCATGTCCGCATTCTGCATGATCGGCGCGATGACGCCCGCCTCCGGGCCGGCATGGCCGAACCGGCTTTGCTCTATCTCAACGGCGCGCGCATCCGGGTTCCCGATCCCGCGACGCGCTTGCTCCACTCGTTTCTGCACAGCCACATCCAGGACAGGGGGAATGTTTATTTCTCCGTGAGCCATCGCCAGTTGCTGGAGTTCGTCCGTCTGCGGGATTTCGCAGGGCCGCTGGATTGGCGGATGCTGGCGGAGCGGTTGCGGCCGGGGCGCCGGCGCGCCGGCGCGACCTCGCCGTGTATCTGCTGCTGGCGGAGCATTGGTACGGACAGCCCTGTCCTTCCGAGTTGCCCATCCCCCGGGGCAGCCGGTCGGTATTCGGTTTGGCCCGGCGCATCCAGACTTCCTTGGGCTGGTCGCGGGCGTTCAGACCCTACTACCTGACCCGCCGTTATCTGCCGGCCGTGCTCAGGCTGCCGTACCGGCTGCTGACGCCCTCGTGGTTCGTGCTGAAATACCGGGCCCTGCGTAGCGGCGAGCCTTGGTAAGTTTCAGTCCTGAAACCGCCGGTCCGCGAGCAGCTCCCGCACATGCGCGGCGACGCTCAAGCGCAAGGCATCGAGGTCATATCCGCCTTCGAGTGCCGATACCAAGCGCCCGCAGGCATGGCGGTCCGCCAACTCGACCAGCTCGGTCGTGATCCAGCCGAAGTCGTCCTCGGTGAGCGCGAGATCGGCCAGCGGGTCGTCGCGGTGGGCGTCGAAGCCGGCCGAGACCAGGATCAGCTCGGGGCGGAAGTGGTCGATGGCGGGCAGCGCAGTGTCGGTGACGGCCTTGCGGTAGGCCGCGGAGCCCGTGCCCGCGGGCAGGGGGATGTTGACCAGGTTGCCGATGCCGGTCTCCGCTACGCTGCCGGTGCCCGGATACCAGGGATACTGGTGGGTCGAGACGTACAGCACCGCCGGGTTGCGCCTGAACGCGGCCTGGGTGCCGTTGCCGTGGTGCACGTCGAAATCCACGATGGCGACGCGCTGCAAGCCGTGCTTGTTCAGGGCATGGGCGGCGGCGATGGCGATGTTGTTGAACAGGCAAAATCCCATGGCCGCGTCCGGCTCCGCGTGATGCCCAGGCGGGCGCACTGCGCAGAAGGCGTTGCGCGCGGTGCCGGCCATCACCTCGTCCACCGCCAGGCACGCCGCGCCGACCGCGTGCAGGGCGGCATCACCCGATTCGGGCGATACCACCGTGTCGGCGTCGAGGAAGTGATGGCCGGTCCGCGGAATCGCGGCGAACACCCGTTCGATGTGCCCCTTGGAATGGACCAGTTCGAGCCGGGAGACTTCGGCCCGCGGGGCTTCAAGACGCTTGAGCTCCTCGAATTCCGGCGCGGCCAGGGCGCTTTCGACGGCGCCAAGGCGCACCGAGCCTTCGGGATGGCCGGGGCCGGTGTCGTGGCGGAGAAAGACCGGGTGGCTGATATAGAGCGTCGTCATCGTCTGCGCCTGCCGTTTCGGGACGGGATATTCCATATAATAGCCCCAATATCTCCCGCCCAGCTCCGGTCACGTAGGGCGGAACCGTCTCTTCGGGTTCCGCCAACCCCGCACCGAGATTCACATCCAGATTAGTTCTGGGTTTAGGTTCGTTTAATGTGAATCTCGGTGCGGGGTTTCCTGGTGTCGGAACCCGATGAAGCCGGTTCCGACCTACGTGACTGGCCAATCAGGTTTTTTTAAGGAGCGGGGCGGGGCCGTTTTCCTTTCACGATTCTTAAGGTTCGAACATGCTGACCCAATATCGAGAGCACGTGGCCGAACGTGCCGCCCAGGGCGTCATGCCCAAGCCGCTGACCGCCGAACAGACCGCGGCCCTGGTGGAACTGCTGAAGGCGCCGCCCCCCGGCGAGGAGGCGTTTCTGCTCGATCTCCTGAGCAACCGGGTGCCGGCCGGGGTGGACGAGGCGGCCTACGTGAAAGCAGGGTTCCTGGCGGCCGTCGCCAAGGGAGAGGCGGTTTCGCCGATCGTGCCGCCCAGGCGCGCCGCCGAACTGCTAGGCACTATGCTGGGCGGCTACAACGTCGCGCCGCTGATCGAATTGCTGGACCATCCGGCGCTGGCCCCGGTCGCGGCTCACGGCCTGTCCCGCACCCTGCTGATGTTCGACGCCTTCCACGACGTAGAGGTCAAGGCGGAAGCCGGCAACGTCCACGCCCAGGCGGTGCTGCGCTCTTGGGCGGAGGCCGAATGGTTCACCTCCCGCCCGGAAGTGCCCGAGAAACTGACGGTGACCGTGTTCAAGGTGGCCGGCGAGACCAACACCGACGACCTGTCGCCGGCCCAGGACGCCTGGTCGCGTCCGGACATTCCGCTGCACGCCAAGGCCATGCTGAAGCTGCCGCGCGAGGGTATTTACGACGCCGAGGCGCAGATCGCCGAGCTCAAGGCCAAGGGTTTCCCGGTGGCCTATGTGGGCGACGTGGTGGGCACCGGCTCCTCGCGCAAGTCCGCCACCAACTCCGTGCTGTGGTTCACCGGCGAGGACATCCCCCACGTGCCCAACAAGCGCCAGGGCGGGGTCTGCATCGGCGGCAAGATCGCCCCAATCTTCTTCAACACCATGGAAGACTCGGGCGCCTTGCCGATCGAATGCGACGTCGGCGCCATGCGCATGGGCGATGTGATCGACATCTACCCGTACCAGGGCGTGGTGCGGAACCACGAGACCGGCGCCGAGCTGTGCCGGTTTACCCTCAAGACCGACATCCTGCTGGACGAGGTGCGGGCCGGCGGCCGCATCAACCTGATCATCGGCCGCGGTCTCACCGACCGGGCCCGCAAGGCCTTGAGCCTGCCGCCTTCGGAAGTCTTCCGCCGTCCCAGGGCGCCGGCCGATGACGGAAAAGGCCACACCCTGGCGCAGAAGATCGTGGGCAAGGCTTGCGGCGTGGCGGGCGTCCGTCCCGGCACCTACTGCGAGCCGGCGATGACCACGGTGGGTTCGCAGGACACGACCGGCCCGATGACCCGGGACGAGCTCAAGGATCTGGCCTGCCTCGGCTTCTCGGCCGACCTGGTGATGCAGTCGTTCTGCCACACGGCGGCCTATCCCAAGCCGGTCGACGTCGAGACCCACCACACCCTGCCGGACTTCATCATGAACCGCGGCGGCGTGTCGCTGCGGCCGGGCGACGGTATCATCCATTCCTGGCTCAACCGGATGTTGCTGCCGGACACGGTCGGCACCGGCGGCGATTCGCACACCCGTTTCCCCATCGGCATTTCCTTCCCCGCCGGCTCGGGCCTCGTGGCCTTCGCCGCCGCCACCGGGGTGATGCCGCTGGACATGCCGGAGTCGGTGCTGGTGCGCTTCAAGGGCGAGATGCAGCCGGGCATCACCCTGCGCGACCTGGTCCACGCGATTCCCTACGCGGCGCTGCAGCGGGGTCTCTTGACGGTCGAGAAGCAGGGCAAGAAGAACGTCTTCTCCGGCCGCATCCTGGAGATCGAGGGACTGCCGGATCTCAAGGTCGAACAGGCCTTCGAGCTGGCCGACGCCTCCGCCGAGCGTTCGGCCGCGGCCTGCACCATCAAGCTGAACAAGGCGCCGATCGAGGAATATCTGCATTCCAACATCACCCTGCTGCGCTGGATGATCGCCGAAGGCTACGGGGATGCGCGCACCCTGCGGCGGCGCATCGCGGCGATGGAGGCCTGGCTGGCCGACCCGCAATTGCTGGAGGCCGATGCGGACGCCGAGTACGCCGAAATCATCGAGATCGACCTGAACCAGATCACCGAACCCCTGTTGTGCTGTCCGAACGATCCGGACGACGTCAAGCCGCTGTCCCAGGTCGCCGGCACCCACGTCGACGAGGTGTTCCTCGGCTCCTGCATGACCAACATCGGCCACTTCCGCGCCGCGGGCAGGCTGCTGGAGACCTTCGGCAAGCCCACGCCGACCCGGTTGTGGATCGCCCCGCCCACCCGCATGGATCAGGCCCAGCTCACCGAGGAAGGCTATTACGCCACCTACGGCAAGGCCGGCGCCCGCGCCGAGATGCCCGGCTGTTCCCTGTGCATGGGCAACCAGGCGCGGGTGGCCGACAACGCCACGGTGGTGTCGACCTCCACCCGCAACTTCCCCAACCGCCTCGGGGCCGGCGCCCAGGTGTTCCTGGCTTCGGCCGAACTGGCGGCGGTGTGCTCCATGCTGGGCCGGATTCCGAGCGTCGAGGAGTACATGGCCTATGCCGGCAAGATCGGGGAGCAGGCGGCCGATACCTACCGCTATTTGAACTTCGACCGGACGCCGGCTTATGCCGAGCGGGCGGCGAAGGTGAAGGAAATGGAAGCGGCTTGAGGACGGTCGGCAGGGGGCCGGGCATGTCCGGGAACATCCATGCTTACGCCGAGCATTGCCTCGGTTCGCCCGACGTCGAAACCAAGCTGGCGGTATCCCACGAGGCCTGGCAGGCCTGTCTGGCCGGCGAACTCGATTTCGGCGCGGAAGGCGAGCCGCTGCCGATCGGCTGCGCCCGTTTCCCCGAGCGCCCGCCGCGGGTCGATCCGCGCGATCTGCCGCGTCGCGGCATCAATACCCTCGAAGGGCGGGTGGCGCTATTGCACGCGGTGGCCCACATCGAGTTCAGCGCGATCCAACTGGCCTGGGACCATCTCTACCGCTTCCGCGGGCTGCCGGAAGGCTATTACCGCGATTGGCTGATGGTGGCGGCCGAGGAGGCGGAGCACTTCGCCCTGGTGCGGGAACGGTTACGCGAACTCGGCGCCGATTACGGGGATCTGCCGGCCCACGGCGGGCTGTGGAGCATCGCGGAGGAAACGGCTTACGACGTTGCCGCCCGCATGGCCCTGGTGCCGCGCTTCATGGAGGCGCGCGGACTGGACGTGACGCCGGGCATGATCGAGAGGCTGCGTCAGGCGGGGGATGCGCGCAGCGCCGAAGCACTCGAACGCATCCTGCATGACGAGGTCGGGCATGTGGCCCTGGGCTCGCGCTGGTTCCAGTGGGTCTGCGATCAGCGCGGGATCGACCCAGAGACCGAGTATTTCGCTCTCGTGGACCGCCATATGCGCGGCCAGGCGCGCGGGCCGTTCAATCTCGAACTGCGCCGGCGCGCGGGGTTCAGCGACAGGGAACTCGAACGGCTGGGGGCGGCCGGTTCCCCGCGCTGATGCCTCGGCGTCTAGGCTTCGGCCCGGCTGCCGTAGTGGGTCTCGATGTAGCGCTCGACCAGTTCCTGGAATTCCTCGGCGATGCGGTCGCCCTTCAGGGTCACCGTCTTCACGCCGTCCTCGAACACCGGTGCGACCGGTTGTTCTCCCGTGCCCGGCAGACTGATGCCGATGTTGGCGTTCTTGCTCTCGCCGGGACCGTTCACCACGCAGCCCATGACGGCGACGTGCATGTCTTCCACGCCAAGGTAGCGCTTGCGCCATTCCGGCATCTTGTGGCGCAGGTGCGACTGGATCTGCTGGGCCAGTTTCTGGAAATAGTCGCTGGTGGTGCGTCCGCAGCCGGGGCAGGAGATCACCATGGGGGTGAACGAGCGCAGGCCCATGGTCTGGAGGATTTCCTGGGCGACGATGACTTCCAGCGTGCGGTCGGCGCCCGGCTCGGGGGTGAGCGAGATGCGGATGGTGTCGCCGATGCCCTGCTGCAGCAGCACCGCCAGCGCGGCGGTGGAGGCGACGATGCCCTTGGAGCCCATGCCGGCCTCGGTCAGCCCCAGGTGCAGGGCGTAGTCGCAGCGGCTGGACAGCGCCTCGTACACCGAGATCAGATCCTGCACCCCGCTCATCTTGCAAGACAGCACGATGTGGTCCCGCGGCAGCCCCAAGCTCTGCGCCTTTTCCGCGCTTTCCAGCGCCGAGGTGATGACGGCTTCGCGCATGACTTCCGGCAGGGGGCGGGGTTCGGCGAGCTGGGCGTTTTCGTCGAGCAGGCGGGCCAGCACCGACTGGTCCAGGCTGCCCCAGTTGACGCCGATGCGGACCGGCTTGTCGTAGCGGCAAGCGAACTCGATCATCTGGGCGAACTGCGGGTCGCGCTTGGCGCCGCGGCCGACGTTGCCCGGATTGATGCGGAACTTGGCCAGCGCCTCGGCGCAGGCGGGGTATTTTTCCAACAGCTTGTGGCCGTTGAAATGGAAGTCGCCGACCAGCGGGACGTTGCAGTCCTGGCGGTCCAGTTGTTCCCGGATGCGTGGCACGGCCTCGGCGGCTTCCTCGTTGTTGACGGTGAGGCGCACCAGTTCCGAACCGGCCCGGGCGAGGTCGGCGACCTGGCTGACGGTTCTCGCCACGTCGGCGGTATCGGTGTTGGTCATGGACTGGACCACGACGGGCGCGCCGCCCCCGACCTGTACCGAACCGACGCGCACGCCGACAGTCTGTTTGCGATTCATCATGTGTTACCTGAAGCGATGGGAGTGAACCTGGTAATTCTACCAGTTGACGCGCTCCCGGCTAATTTCCTAGTTCCTTACTCGGGTGTCAATCCCCGAGTCCCCCTCGCCCGAAGGCGCCGAAAATTCCATTCCCTTAAATCCTTGCCGATTCGTCGCGGCACCGCAGATCGCAAGGGCTGAAATTCTGCGCCGAGCGCTGAAATCGTGCGTCACGGCGGGCGAGTGGCGCGGATTCTGCGAATCCGGTTTAATCGCGTTTTTCCCGTTTACGCGTTTCGAGGAAGAGCGTATGGACCTGGCTACCAAGGTGATGCTTTTAAGAATTGTGGTGGCGTTCGCCGCCGTTTTTTTCGTGATCGGAATGATCATCAGCCTGATCAAGCCCAAGTGGGTGCTGTTCTGGGCGAAAAGCCCGGATCGGCTGACGGCGTCGGTGACGGTGTCGTCGATCGCGATGCTGATGTTCATGGCCGGCTGGACCGGCATCGCCAAGCTCACGCTCAAACCGAAGGAGCCGCAGCAGCGTCACGAAGAACAGCGTGGTTCCAGGGACGACCAGAACATGCTTCAACTCAATCGCTAAGGCGAGGTTCTCACTCCCTTCCCGATAGGCGCCGTCGAAGCGCGGACCGTGCGCGGTCAGCGCGGTTCGACTTTCCCACCGGAGCGCTTTATCATTCCGCGGTTTTGTCGCTAAGCTGAAATTTCCCGCATGGAATCGTCGATCCCAGAACTCTTGCTGGCCGGGAGCAGGCTCATGCTCATCGGCATGACCATCGTGTTCCTGTTTCTGGCACTGTTGGTGGGAGTCATCCACGCGACTTCGCGGCTGATCGGCCGTTATTCGCTGGAGGAGCCGGTCGCGCTGAAACCGGCAGACGTTGCGCCCGTCAGGAGCGCAGGGGGTGAGGACGAGGCGGAGATCGTCGCCGCGATCACGGCTGCGATCCACCGCTACCAGAGCAAGTAAGGCACATTCTCAAGGAGTTTTTGCATGGCAACCCCCCTGGGCGTTACCGACGTCGTCCTGCGCGATGCACATCAGTCCCTGCTGGCCACCCGCTTTCGTCTCGAGGACATGCTGCCGGTCTGCCCCAAGCTGGACAAGGTCGGATTCTGGTCCCTGGAGGCATGGGGCGGCGCGACCTTCGACGCCTGCATCCGCTATCTGGGCGAAGACCCTTGGGTGCGCCTGAGGACACTGAAGAAGGCCTTGCCGAACACCCGTCTGCAGATGCTGCTGCGGGGCCAGAACCTGCTGGGCTATCGTCATTACGCGGACGACGTGGTGGAGAAATTCGTGGAGCGTTCGGCCGAAAACGGCGTCGACGTGTTCCGCATCTTCGATGCGCTCAACGACCTCCGCAACTTCGAAAAGGCCATCCGCGCGGCCATCGCCGTGGGCAAGCACGCCCAGGGCGCGATTTCGTACACCGTAAGCCCCGTGCACACGGTCGACATGTGGGTCGATCTGTCCAAGCGCCTGGAGGACATGGGCGCCCATTCTATCTGCATCAAGGACATGGCGGGCCTGCTCAAGCCCTACGTCGCCGAGGAACTGGTCGGACGCCTCAAGCGGGAGGTCGGCGTGCCGATCCACATGCAATGCCACGCGACCACGGGGCTGAGCACGGCCGCCATCGTGAAGGCGGTCGAGGCCGGCATCGACAACGTCGACACGGCGATTTCGTCCATGAGCATGACCTACGGCCACAGCCCCACCGAGGCGGTCGCGGCGATCTTCCAGGGACATGAGCGCGATACCGGTCTCGACATCCATCTGCTGGAGGAGATCGCCGCCTATTTCCGCGAGGTCCGGAAAAAGTACGCCAAATTCGAGGGCAGCCTCAAGGGTGTCGACAGCCGCATTCTGGTGGCCCAGGTGCCGGGCGGGATGCTCACCAACATGGAAAGCCAGCTCAAGGAGCAGGGCGCGCTGGACCGCTTCGACGAGGTGATGCGGGAAATTCCCAAGGTCCGCGAGGATCTGGGCTTCATCCCGCTGGTCACGCCGACCTCGCAGATCGTCGGTACCCAGGCCGTCCTCAACGTGCTCGCCGGCGAGCGCTACAAGACCATCACCAAGGAGACCGCGGGCGTCCTGCGGGGCGAATACGGCGCCACCCCGGCGCCCGTCAACGCCGATTTGCAGGCCCGCGTGCTGAAGGGCGACGAGCCCATCGCCTGCCGTCCCGCCGATCTGCTCGAACCCGAACTCAAGAAGCTGACCGACGAATTGAAACGCCTGGCCAAGGAGCACGGCGTGAAGCTGTCCTCGCCGCAGGTCGAGGACGTGCTGACCTACGCCCTGTTTCCCCAGGTCGGCTGGCGCTTCCTGCAGAACCGGGGCAACCCGGCGGCCTTCGAGCCGGCGCCCGGCGCCGGGCCCGTGGCCGAGGTCACCGGCGAGGCGGTGACGCCCGGTGGCGCGAGGCTGTACACGGTCACGGTCAATGGCCGCGGCTATCAGGTCGAGGTGGCGCCGGGCGGCGTCGTCGGGGCGATCAGTCCGGCGGCCGGCGCCGCTTCGCCGTCCGCGGCGGCGCAGAGCCTCGCGGCGCGGGCCGTCAGCGAGTCGGTCAGCGCGCCGATGGCGGGGCACGTGCTGCGCATCAACGTCACGGAAGGACAAAAGGTGGCCGAAGGCCAGGTGGTCGTCGTCATGGAGGCCATGAAAATGGAGACCGAGGTGCGGGCGCGCGGCGCCGGCGTCGTGGTCGGCATCGCCGTCAAGCCGGGCGACGCCGTCAACACCGGCGACGCGCTGGTCACACTGGGCTGAGGCGGGTCATCCATGAACGGATTCGTCGAACTGTGGAGCAGCACCGGCCTGTCCAATTTCCAGTGGGGACAGGTCATCATGATGACGGTGGGGTTCCTGCTCATCTACCTCGCCATCCGCAAAGGCTTCGAGCCTTTGCTGCTGCTACCGATCGGCTTCGGCGCCGTGCTCAGCAACATTCCGGTGGCCGGCATCGCCGAAGAGGGTGGGCTGCTCTCGTATCTGTATTTCGGCATCAAGTCCGGGATATTTCCGCTGCTGATCTTCATGGGCGTGGGGTCCATGACCGACTTCGGTCCGATGCTGGCCAATCCCAAAACTCTGCTGCTGGGGGCCGCCGCCCAGTTCGGCATCTTCGGCACCCTGTTCGGCGCGCTGGCGCTGAACCTCGTGCCCGGCTTGCAGTTCAGCTTCAAGGACGCCGCGGCCATTGCCATCATCGGCGGGGCCGATGGGCCGACCGCCATCTACGTGGCCTCCAGGCTCGCGCCGGACCTGCTTGGGGCCATCGCCGTGGCGGCGTATTCCTACATGGCCCTGGTGCCGCTGATCCAGCCCCCCATCATGCGCGCCCTGACCACGCCGGAGGAGCGCCTGATCGAGATGTCGCAACTGCGCGTGGTCGGCAGGACCGAGAAGATCATTTTCCCCGTCGTGTTGCTGCTGCTGACCGCCTTGCTGCTGCCGTCGGCCGCGCCTCTGATCGGCATGTTCTGCCTGGGCAACCTGATGCGCGAATGCGGCGTGGTCGAACGTCTGAGCAAGACCTCCCAGAACGAGCTGATCAACATCGTGACGATATTCCTGGGGCTCTCGGTCGGCTCCAAGCTGAGCGCGAATGCCTTCCTGCGGCCGGAAACCCTGGGGATCCTCGTGCTCGGCGCCATCGCGTTCGGTTTCGGTACGGCCGCCGGGGTGCTGATGGCGAAGCTGATGAACCGTTTCACTTCGCACAAGATCAATCCCCTGATCGGCGCGGCCGGTGTTTCCGCCGTCCCCATGTCGGCGCGGGTGGCCAACAAGGTGGGCCAGGAGAGCAATCCTCACAACTTCCTCCTGATGCACGCCATGGGGCCGAACGTGGCCGGCGTGATCGGCTCCGCGGTGGCGGCGGGCGTGCTGCTGGCGCTGGTGCAGTAAGCCGCCGTTCCCGTTCCGAGGTGCATTTCCAGCGCCAAACGCGGCGCTCATCAAGGCCGGGCCGAAACGGACCTTTAATCCTAGCGGAGTACTCGGAAAAGCCGGGGAGCTGGTACACTGGGCCATGTTTCCCTTCCGAAAATCAGCCAAAGCATGCTCGACCCACAGCACGCCAACCGCCTGACAGGCGAGACCAGTCCCTATCTGCTTCAGCACGCCCACAATCCGGTGGATTGGTATCCCTGGGGGCCGGAGGCGCTGGAGGAGGCCCGCCGCACCGACCGGCCGATCCTGTTGTCGATCGGCTATTCCGCCTGCCACTGGTGCCACGTCATGGCGCACGAGTCGTTCGAGGACGAGGCGACGGCGGAAGTCATGAACCGGCTGTTCGTCAACATCAAGGTGGACCGCGAGGAGCGGCCCGATCTCGACCGCATCTACCAGAGCGTCCACCAGATGCTCTCGCGCCGCGGCGGCGGCTGGCCGCTCACGGTGTGCCTGAATCCGCACGATCTGGTGCCGTTCTTCACCGGCACCTATTTCCCCAAGGAGCCGCGCTACAACATGCCGGCCTTCGTGTCGGTGCTGCACCAACTGGCCGCCTTCTATGCCGAGCACCGGGGCGACCTCGCCCGGAACGGCCAGGTGTTGCGCGAGGCCCTGGCGGCCATGGGCCGCGAGGGCCACGGAAACCAGCTTCCGGATGCCGGACTGCTGGCGGATGCGAAGCAGGCGCTTCGGGCAAACTTTGATCCCGTCCACGGCGGATTCGGCGGCGCGCCCAAGTTTCCCCACACGGCCGACCTCGAATTCCTGCTGCACTCGGATGGCGAGGGTTTCGAGATGCTGCGCGCGACCCTCGACGGCATGGCCCGGGGCGGCATCTACGATCATCTCGGCGGCGGCTTCGCCCGCTACGCGGTGGACGAGCGCTGGGAGATTCCCCATTTCGAGAAGATGCTCTACGACAACGGTCCGTTGCTGGAGCTGTATGCCAGGATGGCGGCGCTCACCGGCGATCCGGCCTACGCCGCCGTCGCGATCGGAACCGCCGAATGGGCGATCCGCGAGATGCAGTCCCCGGAGGGCGGCTACTACGCGGCTCTCGACGCGGATTCGGAAGGCGAGGAGGGCAGGTTTTACGTCTGGGATCGCCGGGAGGTTCAGGCGCTGCTGTCCGCGGACGAGTACGCGGTGTTTTCCCGCCGCTACGGCCTGGATGAGCCCCCGAATTTCGAGGGCCATTGGCATTTGCGCGTGGCCCGCTCCCTGGAAGCCGTCGCGGCGGATTCCGGGAAAACCGGCGGCGAGGCGGTAAGGCTCATCGAATCGGCCAGGGCCCGCCTGCGCCAGGCGCGGGAACTGCGGGTCCGGCCGGGGAGGGACGACAAGGTCATCGCCGCCTGGAACGGCCTCATGATCCGGGGCATGACGGTAGCCGGGCGTTTGCTGGGGCGGGAGGATTTCAAGGATTCGGCGGACCGGGCCTTCGGGTTCGTGCGCCGGACCATGGACGTCGATGGCCGGCTGATGTCGGTCTACAAAGACGGGCGGGCGCGGTTCGACGCCTATCTCGACGACCACGCCTTCCTGCTGGACGCGGCGCTGGAACTCCTGCAGACGCGCTGGCGCACGGACGATCTGGACTGGGCGGCCGAGCTGGCGGACCGGCTGCTGGAGCGTTTCGAGGATGCCGAATACGGCGGCTTCTTCTTCACCGCCGTCGATCATGAGCAACTCATCCAGCGCCCCAAGCCCTGGATGGACGAGTCCATGCCCTCCGGCAACGGCGTCGCCATGCGCGCGCTGATCCGGCTCGCCGGCCTGACGGGGGATCTGCGCTATGCCGACGCGGCCGAACGCGGCTTGCGGGCGGCGCGGGGTGCCATGGCCCAGTATCCCAATGCCCACGGCGCCTTGATGAATGCGGCGCGGGAATGGCTCGATCCGCCGCCGCTCATCATCCTACGTGGCGAAGGCGAGGCGCTGGAGCAATGGCGCATCCGGGCTCTCGAAGCCTCTCCCCAAGCCCTGGTCTACGCCATTCCTCCCGACGCGGCCGGGCTGCCCACGGCACTGGCCGCGCGGGTTCCAGATACGCCCGGCCCGGTGGCCTATGTCTGCCGCGGGCGGGTCTGCGCGCCGCCGGCGGATTCTCTCGATGCCCTGAATGAAATCCTCTCGGCCCGCTGATCCCGTGTCCCGGCCTCAAGCCCTTGGCATGCATTGCCAAACTTGTGTATAAGCGTATGTTTTCGGATCGAGCCGAGGTGCCCGGAACTTGGTTCCGGTGCCGCTCGGCCGCACCCTCTTTAGAATTCACCGCCTGCATGAAAACCCGGACTTCCCCCGTCGTTCACGAGCTCGTCAGCACCCGTCTTCCCAACCGCTTCGGCGATTTCGTCATCCATTGCTATGGCGGTGCCCAGGACGACAAACAGCATCTGGCGCTGGTGAAGGGCGAGGTCAGGGGGCGAGAGGGAGTGCTGGTCCGCGTCCATTCCGAATGCCTGACCGGCGACGTGTTCGGTTCCCGCCGCTGCGATTGCGGCGAGCAGCTCGAGCTGGCGCTGAGCGCGATCGGCGAGGCGGAATGCGGGGTGTTGCTGTATCTGCGTCAGGAAGGCCGCGGCATCGGCCTGGTGCAGAAGCTGCGGGCCTACAATCTGCAGGACGAAGGGCTGGATACGGTGGAGGCCAATCTGCGCCTGGGCCATCAGGCCGACGAGCGCGACTATTACGTCGCGGCCCGCATGCTGGAAGACCTCGGCGTGAAGAGCGTGCGGCTGATGACCAACAATCCCAAGAAACTGGACGAACTGCGCCGCTACGGTATTCCCATCGGCGCGCGGGTGCCGATCGAGGCGCCCAGCCATCCGGAGAACGTCCGTTACCTCCGGGCCAAGGTCGAGAAAATGTCGCATATGCTGTCGTTCGAGCGGAACCGGCCGCGTTTCCCGTTCCTCGACGCCCTGTTCGAACGCCTGGCGGAAGGCCCGCTTGCGCCCGGCCGGCCGTTCGTGACGCTGAGCCGTGTCCAGAGCCTGGACGGCGGGGAGGCGCAGGCGGCGGGGCTTGAGGCGTGCGAGCTGTCCGCTGTTTTGCGGGCCGCTCACGATGCGGTGCTGAAGGCGGCCGGTTCGGAACTGCGGCTCGCTTTGCGCGGCGGTTCGAAAACGCCCGTGAGGTTCGCCGTGGCCGGCGCGGCGCCGGCAACCGCCGGCGACGTCGTCGCGGTACCCGCCGACGCCCGGGGCGAAGCCGACCTCGCGGCGGCGCTGGCAGCGGTCCTCGGCCTCGGGGTGCGTTCCCTCCTGGTCGAGGGTGATGCGGGATGGACCGGCCGTTTCCTCGACGGGGCGCTGGCGGACTACTGCGTGATCACCGTGGTGCCGCAGTTCCGGGGCGGCGGCGGGACATGTCCCCGGATCGAGTGCGGGGCGGAGCCCGGACCCCGATCCGGGAACGGCGGCCCCAGCCTGGAATCCGCCAGGATCGCCGACTGCGGCAGCCAGCCGCTGGGGCGGGACTTGGTCGTGTACGGCCCCTTGCGCGCCGAGGGATCAGAAGCGCCGGCAGTAACCCCCGCGGGCTGATTCCGGCCGGTCATAGGGCGCCAGGGCCTGGACCTTCAGCAGGCGCAGGGCGGCCCGGTCACCATGCCAGGCGCCGGAGGCGGGATCCTGCCATTCGATGCGGTACGAGGTTGCCGAGGGGAGCTTGCGGTGTTTCCAGCCGCAGCCCCATAGCATCAGGAAAGTCTTGGCCTTGTGCAGGCGGCTCGCGATGGGCGTGGTCATCGGCATGTCCTCCGGTCGTCGGTGAGGTCGAGGCCGTTCCGTGGCGCGGTGGTCCTTGCCTCGTGTCCAGCATATTCCGTGCCGCCGCGACAAAGCCTTGAAAATCAATGCCTGGGAGACATCGGGGCGGCCGCGGGCATGTCCTGTGCACCGGATTCGTGCGGCCCTGTCGGAAATCCGACAAGGCCGCGGGCGGATCAGGCGGTTTCCTTGAGGCCGTACTTGCGGATGCGATAGCGCAGCGTCTCGCGGGTGGCGCCCAGCGCCCGGGCCGCGGCGGTGACGTTGCCGCCGTAGCGCTCGAGCGTGGTGCGGATGATGTAGCAGTCCATGTCGTCCAGCGCCATGCTGCCGTCCAGGGGCAGCACGATGCACTCGGTTCCGGCGGGGACCGCTGAAGGGGACGGCGGAATGTTGATGTGTCCCGGCAACTGTAGCCATTGCGCCGGGAACACGGGGCCATCGGCGAACAGCACGCAGCGCTCGACGACGTTGCGCAGTTCGCGCACGTTGCCGGGCCAGTCGTAGGCCCGGAGCAGGCTCCAGGCGTCGTCGGGTATGACCTTCACCTGCTTTCCGGCCTTGGCGTTGAATTCCGCGATCAGCAAGGGCACCAGCTCGTCCAGATCCTGCTTGACCTGGCGCAGCGGCGGCAGTTGCAGCCGGAATACGCTCAGCCGGTGAAAAAGGTCGCCGCGGAAGCCGCCGTTGCGCACCATGTCTTCCAGGTCGCGGTTGCTGGCGGCCAGGATCTGGACGTCGACGCTGATTTCCTTTTCCGAGCCCAGCCGGCGGATCTTGCGGTCTTCGATGGCCTTGAGCAGCTTAGCCTGCAAGTCGAGGTGCATTTCCCCGATCTCGTCCAGGAACAGGGTGCCGCCGTCGGCCTGCTCGATGAGGCCGCGGTGGCGGCCGATGGCGCCGGTGAAGGCGCCGGCCTCGTGGCCGAACAGCTCGGATTCGAGCAGGTCGTGGGGGAGGGCGGCGCAGTTGAGTTCGATCAGCGGGTGCCGGGCGCGCTTGCCGGAATAATGCAGGATGCGGGCGACCAGTCCCTTGCCGGTGCCGCTTTCGCCGCCGATGATCAGGGCGCTGAAGGGCACCCGGGTGAGACGCTCCAGCATGTCGCGCACCCGCTGCGCGGCTTCGCTGCGGCCGACGTAGGCTTCCGGCGAATAGCGGCGGTGCCGTTCCTGCGCCTGTTCGAGCAGGCGGCGCTGCGCCTGAGCGGAACGCGTGGCGCTGGCGACCACCAGGTCGAGGCGTTCGAGTTCGCAGGGCTTCTCCAGGAAGTCGTAGGCCCCCAGACGCAGCGCGCGGACCGAATCCGGCACGCTGCCGTAGCCGGTCAGCAGCAGCCATTCCGAAGTGTTGCCCTGGCCGCGCATCTCCTCCATCAGGTCCAGCGCATTGCCGTCCGGCAGGCTGCGGTCGGACAGCACCAATAGGGGGTCCACCGCCTTCCTGGTGAACAGGTTGCGCGCCTCGGCCAGCGTCCTGGCCCAATCGACGTCCCAGCCGGCCCGTTCATAGTGCCGGACCAGTTCCGAGCCGAGCAGTTTCTCGTCCTCGATGATCAGCAAGCTATAGGCCATGGGTGGGTTTTTCTCCGAAGGAAACGATGTGGCGGGGGATGATGAGCGTGCAGCAGGCGCCTCCCTGGGGGCGGTTGGCCAGATGCATCCGGCCGTTCACCTCGCGGATGAAGCGCTGCACCATGGCGAGGCCGAGCCCGGTGCCGCCTGGGCGGCAGGTCCCGAATGGCCGCACGCCGTGTTTCAAGATTTCGTCCGAAAATCCGGGCCCATTGTCGCAGACCTGGATGATCAAGTGCTCACCCTCGGTCTGGACCAAGATGTCGATCCCGGATCGGGGTCCGGGCTCCGCCCCGCACTCGATGCGGGGACATGTCTCGCCGGGCGCCGGCCCGATTGCCGCGGCTGCGTTCAGGATCAGATTGAGGAGGGCTTGCCGCAAGCTGCTGTCCGGCAGATGGCAGGTCAAGTCTTCGGGCGCTTCATAGCTCAGGGCGATGTGGGGGGGGATCTGGTAGCGCGTCAGCGCGGTCAGGTCGTGAAGCATCGAGGCCAGGTTGAAATCCCGGGCCGGCGCCGGCGTGTGCTTGCCCTGCGCGAGCAGCTCGTTGAGCAGCCGGCCCATCCGCTTCAGCTCGTCGATGATGAGATCCAGCCGCTCGACCTGTTCCGGGTTGCCGACTTCATTCCGGAGGTTGGCGCAGCTCATCTGGATGCCCGCCAGGGGATTGCGCAGTTCGTGCGCGATGCCGGCGGCGAGTTCGCCCAGTGCGGCGAAGCGTTCCGCCCTCGCCAGGCTGTACTGCTGCTCGAGCAGGGCCTGGGTGGCGGAGCGCACGTCCTCTTCCAGGGACTCCGCATAGCGCCGCTTGGCTTCCTGCAGTTCGGCGAGCTGGCTCACCATCTCGTTGTAGCTGGTGAAGACCGGCAGCAGCACCGGATCCAGGTTGCGGGTGGCGATTGGCGAGAAGTCCTCGAGCGCGATCCGCGACAGCAGTTCCCGCAAGTTCCGCAAGGGTGTCAGGATGCGCCGGGTCAAGAACAATACCGTCACCAGCAGGATGGCGGCCAGCGTCAGGCTGGCCAGGGTAATCTCGCCGCGGGTCTTCGCACTGATGTCCTCCAGCAGTTCCTCCCGGCGGGCGGTTTCCGCGTCCAGCATCTCGCTCATCACATGGAGCGCCAGCAGCAGGCGGGTCCGCCGGGGGCGGGGGCCCAACTGGCCGAGGAGGGGATCGGCGAGATAGGTTTCGACGGTCTGGAGCTTATGCGGCGTGTCGGGATCGAAATGCTGGTCGGACTGGCGGAGCTGGTTGAGGTCGCGGGCCAGGGCGTCGAAGCGCCCGGCTCGGATCGCCTTTTCGTTGTCCTGCAGGGAGTCCGTCAGCGCCTTTTGGAGATCCAGCCCGGTCTGCATGATGCGGTGGGCGTAACTGACATGGGCGCGGATGGTTTCGAACCGGTCGAGGTTGCGCCAGATCATGCCCACTAGCACGGCAAGGATCAGCACGAGCAGCCCGAGCAGAGCCCAGCCGCGAAGCTGGGCCGCACGGTAGACCAGAGGTTTCACGACGGAACATGTGGAATGGGCGGGGAAGCGGGCATTATAGCCCAGACCCTTTGCCGCTCCGCCTTCAGCGTGTGGGCCGGCTTCAGCCGGCTTGCTTGCCCAGTCTGATCTTGCCGGGGCGTCTGCCCGGCGCTTTGCGTTTTCTCGCGGCCAGGGGATGGTTCGAATACGGCACGTGGGATTCGAGTCCCCGTATCTCGCAACGGCCGCCCCGCCGCGCATAGTCGTGCCGGAAATGGTCGGTGAATTCCATCACGGTGTGGTCGATGAAGTCGGCATCCGACAAGTCGAAGATCACGGTCTTGCCGATGGGGAAATCCGCGACCTCACTCTTCAGCGCGATGAAATTGGAGAAGATCGCAGAGCCGTCGATGCGGATCACGAAGGTGTCGGCCGGGCGCTCTTCGATCCGGTAGGAGATCTTGAGCAGGTGTTTCGGGTGGACGCCCCGCAGCATATGGATGACCAGCTTGGCGAGAATGCCGATGGCGACGCCGATCAATAGGTCCGTGGCGAGTACGCCGAAGATGGTGATCACGAACAGCGTCAACTGCTCCCAGCCGATGTCCATGGTCTTCGCGAATTCCTTGGGGGAAGCCAGGCGAAAACCGGTGTAGACCAACAGCGCCGCCAGCGAAGCCAGCGGAATCTCGTGGATGAGGTGCGGAAACAGCGCCACGAACAGCAGCAGGAAGGCGCCGTGGAAGAAGTTGGCCCAGCCGGTCTTGGCTTCGTTGGTGATGTTGGCCGAACTGCGGACGATTTCCGCGATCATCGGCAGCCCCCCGATCATGCCGCAGACCAGATTGCCGGCGCCGACAGCGGCGAGATCGCGGTTCAGGTCGGAATACCGTTTGTAAGGGTCGAGTTTGTCCACCGCCACCGCGCTGAGCAGCGTTTCCAGGCTGCCGACCAGGCAGATGCTGACCACGGCGCCCCAGAAGTCCGCCGTCCAGACTTTGGAAAAATCCGGGAAATAGAAGGCCGCGGTGAAATCTTCCGGAATGGTCACCAGGAACTTGGGGCCGACAATGTATTCGTGGTGAGGCAGAATGGGGTTGTCCGGATGGAACATGTAAATATGTTCATGATCCAGATCGAAATACTTGCCGAGCGCCATGCCGGCGATCACGACCAGCAGCGGCGCCGGGACCCTCTTGAGGTGGCGGTTTCGCATCAGCGACCAGGCGATGAGGATTCCTAGGCCCGCGGCGCCGATCAGCGCGATTTCCGGGTTGGGGTCGAGCAGGCTGTGGGGAATCTCCGCGATGGTGGCAAGCAGGTCGTCGCTGGCGGCTTCCGGCTTGACGCCCACCATGACGTGGATCTGCTTGGCCATGATGATGATGCCGATCGCGGCAAGCATGCCGTGGACCACCGAGGCGGGGAAATAGGCGTTGAGGCGTCCCGCCTTGAGCAGCCCCAGGACGATCTGCAGCACCGAGGCCGCCACGATGGCGGCCAGCGTGCAGCGATAACCCTGCATCGCATCGCCCTGGCCCAATGTCTGAGCAGCGGCAAGAATGACCACGATGAGCCCGGCGGCGGGGCCGTTGATGGTCATATGGGAGCCGTTGATTCTGGATACCAGCAGACCGCCGACGATCGCGCTGATGATCCCGGCCATCGGCGGGAAGCCGGAAGCCATGGCGATGCCCAGGCATAAGGGCAGGGCGATCAGGAAGACCAGGAAGCCCGAGACCAGGTCGCTCCTCCAGTGGGCGCGCAGGCCGGCGACACCGCCCGGCGGCGTGCTGTCGGCAATCGTCGATGTGTTCATGGCGGTCTCGCATCGGATACAGGGTTCGTGATTTTCTGACAAGCGAAGACCGTGCCATTGTTCAGTCGATCAAAAATGGCCTGATGGCGGCGGGTTAGCGGGGGAAATCTGCTAACGGTGGTTTGGATCACCCAAAACGAGGGGTGGTTATCCACCACGGACCGCCAGACGCCCCCGCGGTTTTGGCGTAGACTTGGTTGATTGTTAGAGAGGACTGACCCCAATGTTTCCCGAAATCGCAGCCCTGGAGGCATTGCTGAAAGACGCCGCGCGTGAGGAACTGCTCCCTCGTTTCGCCCGGTCCCAGCGGTCGGTCAAGCCCGACGGCAGTATCGTGACCGAAGCCGATCTGGCCGTGCAGGAGCGGTTGCTCGGAGAGCTTCGCAAGCTGACGCCGGATATCGATTTGCTCGGAGAGGAAATGAGCGGGGACGAGCAAGAGAGACTCGTGGCGCGTGCCGGGGCCGGCCTGTGGTGCCTGGATCCCCTGGACGGGACCAGCAATTTCGCGGCCGGGATTCCTTTCTTTTCGATTTCGCTGGCGCTGATCCGCGACAAGCGCTCGGTGCTGGGACTGGTCTACGACCCGGTGCGCGAGGAGTGTTTTTACGCCAAGGCCGGCGCTGGGGCATGGGTGAACGGCGAGCGCCTGCTGCCGCGGCGCGTCGGCTTGCCTCTGCCGTGCTGCATCGCCGTGGTGGATTTCAAGCGTCTCGATCGCGCCCTAAGGCGCCGCCTTGCCGACGAGCCGCCGTTCAGTTCGCAACGCAACTTCGGCTCGACGGCCCTGGAGTGGTGCTGGCTGGCCGCGGGCCGCTACCATCTTTATCTGCACGGCGGCCAGAAGCTGTGGGACTACGCCGCTGGGATGCTGGTCCTGGAGGAAGCCGGCGGCCGGGCAACGCGCCTTGCGCATGAATCGTCCGCAGCGGGGGACCTGGGCGTGCGTTCCGCCGTGGCCGCGCTCGATCCCGATCTGTTTGCCCAATGGGTGTCGTGGCTGGGCGCAACGCCATTGGAGGGGTAAGCTCCGGTTTTGGGAAAAAGGGGGCGCGCATGTAAAATGCGTGCCCACGATGCCGGACCGGACCTGGCCGCTCCCGGCATGCCAACGCTTCACTCAAGCGAACGACCTTTAGGATTGCTTAAGATGACCTTTGTTGTGACTGAAAACTGCATCAAATGCAAATACACCGATTGCGTTGATGTCTGCCCGGTGGATTGTTTTCACGAGGGCCCCAATTTTCTCGTCATCGATCCCGACGAATGTATCGATTGCACGCTGTGCGAACCCGAATGTCCTGCTCATGCGATCTATTCCGAGGACGAATTGCCCGCGGGGCAGGAGCAGTTCATCCAGTTGAACGCCGAGCTTTCCAAGACCTGGCCCAGCATTTCCGAAGTGAAGGATGCCCTGCCGGACGCCGACGAGTGGAATGGCAAGCCGGACAAGCTACAGTATCTTGAGCGCTGACTGTGGGAGCGGCTCCGCCGCGATCAAGGGAGCGTCGGCTCCCGGATCGTGGTCCGGGGCATGTTTGTGGGAGCGGCTCCGCCGCGATCAAGGGAGCCGTCCCAGCCAAGGGTCAGCTTCCCGTTACCGGCGCGCCGGCTCGATTCCCGGAGTTCCGCGGTGAAGCTGCAGCAGCTTCGCTATGTCTGGGAAGTCTCCCAGCACGATCTCAACGTCTCCACCACCGCGGACGCCCTGTTCACCTCCCAGCCCGGCATCAGCAAGCAGATCAAGTTGCTGGAAGAGGAGCTCGGAATCGCCATCTTTGCCCGCAACGGCAAGCATCTGACCGAAATCACGCCGGCCGGCCGACACGTGGTGGAACTTGCCGGACAGATTCTGAGCAAGGTTCAGGACATCCGCAGCGTCGCCCAGGAATTCCGCGACAACCGCGTCGGCTCGCTGTCCATCGCCACCACCCACACCCAGGCCCGCTATGCCCTGCCGCCGGTGGTGCGCGAATTCATGCGGCGCTATCCCGGCATCAAGCTCAACATGCATCAGGGCACGCCGGTCCAGATCGCCGAGGAGGCCTCGCGCGGTTTGGTGGATATCGCCATCGCCACCGAGGCGATCGAGCTGTTCGGCAACCTGGTGATGCTGCCCTGCTATAAATGGAACCGGATCGCCCTGGTGCCCAAAGGCCATCCGCTGGCCGAAAAGCCTCGCCTGACCCTGCAGGATCTAGGCGAACAGCCCTTGATCACCTACGTCTTCGGTTTCACCGGCCGGTCGCACCTGGACCAGGCCTTCAACCGGGCGGGCCTCAAGCCGCGGCTGGCCCTGACCGCGGTCGACGCCGACGTCATCAAGACTTATGTGCGGCTGGGGCTGGGGGTGGGCATCATCGCCAAGATGGCCTACAACCCGGAGGCGGACGCGGACCTCGTGGCGATCGACGCCTCGCATCTGTTCGAATACAGCGTGACCAACATCGGCCTTAGGCGCGATACCTTCATCCGCGGCTTTCTCTATGATTTCATCGAGCTGTTCGCGCCGCACCTGACCCGGGCGGTGGTGGATCGGGCCCGGGCCTTGCGCGAACCCAAGGAACTCGAAGCTCTGTTTGCCGGCCTGACGCTGCCCCTCCGGTAGCTCCGGCCGGTCAGACCTTGGAGGAGTCGCCGATGTGCAACCCGCATTCCTTCTTGAGCGCGTCCTCCCACCACCAGCGGCCCTCGCGTTCGTGCTGGCCCGGGCGGATCGGCCGGGTGCAGGGTTCGCAGCCGATGCTGACATACCCCTTAAGGTGCAGGGCGTTGAACGGGATTTCGCAGGCGGCGATGTAGTCCCACACCTGGGCGGAAGTCCAGGCGGCCAGTGGATTGAATTTCACGAGGAGACGGTTTTCGCTTGCAAAGGCCGGATCGGCTTCCACTTCAGGCACCGCCTGCCGGGTCGGGTTCTGGTCCCGGCGCTGGCCGGTGATCCAGGCGTCGAGCATCGCCAGCTTGCGGCGCAGCGGCCCGACCTTGCGGATTCCGCAGCATTCCTGATGGCCGTCCCGGTAGAAGCTGAACAGCCCCTTCTCCCGCACCATCGCTTCCAGTTCCGCGGCGTCCGGCGACAGCACTTCGAGATTGACGGGAAAGCGCTCGCGCACTTCCTCGATGAAGCGGTAGGTCTCCGCGTGCAGGCGTCCCGTGTCCAGGGTGAAGACTTCGATGCCCGGACGGATGCGCGAGGCCATTTCGACCAGCACGACGTCCTCCGCCCCGCTGAAGGAGACGGCGATCCGCTGGAAGCGGCTCAACGCCGCTTCCAGCACGGCGCGCGGGGAGCTATCGGCCAGTTCGCCCCGGAGTATCTCGATTTCGGCGTGAGTCATGGGACGCAGAGTCTCTACGTGCTTTCAGGTTTGGGCGAAGTAGCGCTGCAGGAAGTCGGCGAAGGCAAGCGAGTCGCCTGCCTCGATGGCCTCCTGTTCCGCCAGGGATTCTTCGGCCATGCACCGCATGGCCTTGGCTTTTTCGGCTTCGAGGGGATGGCTGCGCAAGGTTTCGGCGTGCTGCAGCGACAGCCGCTGCGCGAATTCCGTGAACGATTCGCGATTGCCGCGCATCTCCCGCAACATGCGGGCCGAAGGCAGGTGTTGTTCGGGATCGGCGATCGCCACATACTGCCGCTCCAGGGCGGCGGAAAACGCTTGGCCATCCGAACCGCCATCCAGCACGGCGGCGATCGGCGCCATGGATTCGCACAGTTCCTTGGCCCAGGCTCGAAGATCCACCGCGGCATCGCTCCGGATCAGCGCCATGCCCGGCGTGCGCCCGCAACAGGCGGTAGCCAGCATGTTGTTGGCCGCGGTTTTCTTCTCCTCGGTGCTCATCGGCGGGCTGTCGGCGAGCAGGGACAGCAGCATGAAGGTCTCCAGGAACCTCAATTGTTCGAGGCTGATTCCTGACGGGTGATAGCAGTTCAGATCCACCGAGCGCAGTTCGAGATAGCTGACGCCGCGCTTTTTCAGCGCCAAGGTGGGCATTTCGCCGGAGCGGGTGACCTGCTTCGGGCGCACCGTGCTGTAGTACTCGTTTTCTATCTGCAGGATGTTGGCGTTGAGCTGGCGGTATTCTCCGTCAACGTCGACGCCGATGGCCTGGTAGGGCGCATAGGGCGTGGAAATGGCATGGCTGAGATCGCGGATGTAATCATCGAGCCGGTTGAAGGAAATGTCGAGGCTGGCCTGGTTGTCGTTGCGGTAGCCGATATCGCTCATGCGCAGCGAAGTGGCATAGGGACGGTGCCAGCTGGCCGGGTCGAGCTCGGTGAAACTCGCCGCCAGCGGCGTCTCCCGCCCGGTGAGGAAGGACTTAGGAATAGCGGGCGATGAACCGAACAGGTACAGGATCAGCCAGCCGAAGCGCTGGATGTTGCGCACCATGCCGAAATAGCGGTCGGCGATGAATTCGGGCAGGGCGCGGCGGTCGCCGGCCAGCGCCCGCAGCACCGGCCAGAGTTCTTCGCTCACCGAGTAATTGAAGTGAACGCCGGCGATGGCCTGCATGGCCCGGCCATAGCGGTAGCCCAGGCCGCGCCGGTAGACGTGCTTCATCCGGCCGATGTTGGAACTGCCATAGGCCGCGATCGGGATGCTCTCGTCGCCCTCGATCCGGCAGGGCATCGAAGTCGCCAGCAGCAGCTCGCCGTCGATGTTGGCGTGAACGAAGCGATGGATGTCCTCCATCACCGCCAGGGTGTCGGCGCTGTCCTCGAAAGGGGGGGTGATCAGCTCGATCAGCGCTTCGGAATAGTCGGTGGTGATCGCGGGATGGGTCAGCGCCGAGCCCAGGGCCTGCGGATGCGGCGTTCGTGCGATCTCGCCGGCGGAGGTTATGCGCAGACTCTCCTTTTCCAGCCCCTTCAATCCTTTTCGCAGCAAATGCGCCTGCCCGGCGCGGGCAAGCTGCTCGAGCCGCGAGTCGATGAGTTTTCTCAAGCGCGAAAAATCCTAAAAAGATTTGTTGCCGTGATCGCCAGGGGCGGCTTACCAGCTGAATAGGACCCATTGCGGGATGTCCATGCTGCGGGCCATGTCGGTCGTCCGGACATCCAGGTTGCCGTCGCCGTCTCTGTCCATCATGATGTAGGGGGGGCCGATCTTGGGTTTGACCTTGATCATGTAGAGCCTGCCGTTGATCCGGTACTCCTCGTAGATATCCTCGCCCTTGCGCATGATGGTCACGTCCGGCTCCAGTTCCTCCCCGCTCTGGACTGGTCCCGGGATGTCGGGCGGATCGGGCACGGGCTGGAGCTTGCCTTCCTCGGGCGAATCGATGCCCCAGGCAAGCGGTGCTGACAGCAGGAGCAGTAAGGGCAGTCGTCGGGTCGGGAATGGCATGGACGCTTCGAGGTCTGTGTCTTCAGGATGCTAATCATATTATAGATTCGGTCCCGCCGCCCCTTTGCCACGGCGTCGTCAGCCGTCCGTCACTTTGCGGGGAAGCCGGACGGCTATCCTGAGGACGCAGCCTAGCACGATCGCGCCCATGGCCAGCAGCACCACGACAGGGTCTGCGCCTTCTGCGGCGGCGGCGGTGTAAAGGCCGACCGCGACGAGCATGGCGGCGTTCAGGAAAAAATTCTGGATGGCGACGGCGATGCCGGCGCCGACGCTGCGGTGACCGATGTCCTGGATGGCGGCGTTGAGCGGCACCACGAAGAAGCCGCCGGCGATGCCGATGCCGAACAGGGCGCCGCGGGCCGGCCAGAAATCGGAGGAGGCGGCGAGCAGGCCGAGCATGAGCGCCATGGCGTAGCCTGCATAGCGGGTGCGGCGGATTTCCGCCAAGGGAATCCAGCGCGGGGCGAAGGCGGCGCCAACGATGATGCCGATGGCTGTGAACAGGGTCAGTTCGGCGATGTCGGTGGCGGTCTGGGTGTGGAGTACGGCGGGCGCCCAGGCGACCAGCACGACGCGCAAAGTCGCGGCGGCGGCCCAGAACATGGCCAGCCCAAACAGCACCAGCCTTGCCCGCTGGGACTCCAGCAAGGCTTTGCTCTGGATGACCAGCTGGCGGACGGCGGAGACATCGGCGCGGTGGCGCGCCGGCAGCCTGGGCAGCAGCAGGCTCGCCAGGACCGAGAACAGGAAACAGCCGCAAATGACCGCCAGGGCCGCCGGGATCGACTGGTCGGCGATCTTGGCGCCGCCGAGGGTCCCGAGCAGGATGGCGGCGATGGTGGCCCCCTCTACCCAGCCGTTGGCCTTGACCAGATGATCCTCGTCGGCGATTTCCGGCAGGATGCCGTACTTGGCGGGGCTGTACAGGGCCGCTCCGGCGCCGACCAGCGAGTAGGCGATCAGCGGCTCGACGCCGACCAGCAGCAGTAATCCCCCTGCCGTCTTGATGAGATTGGCGATGATCAGGACCTGCGGTTTGGGCAGCCGGTCGGCCCAGATGCCGACCCAGGGCGCAAGCGTCACGTAGGCGACCAGGAAGACGCTCTGGAGAGCCGGGACGTACCAGTCACCGCGGCCGCCGCCCTGCAGTACGATGGCGATGACGGTGAACAAGATCGCGTTGTCGGCGAAGGCAGAGAGGAACTGGGCGATGACCAGCGGAGCGAGTCCTTTGATCACTCTCCGGTCTCCGCCGCCAGCAGGGCCGTGAGCGCGGGGTAGTCGATCTTGCCGGAGCCGAGCAGCGGCAATGCCGGCAGACTCCGGATCCGCTTGGGCAGGTAGAGTTCGCCCAGCCCTTCGGCGCGCGCCCGCTCGAACAGCGGCGTCCGCTCGGCTCCAGGCTGGCTGGTTGCCAGCACGATCTGTTCGCCCTTGCGCGGGTCGGGGAGATTCACCACGGCATGCCGGGCGTCCGGCCACACCCGCCCCGCCAGTTCCTCGATGACCGCCAGTGAGATCATTTCCCCCCCGATCTTGGCGAAGCGCTTGGCCCGGCCTTTGATGGTGACATAGCCGTGTTCGTCCACGCTGACGATGTCGCCGGTGTCGTACCAGCCGGGGCCGAAGCAGGAGGCCGGCGGCTCGATCCGGCCCGGCGCATGGGCATGGAGATAGCCGAGCATGACATTCGGGCCTTTCACATGCAGCCGCCCGCCCTCGGCGATGCCTTCCACCGGTTCCAGCGCATATTCGATGCCCGGCATGAGGCGGCCGACCGTGCCCTCCCGGTAATGCATTGGCGTGTTGGCCGCCAGCACCGGGCTGGTTTCGGTGACGCCGTAACCTTCCATGATGCGGATGCCGAATTTTTCGGCCCACAGCCTGCGGGTTTCGGGCTGCAACTTTTCGGCGCCGGCGAACACATAGCGGATGCTGTAGAAATCGTAAGGGTGCGCATGCCTGCCGTAGCCGTTCAGGAAGGTGTTGGTGCCGAACAGGATGGTGGCGTTGATGTCGTAGGCCACCTCGGGAATGATCCGGTAATGCAGCGGCGAGGGGTAGAGGAATATCCGGGTGCCCGACAGCAGCGGCAGCAGGGTGCCGGTGGTGAGACCGAAGGAGTGGAACAGAGGCAGGGCGTTGAGTATCACGTCCTGCGGACCGAAGTCCACGCGCGCGGCGAATTGCTCGCGGTTGGAGAGCAGGTTGGCGTGCGAGAGCGCGACGCCCTTGGGCGCGCCTTCCGAACCCGAGGTGAACAGGATGACCGCCGGCGAGTCCTGGGATACGCGGTCGCGGTAGCCGTAATCGATCGTCTGCCCTCTCACCATGGCCCGCAGCTTGTCGAGCGCCGAAACGCTCCGGAAGACCTCATCCAGATAGACCACCTTGACCCTGGCTTCGAGCTGGGTGAGGGTGTCTTCCAGTTTTGCCCCCTCGACGAAACGCCGGGAGGTCAGGACTGTCCGGATCGCAGCCGTCTCGCAGGCCGCCAGCAGGGCGGAGACGCCGGTGCTGAAGTTGAGCATGGCAGGGACGCGCCCGGCGTGTTGCAGCCCCAGCAGCGTCGCCACGGTGCCGATGGCGGTGGGCAGCAGGACGCCGACCTTCTCGCCGGCTTCGGTCAGGCGTTCGAGCTTCTCACCGGCGAACAATGCGCGGGCGATCAGATGGTTGTAGCTGACCGGCTTGCGCTCGGTGTCTTCGAGCACGAGGGTATTGCCGCCGTGCACCTTGCGGGCATCGAGCAGGGCCGAGAACAGGGTGCCGCGGTGATTGCCGGTGGCGAATATCATCTCACTCATGATGTCCGACAGGGCAAGGCCGGCGTGGCGGCGGCGTTCTTCGCCATGAACCTCCGGCGGCGGGCTGATCTTCCGCGGCGGCAGGATATTGATGCTGATCCGGGGCAGCCAGCGCAGCCGGACCACGCCCTTGAGGCGGGAGAACGGTGAGTACTGGGCGCCGTCGATCCGGACTGGCAGCACCGCGGCGTCGGCCTTGTCCGCCACCATGCCGGAGCCATCGTATATTTTCATCAGCGAGCCGGTCACGGTGATGCGGCCCTCGGGGAACACCACCGCTTTCTTGTCGCGGCGCAGGTGGTGGGTCACGGCCTTGACCGACATGGGATTGACGGGGTCCATCGGGAAGGTCCGGACCCAGCGCAGGGCCGGTTTGACCCACCAGGCATCGGCAATACGAGTGTTGATCGCGAAGGTGATTTCGTCCGGCAGAAAGGCCCAGAGCAGGATGGGATCGAGGAATGATGTGTGGTTCGAGACGATGAGCACCCGGTTCCCGGCACCGTGGAAATGCTCGACGCCCTTGACCTGGACCTGGTAAAGGGTTTTGAGTACGACTCGGATTATCGGCTTGATCATTGTGGATTGGGCTTCTCGCCGGTTGGGATTGGACTTACTCGGATTCAGGAAAGTGGGAATTTCTTTGTTCGCCTATGGCACTCTGCAGTTGCCGGAAGTGATGGCCGCCGTGGCGGGACGGGCTTTCGAGGCCGTGCCGGCGTGGCTTCCGGGCCATGCGCGCTATTGCCTGCGCCGCCGCATCTATCCGGGCTTGCGGCGCGAAACCGGGGCGATCACCTCGGGTACCCTGTTTCTCGAACTCGATCCTCGCGCTCTCGCCCGCCTGGACCGGTTCGAGGATGCCTTCTATACAAGGACCGAGGTTACGGTTGCAACCGCTGAGCTTGGGTCAAAACGGGCTCAGGTCTATCTGATCCCACCCGGCAACGAGCATCTCTTGATTTACCGTGACTGGAGCCTGGATGATTTCATCAAGGCGCACGGTCCGGTCTACCTCCGCCGCTGCCGCCGGCAGTTTCGCCGAGCGCAACTCACATCTTCGAATAAGGCGCGGCCGGGGGGGCCGATGCGGGCTTCGGGTCCTTGAAGGTTCCCGGGGCGAATGCCGGGCCGTAGCTGGTTTCGTCGGAAAACTTTTGCCAGACGAACTCCGGATGGGCGATCGGCTGGGTCGGCAGCGGGAAGGTGAGGAAATCCACGGCGCCGGTGAGCGTGCGTCCGACCGTGTGCAGCAGCCCCTTGAACAGGCCCCCGGAGATGCCGAGCAGGACGTTGGTCTGGTTGCTGGTGTTGATCATGTTCTTTGGAATTTCCAGCCAGCCCATGGCCAGGTTCGACAGACCGCTGCCCAGCTTGAGCGTGGTGGTGGTGCCATAGTCGTCGGCTTGCGCCGCCGGCACGGCGGCGCCGAGGCTTGCGAGCAGGAGCAGGGTCGGGACGGAAAGCGGTTTGTTCGGCATAGTCGAGTCCTTAGAGTCGAAAACGGGTTACCAAGGCAATTCCCTGCCGTCGAAATTCATGAAGCGTCCGGACAGCGCCGGTGTGTACTCGTCGATGATTTTGCGCATGCCGCCGATGCTCTTCTGCGCGGTCGTCGGCGCCCTGGGGCCGCCCATGTCGGTCAGCACCCAGCCGGGGTTGAGGATCAGCACGCCTATGCCGAGCGGCTTGAGGTCCAAAGACAGGCTCTTGAACGCGGCGTTGAGCGCCGCCTTGCTGGAGCGATAGCAGATCGCGTCGCCGCTGGTGTTGTCCCCCATGCTGCCCATCAGGCTGGTGATGCCCACGATCAGTTTGCGGCTTCCGCGTTCCAGATGCGGCAGGAAGCTCTCCGCCATTTTCACGGGCGCCATGGCGTTGGTCTTGAAGACATCCTGCCAGAGTTCGTAATCGATGGCCCCGAAGCCGTTGCCGGCCTTGTCGCCGTAGACGCCGGCGTTATTGATGAGGACGTCGAGCGGCTGACCGGCAAGGGCCGAGGCCAGCTGATCGATCGCATTGAAGTTCCGCACGTCGACCGCATGGATCGCCAGATGTTCGTGGCGCTTGGCCAGGTCGCGCAGTTCGGGGGCGTCATGGGGATGGCGGCAGGTGGCGATCACCCGCCAGCCGGCGTCGAGGTACTGGCGGGTGAATTCGAGGCCGAGTCCGCGGTTGGCGCCGGTCACCAGGACGGAAAGCATGGTCGATCCCTCAAGCGGTGGATGAAAGTGGAAGCGAATTCTATTATACCGGCGGGCACAAAAAAGCCCTCGTCCGTCAGGACAAGGGCTCTCTTTCGCCGCGGGTAACGCTTCAGCTAAGCGAAATTGGCCGCGGCGAAGTCCCAGTTCACCAGGTTCCAGAAGGCTTCCACGTATTTCGGGCGGGCGTTCCGGTAGTCTATGTAATACGCGTGTTCCCACACGTCGCAGGTCAGCAGAGGGGTCTGGCCCGAGGTCAGCGGGCAGCCGGCGTTGCCGGTGCTGACCAGCGCCAGGCCGCCGTCGGCGTTCTTCACCAGCCAGGCCCAGCCCGAGCCGAAGGTCGTTACCGCGCATTTGGTGAACTCTTCCTTGAATTTCTCGAACGAGCCGAAGCCCTTGACGATGGCTTCGGCCAGTGCGCCGCTGGGCTCACCGCCGCCGTTCGGGGACAGGCTGTTCCAATAGAAGGTGTGGTTCCATATCTGGGCCGCGTTGTTGAAGACGCCGCCGGCCGGCGCCTTGCGGATGATGTCTTCCAGGGACAGGTTTTCGTATTCCGTGCCCGGGATCAGGTTGTTCAGGTTGGTGACGTAGGTCTGGTGATGCTTGCCGTGGTGGAACTCCAGCGTTTCAGCCGAAATATGCGGTTCCAGGGCGTTTTTTGCATAGGGCAGAGCGGGCAGTTCATGGGTCATGGCGAGTCTCCTTATTGGGTGGGTGGTGGATAAATCCCAGGTATTTTACTAGGAAAAGCCGGCCTTGGCAGCGACTCTCAGGGATCAGAATCAGGGAGGCGGACTGCTTGGCCGGGGAAAGCAAGAACGAGCTTCAAGGGGAAGCTCGTTCTTAGGAAGAGGGAAGAACCTGGGCATGTGCCAGGGCCGGCAGCCGGCGTTTTTCGGCCTCAGCCACGGGATCGTTCCGACCACTGCTGGACCTGGGCCTTCCAGCTGCCGTCGCTCTGGCGTTTGAGTACGCTGTACAGCACGCCATCGTAGTGGTAGCGGAGAGTTTGGTGCGAATCCTGCAAAGTCTTCAGGTCGGACAAGGTGGTGGTCGTGACGATGGTGTCGTCTTTTTCGCCCTTAACATCTACGATATCGATTTTGAAGGCACCCTGGTCGATCAAGGTCCGCCAGAAGTTGCGGATTTCGCCCGGATCGCGGGAGACTTTTCCGTTCGGCTGCACCAAAATGGCATCCCTCGTGTACAGCGAAACGATTTCGTCGACCTTGCCGTCCGCGAACGCCTGGTTCCATTGGGCGGCGTTGTTCGCGGCGATGGTCCGGATGTCGTCCTGTGCCCATCCAGGGGTGGTCAAGAGGCCTAAGGCGGCCGCCATCGAGAAGATTTGAGTACGCATGGGATTCTCCATTGTCGATAAGGTTTGAACTGACTATAGGAGACCACACTATGGTTTACAATATCTAATAAATTTTACGAATTGTTTCAATAAATAGACATAGTCGGAAAAAGACATGGACAAACTCACGAGCATGGTCGTATTCACCAAGGTCGCGAAAGCGGGAAGCTTCGCGTCTGCCGCCAAGGAAATGGGGCTGTCGCGGGCCATGGCGACCAAGCATGTGATGCAGCTCGAAAACAGCTTGGGGGTCCGGCTCTTGAACCGGACCACGCGCCATTTGAGCCTGACCGAGGTCGGCATGGTCTACCTGGAGCGATGCCTGCAGATCCTGGACGACCTGGAAGAGACCGAGCTGGCCGTGACACGCTTGCAGACGGAGCCCCGAGGGACGCTCAAGCTCAATGCCGCGCCCTTTTTCGGCGCCTACCATCTGGCCCCGGCGATCGCGGCCTACCTGGAAATCTATCCCGACGTCAACGTGGAGCTGGTGCTGCAGGCGGGCTATGTCGACTTGGTGGAAGAAGGTTTCGATCTCGCCATTCACCTCGACGAGCTGCGCGACTCCAGCCTGATCGCGCGCAAACTCGGCACATCTCAGCGCATCGTCTGCGGCGCGCCGGGCTATTTCGAGAAACGCGGCGTGCCCAAGACGCCGGAAGACCTCAAGAAGCACAATTGCCTGAGTAATTCGAGCCTGCCGCCGCGCGACCAGTGGCAGTTCGTGTCGCAGGACGGCAAGTCGACCGTCATCAAGGTTTCCGGCACCCTGGAGGCGAACTCGGCGGATGCCTTGCGCATGGCGGCGATCAGCGGCCTGGGACTGGTCCTGCTGCCGACTTACATGGTCGGACAGGACATCCGCAAAGGCAGGTTGCGGGCGGTTTTGACCGATTACGTGCCGGCGGCGGCGGACATTCACGCCGTTTACCCGCACCGCAAGCATTTGTCGGCCAAGGTGCGCACCTTCGTGGACTTCCTCCACGAGAGGTTTCATCCCACGCCCTACTGGGAGGAATGGATGCATCCCCAGGGCGGCGAATGAATCCCGTGGGTGCGCGGGGATTGATGTCTTTGTCCTTCAAGGGGCCGAAGGAGGTAGGTTATGGACGAGCATGATCGTCTGGTGGCGGCGCTGAAAGACATCATCGTGCTGTTTTCCCTCATGGCGGCGGTAGGCTCCTTCTACCACGGCGCGTGGCTTGCGGGGTGCGGGTATTTCGGGCTGGCGCTGCTATTCTTCAACGAGAAACAACTGCGCCGGTGGTGGCGCGGCAGACGCGGACGGCGGTGAAGCATGGGGCTTGAAATCGAACGGAAGTTCCTGGTGTGCGGCGAGGGCTGGCGTAAGGCGGTGAGCGATTCCATGCGTATCTGCCAGGGCTATCTGAACGACGAGCAGCGCTGTTCGGTGCGGGTCCGGATCAGCGGCGAGCGGGCCTGGCTCAACATCAAGAGCGCAACGATCGGAAGCCGGCGCCATGAATACGAATACGAGATACCGGTCGCCGACGGCGAATCCATGCTCAAGGAACTGAGCTGCAAACCGCTGATCGAGAAGGTGCGCTATTTCGTCCCGGTGGCGGACAGGCTGTGGGAGGTCGATGTGTTCGAAGGGGAGAACGCCGGCCTGGTGGTGGCCGAACTCGAACTCGATCATCCCGATGAGTCCTTCGATCTGCCGGAATGGGCGGGCGAGGAAGTTACCCACGACGCACGCTATTACAACACCTGCTTGTCGACGCTGCCCTTCAGCCGCTGGTCTGAACAGGACCGGAACCCGGCTTCCGGCGAATGACCGCGCTCCTGTTCGTCATCGGTTTCCTGCTGCTCGCGGTGGGCGCCCTGGTCCTGCTCGGCATGCGCTTGCCGAAGACCCATCAGGCCGCGAGCCGGATCCGGCTGCCGGCGACTCCCGAACGGGTCTGGGCGATCATCACCGATTTCGAGGGCTTTCCGCTGTGGCGGCCGGGCCTCGCCGCGGTGGAACAAGCGCCCGATGTCGAGGGACTTCCCAGTTGGTACGAGGTATGCTCCGTGGGGGCGAAGGTGCGGTTCCGGGTGCTGGAGGTCGTGCCGCCCAGGCGTCTGGTCACCGCGCTGGCGGGCGAACATCTGCCGCTGCGGGGCGTCTGGGTGTACGAACTCGAGGCGGACGGTGATGAAGGGACGGTGCTGACGATCACTGAACGCGACAGCATTTTCCATCCGGCGTTCCGGTTCTTCGTGCGTTACGTACTGTCCTACTATGGAGTCATGGACGTATTCCTGCTCGCGCTGGCGCGGGTCCTGGACAGTCCGGCGAAGCCCGAGCATCTGAGTCTCCGGGTGGAAGACGGCGATGCCGGCGGGGTGGATCCGTGAGGACGCGTCGCGGCGGCTTTCTCAAGTTCGCGGCCGTGTTCGAAGGGGGCTTGCTGCTGCTGGCGTTCGGCTTCGGCCATCTGGCGGGAATAGACCCGATCGCCGCGCTGTATTTCGACCTGGAGGGTGTGGTCTACGGACTGGTTGGAACCTTGCCGCTGTGCTTGATGTTCCAGTGGTCCTACAGCACCCGCTTCGCCGGCCTGAAAGAAATCAAACGGGCATTGGTGGACCGCCTGGGGCCTTTTCTCGCGGCCTGCGGAATGGCCGACTTGCTTTTCCTCGGATTCCTCGCCGGCATCACCGAAGAAATCCTGTTCCGCGGGTTTTTCCAGCCCTGGTTCGAAGCCAACTGGGGCTGGCTGGGCGGCTTGATCTTCAGCAACCTGGTGTTCGCCCTGGTGCACTGGGTCTCCCCCTTGTACGCCCTGCTGGCGGGCCTGACCGGCGTCTATCTGGGGCTGGCCCTGGATGTCGGGGGCGAGCGCAATCTGCTGGTTCCCATCCTGATCCATTCGCTTTACGACGTCGTCGCGTTCCTGGCGGTGGCCGCGAGCTATCGGGCCGGCGTTTCCCGCTGACGGATTTTTAAGGCCCCGCTCCGGGCGGTCAGCTTGCGCTCCCAGTCGAGCGAGGTCCGCACGATCAGTTCGATGTCGTCGTAACGCGGCGTCCATCCCAGGGTTTCGCGGATGCGCCCCACGCCGGCGATCAGGCGCGGCGGGTCTCCGGCCCGGCGCGGTTGCTCTTCGACCGCGATGGGCGCGCCGTTGACGCGGTTCATGGTGTCGACGATCTCCCGCACGCTGTAGCCGTGGCCGTAGCCGCAGTTCAAGGTCTTGGATTCGCCGCCGGCGCGCAGGTAGGCGAGGGCGGCGACGTGCGCCTCGGCCAGGTCCGACACGTGGATGTAATCGCGGATGCCGGTGCCGTCCTGTGTCGGATAATCGGTGCCGAAGATGCACAGGCGCTCGCGCTTGCCGGTGGCGACCTCAGCCGCGACCTTGATCAGTAGCGTGGCCTTGGCGGTACTCTGGCCGATCCGCCCTTCCGGGTCGGAGCCCGCGACGTTGAAATAGCGCAGCACCACGTGGCGCAAGGGGCTGGCGGCCGACAGGTCGCGCAGCATCATCTCGCTCATCAGTTTCGAACTGCCGTAAGGATTGATCGGCGCAAGCGGCGAGGTTTCCAGCGCGTATTCGCCCTCCGGGATGCCGTACACGGCGGCGGTCGAGGAGAAGATGAAATGACTGACTCCGGCCTTCCGGCAGGCTTCCAGCAGGGTGCGGGTCTTGCAGGTATTGTTGCCGTAATACTTCAGCGGATTTTCCACCGATTCGGGCACGATGGTGTGGGCGGCGAAATGCATGACCGCCTCGACTTCGTAGTCCTTCAGGATCTTATCCAGCAGGGCGATATCGCCGGTGTCGCCCTCGACGAAGTCCCCGTACAGGACGGCGTCGCGGAAGCCGGTCGACAGGTTGTCCAGCACGACCAGGCGTTCGCCCGCCTCGCCTAGGGTTTTGACGACATGGCTGCCGATGTAGCCGGCGCCGCCGGTGACGAGTATGCCTTTGCGTTTCATGGGGTACTAAGGTCTCAAGGGTTGATTGGAACCGCCGCGCCTAGGCAGCCAGTCCAGGATGAAATCGGCGATCTGGCCGGGATCGTTGAGATCGAGCCGGGGAATGGGAAGGGGATCGCAGGCTTCCGGACCGTCCGTCGCCAGGGCGATGATGGAGTCGTCTTCCGGAAACAGCAGCGGTTTGCCCAAGGCTGGACGATGCAGCTCGATCTTGGGGTAGCGTTCATGCTTGAAGCCTTCCACCAGGATGAGGTCCAGCCCGGCGCCTTCGAAATGCGCCAGTTCCTCGGCGAGGCTGGGTTCCCGCGGCGTCTCGCGTTCGGTGATGACGGCCCGGCGCCTCGAAGAAGTGACCATCACCGGCGTGGCCCCGGCGGCGCGCAGTTCGAAACTGTCCTTGCCCGGATGGTCCACCTCGAAGCTGTGATGGCTATGCTTGATCGCGCCCACCTTCAGGCCGGCCCGTTTCAGCAGCGGGATCAGGATTTTCAGCAAAGTCGTTTTCCCGGTGCCGCTGAAGGCGGCGAAACCCAGAACCGGCGTACTCATCGGACTCAGCGGACGCCGTAGTAATCCTGGTACCACTCGACGAAACGCGCCACCCCGGTCTCGATCGGGGTTCCCGGCCGGTAGCCGGTGTCGCGCATCAGGTCGTCGACGTCGGCGTAAGTGTCGGGCACGTCGCCGTCCTGCATCGGCAGCAGGTTCATTTCGGCCTTGCGTCCCAGGCATTGCTCCAGCACCTCGATGAAGCGCAGCAGCTCGACCGGCTCGTTATTGCCGATGTTGTAGAGCCGGTAGGGCGCCCGGCTGGTGCCGGGGTCGGGCCGGTCGCCGCGCCACTCCGGGTTGGGCGCGGCGACTTTGTCCAGCGTCTGCACCACGCCTTCCACGATGTCGTCGATATAGGTGAAATCCCGCCGGTGGTGGCCGTAGTTGTAGACGTCGATCGGCTGCCCGGCCAGGATGTTGCGGGTGAATTTGAACAGCGCCATGTCGGGCCGGCCCCACGGGCCGTACACCGTGAAGAAGCGAAGGCCGGTGGTGGGAAGCCCGAACAGATGGCTGTAGGTATGGGCCATCAGTTCGTTGGCTTTCTTGGTCGCGGCGTAGAGGCTGACCGGATGGTCGACGTTGTGGTGCACGGAAAACGGCATCGCCGTGTTGGCGCCGTAGACCGAGCTGGACGAGGCGTAGACCAGGTGTTCCACCTCGTGGCGGCGGCAGGCTTCCAGGATGTTGCAGAAGCCGACCAGATTGGCGTCGACGTAGGCGTGCGGATTTTCCAGGGAGTAGCGCACGCCGGCCTGGGCCGCCAGGTTCACCACCCGCTCGGGACGGTGCCGGGTGAACGCGGCGAACAGTTTCTCGCGCTCTTCCAAGGCGATCCGTACCTCGGTGAAGCCGGGACGGCCATGCAGCCGGACCAGTCTGGCTTCTTTGAGACCCACGTCGTAGTAATCGTTGACGTTGTCTATGCCGATGATTTCATCGCCCCGGTCCAGCAGCTTGTGGGCCAGGTGCGATCCGATGAAGCCGGCGGTGCCGGTGACCAGTATTTTCATATGTTCCGCCGGGAGCGGCCCAGCCGGCGCCGCTTTAATGAAACCGTCATATTTTCCGAAGTCTCCAGGTCTTGCAGGTATTGAGGACGGGCGATGCCAGGTTGAAGGCGGGAATTGGGCACGGGTTTTATAGAATGGGCTAAATTCTAAAGGATAGTCGCGATTTCCCGGAAGATTGCGAAACGCTCCACGCCTCGTCGTCTTTTACCGCGCCAGCCGAGTTGGTAGAATCGTTGCCCATTCGGTCCGCAGCTCCGCCATCCGAGACAGCCGCCAGTCAAGCCATGCCGTCCTTCCTCGACCCTGAGCATCAGCACCAGCATACGTCCAAGCAGTTCGACCACGAATTGCTGGATATTCGCAGCCGGGTTCTGGCGTTGGGGGGGCTGGTGGAAGAGCAGGTGGCATCGGCAGTGAAGTCGCTGCTGGAAGGCAATGTTGAACTTGCCGAACGCGTCATCGCGGATGATTACAAAGTCAACACGCTGGAAGTTTCCATCGACGACGAATGCACCCAGATCCTGGCCCGGCGCCAGCCGACCGCTCGGGACCTGAGGCTCGTCGTGGTCGTCATCAAGACCATCACCGATCTGGAGCGGATCGGCGACGAGGCGAAACGGATCGCCCGCCATACCCTGGATATGGTCGGACATTTCCCCCGCAGGAATCAGCTTTCGGAGATCGAGGAGCTGGCCAGGTACGTGCGCAACCTCTTGCGCGGCGCCCTGGACTCGTTTGCGCGCATCGACGTGGACGCCGCCCTCCGCGTGGTGCAGGACGACCGTCTTGCGGACCGCGAGTACGAGACCATCCTGCGCCAGCAGATTACCTACATGATGGAAGATCCCCGCACCATTCCCGTGTCCCTCAACATCATGTGGTCCGCGCGGTCGCTCGAGCGCGTCGGCGACCGCGCCTGCAACATCGGCGAATACGTCATCTACTACGCCAAAGGGAAGATCATTCGGCATATCAGCCTCGAACAGCTCGAGGAAGATCTGCGAAGCGAATGACAGACGGGTTCCGAAGTTCCGCATGCCCTATCCCACAGCTTCCGGCCAAGCCTTTGAACGATAGTTTTGCTGCATTTTCCGGCGTGGCCGGCGGCCGCTTATGCAGGATCTGCGCGGCAAAATCTGTGCGCAGCCTGTGCGCATGGCTGCTGATTCTGGCCTGGCCGTCACTGTCGTTCGCGTTCGAGTCATTCGTCATCCGGGATATCCGGATCGAAGGGCTGCAGCGCATTTCCGAGGGTACGGTGTTCAATTACCTCCCGGTCCGCGAAGGCGACACCCTCGACGAAAAACAGTCCGCAGAGGTGATCAAGGCGCTGTTCAAGACGGGATTTTTCAAGGACGTCCGGCTGGAAGAGGATGACGGCAGGTTGATCATCTACGTCGAAGAGCGCCCTTCCATTTCCAGCGTGAAGATCGACGGCAACCGCGACATAGGGAGCGAGGATCTGCTGAAGGCCCTCAAGGGGATCGGCCTGGCGGAAGGCAAGGTATTCGACCGGCAGATTCTCGATAAGGTCGAACAGGAACTTCGGCGCCAATATTACAGCCGAGGCAAATACAGCCTGAAAATCGATTCCCAGGTGACCGAGCTTCCCCGGAACCGCGTGGCGGTCAATATCAATATCGCCGAAGGCCGTGTGGCTCGCATCAAGCAAATCAACGTCATCGGCAATAACGCCTTCGGCGACGAAGAGCTGACCCAGGACTTCGAGCTGAGCACCTCCAATCTCCTGTCTTTCTATACCAAAGACGACCAGTACTCCAAGCAGAAGCTGTCGGCCGATCTGGAGCGATTGCGCTCGTTCTATCTCGATCGCGGTTACATCAATTTCGAAATCGAGTCCACCCAGGTTTCGATCACCCCCAACAAGAAGGAAATATATATCACCATCAACGTCAAGGAGGGCGAGATCTTTCAGGTGGAACAGGTCAGGCTGACCGGCAAGACCATCGTGCCGCCGGAGCAACTGGTCCCCCTGGTGCGCATCGGACCCGAGGACATTTTTTCCAGAAAACTGGCTACGGAGACCCAGAAGAGCATATCCGACCGGCTGGGCGAGGAGGGCTATATCTTTGCCAACGTCAACATGGTGCCGGACATCAATCAGGAGAAGAAAACCGTAAACATCACTTTCTTCGTCGATCCGGGCAAGCAGGTTTATGTCAGGCGAATCAATTTTCAGGGAAACACCAAGACGCGGGACGAAGTCTTGCGCCGCGAAATGCGGCAGATGGAGGCGGCATGGGCGTCTACTACGAAGATCGAGCGTTCCAAGACAAGGCTCGAGCGTCTCGGCTATTTCCAGGAGGTCAACGTGGAAACGCCTGCCGTGCCGGGGACGACGGACCAGATCGACGTCAACTACAGTGTGACCGAGAAATCCTCCGGCAATCTGACGGCGGGCGTGGGATATTCCCAGTTCCAGGGTATTATATTCAATGCTGCGGTAACCCAGGACAACATTTTCGGCAGCGGCAAGCGCGTCAGTTTCAATTTCAACAACAGCCGGATCAATACGATCTACGCTCTGGGCTATTTCAATCCTTACGCTACGCTGGATGGCATCAGTAGCGGGTTCGACGTCAGTTATCGCGATACCAATACTGGCTTTTCGAATTTTGTAGCCAACTACATTACCAACGTGTTCCAGGTGGGCGGCAACTGGGGTCTGCCCATCGGCGAGTTCGACAGCATTCGGACCAATCTGGATTACAGCAATACCAAATTAAGGACCACCTCGCAGTCTTCGGCGCAAATCAGAGAATTCCTCGTCGAGCACGGCAGCGAATATTCGACCTATTCGTCCTCCCTCGGCTGGACCCACGATACTCTGAATCGTGCGATATTCGCCACCAGCGGCGGCGCGCAGCGGCTGAGTGGGCTGTTTGCGTTGCCGTTCAGCACCCTGCAGTATTTCAAAGCCAACGTGCGGCTGGAGCAGTATTTCCCTTTGACCCAGGATCTGACGCTGTGGCTGAACGGCGATATCGGTTATGGCGGCGGGTATGGCGGCGGCGGCAACAGCGTCCTTCCTTTTTGGGAGCATTTTTACGCCGGCGGCCCGAATTCCGTGCGCGGGTATATGCCGAACTCGCTGGGGCCCAGGGACAGCCGGGGCTTTGCGTTTGGCGGCAACAGCAAACTGACCGGCTCGGTGGAGCTACAGTTCCCCGTGCCCTTCGCCAGCGAGAAACTGAAGAGCGTCCGTTTGGGGACCTTTGTGGACGGAGGCAACGTGTTCGCCAATTCGCCGGAGCTTTCCGATCTTCGTTTCTCGACGGGGATTTCGGCCAAATGGCTGTCGCCTTTCGGCGCCCTGATGTTCTCCATCGCCCAGCCGATCAACGCCCAGGATGGGGACCGGATTCAGCGTTTTCAGTTCAATTTCGGCTCCGGCTTCCAGGGGATGTGACCTCAGTGTTTCGGGAAGGGGCGAGTATTTTTTGTATAATGCGGCGGGTTTCCTGAGCGTTTTGTGAAAGCCCGACCGAGCCCAGCGCGGTTTCGGAGTACGGGCAGGTTCCCGAATCAGCGACATTTCGGTCCCGGTCAACATTCATCATCGGAGAGGAGTATGGTACGGAAAGTTCTATTGCCTTTGCTCATGTCGGCGGCGGTCTTTGCCGAACCCAGTGCGGCTGACATCAAGATAGGCTTCGTCAACGTGGGGCGGTTGCTGGAAAAAGCGCCTCAGGCCGAAGCCGCCAAGAAGGAGCTGGAGAGGGAGTTCTCCGGCAGGGACAAGAAGCTGGTGGCGGAGCAGAAGGAGATCAAGTCTCTGGAAGAGCGTCTGGCGAAAGGCGGGGAGATCACCAAGGAGCAGGAGCGCGATCTCATGAACCGCAAGCGCGAAGCCAAACGGGCCCAGGATGAATTCCGCGAGGACTTCAACTTGCGCAGAAACGAGGAGCTGGCCCAGCTTCAGAAGGAAATCTTCGAGGCGATCCAGTCGCTCGCCAAGGAGGAAAGCTTCGATTTGCTGCTGACCGATGGCGTGGTCTATGCGGCGGAAAGCATCGACGTGACCGACAAAGTCGAGAAGAAGCTGGTTGCGAGTTACCGTCCGTCGGGCAAGAAATAGTTAGGGATTCGGGTTGATGGCCTGACGACGAAACCCGAGAAGGAAAAAAAGTATTGGATATTCAAGCTATCAAGGACTTTTTGCCTCATCGTTACCCGTTTCTTCTGGTAGACAGAGTGCTGGAATGCGAGCCCGGAAACCGGCTGCTCGCCATCAAGAACGTCACCTATAATGAGCCTTTCTTTCAGGGGCATTTTCCCCGCGTGCCGATCATGCCGGGGGTGTTGATCATCGAGGCGCTGGCGCAGGCGACTGGCTTGCTGGCCTCGGAGACGGCGCCGGATGTCCTGGGCAAGGGTGCGACTTACTATCTGGTCGGACTCGACAAGGTGCGTTTCAAGCGCCCCGTCGTCCCGGGCGACCAGCTCCGGCTCGAGGCGACGTATTTGCGCCACAAGCGCAACATCTGGGCCTTTGCCTGCCGCGCGGACGTCGAAGGCGAGTTCGTGGCCAGTGCCGAGATCCTGTGTGCAGCCGCGGAGCAGGGCTCTTGATCCACTCAACGGCGATCGTCGATCCGGCGGCGGAGATTGGAGACGGTGTCGAGATCGGTGCCTATGCCATCGTCGGCGGCGGCGTCAGCATCGGGTCGGGTACTGTCATAGGCCCCCACGTAGTCATTCGGGGCGCCACCCGGATCGGCAGCGACAACCGCATTTTCCAGTTTGCATCGGTCGGCGAGGACCCGCAGGACAAGAAGTACCGCGGTGAGCCGACCGCGCTGGAAATCGGCGACCGGAACGTCGTACGCGAGTTCGCCACTCTCCATCGCGGCACGGTTCAGGATAAGGGGGTTACCCGCATCGGCGATGACAACCTCTTCATGGCTTATACCCACGTGGCCCACGATTGTGTGATCGGCAACCGGGTCATCATGGCCAATGCAGCCTCCCTGGCGGGCCATGTGCGGGTCGACGACGACGCCATTCTCGGTGGCTTCTCCCTGGTCCATCAATTCTGCCGGATAGGGCAGCACAGCTTTTCCGCCATGGGCAGCGTGATTTCCCGCGATGTGCCGCCCTATGTGACGGTGGGGGGGCGTCCGACCAAGCCGCATGGAATCAATGCCGTTGGACTGGAACGGAACGGATTCGATTCGGTGGCGATCAGGCAGATCAAGAAAGCCTACAAAATCGTCTACAAGACCGGTTTCAAGCTCGAGGAAGCGATCCGCCTGCTGGAGGAAATGAGCGAGGATGGGCCGGAAGTCGCCTGTCTGGTGGATTTTCTGCGGGCAAAGGGCCGCAGCATCATTCGCTGAGCGCTGTGAGGGCTGCTTGCGGTGGCGTATCTGGTTGTGGGCATCGACGAGGTGGGGCGTGGTTGTATCGCAGGTCCGGTGATCGCCGCGGCGGTGATTTTCGCTCCCGCCCAGGATACCGGTGGTTTCGACGATTCGAAACGGCTGAGCCCGGAGCGCCGGCTGGCGCTGGCCGGCCGCATCGCGTCGGAGTCCCTGGCCTGGGCGGTGGGGCGCGCAGAGGTGGCTGAAATAGACCGGCTCAATATCCTGCAGGCCACTTTTTTGGCCATGTGCCGGGCGGTCGCCGCGCTGCCTGTCCGTCCTGACTGGGTCAAGGTGGACGGCAACCGTTATCCCCCCTTGGATTGTCCTGGGGAGGCGGTCGTCGGCGGGGACGCGTCGGTGGCTCAGATCGCGGCTGCCTCGATTCTCGCCAAGGTCTTCAGGGATCAGGAAATGCAGGTGCTGGATCGGCTTTATCCCGGCTATGCCTTAGGTCTGCACAAGGGTTACCCGACGCGGCTGCATATAGACCGTTTATCCAGGCTGGGCGCGAGCGGCTGCCATCGGCGCAGCTTTGCGCCGGTTCGGGACGCCATCGGCAGAGGTTCGGCTTCATGAAAATCGTCGGTATCAGCATCGGCAGCGAACGCCAGATCGAGCACGCCGGCCGCCGTGTCGGGACGGGCATCTACAAGACGCCGGTCGATCATCCCGTCAGAGTCGGAGCGACCGGCATCGAGGGTGACGTTCAAGTTGACCGGGAAAACCACGGCGGACCCGACAAGGCGGTTTACGCCTACAGCGCCGACAACTATGGCTACTGGCGGGAAGAACTCGGCTTCGAAACCCTGCCGTACGGTTATTTCGGGGAGAACCTGACCCTCACCGGCGGCGGCGATGACGAGGTGCACATCGGCGACAAGTTCCGGGCGGGGCCGGTACTGTTCCAGGTGACCCAGCCCCGGGTTCCCTGCTTCAAGCTCGGCGTCAAGGTGGGCGACAATACTTTCCCCCAACGCTTCCTCGTCTCCGGCCGGGTGGGGTTTTACCTGAGGGTGCTGGAAGAAGGAGAGCTTCGGGTCGGCGACCGGCTGGAGCGCGTCGCGGCGGACCCGGCAGGCGTCAGCGTGCGCGAGGCCATGCTGGCCCTGGTTAAAGGGCCGCGGCGGCAAGAGGTCATTGCCAGGCTGCTGAGCCTGGATGCGCTGTCCGAGGCCTGGCGCCAGAGCCTGCGCGAAAAACAGAAAATGATGCCTTAGGGCAGGGCGACCGGGGCCGCCGGTTCCCAGCCCGGCGCGCGCCGTTCCGCTACCACGGTCGTGTAAATGCCGCCGCGCACGTTGAACCTAGCGGTCACGCGCATGAATCGGGGAGATGAGGCGCGGGCCAGGTCGTCGAGAATGGCGTTGGTCACGGCTTCGTGAAAGGCCCCTTCGTTCCGGAAGGACCAGACGTACATTTTCAGCGATTTGAGTTCGATGCACTGCCGGTCGGGGACGTATTCCAGCAGGATCGTCGCGAAGTCGGGCTGCCCGGTCTTGGGGCACAGGCAGGTGAATTCGGGGATTTCGATTCGGATCGTGTAGTCGTGTTCCGGACGGGGATTGTCGAAGGTTTCCAGGGTCTTGCTAGGCTGGGAAGGCATCAGGCGTCGTTCGTGTATTGCTGTGGTGCATCCGGCGCGCGCCATTCGGGCAGGTACCGGCTCAGGCTTGTATAATAGCCTGTTACTCCAGCCCCGAACAATCGCCGTCCTTACGCCCCTTCCGGTGTCATCTCCCCGAAATCCCCATGCGACTGGAAAAGCTCAAGATCGCCGGTTTCAAGTCCTTTGTGGATCCGACGACCATTCCCTTGCCGGGCAACCTGGTGGGGGTGGTGGGGCCGAACGGCTGCGGCAAGTCGAATGTCATAGACGCGGTGCGCTGGGTCATGGGGGAAAGCTCGGCGCGCCATCTGCGCGGCGAAACCATGGCGGACGTCATATTCAATGGCTCAAGCACCCGCAAGCCGGCGAGCGTGGCGTCGGTCGAGCTGGTTTTCGATAACTCTTCCGGGCGCGCCGGGGGCGAATACGGGAAATATCAGCAGATCGCCATCCGGCGCCAGATTGCCCGCGACGGCCAGTCGAGCTATTTCCTGAACGGCACGCGCTGCCGCCGCAAGGACATCACCGATCTGTTCCTGGGCACGGGGCTGGGTGCGCGCAGCTATGCCATCATCGAGCAGGGCACGATTTCCCGGCTGATCGAGGCCAAGCCGGACGAAATGCGCGAGGTCATCGAAGAGGCTGCCGGCATTTCCAAGTACAAGGAGCGCCGGCACGAGACCGAGCAACGGATGCGCCATACCCGCGAGAACCTCGAGCGCCTGTCCGATTTGCGCGAGGAAGTCGGGCGGCAGCTGGGGCATCTGCAGCGCCAGGCCAGGAAGGCCGAGAAATTCATAGCCTTGCGCGACGAGGAGCGCCGGCTCAAGCTCGAACTTCTGGGGCTGCGCTGGCGCGCGCTGGAACGGCAGCTCGACCGGCTCAAAGGCGAACTGGAGGCGTCGGAGGAAAGGTTCCGGCGGCTCACCGGCGAGGAGCATGCCTGCGATCGGCGGCTGGAGGAGCTGGGTCAGCTCCGCGGCGCCGCCCAGGAAAAACTCGATGCCCAGCAGGGGCGGCTCTACGAACTGGGCGCGGTAATCAGCCGCCTGGATCAGTTCATACGCCATACCCGGAAGTCGAGGGAGGAACTGGTTCAGGAGCGGGAGCGGGTCGAGGCCGAATTGCGGAAAGTCGAATCCGACCGCGATGAAGACCGCCGCCGGCTCGACGAGGTGCGCGCGGAGGCGGCCGACCTCGTCGAGAAGCTGGCCTCCCTGGAACGGCAGGAAGCGGAAGCGGTTTCGGTCCGTCAGACCGCGGAAGCGGAGCTGAAGGAGTGCCGCGAAGCCTGGGAGGCGTTGAGCGGCGATCAGCACAAGCTCGAAGGTCAGGCGGCTCTGCAACGTTCGCGGCTGCAGCAGCTGCGGGAACAGGAGCAGCAGCTCGGCGGGCGGCGCCAGCGCCTGCTGCAACAGCAGTCGGAACTGGAGAGCGTGCTTGCCGGGCTCGATGTGGAAGCGCTCCGCGCGGACGCGGCCGGCCTCGAGGCGGAGCGGGAAGAGATGCTCGCTGCGGCCGAAGCCTTGTCCGGGGAGGCGGAGCAACGGCGCGAGCGGCTGCGCGCCGCGCGTGAGCGCCTGAACCAGCTTCGGGCCGGACTCCACGCCTTGCAGGGGAAGGTCGCTTCGCTCGAGACGCTGCAACGCCATGCGCTGGGGCGTGATCGCGGCGCCCTGGAGGCGTTTCTCGCGGCATGGCAACTGTCGGCCGCCGATCGCTTGGGGGAGAAGATCGAGGTGTCGCCCGGTTGGGAGAATGCCGTGGAGACGGTCTTGGGGATGCACCTCGAAGCGGTATGCGTCGACAGCCTGGCGCCTTACGCCGCGAACCTCCAGACCCGGGAGCCGGCGGAGTCTCTGGCGCTTTGCGAGTATCGGCAAGGGGCGGCGCCGGAATGGTCCGAAGGGGAGCGTCTGCTGGACCGCGTCCGCGCGCCCCTGGCTCTCGAAGGCTTGCTGGGGGGGGTTTACTGTGCGTCCGATCCGGCTGCGGCGGCGGACCGGGCGCGATCGCTGCAGCCGCACGAGTCCGTGGTGACCCCCGGCGGCATCCGTATCGGGAAGGGCTGGATGCTGGTGCAGAAGCCGGACGCCGGACACGCCGGCGCGCTTGCTCGCGAGCGGGAACTGCGCGAATGCCGCAGGGAGGCCGAAGAGCTGGGAGCGCAGTCCGGGGTTCTGGAAGCGGAGGCCGTCCGGGCCGAGACGGAACTGGAGCAGTTGGAGGCGGCATGGCGCGAGGCAAGGAAGAAGGCGGACGAGCTTTCCGCGCGGGTTTCCCGGGCGCGGTCGGAACTGGCCGCGGCCGAGGCCAGGAGCGAACAATTGGGGCATCGTCTGGCCCAGCTCGGCCATGAGCTCGACGAGGCGGCCGATCAGGCCGTCGAGCTCGCCGAGAAGCGCGCCGAAGCCGAAGAGGCCTTGCGGGCGGCCGAGCGCGATTCGCTCCGGCTGCAGGATGCGGCGGCACAGCGGATGGCGGAGCGGCGGGTGTTGGAGGATGCGTTCGCCGCTGCCGGGGCGGCGGAGAAGTCGCTGCACGAGGAAGTTCGCGCGCTCCGCGGCCGGGCAGCCATGCTCGAATCGAACGAATCGCTGACCCGCTCCCATCTGCAGCGGCTGGAACAGCAGCGCGGCCAGACTTCCGACCGGCTCGCCGCCATCCTTCGGAGGCTGGAGGAATCCGAGACGCCTCTGGAGGACGAACGGCTGCGCCTCGAGGCGCTGACGGAGGAGCGCGGCGTCCTGGAGGCCGAAATGACCCGCCAGCGCCGCCGGCTTAGCGAACTCGAATCGGACATCCGTCGCGTCTCGGGAGAACGCCAGCGCGCGGAGCACGAGCTGGCGGTCTTGCGGGAAGGCATCGGCCAGATCAAGCTGGCCTGGCAGGCCGCAGAAGTCCGCCGCCAGGGCATCGAGGAGCAGTTTGCAGAATTCGGAGCAGCGCCCGCGGCGATTGCGGCAGAGTTGCCGGAAGGCGCCGAGGAAAGCGCCTGGCAAGCGTCGGTCGCCCGCCTCGGCGAGGAGATCGACCGGCTCGGGCCAGTCAATCTCACGGCGATGCAGGAATATCAGGAGCAGGAGGAGCGCCAGCGCTATCTGGAGGAACAGGATCGGGATCTCACCGAATCGCTGGCGACACTTGAGCAGGCCATCGAAAAGATCGATCGGGAGTGCCGGGCACGGTTCAAGGAGACCTTCGAAAAGATCGATGCCGGTTTTCAGCGCATGTTCCCCAAGCTTTTTGGCGGCGGGAAAGCCGCTCTGGAACTCACCGAAAACAACCTGCTGAGCGCGGGGGTGAGCGTCATGGCCCAGCCGCCCGGCAAGCGCAACAGCTCGATCCACCTTCTCTCCGGCGGCGAAAAGGCGCTGACGGCGGCGGCCCTGGTATTCTCCATCTTCGAGCTGAACCCCGCGCCGTTCTGCCTGCTGGACGAGGTGGACGCGCCGCTGGACGACGCCAACGTCGGGCGGTTCAGCCAATTGGTGAAAGAGATGTCCGAGAAAGTACAATTTCTATTCATCACCCATAACAAGGCCACGATGGAAATCGCTCAATACCTGACGGGAGTCACCATGCGGGAGCCTGGGGTGTCGCGCATCGTGGCGGTGGATATCGACGCGGCGGTTGAACTGGCTTCGGTTTGAGGAGCGAAATGGATAGAGACACAGTCCGGATCATCATCCTGGTCGTAGGCGCGCTGGTGATCGCCGGCATCTACGTCTGGGGCCGTTACAAACAAAAAATCCTCGATACGCTGGAACGGTCCAGCGAATTCGACGTCTTCGAGCGGGAAGACGAAATCGAGGAGTCGCGCCGGCCGGCCGTGGAGGCGGACGATGGTTTCGCGGAAGATGCGGGGGAGCCAGCATCGGCCGAGGGGAATGCAGCGGCGGGCGGCGAGGTCACCGAGCCCACCGAGCCCCTGCCGGCGGCGGCCGGGGAACCGCCGGCGAGAACTTCGGGAGCGTTGGGCGCCCCGTTTCTCATCCAGCTCAGTGTCGTCAAGGGCGGCGGCCGATTTCCGGGCGAGCACCTGCGAGATGCCCTAATCGATCTGGATCTGGTGTACGGCGAAATGGGGATTTTCCATCGCTACGACAGCGCTTATCGCGAACCCCTGTTCAGCGTGGCCAGTCTGGTCGAGCCCGGCACATTCCCGGTAAATGACATGGAGAATTTCCGCACCCCGGGCGTCCTCTTCTTTTTCCAGCCGGCCAAGGTCCCGGACCCCTTGGAGGTTTTCGATGACCTGGTGGATACCTGTCGCGGACTGGCGGGCGCGCTGGACGGCATCGTGCTGGACGAGCACCGCGCCGAACTGACGGACGCGAGGGTCATCGAAATGCGCGAAATCCTGGCGGAGGCGTGCGAACAGCCGTGAGCGCCCCTGCCGAAGTGATCGAAAAACTACGCAAGCTGCGCGAGGAGATCGAGTTTCACAACGTCCGCTACTACCGGCTCGACGATCCTTTGATCACCGATGCCGAGTACGACCGCCTGATGGCGGAACTGCTCGCCATCGAGACCCGATACCCCGAACTCGTCACGCCCGATTCGCCGACCCGGCGCGTCGGCGCCCCTCCGGTCGAAGCCTTTGCGGAGGTTCGCCACGAAGTGCCCATGCTGTCGCTGGAAAATGCTTTCAGCGAGGAGGATCTCACCGCATTCGACCGGCGGGTGCGCAAGGAGCTGTCCCGGGACGAGGTCGAATATGTCGCGGAGCCGAAGCTCGATGGCCTCGCCGTCAGTCTGCTGTACGAGGACGGCATGCTGGTCAGGGCGGCCACCCGCGGCGACGGCGAGGTCGGCGAGGACGTGACCCACAACGTCCGGGCGATCCGGGCGATTCCCTTGCGGCTGAAGGGAGCCGGCTTCCCGGCCCATTTCGAGGCGCGGGGCGAAGTCTTCATGCCCAAACGGGGATTTCTCGCCCTCAACGAGCGAGCCCGCCGCAGCGGCGAGAAGGTGTTCGTGAATCCGCGCAACGCCGCGGCGGGCAGCCTGCGCCAGCTCGATGCCCGGGTCACGGCTTCGCGCCCCTTGTCCTTTTACGCCTATGGCATCGGCGCGTTTCCCGACGACAGGCTCCCCGCCACCCAGCACGAGCTCATCGAATCGTTGCGGAACTGGGGCTTGCCGGTTTCTCCGGAGCTTCGCCTCGTTCAGGGGGCCGCCGGCTGCCTCGAGTATTACCGCTCACTGGGGGAGCGCCGCCACGGCCTGCCTTACGACATCGACGGCGTGGTCTACAAGGTCGACGGCTTGCAGCTTCAGTCTGAGCTGGGATTCGTCTCGCGCGCGCCGCGGTGGGCCATCGCCCACAAGTTTCCCGCCGAGGAGGCGAGAACGCGGGTTTTGGGGATCGACGTGCAGGTGGGCCGTACCGGCGTGCTGACCCCGGTGGCGAGGCTGGAGCCGGTGTTCGTCGGCGGCGTGACCATCACCAACGCGACCCTGCACAACGCCGACGAGATCCGCAGGAAGGACGTCAGGCCGGGAGATACGGTGATCGTGAGGCGGGCCGGCGACGTGATTCCGGAAGTCGTCCGGGTCGTTCCCGAACTGCGGGAGCCGGGGACTGAGCCGTTTCATATGCCGGAAGCCTGTCCCGAATGCGGTTCCGCCGTGGAAACGGAGCCGGGCGAAGCGCTGGCCCGCTGCAGCGGCGGCCTGTACTGTCCGGCCCAGCGCAAGGAGTCCATCAAGCATTTCGCGTCCCGGCGGGCGATGGATATCGAAGGGCTGGGCGACAAGCTGGTGGATCAGCTGGTGGACAGAAAGCTGATCGCAACCGTGGCGGACCTCTATCGCCTGAGTCTGGACCAGCTCGCGGGGCTGGACCGGATGGGAGCGAAATCCGCGGCCAATCTGCTGGAGGCGCTGGAGCGCAGCAAGCGCACCACGCTGGCGCGTTTCCTCTACGCGCTCGGCATCCGCGATGTCGGCGAGGTGACGGCCAAGGCGCTTGCGGAGCATTTCGGTTCCCTCGAAGCCTTGGTGGGAGCCATGGAAGAGGAGCTTCTGGCCGTCGCCGATGTCGGCCCGGTGGTGAGCGGCCATGTCCGGCTGTTTTTCGCACAGCCTCACAACCGGGAGGTGATCGCGCAACTGCTGGCGTGCGGCGTGGGCTGGGAAAGGCCGGCGCAGGCCCCCGGAGAGGCGGGCTTGCCTCTGCAAGGCTTGGTTTTCGTGCTCACGGGGACGCTCGCCGCGATGAGCCGGGACGAAGCGCGTGCCCGGCTCGAAGCGCTCGGGGCGAAATGCACCGACAGCGTTTCCAAGAACACCAGCTTCGTCGTTGCCGGTGTGGGCCCGGGCTCGAAGCTGGCCAGGGCGTCCGAACTCGGCGTTCCGGTGCTGAACGAGGACGGCTTTCTGGCAATGCTAGAGCGAGGGCGGCCGTAGCTTCCCCTGGTTTTGGCGTGTTAGCGTCCTCCGGCCGAAAGCGATCTTCCCGGTCGCTACCCTTCGTTCTTCATCTCCGGCTTGTTCTGCCGTCAGCCTGAAAACATCCGGTGCCTTCCCTATCGATCCGCCCCATCGTTTCCGATGGACATGTCTTGCCGTTTTTTTCCAACCGGGCCGTGGCCACCGAAGGCGTTGCCGGAAACTCTCCCGGCCCGGCCAAACGTGCAAAAAACTTCCGCTAAACAAGGCGGTGAGTTTTTTTTGCAACTCATCTTGACTTGCCTTCGGCGCGTTTCTATAGTGGTCCACAGGTGGTGGAAAGTGGTGTTTTCTGGGGGAATGTGGAGCTTGGGGGCGGCTTGTTCAGAGGCGTTAATTCCATCAGCCTGGACGAAAAGGGGCGCATGGCGGTGCCCACCCGTTACAGGTCCGAACTCCGGGAGTCCTGCGAGGGACAACTGGTGGTCACCGTTGGAACCGACACCTGTCTGCTGCTTTTTCCTTTGCCTGAGTTCGAGGAGTTGGAACGGAAGCTGGTGAAACTGCCGGCCTTGAACAAACAGGTGAAGCGGCTTCAACGTCTGCTGATCGGCCATGCCACCGAGTGTGAGCTGGACGGCCAGGGGCGTTTCCTCATACCCGAGCCGTTACGCCGGTTCGCCAGCCTGGACAAACAGGTCGTCCTGATCGGCCAGGGCAACAAGTTCGAAATCTGGGATGAAGGTCTTTGGGAACGCTGCCGCCAGGAATGGCTGGAAGATGCGAGCCTCGAAGGTCTCGAGGACATGGGGCCGGAGCTCGGGGCGCTGGCGTTTTGATGGCGGCGGCGGAAAACCGACACCTCCCCGTCATGCTGGCCGAGGTGCTGGAGGCGCTGGCGATCCGGCCGGACGGAATTTATGTCGATTGTACCTTCGGGCGCGGCGGGCACAGCCGGGCGATCCTGGAGTGCCTGGGCGCGGAAGGCCGTCTTCTGGCGATCGACCGGGACCTGGAGGCAGTGGCGGCAGCCGGCGCTTCCGGATTGCCCGGCGACACCCGGTTTGCCATCGAGCACGGCCGTTTTTCGGATATCGGCCGGTTCGTCGGCGAAAGAGGATGGACGGGCCGGGTTGACGGCATCCTCATGGATCTGGGCGTGTCATCTCCGCAGCTCGACGACGCCCGGCGCGGATTCAGTTTTCTGCGGGAGGGACCACTCGACATGCGGATGGACCCGACCCAGAAGACCGGCGCAGCGGAGTGGCTCGCCGAGGTTTCCGAACGGGAGCTGGCCCGGGTGTTGCGGGAATATGGTGAGGAACGTTTTGCCGGACGCATCGCCCGCGCGGTGGCCGAAGAACGGCAGCGGCGTCCGATCGTCACGACGACCGACCTGGTCCGGCTGATCGAGGCCGTGATCCCGTTTGCGGATAAGTTCAAGCATCCGGCGACGCGCACCTTTCAGGCGATCCGGATCGCCGTCAATGACGAGTTGGGTGAGTTGCAGCAGGGATTGAATGAGGCGGTGGAGATGCTTTCCGCCGGGGGGCGCTTGGTGGTGATCTCTTTTCATTCGCTCGAAGACCGGATCGTCAAGCGGTTCATGCGGGACGAGGTGCGCGGCAGGGAACTCGGGGGGGGCTTCGCGCTCCGTTCGACGCCGCGCCTTGCCGGGTTGGGAAAACCGCTCAAGGCGAATGAGGACGAGGTCCGGGGAAATCCAAGGGCGCGGAGCGCCATATTGCGCGCAGCCGAAAAGCGGGCGGTATGACGCGAATACTCCTGCTGTCGGTAGTGGCGGTATGTTCGGCGCTTGGCGTCGTTTATGCGAAGTACCGCACGCGCATGCTGTTCGCTGAGGTTCAGCGCCTGGAACTGGCCTTGAATCAATACGATGTGGAGCTGGGTCAGCTCCAGCTGGAGCAGAACACTTGGGCCGAGCATGGCCGCATCGAACGTCTGGCCCGCAGCAGGCTGGGCATGACCCTGCCGGCTCGCGAGTCGATCATTTACATCAAACCCTGAACTCATGTGGGGATGAGGGGGTGTCTTAGATGATGTACATAACGAATCCGCAAAGAGAGAGCGATTACGGAGCACGCTGGTCGCTGCTGCTGATAGGCATGATGGCGGCCATGCTCGTCCTGGTTGGGCGAGCGGTCGATTTGCAGGTGGTGGACCGGCAGTTTCTCAAACACCAAGGCGATTTGCGGCACCTGGGCGTCGTGCCCTTGCCGGCGCATCGCGGCCGTATCCTGGACCGGAACGGCGACTTGCTCGCGACCAGTTGCCCGGTGAAATCGATCTGGGTCAATCCAAAGGAATTCCAGGCAAGCGAAGCGGAATACCAGGCGCTGGCCGGACTGATCGGAGACACGCCGGAAGACTTGAAGCGGCGTCTTAGCGACGCCGGGACCAATCGAGCCTTCGTGTACCTCAAGCGCCGTGTCAGTCCGGAGCTTGCCGACCAGGTCACGGGGCTCGGTTTGCCCGGTGTCTACGCCGAAGAAGAGTATCGGCGCTACTATCCGACCGGCGAGGTCGCCGCCCATGTCCTCGGTTTCACCGATATCGACGACAAGGGGCAGGAAGGGCTGGAATTGGCCTTTGACGGGCACCTGAAGGGTGTCGAGGGTGCCAGGCGCATCATCCGGGACGGCAAGCGCCGGGTCATCGAGGACGTCGACAGCGTGCGCCAGCCGGTGGCGGGCAAGGATCTGAGCATCAGCATCGACCAGCGGTTGCAGTACCTGGCCTACCGGGAGTTGAAGAAGACGGTGCAGCAGCACCGGGCGAAGGCTGGCGCATTGGTCATGCTCGACGCCAAGACCGGCGAAGTGCTGGCGATGGTCAATCAGCCCACTTTCAACCCCAACGGCCGCAACGGCACCGTACCGGGGTCTACCCGCAACCGCGCGGTCACCGACCTGTTCGAGCCGGGTTCGACGATGAAACCCTTCGCGGTGGCCTGCGCCCTGGAAATGGGGGCGTTCCGCGCCAATGCGGTGATCAATACCGCGCCGGGCACGATGCGCGTCGGTTCCAACGTCGTCAAAGACGTGCATAACTACGGCGTGCTCGATGTCGCCGGCGTGCTGCGCAAATCGAGCAACGTGGGCGTCACCAAGATGGCTCTGGCCCTGCCGCCGGACAAGTTCTGGGGATTCTACCGCGACCTCGGCTTCGGCCAGGCGCTGGGCACCGGTTTTCCCGGCGAGGTCCAGGGGCGCATGCCGGACCGCAAAGGGCTGCGGCCGTTCGCGCAGGCCACGCTGTCCTTCGGCTACGGCGTGTCGGCCTCGCCTTTGCAACTGGCGCGGGCTTATCTGGCCTTGGCCAACGATGGTGCGATGCCGGCGGTCAGCATGCTGAAGCTGGATCGTCCGCCGGAACCGGCCCAGGTGATGTCGAAAAAGACCGCCATGGCGGTGCGCAATATGCTGGAAGGGGTGGTTTCGGCCGATGGCACGGCGATCAAGGCCAGTATTGCGGGATTCCGGGTTGCCGGAAAAACCGGGACGGTCAAGAAAAGCGCCGGACGCGGCGGCTATCAGGCCTCGCGCTACATCGCCGTGTTTGCCGGGATGGCGCCGGCGAGCGACCCGCGGCTGGTCACCGTCGTGATGATCGATGAGCCGTCGGCCGGGGAATATTACGGCGGCGCGGTGGCGGCGCCGGCATTTGCCGCTGTCATGGAGCCGGGACTGAGGTTGCTCAACGTCCTGCCGGATCAGGACATGGGCCAGTCGATCCTTTCGGCCCAGAAGGAAGAAATCTTTTGAACCGCGAAAGTGGCGGCGCTTCCCTGCGGAGGCTGCTGGAGGGTTTGGCCGACGCGCGGTCCGTGCCGGACATTCCGGTCTACGGCCTGAGCCTCGACAGCCGGTCGGTGCGCACCGGCGATGCCTTTTTCGCATTGTCGGGGAGCCGGGACCACGGGCTCAGGCATGCGGAAGATGCAGCCAGGCGGGGGGCGGTCGCCGTCGTCTATGAGTCTTCGGGGGGCGGCGGCGCCCGTTGGCCGGACCCGGAACTCGATTTCGCCGTCCCGGTTCCCGATTTGGGGCGTCACTTGGGCAGCATCGCTGCCCGTTTTTTCGGCCATCCTTCGGCGGCCCTGAGCGTCGTCGCGGTCACGGGGACCAACGGCAAGACCTCCTGCACCCATTTCATCGCTGAAAGCTTGCAGGACGACTACCCGGCGGCGGTCATCGGCACCCTGGGCTGGGGCAAGCCTGAAAAGCTGCGGCGGATCGCTCATACCACTCCCGATGCGATCGAGATTCATGCCATACTTGCAACCCTCAAGGCCCAGGGGTTCAAGCTGGCGGCCTTGGAGGCTTCCTCGCACGGGCAGGCGCAGGGCCGCATCAACGGCGTGCGCTGCCGCGGCGCGCTGTATACCCGCGTTACCCGGGATCACCTCGATTATCACGGCACTTTCGAGTCCTATTTGACAGCCAAGCTGGGGCTTCTGGCCAATCCCGCATTGGAGTTCGTCGCGGTCACGCTCGATGATCCGTCCGTGGACACCATTCTGGCGAGCGTTCCCGCGGGGGTGAGGGTCATCGGTTACAGCCTGGAGGGCGGGAAATCGGCGGATTTCCCGGTGATCTGTGCCGATACGCTGGAGCAGACGCCGGAGGGCCTGTGTCTTTTGGTCGATTGCGGCGGGCGGTCCGTCGAGGTGGCCGCGCCGGTGTACGGCGATTTCAACGCCGAGAACCTCTTGGGGACCATGGCGGTCCTGGTCGGGCTCGGCTATCCGGCCGAAGCCGCCGCTGCGCGGGTCGGCCGGGTCCGCCCCGTCGCCGGGCGCATGGAGCGGTTTCGCGGAAACGGCCTGACCGCGATCGTCGATTACGCGCATACCCCGGACGCATTGCGAAACGTGCTGACGAGCCTGCGCCGCCATTGCCAGGGCCGGCTGTGGGCGGTATTCGGCTGCGGTGGCGACCGCGACAAGGGCAAGCGTCCCGAAATGGGCGCCGTCGCCGCGCGCTTGGCCGACTGCGTCATCGTCACCGACGACAATCCGCGCCTTGAGTGCGGGGACGCCATCGTCCAGGACGTTCTCAAGGGTTGCGAGGGTGCCGCCGTCACGGTCGTGCGCGACCGCCGTGCGGCCATCCGCCAGGCCATCGCCCAGGCCGGCGACGGCGACATCGTGCTGGTGGCCGGAAAAGGGCATGAAGCTTTTCAGGATGTCGGCGGCGTGCTCTACGAATTCTCTGACCGGGAAGAGGTCAGGAAAGCGCTGTCGGACCGGTACCGCGGCGCCGAATAAGGTTGCTTAAGGCGATATGCCTTGCGTTGAAGCAGTTTAAGGAAATGCGATGCTACTGATTCTAGCCAACTGGCTCGAGCGCTATTTCGATGTCTTCAGGGTCTTCCAGTATCTGACGTTCCGCGGGATCCTGGGCATCCTGACCGCGCTCGGGATTTCTTTCATCGTCGGCCCCGCGATGATCCGGCACCTGGGAAGCTACAAGATCGGGCAGACGATCCGCGACGACGGCCCGCAAAGCCATCTGTCGAAGGCCGGCACGCCCACGATGGGCGGCGCGCTGATTCTGGTGACGATCACCGTCAGCACCCTGCTGTGGGCGGATCTCGGCAACCGTTACGTCTGGGCGGCGCTGCTGGTGACGCTGGCTTACGGGCTCATCGGCTTCATCGACGATTACAAGAAGCTGGTTCTGAAAAACAGCAAGGGGCTGGCGGCGCGCCACAAATACCTGTGGCAATCGGCGTTCGGCCTCGGGGTGGCCTTGTTTCTCTATCACACCGCGAGTTCGCCGCAGGAAACCCAGTTCATCGTGCCGTTCTTCAAGAACGTGGTACTGAATCTGGGATGGCTGTATGTGCCCATGGCCTATTTCGTGGTCGTGGGGTCGAGCAACGCAGTGAACCTGACCGACGGCCTGGACGGGCTGGCGATCCTCCCGACGGTGCTGGTCGCCGGGGGGCTGGCGATTTTCGCCTATGCTTCCGGCCATAGCGAGTTCTCGGAGTACCTGGGGATACCTTATCTTCCGAAGGCGGGGGAGCTGGTGGTGTTTTGCGGCGCCCTGGTCGGGGCCGGCCTGGGGTTCCTTTGGTTCAATACTTACCCCGCCCAGGTCTTCATGGGCGACATCGGGGCCCTGGCGCTCGGGGCCGCCTTGGGGATGGTGGCCGTGCTGGTGCGGCAGGAAATCGTGCTCATGATCATGGGCGGGATTTTCGTCATGGAGACGGTCTCGGTCATGCTGCAGGTGCTGTCATTCAAGCTGACCGGCCGGCGCATCTTCCGGATGGCGCCGATCCACCATCATTTCGAATTGAAAGGATGGCCCGAGCCCCGGGTGATCGTGAGATTCTGGATCATCTCCGTCATTCTGGTGCTCATCGGCCTTACGACCTTGAAACTGCGTTGATGAACAGGTACGACCACGCCGTCGCCGAAAAGCCGCCCTGCGGGTTCGCCGGCCTTGGGCTCGATGGCCGTTCGCGGGTGCTGGTGCTGGGCCTGGGCGCGACCGGCTTGTCGACCGTCCGCTTCCTGCGCCGGCACGGATTCGAATGCGCGGTCATGGACAGCCGGATCGCTCCGCCGGGTCTCCAAGACCTGCGCGAGGCTTTTCCCGACGTTCCGCTGTTTCTCGGCGATTTCAGCCGGAGTGCCCTGGCAGCAGCGACGCATCTCGTCGTCAGCCCGGGACTTTCCCTGGAACTGGACGAAATCCGCGAAAGCCGCCGCCGCGGGGTGCGCGTGTTCGGCGATCTGGACCTGTTCGCCTGCTGCGCGCGGGCGCCGGTGGCGGCCATCACCGGTTCGAACGGCAAGAGCACGGTCACGACCCTGGTGGGTCTGATGGCGAAGGCATCGGGAATCCGGGCGGCGGTCGGCGGCAACCTGGGCACCCCCATGCTGGACCTCTTGGACGCCGAACTTGCCGTGAGCCCCTCGACTACGCTCGGGGTAAACTCCGTCGAAGGGGCGGACCTGTTCGTGCTGGAACTGTCGAGCTTCCAGCTCGAACGTTCGGAGCTGTTCGAGGCGGACGTCGCGACCGTCCTCAACATCAGCCCGGATCACATGGACCGCTATCCCGACCTGGCAGCCTATGGCGCGGCCAAGCGGCGGGTGTTCCGCGGCGATGGCCTGATGGTGCTGAACGACGACGATCCGCTGGTCAAGGGGATGTACCGTCCCGGCAGGCGGGCCGTGCGGTTCGGATTGGGCACAGGGGCGAGCCTGGATTACTCGCTCGCCCTGCGCGAGGGGAGAATCTGGATTCTGGCGGAAGGGGTTCCGCTGCTTCCGGCCGACGAGGTTCGCGTCAAGGGCCGGCATAATCTGGCCAATGCCCTCGCCGCCGTGGCGATCGCCGACGCCTGCGAGTTCGACCGGGAGGCTGTCGCACAGGTGCTGCGGACCTTTCCGGGACTGGATCACCGCATGCAATGGGTGGCCGATATCGACGGTGTCGCATACATCAACGATTCCAAGGCGACCAACGTCGGCGCCTGCATCGCAGCTCTGTCAGGGCTGGACGGCAAGGCAGTGCTCATCGCGGGGGGGGACGGCAAAGGCGCCGATTTTTCTGCCCTGACGCCGGTCGCGGCGGAGAAACTGCGGGCCGCCGTCCTCATGGGGCGGGATGGGCCTGTGATCGAGCAGGCGCTCAAGGATGTCGTCCCCACGATCCGGGTCAAAACGATGTTCGACGCGGTCCGGGCCGCGCGCGGAGTGGCGCAGGGCGGGGACACCGTGCTGTTGGCGCCGGCCTGCGCCAGCCTCGACCAGTACCAGGACTATCAAGAGCGCGGAAGGGATTTCGCCGCAACGGTGAGGAGCCTGTCATGACTACGCTAGCGATTCGCGGCAGCCGGGGGCTGGTGCTGAAATGGGGGGGCAGCTGCTTTTACCTGGACACCATCCTGCTTTCGGTGTCTCTGGGACTGATGCTGTTCGGTTTCGTCATGGTATCTTCGGCTTCGCTCCATCTTGGAGAAAAGATGGCGAGCGACAGCTTCTATTTTCCCAAGCATCAGTTCGCCCATATCGTGCTGGGGCTGGCGGCGGGATGGGCGGCGGCGAAGGTGCGGCTGGACACGCTGGAGCGGCATTCCAGGTCGCTGTTCTGGGTGGGTATCGCCCTGTTGGTCCTGGTCCTCATTCCGGGCGTGGGCAAGTCGGTGAACGGCAGCGTGCGCTGGATCAACCTGCTCGGCATTCGCGTTCAGGTGTCCGAGGTTTTCAAGCTGGTGGCGGTGATCTATGTGGCCGGTTATATCAGCCGGCATCTGGAAACCGTCAGGACCTCGGTGAAGGGGATGATTTTTCCCTTGAGCCTGCTCGCCATCGGCGCGGTCCTGCTGCTGAAGGAGCCCGACTTCGGCGCCACCGCGGTGGTCATGGCGACGGCCTTGGGGATGCTGTTCCTGGCGGGCGCCCGCCTGTGGGTTTTCGCCTTGTTGTTGGGACTGTTCGCCTCCGCCGGGACCTTATTGATCTACACGGCCGAGTACCGGCTGAAACGGGTGCTCAGCTTTCTCGATCCCTGGGCCGACCCGCTCAACTCGGGCTTCCAGTTGACCCAGGCCCTGATCGCCTTCGGCCGGGGCGAGTGGCAAGGGGTCGGATTGGGCTCCAGCGTCCAGAAGCTGTTCTATCTGCCCGAAGCCCATACCGACTTCCTGTTTTCGGTGATCGGCGAAGAGCTGGGGTTGTGGGGAGCGACCACCGTCATCCTGCTGTTCGCCGTCGTGGTCTGGCGGGCGTTGGCGATCGGCCGGCTCGCCGAACGCAGCGGCAGGCTGTTCGCGGCCTTCCTCGCCTACGGCATCGGTATCTGGCTCGGCCTTCAGGCTTTCATCAACATGGGGGTGAACATGGGCATGCTGCCCACCAAGGGCCTGACCCTGCCGCTCATGAGCTATGGCGGCGGCAGCATGATGGTGGTCTGCGCGGCGATCGGACTGCTGTTCCGCATCCGCAGCGAAGCGGTGGCGAGCTTTCTGGGCAACGGCCGGAAGATCGCATGGCCAAGCGCGTAGTGATCCTTGCCGGAGGTACCGGCGGGCACGTGTTCCCGGCGCTCGCGGTGGCGGACGAGCTGCGCCGGGCCGGTTGCGAGGTTTCCTGGATGGGGACCCGGACCGGACTGGAAGCCAGGGTGGTGCCGGCGGCCGGCTATCCGATCGACTGGCTCAGCGTCAGCGGCGTACGCGGCAAGGGCCTCGCGTCCAAGGTGAAGGCTCCGGCCATGCTGGGCTTGGCCTGTCTGCAGGCACTGCGTATACTTCGTCGCAGAAGGCCGGACGCCGTGCTGGGCATGGGCGGGTTCGTCGCCGGTCCCGGCGGACTCATGGCCCGGGTGCTCGGCATCCCGCTGGTGATCCACGAGCAGAACCGGATTCCCGGCACCACCAATCGCATTTTGTCCCGTATCGCCAACCGGGTGCTGGAAGCCTTTCCCGGCGCTTTTAACGACTCCGTCGGCGCGGTTTGCACCGGCAATCCCTTGCGGCAGAACATAGCGTCCTTTCAAAACCGTCAGCTGATCCGTGAAGAGCGGCGGGTGCTCGTCCTGGGCGGGAGCCTGGGGGCTTCGGCCTTGAACCGGATCGTCCCGCGCGCCCTGGCGGCCCTGGGCGCGGAGGCGGTAGAGATCCGCCATCAAACCGGGCAGGCCATGCTCGAGGAAACCCAAGACTTGTACCGGCAGCTCGGGCTAACGGCGAGAGTGGATGCCTTCATCGAGGACATGGAGGAGGCCTACGGCTGGGCCGATCTCGCGGTCTGCCGCGCCGGTGCCATGACCGTGAGCGAACTGGCCGCGGCGGGGCTGCCCGCCATACTCGTGCCCTTCCCCTACGCCATCGACGACCACCAGACCGCGAACGGCGGCTATCTGGCGGAGGCTGGCGCGGCGGCGCTGATGCCCCAGTCGACGCTCGGCGAGGAATCCCTGGCGGCCGAGCTCCGCGCCTTGCTGGACCAGCGCGGACGGCTCAAGGCGATGAGCGCGGCGGCCCGGAACCTGGCCCGTTACGATGCCGCCGGGCACGTCGCGAAGGTCTGCCTGGAGGAGGCCGGCGCATGACGCCTCGAACCGAAGGCATGAAGAAAATCACCCGCATCCATTTCGTAGGAATAGGCGGCGCGGGCATGAGCGGAATCGCCGAGGTCCTGCTGAACCTCGGCTACCGGGTATCGGGCTCCGATCTGCAGCAGAACGCCAATACCCGCCGCCTGGAGGAGCGGGGCGCCGTAATCTCGACGGGGCACGCGGCCCGGCATGTCGAGGCGGCCGACGTGGTCGTGGTTTCCAGCGCGGTGGAGCAGTCCAACGTGGAGATCGATGCCGCCAGGGCCGCCCGGACTCCCGTCATCTCGCGGGCCGAAATGCTGGCGGAACTGATGCGCTTCCGCTACGGCGTGGCGGTGGCCGGCACCCACGGCAAGACCACGACCACCAGCCTGACCGCCAGCATTCTGGCCGAAGGGGGCCTGGATCCGACCTTCGTGATCGGCGGCCGGCTCAACAGCGTGGGCGCCAATGCTCAACTGGGAAAAGGCGAATACCTGGTCGCCGAAGCCGACGAGAGCGATGCCTCGTTCCTGCACCTCCAGCCCATGATCGCCGTGGTGACCAACATCGACCAGGATCACATGGGCACCTACGGCAACGATTTCGGCCGACTCAAGGATGCGTTCGTCGAGTTCCTCCACCATGTGCCGTTCTACGGGGCGGCGGTGCTGTGCGCGGAAGACCCCGGCGTCCGCGACATCCTGCCGCGTCTGAGCAAGCCCTACCGCACCTACGGCGAGCGCGAGGGCGTCGACATCCGCGCCGTCGGCATCCGGCGCCTCGGCTTGCAGAGCCGGTTCAGCGTGCTGCGCCAGGGCGCCGAGCCGCTGGAGATCACGCTCAACCTGCCGGGCTACCACAATATTCTCAACGCCCTGGCGGCGATCGGGGTCGCCACCGAGCTGAGCGTCGCCGATGCGGTGATCCAGCGGGCGCTGGCGGGATTCCGCGGCATCGGCCGGCGGTTCCAGATCAACGCCAACATGAGTCTCGACGGCGGCGAAATCACGTTCGTCGACGATTACGGCCACCATCCCAGCGAACTGGCGGCGACCCTGGATTCCGCCCGCAACGCCTGGCCCGACCGGCGCCTGGTCGTGGTGTTCCAGCCCCACCGCTATACCCGGACCCGCGACCTGTTCGAGGATTTCGTCCAGGTCCTGTCACGGGTCGACGTGCTCGTCCTGCTGGACGTCTACTCCGCCGGCGAGGCGCCCATTGCCGGCGCCGACGGGCGTTCTCTCAGCCGGGCCATCCGCGTGCGGGGGCAGGTCGATCCGATCTTCGCGGAAACCCCCGAGGAAGTGTTCGACATCCTCCCGAACGTACTGAAGCCAGGGGACGTCGTGATGACGCTGGGCGCCGGCAGCGTCGGCGCGCTCGCTCAGCAATTGCCCGAGCGTCTGGGCTCGGAGCCGGTTCCATGACCGCCCGCGAGTTCGTTGCCGGCGTCCCTCCTTCGTCTTTGCGCGGGACCTGGCTCGAACACGAACCGCTGGCCGAGCATACCAGCTGGCGGACGGGCGGTCCGGCGGAGCGATTCTATCAACCCGCCGACCTCGACGACCTGGTCGAATTCCTGCGAGCCCTCCCGCCCGACGAACCGCTGTTCTGGCTGGGCCTGGGCAGCAATGTGCTGGTCCGCGACGGCGGTATCCGCGGCACGGTGGTCTGCACCAAGAACCGCCTGCGCGCCATCGAGGTCCGCGGTCCCGCCTGCGTCTATGCCGAAGCCGGCATCCCCTGCGCCCATATCGCCCGCTTCTGCACCGACCGGGATTGGGTCGGCGCCGAATTCCTGGCCGGGATCCCCGGCACTTTGGGCGGCGCCCTGGCGATGAATGCCGGCGCCTTCGGGGGCGAGACCTGGAGCCTGGTGCGGCGCGTGCTCACGGTGAAGCGCAGCGGACGGACGATCTGGCGGGCGCCGGAGGAATTCGAGGTCGGTTACCGCCACGTGCACGGGCCGGAAGGCGAGTGGTTCCTGGCCGCCGAACTCGAGCTCGCGCCCGGCGACGGGCGCGCCGGGAGGGAGCGCATCAAAGCCCTGCTGGCGCGGCGCACGGCGACCCAGCCGACCCATCAGCCGAGCTGCGGCTCGGTATTCAGGAATCCGCCCGGGGATTTCGCGGCGCGCCTGATAGAAGCCTGCGGGCTCAAGGGCCACGCCGTCGGCGGCGCCCAGGTGTCCGCGAAGCATGCCAATTTCATCGTCAACTCAGGGAATGCGACGGCGGCCGACATCGAGACATTGATCTCGGAGGTGCGAAACCGGGTGGCCTTGCTCTCCGGCATATGGCTCGAGCCCGAAGTCCTGATCGTGGGCGAACCCCCAGTGTAGAAACCCTTCAAAGAGGAACCGAGTTGGAAAAACGGATTCAGCAGGCATCGGAGTTCGGCAGGGTGGCGGTCCTGATGGGCGGCGCGGCGGCCGAACGGGAGATTTCGCTGAAAAGCGGCAAGGCCGTCCTGGAGGCGCTGCAGGCCGGCGGGATAGCCGCCGAAGGTCTCGACGTCGGGCGCGACATGATCGCCCCGTTGCTGGAGCGCCGCTTCGATCGCGTGTTCAACATCATCCACGGGCGCGGTGGCGAGGACGGCGTGCTACAGGGCGCCCTGGCCTGCCTGGGTCTCCCCTGCACCGGCAGCGGCGTGCTGGCCTCTGCGCTCAGCATGGACAAACTGCGCACCAAGCTGTGCTGGATGGGCGCCGGTCTGCCGACTCCCCCCTGGCTGCGGCTGGATACGCCCGCCGATCTCGAACGCTGCCGGCAGGCCTTGGGCTTTCCGGTGATCGTCAAGCCGGCGGAAGAGGGGTCGAGCATAGGCATGAGCCGCGCGGCCAACGCCGAAGAGCTGGCGCAGGCCTGGGAGCGCGCCTCCGCTTACGGCTGTGCCGTTTTCGCCGAGCGCTGGATCGACGGCGTCGAATACACCGGCGGCATGCTCAAGGGTGCGTCACTACCGCTGATCCGCCTGGAGACCCCGCACGCTTTCTATGATTTCGATGCCAAATACCGGGCGGAAACCACCCGTTACATCTGTCCTTGCGGGCTGGACGCCGAGCGTGAGGCCGAGTTGCAGGCGCTGGTGCTGCGGGCCTGCCGGATCGTCGGAGTCAGAGGCTGGGGGCGGGTCGATCTGTTGGTGGACCGCAGCGGCCAGCCCTGGCTGATCGAGGTGAACACCGTGCCGGGGATGACGGATCACAGTCTCGTTCCGATGGCCGCGAAGGCCGCGGGCATCGATTTTCAGGAGCTGGTGTGGCATATCCTCGAAACCAGCATGGCCTGAAACCGGAAAGGGGGGATCGCGCCGGCAGCGTAGCCGCCCAAACCGGCAAAGGCGACGGATTCCGCGCCTCTTCTGCTGCGCTGTTTGTGCTCTGCCTGATATGGGTGGCGGTCGGCGGAGGGGTATTATGGCTTGCCGAACGCCAGGTGCAGACCGTGCGCGTAAAAGGTGTTTTCCGGTATATCGATCCGGCGGCGGTGGAAAACCTCGTCAGGGATAAACTGGCCAACGGCAATACCTATTTCGGAATCCCCCTGGCCGGGATAAGAGAAGCGGTAGCGACGATTCCTTGGGTGGACGAAGTTTCGGTGGAACGCCGGTGGCCGGACCGCATCGAGGTCGAGGTACTGGAGCATCGGCCGGTAGCGCGATGGGGGGAAGCCGAATTCATCGACGACCGCATGAACCGCTTCCGTACCGGAAGCACGCAAGGGTTCGAGCATCTGCCGTTGCTAAAGGGGCCCGACGGCCAGGAACGGCGGCTGGTCAAGGTGCTGATCGGATTGAACGAGCGGTTCGAAAGCTGGGGGACCCGTGTCGCCGAACTCAAATTGACCGAGCGCTGGTCGTGGTCGCTGCGCCTGGAATCGGACGTCCGGATCGAGTTCGGGCGCCAGGAGCCGGCCGGGGCTATCCCCAGCCTGCTGAGCCTTCTGCCGCTCTTGGGAAAAGAACGAATGGCCCTGCTCCAAAGTATCGATTTGAGGTATCCTTATGGCTTCGCGGTGGTTTGGAAGCCATACCCGCCCGATGCGGATGTTTTCCCCGAGCAGCCAGGAGTGCTCCCTCCCGCATGAGAAGGCAGCCACGCATCGACGATAGGGAATGTTTTTTCCGCACAGTGCGCCCGGCCGGGCGGGGAATGGCAGAGTCGGCTATTGAACACCATAGCCTGGGCATGCATCTGAAACATCCTTCGAATATCACTCCATGGGCAAAAAGTCTGACAAGAACGTGATCGTAGGGCTGGACATCGGCACTTCCAAGGTGGCGTGCCTCGTGGGTGAAGTCAACGAGGATGGCCAGATCGAGGTGGTCGGCCTGGGCACCCACCCTTCCCGGGGACTCAAGAAGGGTGTCGTCGTCAATCTCGAGACCACCGTTCATTCCATTCAGCGCGCAGTCGAAGAAGCGGAGCTGATGGCCGGTTTCCGGATCCACTCGGTCTACGCAGGCATTGCCGGCAGCCACATCAGCAGCATGAATTCGCACGGCATCGTCGCGATCCGGGACAAGGAAGTCACCCAGGGGGATGTCGACCGAGTCATCGACTCCGCGCGGGCAGTCGCCATTCCAGCGGATCAGAAAATCCTGCACATCCTGCCCCAGGAATTCGTCATCGACCGGCAGGAGGGCGTCAAGGAGCCCATCGGCATGTCGGGCATACGCCTCGAAGCCCGGGTGCACATCGTCACCGGCGCGGTGAGCGCGGCCCAGAACATCCAGAAATGCATCCAGCGCTGCGGCCTGGAGGTCGACGATATCGTCCTCGAACAGCTGGCGTCGAGCCAGGCCGTTCTGACAGATGACGAGAAGGAACTCGGCGTGTGCCTGGTGGACATCGGCGGCGGCACCACGGACATCGCGGTGTTTACCGACGGCGCCATCCGCCACACCGCGGTGATCCCGATCGCCGGCGACCAGGTGACCAACGACATCGCGGTGGCGCTGCGCACGCCCACGCCCCATGCCGAGACGCTGAAGCTCAAGCATGCCTGCGCGCTGACCCAGCTCGCCGACATCGAGGACACGATCGAAGTGCCCAGCATCGGCGACCGGCCGTCACGCCAGATTTCCAGGCTCAATCTCGCGGAGATCGTGGAGCCGCGTTACGAAGAGTTGTTGCTGCTGGTGCAGTCGGAGCTGCGGCGGGCGGGTTTCGACGATCTGGTCGCGGCCGGCATCGTTCTGAGCGGCGGCAGCTCCAGGGTCGAAGGGCTGGTGGAGCTGGCGGAAGAGATTTTCCACATGCCGGTGCGGCTGGGCGTGCCGTACACGGTCGCCGGCCTCAACGACGTGATTCGCAATCCGGCCTATGCGACCGGAGTCGGATTGCTGTTGCATGGGCGTCAGCATTTGTTTTCCGGGGAGCGCCCCATGTTGGGAGGCGGCGGTTTCAGGAGCATCTGGCTGCGCATGAAGAATTGGTTTCAGGGAAACTTCTGAAGATCTTCGGTTTTTTTTCCAGATAGCCCGTATTCGATAAGGGGATGGGAACATGAAATTTGAACTTGTAGATTCATTTAGTCCTAACGCGGTCATCAAGGTGATCGGCGTCGGCGGCGGCGGGGGCAACGCCGTCAATCATATGGTGAGCAGTCAGATCGAGGGCGTCGATTTCATCTGCGCCAATACCGATGCCCAGGCGCTGCGGAACCTCGGCGCCCGCACCGTCATCCAGTTGGGCAACAATCTGACGAAAGGTCTGGGCGCCGGGGCGAACCCGGACATCGGGCGGCAGGCCGCGCTCGACGATCGCGAGCGCATCCTCGAAGTGCTGGACGGCGCCGACATGGTGTTCATCACCGCAGGCATGGGCGGCGGCACCGGCACCGGCGCGGCGCCCGTCATCGCGGAAATCGCCAAGGAAGCCGGCATCCTCACCGTCGCGGTGGTGACCAAGCCGTTTCCGTTCGAAGGCCGCAAGCGCCGTCTGGTCGCCGACAAGGGCATCGCCGAGCTGAGCCAGTTCGTGGACTCTCTCATCACCATACCGAACGAGAAACTGTTGCCGGTGCTCGGCAAGGACGTCAGCCTGATGGCCGCGTTCGCGGCGGCGAACGACGTCCTGTTGGGCGCGGTGCAGGGCATCGCCGAGCTGATCACCCGTCCCGGCCTCATCAACGTGGACTTCGCCGACGTGCGCACCGTCATGTCGGAAATGGGCGTGGCCATGATGGGCACCGGCGTCGGCAGCGGTCCGACCCGCGCGCGCGATGCCGCCGAGCGTGCGATCGCCAGTCCTCTGCTGGAAGATATCAGCCTGTCCGGCGCGAAGGGCATCCTGGTCAACATCACCGGCGGGCTCGATCTCGCCATCGGCGAATTCGACGAAGTCGGCAATGCGGTCAAGGACTACGCTTCCGACGAAGCGATGGTCGTCATCGGCACCGTGATCGATCCGGAGATGCAGGACGAAGTCCGCGTCACCGTGGTGGCGACAGGCCTCAGCGGCCAGTCCCAGATGGTCTCCGAAGCGCCGCTGAAGCTGGTGCACAAGCAGACCGGCGAAATCGACTACGAACAGATGCAGCGCCCCACGGTGCTGCGCAAACAGCCCAAACACGAGCCGCGCGGCGAGCCCAGCAAGGAAATGGATCTCGAGTATCTCGATATCCCCGCATTCCTGCGCCGCCAGGCCGATTGAGTTTCCGATTCTTAAGCTTTTTCTCCACGCCTTGAAAAGCTCATCCGGGAAACACGCGGACCGTGGCCCGGATGACGCATCGACCGACCTACCGGATTGGCCGCCGCATGGCGGCCCCTTAGTAAGGGGGACACCTGTATGATCAAACAAAGAACCTTGAAAAATGTAATCCGCGCCACCGGCGTAGGCCTTCACACCGGTGAAAAGGTATATCTTACGCTCCGGCCGGCGGCGCCCAATTCGGGCATCAGGTTCAGACGGGTCGATCTCGCCGAGCCGGTGGTGATCGACGCCCGGCCCGACAACGTCGGCGACACCACTCTGTCGACGACGCTGGTGAAGGGCGGCGTGCGCATCTCCACGGTGGAACACCTGCTTTCCGCTTTCGCCGGTTTAGGGATCGACAACGCCTACGTCGACGTCAGCGCGCCGGAAGTGCCGATCATGGACGGCAGCGCCGGCCCCTTCGTTTTCCTGATCCAGTCCGCCGGCGTTCAGGAACAGGAGGCGCCGAAGCAGTTCATCCGTATCAAGCGGCCGCTCCATGTCGAGGACGGCGACAAATGGGCCCGGTTCGAGCCCCATGACGGCTTCAAGGTGACGTTCACCATCGACTTCGACCATCCGGTGTTCGACAAGGATTCGCAGACCGCCAGCGTCGAGTTTTCCTCGACCAGTTTCGTCAAGGAGATCGCCCGCGCCCGCACCTTCGGCTTCATGCGGGACATCGAGATGCTGCGCAAGAATCGTCTGGCGCTGGGAGGTTCCATGGACAACGCCATCGTGGTGGACAAATTCCGGGTGCTCAACGAGGACGGCCTGCGCAGCGGCGACGAGTTCGTCAAGCACAAGATTCTCGACGCCATCGGCGATCTCTATCTCCTGGGGCACAGCCTGATCGGCTCGTTCACCGGTTACAAGTCCGGCCACGGGCTCAACAATCACCTGCTGCGCGAACTCCTGAAGGCGCGCGACGCCTGGGAAATGGTGAGCTTCGAGGACGAGGGCTACGCCCCGATTTCCTACATGCGGACGGCGCCGGCGGCGCGCTGACCGTTCAACGCGGCAACCGGCGCAGGGTGCCGCACAGGCGGGCGAGGGCGGTGCCGATTTCGCCTTCGCTGGCCCGCGCCGCCGCTTCGAGCGCGGCGATCGTCGCCGGGAGGGGCCGGATGGGAGCCGGCCGAGGCGGGGCCGCGTGCGGCGCCACCAGGGCTAGGGCCAAGGTCCTGACCTTGCCCTGGCGGTACCGGCCATGGCCTTCCTTCGCCAGCTCCTCGATGATCCGGGGCAGGTAGAAGCGCAGTTGCGAAGCCCAGGCCGCCGACTCGGCATAAAGCATCAGGGTGTCATCTCCCGCCACGCAGTCCCGGCAATGGGCGGCCAGCGAGGGGGGCAGCAGATGCCGTATCGCTGCCAGCAGTCTCCGGTGGTTTTCGATGCGCACCAGGCAGGCTTCCAGGGCTTTCCGCGGGATGAGTTCGGAAACCCGCTGTGGATGCGGCCGTTCTTCGGCCGGCTGCGTCGGGTGGTTCATCGGCTTCACAGGGTCCGGAATACTTGCACGATCGAGGCATCCTCGGCCGCCGGGGCCGCGGAGAAGCCCAGCGCTTCCATGAAGCGCAGCATCTTGCCGTTGCCAGCCAGTACCTCGCCCTGCAGCTTTTGAATTCCCTTTTCGCGCGCCGCGTCGGCCAGCATGGCCATGAGGCGCGCGCCGATGCCGCGGCGCTGCCAGGCGTCGGCGACGACGATGGCGAACTCGGCGGTTTCTCCGCCCGGATTGCTGAAAAAGCGCGCGACCGCCACCTCCGTCTCCCGCCCTTCCGACTCCACGGTCGCGACCAGGGCGAGTTCCCGGTGGTAATCGAGCAGGGTCAGGCGCACCAGCATGTCGGGGCTCAATTCCTGCACCGACTGCATGAAACGGAAATACTTGGCCTCCTCCGACAGGCCGCGGACGAATTCCTGCTCCATCGCCGCGTCCTCCGGCCGTATCGGGCGGATGGTGACAGGGGTGCCGTCGTTCAGCTGAAACCGGCTGACCCATTGCGCGGGATAGGGATGGATCGCCATGTGATCGTAGCGCCTGCGGCCGGGCGGCGGGTGGCGCACGAGGATGCGGGCGTCCAGCGCATAGACCCCGGCTTCGTCGGCCATCAGCGGATTGATGTCCATTTCGCGGATCTGCGGCAGCTCGCACACCATTTCCGACACCCGCTGCAGGGTCTGGACCAGCGCCTCCATGCGGATCGGCGGCAGGTTGCGGAAAGCCCCGAGGGCGGCGGAGATGCGGGTCTGGCCGATCAGGGTGCGGGCGATGTGGGCGTTGACCGGCGGCAGGCCGATCGCCCGGTCGCGGCTGATCTCCACCGCCGTGCCGCCGGCGCCGAAACCGATCACGGGGCCGAAAACCGGATCGTCGATCACGCCCACCAGCAGCTCGCGCCCGTACCGCCCCGCGTACATTTTTTCCACCGAGACCCCTTCGATGCGGGCGTCCGGTTTGTGCCGGCCGACCCGCGCCAGCAGCTCGTTGTAGGCCTGCCGCACCGATTCGGCATGCGTCACGTTGAGCATCACCCCCTCCACGTCGGATTTGTGGGTGATGTCGGGGGAGAGCACTTTCAGGGCGACCGGAAATCCCAGGCACTCCGCCGCCGCCAGGGCTTCGTTGGGGGAGTGGGCAGGGAGGGCCGGAAGCATGGGGATGCGGAAAGCTCCGAGGATGGCCCGCGTTTCCAGCGGGGAAAGCAGGCTGCGCTTGTCTCCCAGCGCGCCCTCCACGATCAGGTGGGCGCCGGCGACGTCGGGCGGTTCGAGTTCGGCCAGGGGGCCGGGCACCTGCAACAGCATCTGCTGGTTGCGATGGTGTTCGGCGAGGAAGCCGAAGGCTTCGGTGGCGCTTTCCGGGTTGGGAAAGGAAGGGATGCCATGGTCGGTGAACAGTGCCCGGCCCTCCCGGACCTGGGTTTCGCCGAGCCAGCAGGCCAGGACCGGCTTTTTCGAATCGCCGATGGCTGCGAGCGTCCGCTGCGCCGCGCCGGTGGGATCGGTCATGGCCTGGGGCGTGAGCATCACCAGGAGGCCGTCCACGTCGGGATCGCCCAGGCAGGTCTCGACCGCCGAGGCATAGCGATCCGGCGTGGCGTCGCCGAGAATGTCGACCGGATTGCCGTGTGACCAGAACGCCGGCAGGGCTTGATCGAGGCGCTGCAGCGTACTCTCGGACAGCTCGGCCAGACGCAGCCGGCGCTCGACCGCGGCGTCCGTCGCCATCACGCCGGGGCCGCCGGCATTGGTGACGATGGCGAGGCGCTCGCCCTGGACGGGGTGGGCGCCGGCCAGCAACCGGGCCGCGGCGAACAGCTGCTCGATGGTCTTGGCGCGGACCACGCCGGCCCGTTTCAAAGCGGCATCGAACACGTCGTCGGCGCCCACCAGGGCGCCGGTATGGGACACCGCGGCGCGGGAGCCTTCGGCGTAGCGGCCGGCCTTGATGACGATGACGGGCTTGAGCCGGGCCGCCGCCCGCAAGCCGCTCATGAAGCGGCGGGCGTCGCGGATGCCTTCCACATACAGCAGGATGCTGCGGGTTTCCGGGTCCAGCGCCAGGTAATCCAGGATGTCGCCGAAATCGAGGTCGTAAGCCGAACCGATGGAGGCGACCACGGAAAACCCGATGCGGTGGGCGCTGGCCCAGTCAGCGATCGCCGTGCACAGGGCGCCGGACTGGGACACCAGGGCGAGCCCGCCGGCCAGGGCGACGTTGTTGCTGAAGGTGGCGTTGAGATGCAGGCTGGGCCGCATGAGCCCCAGGCAGTTCGGCCCGAGCAGCCGTATGCCTTGATTCCTGGCTTCCGCGAGTAGCGCCTGGGAAAGGTGGCGGCCCTGGCTGTCGCCGTCCCCGAAACCGGCGGAGAACACGATCGCGGCGCGGATGTTCTGCTCGCCGCATTCCCTCAAGATGGCGGGGACGGTCGGCGCCGGCGTGGCGATCAGGGCCAGGTCGACGGCGCCATCGACCTCGCTCAGGGACTTGTAGCAGCGCTGGCCCAGGACCCGTTCGTGTTTGGGATTGACGGGATGGACCGGGCCGCGGAAGCCGCCTTCGAGCAGGTTACCGAAGATGCGGAATCCGACCGAATCGGGACGCTCGCTGGCGCCGAACACGGCGACGGCGCGGGGCCGGAAGAGCGCATCGAGGTAAGGTCCGGCCATGCCGCCGTCAGACCGTGCCGGCCAGCAGCGGAACGAACACGGCGGGTTCCACGGACAGCGCGTCATAGCCCGACTCGTTACGCACGATGCGTTCGAGCGTCTGTTCCCGGCCCGTTCCGACCGGGGCGACCAACACACCGCCGGGGTTGAGCTGGTCCAGCAGCGCGTCCGGCAGGCGTATCGGGGCGGCGGTCACGATGATGCCGTCGAAGGGGCCGGATTCGCGCCAGCCCAGATGGCCGTCGCCGTGCTTCAGCCGCACGTTCCTGAGGTTCAGGTCGGCCAGGCTGCGGATGGCCCGTTCCTGCAAGGCCTGGATGCGTTCGACCGAATAGACGGTGCCGACCAGTTGGGCCAGGACGGCGGTCTGATAGCCAGAGCCGGTGCCCACTTCCAGCACGCGGCGCAAGGGGCCGGCCTCGACCAGCAGTTCGGTCATGCGGGCGACCGTGTAAGGCTGCGAGATGGTCTGGCCGAACCCGATCGGCAGGGCCATGTCCTCGTAGGCCCGGCTGGCGAAGGCCTCTTCTACGAAGATATGGCGCGGGACGTTCATCATGGCGGCCAGCACCTTCGCGTGGCGGATCCCGAGCTCCCGCAGCCGGTTGACCATGCGCTCGCGGGTGCGCGGCGATGTCATGCCGATGCCCCGCAGGCGCACATTCATGCGGCGACTCCGCCGGGCAGCCACGCTCCCAGTTGATTGAGCCGCTCGTAGCGGGTGAGGTCGATCTGCAAGGGGGTGACCGACACGCAGTTCTCGCGGATGGCGTGGAAATCGGTGCCGGGCCCGGCATCGGCCTCGGGGCCGGCGCAGCCCACCCAGAAAATCTCCCGTCCGCGCGGGTCGCGGCTGCGGATGACCGCTTCCGCCTTGTGGCGGGCGCCGAGCCGCGTGGCCTGGTAGCCTCGAAGTTCCTCCAGGGGGATGTCGGGGACATTGACGTTCAGTATGGTGTCCGCCGGCAACGGGTTTTCCCGGATGCGCTCCAGGAGCTCGACCGCGACCTGGGCGGCGGTTTCGAAGTGCTCCGGGTTGTGGGCGGCCAGCGAGATCGCCACGGCCGGCAGGCCGAGGAAGCGGCCTTCGGTGGCCGCGGCGACGGTGCCGGAATAGATGACGTCGTCGCCCAGATTGGCCCCGTGGTTGATGCCGGCGAACACCATGTCCGGCTCGCTGTCCAGCAGGCCGGTGATGGCCAGGTGCACGCAGTCCGTCGGGGTGCCGTCGACGCGGATGAAGCCGTTCTCGGCGCGGGACGCGCGCAAGGGCCGCTCCAGGGTCAGGGAATTGCTGGCGCCGCTGCGGTTGCGTTCGGGCGCGACGACCGTGATCTTGGCAAGCGGGGAAAGGGCGGCGGCCAGGGCGCGAAGACCGGGGGCGGCGTAGCCGTCGTCGTTGCTCAGGAGTATGTGCATGGAGGGTGGTAGGATCGAACGAGTTTTCCTCATTCTAACCAGAAAATGCCTATGCCGGTTGAGCATCCTGGCATAAAGGTATAATCCGCGAAAGAAAGAACCGGGGCAGGGTCCGTCGAGGCCGTGTTTCGGCGTCAACCATTTTTCGGCAGCGGGCGGGAGGGAACATGGCGGCGACTGTTTTCAAGCAACTGGGCGAACGTATCGGCACCTGGCCTCTGGCGCAGCGGTACCGCGCCCTGCCGCCCCTGATGCAGCGGCTGGTCGCGGTCGCTTCGGCGGTCCTATCGCTCACCCTGGTGCTGGCCCTGGTCTACATCTACCTCAGTCCGGTGATCGCCGCCGGAATTCTCGCCAGCATCCTGGCGGGACTCGCGACCGGAGCAGGGGCCTTGCCCGCGCTGTTCGTCCGCGACTTTTCCCACCGCACCCTCTGCATCATGCTGGGCGGGGCGGCCGGGGTCATGCTGGCGGCGACGGCGTTTTCCCTGATCGTGCCGGGCATCCAGTACGGCAACCAAGTCTGGCCGGGCAAAGGCATCTTCGCGGTGGCGCTCGGCATGATGACCGGCGCCCTGTTCCTGGAGGCGGCGGACCGCCTGCTGCCCTATGAGCGATTTCTGGCGGAGAAGGGGGAATTGATCGGTTCGCTCCGGAAGATCTGGCTCTTCATCGTGGCGATCACGCTGCACAATTTTCCAGAAGGCATGGCGGTCGGCGTCAGCTTTGGGGGCGGCGACTGGCGCAACGGCGCCACCCTAGCGATCGCCGTCGGCCTTCAGAACATACCCGAAGGGCTGGCGGTCGCCATGCCCCTGGTGGGGATGGGATACGACCGCCGCCAGGCGGTGCTGATCGCGACGCTGACCGGGTTGGTGGAGCCCGTCGGCGGCGTGCTGGGGCTGGGCATGGTCTCGGCCTTCTTCCCGCTGCTGCCGCTGGGCATGGCGTTCGCCGCCGGGCATGGCGTTCGCCGCCGGGGCGATGCTGTTCGTGATCAGCGACGACATCATTCCCGAGACCCAGTCCCGCGGCAAGATGCGCGCGGCGACCTTCGCCGTCATGGTCGGCTTCATCGTCATGATGATCCTGGATAACCTGTTCAGTTGACATGTCCTGTTTCTGGTCCTGGAGCCTGCCCGAATGGCCGGGCTCACTTACGCCGCCGGCCGGCGCCCTGGAGTGGGGCGCGGCCTCCGCCACGGCTTTCGCATTGATCGCCGCCGCCGAGATCGGCGACAAGAGCCAGTTGGTCTGCATGACGCTGGCGGCTCGCCACCGCGGCTTGCCGGTGCTGCTGGGCGCGGCGGCCGCCTTCGGGCTGCTCAACCTGGCGGCGGTGCTGTTCGGCGCGGCCTTGGTCCACTGGGTTCCGCGGCCCGTCGTGGCCGGCGTGGTCGCCCTGCTGTTCCTGGGATTCGGCCTGAAATCGGTGCTGGCGCGGGAAGAAGCCGAGGATGAGCCGGTCGAGGAAAAGCCCGGACACGGCGTCTTCGCCACGACCTTCCTGATGATTCTGCTCGCCGAGTTCGGGGACAAGACCCAGCTGGCCGTGGCCGGGCTGGGCGCCTCGGTCTCGCCTTCCGCGGTGTGGGCCGGCGCATCGCTCGCCCTGATCCTGACCTCCGTGCTGGGCATCTGGGCCGGACGCACGGTCCTGCAGAAAATTCCGCTTATCTGGCTGCACCGGCTCAGCGGCGTGCTGTTTCTGGCACTGGCGGTTTATGCAGGGATGGAGGCCCTGCCGGCGGTGCTGCGGGCCGTCCGCGCCTTCGGCTGAAGGCCAAGCGGATTTCATTCATGCAGACGCTTGCCAGCGAATCCCGCCATATCGTCCTGTTCGGCCCGAGTTTCGGCGAAGGGGGCGTTGCGCGCGACATCGTCAATCTCGCCAATGGTTTCGTCCGGGCCGGCACGGAAGTCAGCGTCCTGGTGAACCGTCCGAACGAGCTGTTCACCGAGCAGTTGTACCGGGAAGTGCGCCACATGGTGCTATCAAGCCGGAGCGACCGGGGCCTGGCGCGCGAGCTGCTGGCTTTCATCCGGGCGCATAGGCCGGATGTCGTCCTGACGACCGAAGAACGCGACGACGGCATCGCCGTGGCCGTGCGCGAGGAACTCAAGGACGCACGGGTGCGTTTCTTCCTGCGCATGGTCACGACCTTGTCGGTGCGGCTGGCGAACCAGTACCGGTTCCGGCTGAACCGCGCGCTGTACCGCCGCAGACTCCGGCGGATCTACAGCCATTGCGACGGGGTGATCTGCAATTCCGAAGGGGTGGCGGACGACCTGGTGGCGTTCCTGGACCTGCCCCGCGAAGGGATCGCGGCCCTGCCGAATCCCACCATCACGCCAGAGCTGCTGGCCGCGGCCGAGGAACCCCTGGCCCATCCCTGGTTCGCGCCCGGCGAGCCGCCGGTGATTCTCGGCGCCGGCCGCCTGGGGCGGGCCAAGGATTTCGGGACGCTGCTCAAGGCCTTTGCCTTGCTGCGGCGCAATCGGCCCTGCCGGCTGCTGATCCTAGGCCAGGGGCGCCAGAAGGAGCGCCTGGAAGCGCAAGCCCGGCAGCTCGGGGTGGCGGCGGATTTCGATCTGCCCGGCTTCGTCTCCAACCCTTACGCCTACATGGCGCGGGCCGGGCTGTTCGTGCTGTCCTCGCTCTGGGAGGGCTGTCCCAACGTGCTCATCGAAGCGATGGCGGTGGGCACGCCGGTGGTGGCCACCGACTGTCGCAGCGGGCCGCGCGAAATCCTGGGGGGCGGGCGCTTCGGCCCCCTGGTGCCGCTGCGCGACCCCGCCGCCCTGGCCGAGGCGATGGCCGCGACGCTCGATAACCCGTTGGCGCGTGACGTGCTCCGGCAAGCCGTGCGGGGGTATACCCTGGAGAACAGCATTCGGCTGCATCTGCAAACGTTTTTTCCTTAAGATCCGTCGCCTGCAGCCCGAAGCCTTGAGCGAAGCCTTAAGGTATCGCGCTTACTAAGCATAAAGGAATGAATGTCATACTGCTCGTCATTCCGGCATGGATTGCCGGACCAATCCGCCGGGAGCGGATTGGCGCCTGCCCGCAGGGTGCCGGGCAGGACAGCCCGGCATGAATCCAGGGGCCAGGGATGGTAAGGCTTATACATCCATGTAACCTGGACCTCCGCACTCCCTGCCGGGGTGACGGTATGACTTTCCTTTCTTAACGTTTAGCATCTTCCGTTTTTCGCCTTCCGTCGCTGTGAGCCGAGGCTTCCCAGGGCAGCGGCCGTCACCGTAATTTCACACTGCCCGCTATAGACTGCGCTAGTTCCTGCAAGTAGCCGGAGGGCGGGCGATGACGAAGTGCAACTATGGGTGGTGGATGGTTGGCGTCTTGATCCTGGGTCTCATGGGACAAGCCGGGGCGGGCTTGGCGGCCGAGGCCGAGGGGAGAAGCGCGGGCCGGGCGGCGATGGTCAATGGCATCGTGCAATTGGCGACGGGGCACCCCGTGGTGGGAGCCAAGATATCGGCGGAGACGCTGTCCGGAAAGAAGCTGTCCCTGCGCCGCAAGATCGGCGCGACGACCGACCGGGGCGGTTACTACTTGGAAACCGCGGGGCTGCCGAAGCGGTTCGTGGTGGTGGCGGAAGGCGGTCGCGTGCAGTGGCAGGAAAACGGCCAGACGCGTGAACAACCCTTGCGGGGCGCCATGCGGGCGGTGGTCACGCTGGAGCACCACGCCGTACTGACGACGCAAACGGCCATGCTGTCGTTGGGCACCACGGCGGAAGTCGCGATCTATCGACGTCTCGGCAAGAAAGACCTAGCGCGCGCCGCCGAACTGACCCGCCGGGCGCTCGCCTGGCCGGGCTCAACCCAGCTGGGGTTCGATGACCGGGTCAACGACGATTTCGCGCTCGGTTCGAAGGTGCGGGAAGCGCTGCGGGCCCACGGCGGGTTTAAGATCCTGGTCGCCAGGATCGCCAGACAAGGCGTGCGTGGCAAGACGCATCTAGTGCCCTATGGCGGGGACAGCCTGCTGGCGCCCTCGTCGCAGCCGGCGGTGGTGCGGCTGGCAGCGCGCGGGTCGTTCGCCTCTTTATCCCGGGTCCAGCCGCAGGAGCTGACCGCTGGGAACGGTGGGCTGGGAGCTTGGTACAACTATTGTGTTCCGTTAGCGTTCGATAAAGATATCTCTCTTTTTGAAGCCCAGTGTGCGATCTCGGTGGCGGTGAGCCTTCTGAGTTCGCTCGGCGGAGGCGGCAATCAGAGCCAACTCCAGCAATTGATGGTGGCGATGCAGGCCGATTTCGAGGCCCTTCAGGGGCAGATATCCGACCTGCAAACCAGCCTGAACCAGGATTTCGCCGTGCTGAGCGCCGATATCTACAGCGGCCTTCAGGCGGTCCAGACGGGCGACGACATCATGCAGGAGCTGCAGAACCTCCAGATGGCGTCTACGCAGTCTTGCGAGCCGCCTGGCACCGCCGTATCCCCGACCAATCCGCCGCCCTGCGGCGCCCTCACCTACACGCTGTTCGGCGGCCCGCCGCCGCCGCAGGGGCAGAACATGACCCTCGGTCTGCTCGGCGAGCTCAATCCGGAGAACCCCGCCGGCTTCTTCCAGGGCGACGACCCGAAGGGCGCCGTATCGTTCCAGGCTCAGATCATGGGCGGCGTGGCGGGGGCGCAAGGGGCGCTCCCTATCGGCCAGGGGGTTATTTGGGCCAATATGAAGGCTGGGGGGGCTTATGCGCCGGCGAATCAGGGCACGCCAACCTCGCTGTACACCCACACGATGTCGTTGGCGCTGCAGACGCTGGAGCTGGACTGGTTCACCCTCATGAGCAATCTCGCCACCCTCAATGCCCAGTACTACGGCTACCAACAATGGCCTTTAGTGGCGCAGAATGTGACGGATGGGGCCTCGCTACAGGCGGCCATTCAGCAGCTCCAGCAGGAAATTGGCGTCTATCTGCAACAACAGGGATATCTGGCTTCCTCCACCTCACTCGGGGCGCTGGCTCAGCAGCAGCAAAGCTGGGCGCAATTGATCCCGCCCAATGCAGCCATCGATCCCTCGACCAAGCTGATGTGGTGGAACACCACCGGAACCATCAACGCCGATGGGACGGCCGTGACTACCCAGCCGGTCGCCAACAACGCTGGCTGCGGATACGTCGAAAACGATTGGGTGAATACCGTAAACGGCGCCGAAACCGCGGGATGCAGCGGGTGGAATCCGCCCCAGCCGCAAGCCGGCCAGAAAGGTTCGGGTCCTACTTGTTCCTCGCAGACGCCAACTTGTACCGGAGAGGTGCACAATAATTGGGTTCTGCCGTTGTTAACCTATCTCTATTCCGATAATGTTGTTATAACTAATAATGATGGGAATTGTAATCCTTATTCCAGCTCTACCGCCTTCGGCAATATCCCAGGGTCGGGGCCAGTAGGCGCCAGTCCGGGTCTGTTCGGCTCGGTTTCGCCCAGCGTGGGTGCGGGGCCGACAGAAACCTCCTTAGCCAATGTTGCCCCTGGCGTTTTCCCGAATACGGGCATCTTAATTTTTTCACCAATTAGTATGTGTGTTAAAACCCCAAATTGCGTAACGACGAATGTTCCTCCTCCTTTAGGAAATAATTGTAGCGGGACCGCTGGTTCAACTCCCTATACGGTCATGCTCGCTCAACTTAGTATGAATTGTTCTAGCGCCATATCTGCGTCAGACTGTAAAAATGTATGCGTATCTTGCCAGTCGGGGACTGGTACTGGTACCGCTAGTCCCTATGCTCCTTGGTATGATTCCAGTACCGGGATGACGCCAAATCTGCCAAATAATAACACTGGCTACCTCGTTAACTTTTCACCGAACTATATACTACCGGCCGAAATTCCAAACAACGGTGTGACCGCGCAAGGACTGGTGGTCCTGACTACATCGGTAAACCCGCTTTGCTATACTTGGCCACTACCTGTCAATCCTAACCCGCCCCAGCTCCCCGCTTGCCCAGCCCAGGGCTGGCTGCCGCCGGCTCCGGCAGGCGCACCGACGGACTTCAAGCCTGTTTATCCGGTTCAGGATGTCATCCCAGTGTTGCAACTGACCTGGAATCCGCCAGCGGACACCGGCGGTTCTGCAGTCAGCGAATATCAGCTTCAATATTCTTCCAACCCTGAAGCCACAAAGCCGGAATGGCAGAGCGTGAGCGGAATTACCGGTACCTCGTACACGGTTCCGCCACTCGCTCCCTGTACGCCGTACACCTTCCGTGTTCGGGCGGTCAATGCTTCCGGAGTGGCTGGCGCCGCCGCCACAACGATTGCCCAATATCCTCCCGTCCCCCCTAGCAATACCCTCATTCCACCTTGTCAGCCTTTCGACCTCGCGGCTTATCCCGGCAACTCTCAGGTTCAATTGAGCTGGCTGGCCCCGACTTTCCTCGGTCCTTCGGCACCTCCGCAATATGTTTATTACTCCGAATACATAATTCAGTATTCGGCCGATAATGGCGCGAGCTGGACCCAAGTGCCGGGACCGATCTGCTCAACGACCGCTACTATAACCGGCTTGGTCAATGGCACGGACTACGAGTTTCGTGTGGCGGCTCTGAGCATGTTGGTGTCGGGTGAGTCATCATGCGTTAATCCGGAGGGGCAAGGGGTAGTTTGGGGCCTGTCAGGCTGGAGCGAGACGGTGTCAGCGACGCCGGAAGGGCCCGCATTCAGCGCGCCCACCGGGATTACTGGCGAAGCCGGCAACGGCTCGGTGGCGCTGTCCTGGTCGGCGCCCACTTATACCGGCGGTGCGCAGATTACCGGCTATGCGGTGCGGTATTCCTCCGACAACGGAACCGCCTGGACCCAGGTTCCCGGCACGGTGACGGGGACCTTCACGGTGGTGAGCAGCTTGACCAATGGCACGCCGTACCTGTTCCAAGTCGCCGCGGTCAACCAGTTCGGCGTCCAGGGACCGTGGAGCGATGTGAGTGGGCCCTTCATACCGTTCGGACCGTCGCCTACCCCCGCTCCGGCGCCATAGCTACAGCGCTGTCGGCACCCCGGCAAGGATGGCCGGGGTCGGCGCGCGGCATCCGCTAAATCCGGCGGCGGCCGTCACCGTAATTTCTCACGACCCACTATAGACTGCGCGGGTTCCTGCAAGTAGCCGGAGAGTGAGCGATGACGAAGTGCAACGATTGGCGGCGGATGGTTGGTGTTTTGATCCTGGGTCTCATGGGGCAAGCCGGGGCGGGCTTGGCGGCCGAGGCCGAGGGGAGAAGCGCGGGCCGGGCGGCGATGGTCAACGGCATCGTGCAATTGGCGGCGGGGCACCCCGTGGTGGGAGCCAAGATATCGGCGGAGACGCTGTCCGGTCGTAAGCTCCCCTTGCGCCGCAAGATCGGCGCGACGACCGACCGGGGCGGTTACTACCTGGAAACCGCGGAGCTGCCGCAGCGGTTCGTCGTGGTGGCGGAAGGCGGCCAGGTGCATTGGCGGGAGAACGGCCAAGATCGCGTGCAGCCCCTGAAGGGAGCGATGCGCGCGGTTGTCACGCTGGAGCAGGACGCCTCGAACACGGTGCAGACGGCGATGCTGTCGCTGGGCACCACGACGGAAGTCGCGATCTACCGCCGGCTCGGCAAGAAAGACCTGGCGCGCGCCGCCGAGCTGACCCGCCGGGCGCTCGGCTGGCCGAGCTGGGCCCGCCTGGGCTTCGACGACCGGGTCAACGACGACTTCGTGCTCGGTTCGAAAGTCGTGGAAGCGCTGCGGGCCAGCGGCGGGTTGAAAGCCCTGGCGGCCAGAATCGCCAAGCAAGGTGTGCGCGGCAAGGCGCATCTGGTGCCCTATGGCGACAGCCTGCTGGCGCCCTCGTCGCAGCCGGCGGTGGTGCAGCTTGCCGCGCGCAGGCCGTCAGCCTCTCAATCCCGTGTCCAGCCGCGGGAACTGACCGCTGTGCTGAATGCCTGGTACAACTACTGTATTCCGTTGGTATTCGGCAAAGAACCCGCCCTCAGTGCAACTCAGTGTGCGGTCTCGGTGATACTCACTCTGGCGGAGTCCCTCGGTGGAGGCGGCAATCAGAGCGAACTCCAGCAATTGATCACGGCGGTCCAGGCCGATTTCGAGAGCCTTCAGGCCCAGATTTCCGATCTGCAGGCGGTGTTGAACCAAGACTTCGCCGTGCAGACCTACGAGGCCTATAGCAGCCTTCAGGCGATCCAGACGGGCAACGCCATCATGAACATGCTGGCGCAAATCCAGGCGGCGTCCGCGTTGTCCTGCCAGCCGCCCGGCACCGCCGTATCCCCGACCAACCCGCCGCCCTGCGGCGCCCTCACTTACACGCTGTTCGGCGGCCCGCCGCCGTCGGGGCAGAACGTGACCGCCGGCCTGCTCGGCGAGCTCAATCCGGCCAATAACGCCGGGTTCTTCGGCGGCAGCAACCCGATGGGGGCCGTATCGTTCCAGGATCAGATCATGGGTGGCACCGCAGGAGCCCAAGGTGCGCTCTATTTTGGCCAGCAGGCCATTTGGGCCGCCATGAAGGTCGGGACGGCGGCGACCAAGGGCACGGCAACCTCGCTGTACACCAATGCGATGTCATTGGGGCTGCTGAATCTGGAGCAGAACTGGTTCAGCCTGATGGGCAATCTCGCCATCCTCAACGCCCAGTACTACGCCTACGAACAATGGCCCGCCTTGGCGCAGACGGTGACGGACGCGCGGTCGCTGCAGACGGCCGTGCAGAAGCTCCAAGGGGAAATCGGCGCCTATCTCCAACAACGGGGGTATCTGTACGTTTCATCCGCATCGATGGGGACTTTGGCCCAACAGCAACAAAGCTGGGCGCAACTGGTGCCGCCCAATGCCGTCATCGACCCCTCGACCAGTCTGATGTGGTGGAATACCACCGGGACGATCAACGGCGATGGCTTGACCGTGAGTACTCAGCCGGTGACAAACAACGCCGGCTGTGGATACATCGTGAACGACTGGCTAAATACCGTGAATGGCGCCGAAAATGCCGGCTGTAGCGGCTGGAATCCGCCCAAGCCGCAATCCGGCCGGAACGGTTCGGGTCCCACTTGTTCGTCGCAGACGGCAACTTGTACCGGAGAAGTGCACAACAACTGGTTTATGCCCTCACTGCAATATTCTTTCAGCGAAAATCCGAAGGGTTCGTCGCCGGGAAATTGCACCCCTTATTCAGATTCCGGCGGGCCTTTGGGTGAAATCCCTCAGTCCGGAACCGTAGGCGCCAGCTCAGGCTTGCTCGGTTCGGTTTCTCCAAGTGTGGGGACGCAAAATTCGTTTGCGAATGTCGCCCCCGGCGTATTTCCGAACGTTGGAGTCTTAAATTCAAATTATGGTGGCGGGTTTGTCGCTCCTATGGGAACTAATTGTTCGGGTGGTCCCGGGGCATCTCCTTACACCGTGATATTCGCTCAGCTAGGAATGAACTGTACGGAAGGGGTATCAGATAAAGATTGTTCAAAAGTTCAGATTGGGCAGTCCTGTCCTTGGTGGATTGGGAATCCGGAGAAAGTAGATGGGCCTATATCTCCTCCTTACAATGGCACTGGTTTTCTTCCGAATTTTTCCCCTAACTATGTCTATCCGGCAAGTCAGCCTGGAGATGCGATGTGCATTCTCAACGGCTACAGCTTCGGATTGGTGGTCTTAAGCACACAGACCAATAACCTCGCTTGCTACGTCTGGCAGCCCTCCGGCCCGCCCGCCGCTTGTCCAGCCGAGGGCTGGCTGCCGCCGGCGCCGGCAGGCGCGCCGACCGAGTTCAAGCCTGTCTACTATCCGGGTTCGGGTATCATCTTGCAATTGACATGGAATCCGCCAGCGGACACCGGCGGTTCATTGGTCAGCGAATATCAGCTTCAATATTCTTCCAACCCTGAAGCCCAGAAGCCGGAATGGCAGAGCGTGAGCGGAATTACCGGTACCTCGTACACGCTACCGCCGCTCACTACCTGTACGCCTTACACCTTTCGCGTCCGGGCGGTCAATGCTTCCGGAGTGGCCGGCCCCGCCGCCACAACGATTGCCCAATACCCTGTCGTTGGCTCGAACGATCCACCTTGCCAGCCTTTCGGCCTCGCGGTTTATCCCGGGAATTCCCAGGCTCAATTGAGCTGGCTGGCCCCGACTTTCATCGCTCCTCCGGGATTCTTTCCCGGCACATACCTAATTCAGTATTCGGCCGATAATGGCACGAGCTGGACCCAAGTGCCGGGACCGATCTGCTCAACGACCTCTACTATAACCGGCTTGGTCAATGGGACGAGTTATCTTTTCCGTGTAGCGGCAACGAACACTATGACTGAGTACCCTCAATACCCTTGCGCCCCTCAAGGGCTGACTTGGGCGCAGTCAGGCTGGAGCGAGACGGTGTCGGCGACGCCGGAAGGGCCGGCATTCAGTGCGCCCTTCGGGGTTAACGGGGAAGCAGGAAACGGTTCGGTCGCGCTATCCTGGTCGGCGCCCACTTATACCGGCGGTGCGCAGATTACCGGCTATGCGGTGCAGTATTCCTCCGACAACGGAACCGCCTGGACCCAGGTTCCCGGGACGGTGACGGGCACCTTCACAGTGGTGAGCGGCCTGACCAACGGCACCTCGTACGTGTTCCAAATCGCCGCGGTCAACCAGTTCGGCGTGCAGGGACCGTGGAGTGAAAAGAGCGGGCCGTTCATACCTTTCGGACCGTCGCCTACCGCCACGCCGGCGCCATAGTTACAGCGCTGAGGTACCCCGGCCGGATCGCCGGGGCCGCGCGCAGCATCCGTGAGGCCGGAAGTGGGATGCTGTCGGTCGAATCCCGTGGGGAGCAGTGTCTAAAGCCACCCGCAAGCCCGCGCAATCGTTTCTTCCCGTTTTTCCCAAGAGAAATCCTTGGCGCGTTCCGCCGCTGCGGCGGCCAACCGGCAAGCCAGTTCGCGGTCGGACTGAAGCCGCCGGACCGCGGCGATCCAGGCTTCCACGTCTTCCGGGTCGACCAGCAGCGCGGTCTTCTCGTGTTCCAGCAGTTCCCGCAGCACCGGCAGATCGCTGGCGATGATGGGCCGTCCCGCCGCCAGTGCCTCGAACAGCTTCATCGGGCTCATGGAATCGGCGGTGGCGAGCTGCGGCGGATAGGGCAGCAGGGTGATGTCGGTGCGGCCGTACCAGCCGGGCACCTCGTGGTGCGGCACGAAGGGGCGGGATTCCACGCCGTCCGGCGCGGTGAAATCGGAGCCCGGCTCGACCTCGCCGATCAGCACGGACCGGCCGATGCCGCGCCGTGCCAGGGCGTCGAAGACATGCAGTCCGCGGTCTTCCGCCAGTGTGCCCAGATAGACGAAAGTCGGATGATCGAGCCGGGCCGGGTCGAATTTCGGCAGCGCGGCGTAGGCTGTCAGATCGACGGCGTTGGGCGCGACCAGCACGCGTTCCTGGTCCGCGCCGGCCTCGATCAGCACCCGGGCGGCGGCGCGGCTGACCGGCACCAGCCAGTCGATGAGCCGGTTCTGATGGCAGCCCACTACGTGCGCCATCCAGCCGCCCTGGACCAGGTCGCGGTCGGCGTCGTGGATTTCCAGCACGTGGCCCAGGCCGAACCGCGCCAGCCAGCGGCTGATGATCAGGTTGTGGGTGAAGATGCCGCGGGCGCCGCGCAGTTCGCCCAGGTGGCGGACGAAGAACGGCCACAGGCCGAAGCGGGTGTGCAGCCAGGGACTCAGCCGCAGGTCCAGGGCTTCGTCGATGCCGAAGTCGCGCAGGCGTTCGGCCACGCCGACGCCCTTGGCCGGCGGCAGGTACAGGCGGGTCGGCACGCCGATGCGGTCGAAGCTTTCGACCACGTGCAGCGCCTGGATCAGGTTGGCGCCGTTGCGGTGCAAACGGCAGCGGGCGGGATAGATCAGGGGGGCTTTGTTCATCGCGTATCCCACAGTTTGGGCGTTTGTCCCATCTCTTTTCCCAGAGGCGATGTCGTTAAGGTAGGGTTGTCTCGTCTCCCCGGCAGGGAATGCCGGGGTCCAGGAACCAGGGATGGTTTCGGCCTCACACATCCTTGTGCGCTGGATTCCGGCAATCCATGCCGGAATGACGGCTTAACTTAAGGTCATTGCTCGCAGAGAGAGAAGGAAGTTGAGGTTATCGTTCGGCTTTCTTTGCCCGGCGGCGGGTACGTAGTCTGTAGATGGGCTGAGTCAGGAGCGGCCGGCGGGTGAGCCAATAGACCGCCGCGCGCCAGTACAGGTCCAGACGCTTGCCCAGCCGCCGATACCACGGCCGCTCCGGCAGCACCAGGGCGCCTTCGTCATCGGGCGCCACGCCTTCCAGCTCGGCCAGCCAAGCCTTGTCCTTCTCGTAGCCGAGTTCGGTCAGGAGATCGGAAATGTCGCCGTATTTCGCCATCTGCGCTGCCAGATGCGGTTTGTGCCGGCGCCAGTTGCCGATGCTGCCGGGGTCGATCGGCCGCAGACTCCCTAAGGCATCGAGCGAATCCCGGGAAGGCCGGGCGTGGCGGTGGAATTCGCTGAAAGGAAAGCGCTGCTTGAGGAACGGCATGCGCGCCATCAGCTCGCGCTGCACGGCGTCGGGGTCTTTGACCAAGTTTTCATAACGGACGGTGATGAAGCGGGGATGGCGCATGAGTTTCGTAGCGGCGCCGTGCAGTTCGCGCCAGAGGCCGAGGTTGCTCCAGTACCGTTGCGTGTCCTTGCGGTGGCTGCGGCTGGAGACGGCGTCGCGCGGGTCGCGCAGCAGGTAGATCACCCACAGGTCCGGGTCCACCGCCAGGAACGGCGCGACCACGGTGGTTTGCAGCGGATACTTGGTCAGCAGTATCGCGTCGCTGTAGTCGTAGGGCCGGTAGATGCTTTGTTCGTGCTCGGCATAGCCGCCGATCTCGAAGCAGGTCACCAGAAGCTCGTTGAGCAGGGTCGTGCCGCTGCGGGGCGAGCAGCCGACGATGTGGATGCGGTGAGTCATTCGGTGTCCCGGCTCGGGAAAGCCGCCGGCGCGCCGTCCTTGAACACGATCAATTCTCCGGGCGCCATCGCGGTCCAGGTTTCGTTGTCGGTCAGCGGCTGGGTGGCGATGACCGATACCCGGTCGTCCGGCGTCGTGAGGTCGGCGAAGTCCACCGTGAGGTCCTCGTCGACCAGGTGGGCATGGCTGAACGGCGCCTGCCGCACGATGTAGTGCAGATGGGTGGCGCAGTGCGCCAGCATCAGCTCGCCGTCGGAGAGGACGTAGTTGAAGGTCCCGTGTCCTGCGATTTCGCGCGTTACCTCATGGATCGTGCGGATCAGGTCGCCACTGCCGGGCGGCTCGGGATAACGCTCGCGCAGGGTCTCCAGGATCAGGCAGAAGGCCTGCTCGCTGTCGGTGGTGCCGACCGGGCGGTAGTAGTGCTGGCGCAGCGCGGGCAGGTTCTCCAGGTTGCCGTTGTGTGCGAATATCCAGTTCCGGCCCCACATTTCGCGCTGGAAAGGGTGGCAGTTGGCGAGCCTGGTCTCACCGACCGTGGCCTTGCGGATGTGGGCGATGACGTTGGTCGACTTGATCGGGTAGTTCCGGATGAGCTCGGCGATCGGCGATCCGGCGGAAGGCTCGTAGTCCAGGAACACCCGGCAGCCCCGATCCTCGAAAAAGGCGATGCCGAAGCCGTCGGTGTGGTGGCCGGTGCGCCCGCCGCGCAGGGTGAACCCGCGGAAGGAGAAGCAGATGTCCGTCGGCACGTTGCAGTTCATGCCCAGCAGTTCGCACATGGGGTCGGGGAGTCCGCCGTTTCAGTAGGCGCGTATTCTACACAGCATTGGCGGCCACGCTACCCAGACCAGAGCGCTCTCGGCAGGCGGCTGACCCTCTTGGCTAAGCAAAAGCGGATAAGGAGAAATCGGTGACGGGTGCACTTTGGTTCACGATTGTGGGGATCGCGATCCTGGACAGCGTCAATCCGCCTGCGAACGCCATTCAACTGTATTTGCTCAGTACGGTGAAACCCATCCCGCGAACGGCCGCGTTCGTACTGGGGGTTTTCGGAGCCAACTACCTGGGTGGCCTGCTCGCCGTGTTGGGACTTGGCGCGCTCTTGCGCGAGTTAACCGCCGATTGGTCCGGTCTCATTGATGCAAGTGCCCGGACGATCCTGGGTTTTGCGCTCTTGGCCGCGGCCTATTACCTGCATCGGCACGCGAGGGAGGGGGTCACGGCGAAGAAACCAAAATCGCTCAGGCCGGTTCATTCGTTCATTCTGGGCGTTGCGGTCACCTGCGCCGAACTGCCGACGGCCTTGCCCTATCTCGCCGCCATCGCGGTGCTCGCACAGGCCGGTCTCGGCGCGGCCGAGGCGGCCGGGGCATTGCTCGTCTACAACATCGTGTTCGTATTGCCCTTGCTTGTCTTGATGAGCTTGTATCTAATCCTTCGCCGAAAAAGGGCCGTTCGGCTCGAAAAGCTCGAACGACTGGTCTCACTATGGTTCCCCCGCTTGCTCCCGATCTTCCTGACAATCCTGGGAGTCATGCTGATCGCGGGTGCACCGTGGCGGGCCGGCTCGGATGTCCTATTCTTTGAGAGATGATTTTTACAGGAAAGCCGATGGTAACTTTGCAGCCGCCAGAAGAGAAAACCTGCCCGGTCAATTCCTGGAACGAGTGGGACCCGCTCGAGGAAGTCATCGTCGGCCGGCTCGAAGGCGCGACGATACCGCCCGCCCATTTCACCCTGACCACGCGTATCCCTAAGCCCTTGGCCTGGCTGCTCAAGGCCATCGCCCAGGGTTGGCATTATCCGGGCGTTCTGGTCAAGGCGGCGCAAAAGCAGCTCGACGAATTCATCCATATCCTGGAGGCCGAAGGCGTCAGGGTGCGAAGACCCGAGGTCACCGATTTCTCCAGACGCCACGCCACGCCGAACTGGAGTTCGCGCGGTTTTTGCAGTGCCTGTCCGCGCGATGGCTTCCTGGTCATCGGCGATGAGATCATCGAAACGCCGATGTCCTGGCGTGGACGTTATTTCGAAGGCTTCCCCTATCGCACCTTGTTCAAGGAGTACTTCCGCCAAGGCGCACGCTGGACCGCCGCCCCGAAGCCGCAATTGCTCGACGCCTTGTACGAGTCCGGCTACGAAATGCCCAAACCGGGCGAGCCGGTCCGCTATCAGATCAACGACTTCGAGCCGGTGTTCGACGCCGCCGATTTCCTGCGTTGCGGCCGGGACATCTTCTACCAGAGGAGCAATGTCACCAACGCCTTCGGTATCGAATGGCTACAGCGGCATCTGGGCGACCGGTTCCGTTTCCATGAGATCGAAAGCCGCTGCCCGGACCCCATGCACATCGACTCGACCCTCATGTTCCTGGCGCCGGGCAAGGTGCTGGTCAATCCGGAATGGATCGATGTGGAGCGGCTGCCGAAGATACTGCAGTCATGGGACATCATCGTTGCCCCCGAACCCGAGCCTTATGCGGAATCGGAAATGATGGCCAAGTTCTTCTCCATGTGCAGCAAGTGGATCAGTCTCAACGTGCTGATGCTGGATGAGAAGCGCGTCATAGTGGAAAAAACCCAGACCTCGCTGATCAAGGCACTCAAAGAACACGGCCTTGAGCCCATCCCCTGCGCCTTCACCAGTTACCTTCCATTCGGCGGAGCCTTCCACTGCGCGACCCTGGATGTCCGGCGCAGAGGCGAACTCCGGTCGTATTTTTGATGAGCGGGGGCTGACGCAAACCACCGCGACCGGAAGCCGCCGCGCCGTTCGGCAGATGCCGGCATCTACGTCCGCTATGCCCGAGCGCGGGGCGATTCGGGCAGCGGAAAGCCAACCCTGATCCGCGTTGGAGTTTCCTGGCCTCCGCTCGCGCGGTCCGGAAGGGAGCGAATCGGCGGCCCCTCACCCCGGCCCCAGGAACCTATCGGGATCGTAGGGCGGCTAAGCTGCGGCGCATCCGCCAAATTCAGCTTCGCTGCTCTTCGAGTCGGCGCGGGGGTGGATGCGCTACGCTTATCCACCCTGTAGGTTCCGGGGAACAATCCGGCGCGCATTGCGCATATTCATCTCTCCCGCCTGCGAAGCCGAGATTTAAGGAGTCGCTTCGCGACGCTTTCACGGTAAGCGTCTTCCAAACGCCAACGGGCCTTCAGTCGGCCCCTTCCCCGACGATCCGCCCGTTCCGAATCCGGCGCCACCGCCACCCGCCGCCGTCGGCGAGCTCTAGGACAGCGTCGTAGCGTTCGAGCGGTTCGCCGGCTTCTCCCACGTTGAGGTAGCCGATCCCATGTTCCGAAAGCAGGTTCAGAATCCGGCCGATTTGTTGGTGATCGAGGGCGGTACTGGCCCGATCCAGGAAAGCGATGCGGGGTTTGGCGAGGAGTATGCGGGCGAAAGCCAGAAGCTGCTGCTCGCCGAGCGAAAGAATGTCATCCCAGTCCCGCTCGACATCCAGCCCGCCGGCCCGCGCCAATACCCGCTCGAGGTCCAGGGCGCGCAGTATCGCCAGAATCCGCTCGTCCAGGACCGCATGTTCCTGGCCGGTCCTTAAAACCGATTTGCGCAGCGTGCCCGGCGGGAGATAGGGCCGCTCGGGAAGAAACAGAATGTCATCGGGTCCGGGCCGGAGTATCCGTCCCTCGCCGCTGTCCCAGATACCCGCGGTCGCCCGGAACAGGGCCACCTTCGCGGTTTCGTCGGGACCCGAAACCAGCACCCGCATCCCGACGGGGACCGTTACGGACAGCGCCTCGACCAGAATGCGGCCGTCCCTCGGCGAGCGCAGGGTCAGCCGCTCGTAGGCGAGGCGCTCGCCCCCGTCGCGGAGCTCAATGGCCGACACCGTCGATTCGGCCTGCTCGATGGCCTCCCTGAGGGAGCTCAGCCGCGCGAGCACGGCGGCGAACGAGGAAATGGATTGAAACTGGTTGACGATCAGCGAGAACGCGCCGACCAGGTGCGCGAAGGCCATGGCCGACTGGGTGATCACCCCGAATTCGACTTCCCCGCGGATGAAGGATGGCGCCACGATCAGGGCCGGGATGATCTGGATCAGATAGTTGTAACCGGTGGTGAAGAACCCGAGATTACGGTTCACCCCGATGATTCGGCGAAAGTTGGCGATCAACGCTTCGAGATGTTGCAACAGCCGGGACTTGAGCCGCCCCTCGCGCCGCGCCAGCGCCACCGACTCGGCGTTCTCCCGGACATGAATGAGGTCGGCCCGGAAATTGGCCTCCTTGTCGAGCTGACTGTAATTCAATGCCATCAGCGGATGCCCCAGTACGATGGTGAGGTAGGAGCCCCCCGCCGCATATAGGATGGCGATGGCGAACAGCAACGGGCTGATCGACCACAGCACGCCGGAAAACGCCACCACCGTGATGGTGCCGTTGAGCAGCATGAGCACGAACGAAAGGGTGGTGACGGTGAACGCGCGCACGTCATCGGCGATGCGCTGGTCGGGGTTGGCGATCTCCCCGGCCGCATCCAGGCGATGGTAGGTTCGATGGTCGAGGTAGCGGATGACCGCCTGCCGGGTCAGCCATTCCCGCCAGAGAAGGCCCAAACGTTCCTCGGCGAACCGATAGAACACCGCCACCACCGTGGAAGCGGCGAGCACGCCGATGTAGACGATGGCCAGTCCGGTGAAATCCGTCATGTCTTGGTTTTCGATGGCCGTCATGAAGTCGCGGCCGACATAGCTGTTGACGACGTTCAAGCCGTTGATCCCGAGCAACAGGACGATAAGCCCCGCGAACATGAGCCGGGCCTTGCCGCCGACCTCGGAGGCGGCGAAAGTCTTCACCGTCCGGACGAACCGAAACCAGGTCTGACGGTCGATCGGAACTGCTTGTGCGTTCATGGTTTTGTCCTCTTGTGAACTTATGACACCGGGACTCTCGATCTATTTGTCACATCCCGGACGACCTGCCTGGCCTGCTCAGAGCCTTGAGCAGGGCTTCGAGCCCCAGCACCCAGAACAAGGCGAGCAGGACGCCCGCGGCGACATCGGAAGCGTAGTGCACCTGCAGATAGACGCGGGATAAGCCGACCGCGGCGGCCAGGGTGATGCCGGCCGACGCTGCCCAAGACGCGTATTTGCCGCCGACCCGCAGCACCAGCACCGCAACCACGCACGCCGTGATCTGCGCGGCGTGGGCGCTGGGAAACGAGGCGTCGGCAGGGACGGGCACCAGGGGCGGGTAAAGGTCGGGCCGTGCCCGACCGAACAGCGGTTTCATGCCGTGGGCGATCGCGCTCGCGCCGGCGAGGCTCAGGCCCAGCAGTCTAGCGTCACTCCACCTGCGCCGTCTCATCAGCCAGCCGATCGCCGCCAGCGTGGCCGGCAGGAGCAGGTACAGCGAACCGGCCCAGGTGATGGCGAGGAAAAAGCCGTCCAGCCGGACGCTGCGCAGCCGCGCCGCGCCGTCGAGCCAGGCGCGGTCGAAGGCGCAAGGCGGAGCGGTCAGCCGTTCGGTAACCGGCAACAGCAGCGCCAGCCCCGTCCAATACAGCGCGGCGAGCCCTCCGGAGTGAGCCCTAGGAGCGACCATGACGGCGCGCGCCTAACCGCTCATGCCGCAAGCGGCGCCCCGGAGTATGAAAGCCGCTTGCGGCATGAGCGGTTTCCCACTGTGCAAGCCGCGCATGGTTTACAAAATAAACCGGTGGCATGGTTTACAAATTCTCCCCCTTTCCATGCCATGGGCCGGGGGAACGGATGTCAAGGGTTCGCTCATTGAAAACGCCCAGCGGAT
>JBFMDC010000046.1:0-38209 GCA_040753975.1 Pseudomonadota bacterium
AAAATCCCCGGCTGGATTTTGGAGGAAGCGCCCGGCTGCCCATTTCAGGCTTTTTTTCGCCAGGGCTGCACCTTTGACGCTCTGGCTTCGGCATCAGGGTGCCGAACTGTCTTTCTTTCGGCGCTTGACCCCGCTTAGCGGAATTCAGAGCAAACCTCGCTCCTGCGAGGGCATCCCCTTCCTGGCCATCGGGTGATCCGAGTGCGCTAGGTTTCGCCTTCAGTGGCCAGTTGCCAGCACTGCGTCCGAATGTGTTCGAACAGTTCCCGGACGTTTTCATGGACTTTGGGATACGCCCGCCCGGCATGCCGCACCACCTTGCCGGCGATCTGGTAGAGGCGCCAGCGCAGGAAAGCGATTCAGCCGTGATGTTGATGGTGCGCACGGCGCTGCGGAACACCTCGGGCAGCAGCCATTCACGGAAACTGGTGCGCAGGCTTTGCGCTGGGGCGGAAGAAATGACGCCGGCGCCTTGATCGATCACCGTCCAGCCCAGTGCCGCCAGCCGGTCGAGGAAGGGCTTTTCTATATGCAGGTGTTCAGACACGGCCTTTACCTGACAAAACCGCATCAAGCCGAGCAAGCGCCTGTCGATGCTTGGCGGCGGCCATGCGCCTGATGTTCATGAGCTTCCTTATCCGTGAACATCGCCGAACTGGTTCTATTCCCCGCCCTTCGGCGAGCCGAAGCGGATACGCTCGTGGTGGCCTCGGGCGCCAGTTGCCGTCATCAGATTGTCGACGGATTGGGGATGCCTGCGTATCATCCGGCCGAAGTACTGCGAATGGTCTTGCGATAGCCGCGTCAAGCCATTGACAGCCATCACCGCACTTTTGGGGTTCAGGATGATCAAAGGGAGTGATGGCTCACGCTTATTTCATTTCTGCCACTGGCAATCAACCATGCACGCTCCGAGGATTGGGAAAACGATGCGGAATGGCTTGAAATCCCTCCTGGTTTTCGCCTTGTTCGGGATGTCCCTGTCGTCGTCGGCAGCGGAATCGCAGAGCGATGCGGTGAGCCCCGCCGGCTTAGTCCTGCAGTTGGAAGTCGACGGGCCGATCGGCCCCGCCACGAGCGATTATCTGGTTCGCTCGCTGGATAAAGCCAGCGAGCGCAATGCGCTTTTGGTGATCATACGCATGGACACCCCCGGCGGACTGGATACCGCCATGCGCGATATCATCAAGAAGATCATCGCATCTCCGGTACCAGTGGCGACCTACGTTGCCCCCGGCGGCGCCCGCGCAGCCAGTGCCGGCACATACATCCTCTATGCCAGTCATATCGCCGCCATGGCGCCCGCCACCAACCTCGGCGCCGCCACGCCCGTTCAGATCGTGGCACCATCAGGCATAGGCGGCGATAAGGAGAAATCGAAAGATAAAGCCGGGGGCAAAAAACCGCCACAGGATGCCATGGCCCAGAAAATGATCAACGACGCCGTGGCCTACCTGCAAGGTCTGGCGAAGATGCGAGGCAGAAATGCCGATTGGGCGGAAAAAGCCGTGCGCGAGGCGGCCAGTCTACCTGCCGAGGAAGCGCTGGCACTCAAGGTGATCGACGTCATCGCCTTGGATACCGCCGATTTGCTGCGCAAGCTGGATGGGCGCGCAATGAACGTGCTCGGTCAACAAGTCAAACTCGCCCTGAAGGGCGCCCGCATCGACGTGCTGGAACCGGACTGGCGCAGTCGACTGCTGGCGGTGATCACCAATCCCAATGTCGCCTACATTCTGATGCTGATCGGCATTTATGGCTTGATTCTCGAATTTTACAATCCAGGCGCCGTGGCTCCGGGGACCATCGGCGCTATCTGTCTTCTTTTGGCCCTCTATGCCTTCCAGGTACTGCCCGTCAATTACGCAGGGCTGGCGCTGATCATCCTGGGTATCGGATTGATGATCGCCGAGGCTTTTGCTCCCAGTTTCGGGGTGCTGGGTCTGGGCGGCGCGGCGGCATTCGTGATCGGTTCGGTGATCCTGATGGACACCGACGTTCCGGGCTTCGAATTGAGCCCCGCTGTGGTGGCGGCCTTTGCGGTCAGCAGCGTGGCGTTCTTCGTATTCGCGCTGGGCATGATCATCAAGTCGCGGGGCAGACCCGTGGTCAGCGGGCGCGAGGAGATCATCGGCGGGGTCGGGGTGGCTCTGGAAGATTTCGATCATACCGGGCGAATCCAAATTCACAGTGAAATCTGGTTCGCTCGGACCGATACGCCCTTGTACAAGGGCCAGCGGGCACGCGTGATCGATATGGACGGTTTGACGTTGCTGGTCACGCCGGTCGAAAAAACCAAAGGAGGATGACCATGTTTGCTTATGTTACCTATCTGATCATCGGTTTGATTGCGGCGTTTCTGCTCGCGGCGGTCAAAATCCTGATGGAATACGAACGCGGCGTCATTTTCATGCTGGGGCGATTCTATAAAGTCAAGGGACCGGGAATTTTCCTGGTCATTCCGATTATCCAGCAGATGATCAGAGTGGATTTGCGCACCATCGTCATGGATGTGCCCACCCAGGATGTCATTTCGCGCGACAACGTCTCCGTCAAGGTGAACGCCATCGTGTTCTTTCGCGTCATCGACCCGGCCAAAGCGATCATCCAGGTGGAGAAATACTACGATGCCACCAGCCAGAAGGCACAGACGACCTTGCGCTCGGTGCTGGGCCAGCACGAACTGGATGAGATGCTGGCCGAGCGGGAGAAACTCAACGCCGACATTCAAGCCATCCTGGATCAGCAAACCGACGCCTGGGGCATCAAGGTATCCAACGTCGAAATAAAACACGTCGACCTGGATGAAAGCATGATTCGGGCAATCGCCCGGCAAGCGGAAGCAGAACGGGAGCGCCGCGCGAAGGTCATTCATGCCGAGGGCGAAATGCAGGCTTCGCAAAAACTGGTGGAAGCCGCCCGCACCCTGGCGCAGGTGTCACAGGCCATTCAGTTGCGTTATTTGCAGACCCTGACCGAGATTGCCGGAGACAAGTCCTCGACGATCGTTTTTCCCTTGCCGATAGCGGTGGGAAATTTGCTCAGGGAAGCCGTTCAACCCGATCGGGAGCCAAAGCCTGACTGAGGCGGGGCGCAAGCTTACGGCTGCTTTGGAACGATTCGACTGTCGCTGACCGAAACACCGTCATCAGGATCGCCCATGAAAACTCTGCCGCGCCCCTTGGTCTATGCCAGCATGATCGTACTGGCGTTCTGGACGCTGCTGACCCGCTGCGTTGTCGTCAATGTGCCCATCGGTACCCGCGATGAGCCCCCGAGCGCCCAGCTGTTGGGGGAGCGTCTGCGCTTGCCCGAAGGCTTCAGCATTTCGGTCTATGCGAGCGAACTTCCCGAAGCACGAATCCTCCGCCTCACCGAAAACGGTGACCTCTTGGTGAGCCTACCGGATGCCGGGCGCATCGTGCTACTGGAGCGCGATGAGGACGGCGACGGCCGACCCGATGGCCGGAAGGACCTGTTGTCCGGGCTGAACCTTCCCCACGGAATGGACTTGCATGAGGGGTGGCTTTATGTGGCCGAGACCGATGCCATCGGTCGTATTCGCTTCGATGCCAAGGCGCGCGCGACCCAAGGCCAGTTTCAATACGTCGTCACGGGGCTACCAGGGGGCGGCAACCATTGGAGTCGCACGCTACGCTTCGGTGCCGACGGCTGGATGTACGTGACCGTGGGTTCCAGTTGCAATGCCTGCGAAGAAAAAGACCCACGCCGCGCGGCGATGCTGCGTTACCGCCCGGATGGGAGCGGGGGCGAGATCTTGGCGAGAGGTCTTCGCAACACGGTGGGTTTCGATTGGCGGCCCGGCACCGATGAACTCTACGGGGTAGACAACGGCCGTGATTTGCTGGGCGATGACTTCCCCCCGGAAGAGCTCAACCGCATCGAGCGGGGCAAATTCTACGGCTGGCCTTACGCCAACGGCAACAGGATTGCCGACCCCGATTACGGAGCGGGCCATGAAGACAAAATCCGGGAAAGCCAGCCGCCTGTCCACGAGTTTGCGGCCCACACGGCTCCACTCGGCATCGCCTTCCTGCGGGGAAGCCAGCTTCCCGCCGAATACCGCGGGGCAGCCCTGGTTGCACTGCACGGTTCCTGGAACCGCAGCGAGAAACAGGGCTATGAAGTCGTCTCGCTCCATTTCGATGAGGCAGGAAAAATCCACGAGCGCAAATTCGTCACCGGCTTCGAATTGAATGAGGACGTGATCGGCCGTCCGGTGGACGTAGCCGAGGGACCGGACGGGACAATCTACATTTCGGACGACTATACCGGCAGCATCTATCGGGTCACCTACACCTCGATGGACTAACGGCCTTCGGTTGACGCTGGCCCCGCTACATCGACCAGCGGGGTTGGTTCCAAGGGAGAGATGTCTGTTTCCCGATAGGCATGATGCAAGATCAGCCATGCCAGCCAGGTGACGGGCAGGATGAAGGAGACGATGATCGCGCTGTAAATGGGCAGGAACTCATGCTGCATGGCCGCCAGAATCAGATAGCCGAGGTAGGCGAGGTAATAGGTTAGAAACAACAAGCCTTCCCAACGAGCGATCAGTAAACCTGTCGAAAGGATGGGCAGACAGGTCAGGGCAACCAGAATCATCACGGGGATATCAAAGCGCAACATGATTAGCCACAAAGTTCAGCAGGCTCATGTGCACAAGCTGATGCAGGTGATGAGCGAGCGGGAAATGGACCGCCAACTGGAGGGGCGGGTTGAAATCGACGATGCTTACTTGGGCGGGGAGTTGCCCGGCGGCAAGAGCGGGCGGGGATCGGAGAACAAGGTGTCGTTCCTTGCCGCCGTGCAGACCACGGACTCGAAGAGCAACGGAGTTGAAACCGGCCACCCGCTGAAGGTCTGCCTGAAGAAGCTGGAATTCACCAAGGAAGCGATTGCCGAATGGGCGAAGACGGCGCTGGCCGCCTCCGCCCATGGGGTATCGGATGGCCTGTGGTGCTTTCAGGCGGTCACCGCTGCTGATGGACATCGAACAAATCGCGTGGATGTTGCCTGCCCACCGCACGGTTTGCCCGCATACGGCTGTCCAAATGGCTCGCCCCGTCCTTGGGGTTCGCCCCTTTGAGGCCAGCTTCGCTGTCCAAAATCGCTCTCGGCTTTGTGTCCCGCTTGCGGGGAGAGCGCAGCGAGGGGGGAAGCCGAGATTCAAGGAGTCGCTAGGCGACACGCTTTCACAGTAAACGCTCTGAAAGGATGCGTCCGAGCGGTCGGATCGTGCCCGCCGGCCGCAGCGCGGATGGGCAAGGGTTGTCCGCGGTCGAGCATGGCGGAACTCGGGCGCCGGGCGCTCAACGGCACAGCGAGAACCCGCCGTCGTGCCGCGGCGTGGCGGCATTGGCGACGAGCTTGCCGAAGATGCCGTCGACCTCTTCGTTCGGGCCGGCGGCGAAATACAGGTGATTGGTCTCGCCGAGGCTGGCGCCGTTGCCGAACTGCAGTCCCCACAGCCCGTCGATCTTGATCTTGCGGCCGCGCTCGTCGCGCAGGTAGTCGAGCGCCACCTTCCAGCGCGGATGGAACGCGACGATCGTACCGTCGCCGAAGTTGCCGACCAGCAGGCAGCCGCTGTACAGGCCGAAGTCGTCCGGGGCCAGCGCGATGCCCCAGGGCGCGTCGAGTTTGCCGCGACCGCGCCAGACGGCGATCAGCCGGCCGTCGGGCGTGAACTCCGCCAGGCGACCCTTGCCGGGGCCGGCGTCCTCCTCGCCGGAGTAAAAGGCTTGCGGGTTGTCGGGATCGGGCTGCGTCTTCGCATACATCACGAACACGCTTTCCTGACCCGGCTTGCCGATCGTCTGCACGTTGAACGGCGCATAATCGCCGGGCCTGAGCTGCCGGCCGCGCTGGAACGGATTCGGAAACGGCGCCAGCTCATGGAAAGCGCCGTCGTAGACGCGCAGGGCAGGGGCCGCGCCGAAGTCCGCGGTGTACATGCGATCGCCGTTCGGCGCGACGCCGATCCCGAAGAAGGCGGAACCGGCCGCGCTGCCGTCGACGACCTTGACCGACTCGCGCGGCCAGTCGAAGGCGCCGTCGGCGCGCTTGCGTTCGGTCCAGGCGCTGACCTCGCCGCTGTCGTTGGCGAACAGGAACTTGGCGGGCGCGGTGATCGGGCCGTTCGGATGGGGCTGCGTGATGACGAACTGGCTGCCGCCGTTGAACGCGACGCCGGTGGGCGTGCCGATCGTGCCGACCAGCGTCAGGTCGTCCTGATAAAGCGGCACGCCGCCGACATCGCCGACGTACTGGATCGACTCGCGCGCCGGGTTGGCGGTGACCCAGAAGTGGCCGCCGAAGCCGGCCGGCCGAATCGCGATGCCCCAGGCGTTCTGCAAGGTCGGTTCGACGATCTGGGGATTGAATTCCGGCTTGTTGGCGACGAGATTGATCTGCGTGAGCCCTGGCGGCCACGGGCGCCAGCGGCCGATGTGGCGCTCGACCCGGCGGTCGAGCTCGGGGTCGGCGCGTTCGCCGGCCGGCGCCTCTGGGGCTGCGACGCCCAAGCCACAGGCGATGGTTGCGGCGATGAGGCCGCGATGCAGATATCGGTTCATGATGGTGCTCTCCTGATGCGCCGGATTAACCGGCGGGTGTTGTGAACGCAAAAGCCATACCTTGACGTGACTAACAACAATTCTTAGGCCGCCCGGGAGCGCGCGGTGACGGTGATCTCGTCAAGCTTGACCGCGGCCGTTGAACCCGGCTGTTGCGGACAGATCGCTGTCGCGCTCGCTATCCGTGTCGCAACGGGCGGTACCCGAAAACCGAACCGGCACCCGCCGTCCATGCCCATCCCCTGCACCCGGCAATTTGGCAGATTACATGATATTAATTCTCACTAGCATTCTCATAAACAGTCAAGCCTTTTGCGGTATCGTAATGCGAATCACTTGCATTCAGCCGATATTTACGTCATAGTGAAACCGCCTTTGCAACATGTAAGGCGCTTTTACAACAAACCATTTGGAGATTACACGATGATCCGATCCCCCTTGCTCGCTCTTTGCGGTCTGATGCTGACGTCCCCGGCGCTGTTTGCCTTCAGCCCGCAGCGGACGATCTGTTTATCGTCTGGCCCCATCGACAATATCGCCCAGAGCGCCCCCGAGTTCGCCGAGGAAGTGCCATTCGTATTGGCGACGGGGTTCTTCAGCGTCACTATGCTGAACAACAGTCCCGCAGACGTGGTCTTCGAGGCCCGGTTCTATCAGACCGACGGTCCAGGGGCGTTTGAAGTTCCCCCCGGCACCTGGCCCAAAGCCAAGCAATTGAACTACGCCGGCAAACGCGACCCGGTTCCCCCGGGCGGCAGCAATCTTCTGAACAGCGACTGGACTGATGACCCGGAACCGGTGTATGGCTATGAAGTGCAGGTGAAGATCACGACCAAGGGCAACAGGCCCATCCGCCGCGGCGAAGTGTTGCTGAACGGCTACGCCCGCAAGGCCGAGAACCTGGAGATCGTGCCCGAGCACCGTCTCTTGAATACGGAGTGGACTGAGATCGCGTGTAGCTGGTAACCTTCCGCGCTTCCTCATGAGAGGGCGGGTCCTGACTAGGCGCGTGCCATCACAAGCCTGAACCTGGCGCAGTGTCTCGGATGGATTTACACATGCCTGTTCGGCCTGAGCCTGTGGAAGGCCGTTCATGGCTCGACAAGCTCGGCATGAACGGCTTTGCTGAAAGCAAAGGCGCCGCAGGGCGCTTCACCGGCGGGGCAACGGGTGGAACCCGCAGCCTAGGGGTTTTGATCCGAGAGGCTGCGCTTCCGCCAGCACCGTATCGGACGCTGCGGCGACCGCTCCTCTCATTCGCGACTTTGCTGAATTAGTTGCCACGGAAGGCGACCCTGCGGAGCTGGGCCGCACGGCCTAACGCCGGAACGCCGCCGCCCGCGATCGATCGGAGCCACTCATGAACGACCGCATCTTTTTAAGACTCAAACTGGCCGGCGCCCGCCTGTGTCTGGCGCTGAGCGCCGCCGGGATAGGGATGAACGGCGCCGCTATCGCCGGCGAACCGGAATCGGACCGACCGGCGGCCGCGCCGGCCGGGACCGTCGACAAGAAGAAAACCGCGCGATCCCCCGGTAAGGTGGACTCGAAGGAGGGCGCATCGGAGAAACCTCTCCCGGAGGCAGTGACCCTCGGCACCGTCAAGGTCACGGCCGAGGCGCCTGAGACCAGCTGGGGCCCGGTCAAGGGCTATGTGGCGCGGGAGAGCGCTACGGCGACCAAGACCGACACGCCGCTGATCGAGACCCCGCAATCCGTTTCGGTGATCACCCGCGACCGCATGGAGGCCCAGAAAGGTCAAGCGGTCGAGACCCTGTTGGGTTACACCGCCGGCGTCCGTTCTCAGGCCTTCGGCTTCGGCAGCGTCTACAGCGGCTACTTGATCCGCGGTTACCAGCCGACATTTTTCCAGTTGTTCCGGGACAACCTGGTCCAATACGGACAGATGCAGCCGGAACCGTACGGCCTGGAGCGCATCGAGGTTTTGCGGGGACCGGCGTCCGTGATGTACGGGGAAGGGAATCCGGGCGGCTTGGTGAACATGGTGACCAAACGCCCGACGGACCTGCCGGTTCATGAAATCGAGATGAACGGCGGCAGTTGGGACTGGGTGCAGGGCATGGCCGATTTCAGCGGCTCGCTGGATGATGCCGGGGAATGGCGTTACCGCTTCACGACCAAGAACCGCGGCGCCAACACGCAAATGGACTTCGTGCCGGACGACCGGATATTCATCGCGCCGGCCTTGACCTGGCAACCCTCCGCCGATACTTCGGTGACTTTCCTGACCAACTTCCAGGAAGACACCTCGAAGTTCGCCACCTTGATGCCCGCGTACGGTACGCTGTTGTCGAATCCGAACGGCAAACTTCCCACGAGCCGCTTCCTCGGCGAACCCGATTTCGACAACCGGGTGCTTACCACCTACCAGGTCGGCTACCTGTTACAGCACAAATTGACCGACGACCTGACTTTCCGTCAGAACCTCCGCTATCAGGATGTCGATATCGACTACCGCTTCACCTTGGGCTTCGGTCCCTTGGAAAACAATTTCACGACCTGGCAGCGGGAGTCCATCACTTCACGGCGCGGGGTCGGGGTCTTTGCGCTGGACAACCAGCTTCAATACCGATGGGATCTGGAGCGCGTGCAGCAGACCCTGCTGGCCGGGATCAACTACAACGATCTCACCGACAATTTCCGGGGCAGCTTCCAGACCACCGCGCCGATCAACATTTTCAATCCGGTCTATGGCCGGCCGGACCCCGGCGCCACGCCGTTCGCGAACAACGCCCAAACCATCTCCCAGGTGGGCCTTTACTTTCAGGACCAGATCAAGATCGACGACCACTGGGTCGTCATGGGCGGCGGGCGTCAGGATTTCGTGGACAGCCGCTTTACCAGCACCGATTTCTTCAGCCCCGGACAACCCCGAACCACCCAGACGCAGAGTCCCAACGCGTTCACCGGAAGGGCGGGTTTGCTCTACCTGTTCGACTTCGGGCTTGCGCCCTATTTCAGCTACTCCAGTTCGTTCAGTCCGGTTCCCGGCGCCACTCGCCAGAATCAGCCGTTCCAGCCGGAAACGGCCGAACAATACGAGGTCGGGATCAAGTACGAACCCGTCGACTGGAAGGGGCTCTTCACCCTCGCGCTGTTCGATACCATGCGTCAGGGCGCCTTGACGCCGGACCCGGTAGACCCGAATTTCTCGGTGCAGACCGGCAAAGTGCATACCCAGGGTATCGAAGTCGAAGGGGTGACGACGCTGACCGACGGATTGAACCTCATCGCGAACTACACCTACCTGAATCCGCGCAATGTCTCGACCAACGACCCCTTGCAAGGTCCGATACCGCAGGATGTACCGAAGAACATGGGCTCCATCTGGGCCGAATACAGGGTCCCCACTGGCGACTTCGCGGGATTGGGCATCGGCGCGGGCATGCGCTATGTGGGATCGACGTTCGACTACAGCAACGATCTGACCATTCCCGACTACACGCTGATGGATGCGATGCTGTCCTATCAAGTGGATCACTGGCGATTCTCCGTGAACGCCAACAACATTCTGGACAGGACCTACGTCGCCTGGTGCGGCGATGTCGACTCCTGCACCTACGGCCAGCGGCGATTCATCCTCGGAAGCGTTCGCTATAGCTGGTAGATGGCGCCTTCGGACCATGCGCGGACATTGGGTTCGGGTTCACCGCTGCGCGGGTCTCGCGCTCACCCTGTTTCTGTTCACCGCCGGCCTGACGGGAAGCATCATCGCTTTCCATCCGGAATTGGACGCCTGGCTCAATCCCGACTGGTTCGAGACCGGCCACGCACATCCCCCGCTCCCGGTCCAGCAGTTGGTCGACCGCTTGCAGGCGGCGGATCACCGCCTGCGTGTCGTCTACGTTCCGCTGGATACCGAACCCGGCCGCGCCGCCCGCGTTCAGGTTGAGGCGCGAACGGCGTCGCCAGACGGGGATCAAGCTTCGCTGGGGTTCAATGAGATGTTCGTGGACCCTTCGAATGCGGCCGTGCTGGGCCGAAGACAGTGGGGGAGTTGCTGCCTGGGCCGGCGCCAGTTCGTGCCCTTCCTCTACGTGCTGCATCACAGCCTGCACCTCCCTGGAGAATCCGGGAGACTCCTGATGGGGACAGTCGCGCTGGTCTGGGTCTTCGACTGCGTCGTCGGACTCTATCTGACCTTTCCGCGCCCCGGGAACCGGTCCTTGGCCGCCGCCGCGCCGTCGTCGGCGGAGCAACGGGTTTCCCAGCCTCATGATCGTCGCCGCATCGCCACGGATTGGCTGCTGCGCTGGCGCAAAGCGTGGACCATCAAGCGAGGCGCCGCCGGGACGCGCATCAACTGGGATCTTCATCGCGCCTTGGGGCTCTGGTTCTGGGTTTTGCTGATCGGCATGGCGGTCAGCGGCGTGTCCTTGAATTTGCAGGATGAAGTCTTCGAACCCGTCGTCTCCTGGTTCTTTTCGGTCACGCCTTCGCCTTTTGACGAACGCGAAGCGATCTTGGCGGGGGATGCGCGGGAACCTGGCATATCCTTCGCCGACGCCATCGATGCCGCAGGCGCGGAAGCCCATCGGCGGGGTTGGCAGGATACGCCGAACGGGACCTTCTACAATGCCTCGTTCGCGATTTACGGTGTGCATTTCGGTGCCGAAAACGGTCTTGGTCTGGGCCCGGCGTATGTCTATATCGATGCCGCTGACGGCTCGGTTCTCGGCACCCACAGACCGGGTGAAGGCTCGTTCGGCGATCTGGTAGCGGACATCCAGTTCCCTCTGCATAGCGGCCGCATCGCCGGTCTTCCGGGCCGGCTGGCCATCGCGGCGACGGGCATCGCCGTCGCCGTGCTGTCGATCACCGGGGTTGTCATATGGCTTGCGAAACGGCGAGTCCGCTCTGCCCAGACGCCGGCGCCAAACGGAGCCGGACGATAAACGCAGCGCTTTTCACCCCAGCCGGCAGGTTTTCACCCATAGCTGAAGGGGGCAATCTCTACCGGAGGGTGAAAACGATTCCGCGATTTCTGAAGATTTGTTGTAAGGTATTGAATTTATGGAGCTGGTGACAGGATTCGAACCCGCGACCGGCTGATTACAAATACGGTCAACAGAAAACACAGTCTTATAAGTCAATGCCTTGCAAACGCCCGCATCAAGGAACGAAGTTCCGTAAAGCGTTGATTTCATTTAAGCGCAACCACTCAGCGGTTACGAAATGGCTACGCTAAATCTTTCTGTTGACCCGTTCGCCTCAGCTCGGTGCGCTTCGTTCTTCAGTCTTCCTTACGCACGCTTGCACCAATTATCAACATCTGATAGCACTTGCACTGTACCTACGGAAGGTTCCTTCCTATGCCATCTAGCTACGCCGTAGGCCAGCATTTCGAGCAATTCATCCGCCAGCAAATTCAGAGCGGCCGTTACACCAGAGCAAGCGAAGTCGTGCGTGAGGCCCTGCGCCTGTTGGAAAACCGCGAACGTTTGCGCCAGATCGAGCTTGATGAGTACCGCGCCGAGATTCGCGAAGGCATCGAAAGCTCCGGCGTCCCGGCTGAGACGGACCAAATCCGGATCGAGCGCATCCTGTCCGGCTTTCGCAATCTGTCGGAAGACTACTTCACCTGAAATTGGTCCGGATCGGCCTACATCATTGCTTCAGATCAAAAAAATGATGTCGGTTTGCGCCAAAGGCCTTCGGCTTCCGGCGGCTTGTTGAAGGTCTGCGGTCCCCGGCCTCGGCCCTGGCCCCCTTGCTCGCCGGCGTGGTCCTCCTCGCCTTGCCGCTCGCTGGCTGCCGGCATTCAGGGTGGCCTTGAAGGCTTTTGCGGTCCCGGTTCCGGTTTCTGCCTAAGGTTTCCGGCGTCGAGGACCTTCCCGGCCTCCGGCGGCTTGTTGAAGGCCTTCGGCTCCCGTCCTCTGATCCGTTCGCGCCAGTAGCCGGGTTCTCGATGACAATGCATTACCGCGACGATCAGCACGTGATCCGGCTCGATGGAATACAACACCGCGTATGGGAAAACCCGCGTCAGGTAGCGCCGGATTTCGCCATCGAAAACCCGCCAACGCTCCGGCGTTTCGGCGATCTGATGGACCGCATGCTCGACGGTCGCCATAAAGCGGAGCTCCAGTCCGTCCTGGCAACTTGCGTAATACAGCGCTGCGTCCTCGTACTCTGCCAGCGCCTTTGGATGAAACTCCAGCCTCATCGGGCCAAGTTCTTCCGTACCCGCTCTAGCGCCTCGCCGCCAGGAATCGTCTGTACACGGCCTGTCCGTACTTCATCCAGGCGTTGACGTGCCTCGGCCGTCCAAAGCTGGCGAATGTAGCCGTCCTCGGTAGGGTCCAGACTTTCGACAAGACGATCCGCCAGCAAAGCGCGTGCTTCGCTTGGCAAAGCAAGCGCCTCTTCGGCGATTTGTTCAACAGTCAAGGTCATCATTTCGTTTCCTCGTAGTTCAGCTTTCGGAAGGTCTGCCGGTGCCTTTTCACCTGCAGTACAGGTCAATATTCGTATTCGCAAGCTCCCGATCGTACCGAGCCAAGTGCTTTTTCCAGTAAAGGCAACGGTCCTCCTTCGCCTTCAGCTCCAGATACCGCCGGTGCGTTTCGCTCTCCGCCGGAGCGGCCGCAGCCTGGGCAGGCGGTGCTTGTTGAACGTAGATGTGATTGTGAATCACCGTCGTTACCTGAGGCGGCGCCGGGTCGCGTTCCGACCACGATCTGTCCCGGTATGGAGACACTCCGGTTTGTGGTTGGATTGGCGGGTTCGGCCTGAAAGCAGTGGGCGAAACGGCCGCTACCGGTTGAGGTTTCAGTCTCAACCAGTTCGTCAGCGATTGCATGGAGTCTCTCGGCGACTTGGCAATGTTTACAAGCCCGATCATCACGAAGAGGATACCGACTGCGATCCCGAAGTTTCCGAGGTTCGGCCCTCGGTGTTTACGCGTACCTCTTTCGTATGTTTTTCGAACCTTCTCCCATTCTGCTTTGACCTTCGCGTTTTCGCGGTACCAGTCCCGATCATACAATCCCATGCTGTGGCTCCTTTTTTTCTTTACCTCTGAGAAGGATAGTCCGGGTCGTTTCCGGCGTTGTAGCGGAAGTCGTAGGCGCCTGTAGCGTCACAGGCCCAGACGTCGGCTTGATGACCAGGATTCACCAAGCCGGTGGGAGTGTTCGTCCAATGGCCGGACTTCTTTTGGAAGTGGACATAGCCACGGATGTGGTCTTCGCAGCGGTTCGTCACGATGGCTTCGATGCTGTCCGGAGCTTTGCAATGCGTTCCCCTATTTATCTGGACGACATGCGCACAATCGAATTGTTGTGCCTCGGCGACCGAGGTGCCGAGTAGTGTGAAGATCAGCATTACTGCGGCTTTCATGGTTTTTGCTCGTTCTCGCGCTTTCATAAACCTTTCAAGATCACTCACCCTATCCCCCATCGTTTAATCACCCGTTGGGCGATCCGCCAGCCTTGGCTAATTTTTCGCCACTTTGCCTTGTTGATAGGCTCGAAAAGCTTTTTGCCAGTGGTTGCTACACTCTACGATCTTTTCCCACGGCAGCCCTTGCTGTTCGCACTCTGGAGGCTTCTTGTAAATCTTGTTGAATTCCTGGCTTTGCTGTTCGCGTTTGTCTGCTTCTTCGTGGTTTTCCGCGGACGCTGGTTGCGGTGGAGGAGTGGCACGGAATTTCAGATTGCCGACGATCTTCTTTGAAAAGGCGTTGCTAAGCGGGACCAGGATTTTTTCTATCGTGTTGGTGTATGCGTCCCACGTGTCTTGATCCGCTGCGGCGAGTGGTGTCCCGACTAGTGTAAGAAGGATGAGTGTCACCTTGGTTTTCATGGTTCTTGCTCCTTCTCGCGTTTACAAAGTCCTCCCAGTGTCACCCTCCCTTTCCCCCATCGTTCGATCACCCTTTCGGCGATCCGCCAGCCTTGGCTAGTTTTTCTCTGGTTTCCTCGATTTCTGGGCTGATCTGACCGGCTTCTGGGATCGTTTCCCCGAAGACTATCCAGTACTTGTATTCGGGCCAGATTTTTGCGAGGGCGGTAATGTGTTCTTCGTTGGTTTGCTGTCGTTCTTCCTCGATTGCCCGCCACTTGTAATCTTCAACGCCGGTTTGGCGCTCTAGGTCTCTCCGACTTAAGCCTTTGAATTCCCTTAACTGTCTGATGCGTTTTCCGATCATATGCAAATAATTGTCAGACATCTATTGACATGACAAGATGTTTCTGCCAATATTTGTCACGTGGTTACTGTGACGCACTGTGACGCACTGTGACGAAATGTGCTTTTAGGGGGGGAGTTTCATGGAATCGAATTCCATTCGTCAAGCGCTTTTAAGCCTTCAATCGCCTGCGGTGGTACCTGACCACTTCGCCGAGATCACAGGCTTAAGCAAAGACACCGTGCGGGGCATGCTCAACAAAGGCCAGCTTCGCACCGTCAAGGTCGGTCGCCGTCGCATGGTCAACATGCTTCACGTCTGGCTGCTCTGTCTCAAAGACATCGATCTCAATGAACTCGACGCTTTTGTATTTGAAGGGGAGGAAGAACCATGAACACGCCGGCTAACACAAAGCCCCGCTGTGACTGCCTGAATCGGGATGGCATCCGATGCCGCAACGAAGGCGTCCAGTACTGGCCGGTACCGGGCGGACAAGAAGCTCTGATCTGCAAAACCCATCTTCAAGCGTACCGTCAAGGAATCGAACCGCGTTTTCGATCGGGCGTCCTGGGCCCCGTGCTGAACGGAGTAGAAGTCGAAGGGAAAGGACCGTTGGCTGAACCAGTCTCAGTTGTTGATCCCCGCCAACGCAAATGGGAACAGCTCAACTGGTGCCGGGCCGTCTGACATGACTACGCATTCGTCGTTTGGACCCATGCCGTACGATATCCCCGACACCCCTGACCGCGAGACCGTCGGCGCTCTGGTCGATCGTGTCGACCTCATCAGCCAAGACCTGGCCGGCGTACTGCAGCGGGTCACCCTGCTTGCCATTGAATTCCCCCTGGAAACCACGTTGCTAATCAGCCAGGTGCACCTGAGAGGTACCCTCCGCCGCCTGCTGCACGTCCGCGACCGCTTCCAATTCCTGGTCGATGACAGCGTGGAAACCCGTGCGGAAGCGGAAGCCGACGCCCAGACGTTCAACTCCCGGGAGGACATCTGACCATGCTCCCCAAATCCCCCAGGACGCGCCCTCCCTTCGCGTCACCCGCCACCCTTTCCGGTCCCCTCGTCTGGGGGCGAGGTCCGGAACCTTTTTCAGGCGCCGGCCTACGGCATGGCTGCATTCGGAAACAGCTCACTTACCGGGCTTACGTCCCTGAGCCCTGCCCCCAATCCGCTGTCCCGGAATCTTGCTGCTGTCCCCGGCAAAATCGTTTCCTAAAGGAAAACCCTTCGCAGTGGTCCAGACGGTTTCTCGACGGTGGTCGAGGCGTTTTTCCCGGACACCTCGGCGGTGGTCAGAGAGATAACGGTGTAAGGCGCAGAGCGCCACTACTGCCATTGAATCGAAGGGCTGACATCCGAGCAGCGCGAGGCCGGGAAAAATGCCGACATGCAACGGCTGTGACTAAGGGCTGTTTTCATTGCAATCTGGTTATCTCCCACGCCGGCCTGCCCACCGGCACCTTGCCCGTTCTGACCGGACGGGCTTCTTTTATTCATCGCATTTCCCTTATCCGCCCCGGCCCGGGTGTTCCCGGTCCGGTTGAGGTGTCGGCATGAAATCCACCCTCGACGCCACCTATCAAAGTCGCAGCCTCAACCGTCTGGCGGTCGAACGCTCCGCACTCATGGCCAGCGTTGCCGGACTCGCCCTCCTGGCGGTCTGCATCTACGCCGTCTCCGAAGTCCTCGCCAGCGCCCTTTGGCTTTGGAGTCTCAACCGGGAGCTCGCCTGTGCGCCCTAACCTTCGTCACTGCTACGATTGCGAGTACCTCCAAGGCTTGCCCAACGGCTGGACCGTCTGCGGCTTCAGTCTCACCGGCCATGCCCTTGAGATGCTCAACACCGCCGCTCGTTTCGACATCCGTGCCCGTTCCGCCGCCTGCGCCTACCCCATCGGTGGGGGCCGCTACTCCACCGAAAGCGAGGCGATCGCGCCACAGACCGCCGGCCTCTCAGCCAGCGACGGCCCCCGCCGCGTATCTTTCAACCGCACCCCGCCCCAGTGTTGGGACTGCCCCTACTACCGTGGCGAAGTCGAAAAGAACCCTTCCCGCAGTTGCCGGCTCAAACGCCGCCAGCGTTGGTACTGGGGCCCTGGTGAAAACCTCGTCATCCAGGCCGACAGCTGGCGCTGCGAACCCTTATTTCCGCACATCGATGCCCTGCGCGAAGGCATCGACCGCGACACCGGCGAACTCAGCCCCGAATACGTAGCCGCCCAGGCCTGGTTCCAGGACTACGACCGGAGTCTCAAGGCCCAGGCCAAATTTCCGGCCACGGCTTCCAATTCGCTCAAACCTTTCCGCCGGCCCGGTGCCAATACGCGCACACCGGACACCCCGGCTCTACCTCAAAGCGCGTGAACCCAAAAAGGAGAAAATCCATGCAAATTGTCATCAGCGCCCCTATTCTTGGCGCCAACCGGTACAGCGTTGACGGCGTCAAAGGCGGTAGCGTCTACATCCTTCAGCCCGCTCAGGAAGATGCCGACAATCATCTCGGTCTCCAAGTCCAGAAATTCAACGCCCCCTACGACCTGATTGAACAGCTCAGCCAAAAGCCCTTGCCCGGCGAATATGACCTGCTGGTAGACATCGAGCGCGGCAGCCAGGACAGCGACAAAGAAACCGTTCTCTCCATCACCGGCAGTGGCAAGCTCGACCTTGGCGCCCTCTACGGTCTGTTCCACCTTGACCCCAGCGCCCCGGTCAACAAACCCAACCCTGACAGCCAGCGCCCCTTAGCCGGCGTCATCCGTGGACTGATCTTAAGCGCCACCCGCTACGACATGACCGACAACGGCGGCGGCAAAGGCGGAAGGCTCTACGTCGTCCAGCCCACCAGTGGCCGCAATCCCAATCAGTTCGGCCTCGAACTGATCCGCCTGCGGATGCCCTACGACATCTACACCCAGCTGCAAAGCCTCCAAGTCCCCGGCGAATACCTCATTGACGTCCAGCTCGCCCGTGGCGCCGGCGACAAAGCCCAACTCCGGGTCACGGGCCTCAGCCCCGACAACCTCCTCGACAAAGCCCGGCTGCATGAACTGTTCAAGCTCGGCAAGGACGGCCAGCCGCTTCAGGCGGGGAATGGTGTCAGCAGCGGTTTCGCTTCCGGTTCGGCCAAGCCCGGACCAAACGCCGCTGGAGCGGCGTCCAAGCCCGTTCTCCCATCAGGCGCCGGCTCTCTGTCCGGCCTTGAACCCGCCCCGGTCCGGGCCTGAGTGTCATCACCGGCCCGGCCCCTTAAGGGAGATCCAACATGCGCTATGTCCCTATCTGTGACGGTCTGCTGATCGACTCCGGCAGTCCGGTCAGCCCGGCGTGCTCTGGGACGTGGCTATTGAATATCGACGCGGCCGGCATACCCGGCGCGTTTGATATCTCCACGCTCGATCCGGTCGCCTGCTTAAGCGCTTTTTCCTCAGGCTTCGTGATCGTCGGGAGTGTCCTCCTCGTCGGCCTCGCCGTCGCGATGGTGCTCGATGCCATCCGCGGCGACCGGCGGGATTAAGTCGCAATGTCTGACAATGAGGTGATTTGTGTTTGCAAAAGTAAAGTCGTACTGCTCCGAAGTCTCGGCCAAGGTCGTCAACGCGGCTCGCGCCCACAAGGCCGAAGTCGTCACCGCCACCGGCACCGGCTTGGCGGCCGTCAATGAAATGGTGTTCGCCGCCGGTCCTGACTTCTCTACCCTCACCGCCGGCATAGACTTCGGCACCGCCGCCACCGCCATCATGGCGGTCGGTGTCGCCGTCGCCGCCGCTCTCATCGCCCTGCGCGGCACTCGCATGGTGCTCTCCGCCATCGGTGGCCGTTAAGCGCTTACCTGCTTGACGGTTTGGATCGGGGCGGGCCACCGCCCCGGTTCTCCTGACTTTTGTGGCGTTCTCCGACCTGGGGACCTTTCTGTGTTCGACGATGATGATTACGAAGATGACGACGGGCCCGGTTCGGTGACCGTGGAGCCGGCGTGTCATGTGTACACCGATTTTGATGATGGGACACGCTTACCGTGGTTTGTTCCGGTTGATACGGATGATGTGGAAGGGTTGTGATGGCTGATCTCTACTACTGGACCTTCTTCGTCATGGGGGCCGCATGCGCCTACGGTATCTTCTTGCGGTTCTGATCTGGCTGTTGGTAGGGCTGCTGCCGCTGCGGGCCGTCGCTGTACCTTCCTTGACTAACTTGGTGGCCCCATTCAACGCGTTGTCTGCGGCGTTCTCGAACGGCGCCAAGTCCTGGGAAGCCCTGTCCGGTTTCCGTGGTCCCTTCAGCCCTGTCTCCGCCGTTATCGGCCTCGGGATCGGCATCGGTTTGTATGAGCTGTGCGACGAGTTCAAGTGCTACCGCTATCTGCCGGGTGAGGACATTCCGTGGCCTGCGGTGCCAGGCTGGTCCGATCCGGACACCCCGCCTGCGTCGGTGCCCGGTTCGGTGAACTACACCTATTACGACGGCCGGGGTTGGATTAAGGGGACGTTCAGTGATCCGGCGTCGGCCTGTCTCAATTTCTGTGCCGGTGCCTATGGGCCGTCGGTGACGGAATGCCGTCCCCGAGATTCGGGCTGGAAACCGGGTCAAAGCGGCTATTTTGATTGCAATGGGCCGGGTGGCTGCAATTGCGTGATCAGCGTGACCTCGGCCACCACTGTTTGCGACACCTGCTACGTACACGATGGCAAGGGCCATTGCTTACTGCAGAGCTCTTGTCCGAATGGCGCCAAGGCGCAATGGCCCTCCGATGGTGTTCCTACCTACCGCTGTGGCCGGGGCGGCTGTAACGCGGCCGATCGTGATCCGGACGTCGGCACCCATCAGGAGACCCGCAGTGGTACTGACCGCCACGCCAACCCGGTGCGGGAAACGATCAAGCCCACTCCTGACGGCGGGGCCGACTACGTCCGTGACACCGAATCGGTTGGCGCCGACGGTAAGCCGGTCGTCAACCGCGACCGGGTTCACACTGACAGGCATGGCAAGGTGACCGATTCGAACACTGCGACCTATCCCAATACCACGCTTAACAACGTTAACAACAATACCGGTGCCGGCACCGCCATCGACACCAGCGGTTTGAACCAGGAAGCCACCCAGCAGCGGGTTGCTTCCGCGACCGAAGCAACCAAGACCAACACCGACGCGGTGAAACAGGACGTGGCTTTGAGCCGGGTGGCGGTCGAAGGAGCCAGGGTCGATCTGGCGGCGATCCGTGGCGATACCGCCGCCAGCCGGGCGGCCCTGCAATCCCTCGACCGCAAGGCGTCGGCTCAGCCCACTATTGATATTCGCGGCCTTAATCTGGAGGTCACCCAGCAGCGTGTGGCTACTGCTACCGAAGCCGCTCAGCAATCGCTGGATAATCTCGATAAGAAGCTCACCAAGGACACTACCAAATACGGCCAGGTTCCGAAGATCGACGACTTCAGTACGTCCTGGCAATTCTTCCTTCGGAAGGTCCAAACCGGCCCCTTGGGGTCGATGTTCCAGGTCAGCGCCTCGGAGCCAGCCGGCGGCTGCGTCACCTATCCGGTTGATCTGGCGTGGTTCAACCGCTCGTTCGTGATTGATCAGCATTGCACGGTCTGGGCGCAAGTCTCCCCCACTATCGCGAGTTTCATGCCTTATGTCTGGTCCATCATTGCGGTCTTCATTCTGTTTAGCGCTTAGCTTGTTGGTGTTGAGCGCTTTGTACACAGGACAGGCGCACGCCGATGGCCTGTTCCCGGACATGGCGCAGTTCGTCCAGTGGATTTGGGACGCCTTGCTGTATGTGCCGAAGTGGATTTGGTCGCACCTTTTGGAAATCCTCGGCGATGCCCTAGTCGGGGCGTTCCTCGTTGGTTGCTGCTCGGCGTTGATCGCGGTGCCGACGTTGGTGTCGGGCTTTATGGGGGCGGTGGCGGGTTCGGGCGTTGGCTTCTTCCTGGCGCCGTTCCAAGTCGGCTACGGCCTGGGGATAATCTGCGGCGCCTACGGCATTCGCTTCCTGATCCGGCGCTTGCCGTTTATTGGGTAGCTGACGTGGTGGCTCATACGAAGCGTCTCGGCTGGCAGTGGGGGATCCACTAAACCATGTCCATCCTGGCTTATGTGGGTCTTCCCGGTGCCGGCAAGAGCTACGGCGTGGTCGAGAACGTGATTCTGCCTTCGGTCAAGAGGCTGCGCCCCGTCTGGACCAACATTCCCTTGGTCATGCAGGAATGGGAGGTTGTTTGGCCGGACGTCGAAATTCGGGTCTTCGATAATGCCCAGGCCCAGCAGCCGGGGTTCTGGGCTGGTCTGCCCGGTGGTGCTGTCATCGTCATTGACGAAGCTTGGCGGTTCTGGCCGGCCGGCATTAAATCCACCGATCTCACGGAAGAACACAAGTCGTTTTTTGCTGAGCATCGCCACAAGGTCGGCGTGAATCAGTATTCCCAGGAAATCGTGCTGATCGTGCAGGACCTGACCAACTTGTGCAGTTATGTCCGTAATCTGGTCGATAAGACTTTTGTTGCCACTAAGCTCGACACCGTTGGCGCGGACCAGCGTTACCGGGTCGATATTTACGGTGGGCCGCAGCGGGGGCCGCGCTACCCGGTCAAAGCCGCGATTCGGCAAATCTTCGGGCGCTACAAGCCGGAGATTTACCGGCTCTACAGGTCCCACACGAAAGCCCTGGACGACATGGTGGGGATCGAATCGAAGCCGGATGCACGCGCCACTATCTGGGGCAATAACCTGCTGAAGTTCGGGGTGCCGGCGGCCGCCCTGTTCGGGTTGCTGGCCATACGCGGTGTCTGGGGATTCTTTCATCCCGCGCCGAAAGCCACCGTGGCCGAGCAGCCGAAGGTCCTGCCCGAGTATACCGGCGAGCCGATGGCTGCCAACACTCAAGCCACACCCTATCCCACTCTCGTCCCGTCATCGAGTCCGTCGCCGGTGGCCGAAGCCACCCCTTTACCCACCCCCGAGCCTAAGGTGTCGGAGTCCTGGCGCCTGGTTGGCTTCAGCGGGGAGGGCGAATTGCGTCGGGTGTACCTGCAGGGCAAGCGTAGGAAGTTCCGGGTGATTTCGGCCCTCCGCTGTGTCGACCTCGATTTTGAGCCGCAGTGCCTAGTGGACGGCGAGATCGTCGCCCGCTGGTCGGGGCCGGCCCCGGTGCAGACGCCTTTCCATATCGCCGAGAACTACGTTCAACCTCCGTTCCGCTCTGACCCTTGAGGTGATCCATGGCTGCGCCCTATTTTTCGTCTTTGATTCCGTCCATCAGTGCCGGCTTTTCTTCGGTCGCTTCGGCCGTCGTCGTTAATGTCGCCGTGGCGGTAGGCGGTGCGTTGATTTCCGCTTTGGGTGGCGAGCTGGTGCCGTACGGCCGTCGTGACGACGACTGACGTTATCGCTACTGCGCGCCGGGCGCGTGTGGGCGCGCGCCCACGGCGCGCAGTTCAGACGTTCTTGTAACACGTCTGATCTAAGGGGATGGAAAGCCTCATTTCGGCATAGTGAGGCACAAAAGATAGTTTGAAAGTTTTTCGATTTATAGCAACCAGAAGGGAGTAATTCACATGGCCGATTTGAAGGTGTTCCAGCGTTTTTCCTATTCCAGTCTGTCGAAGGGCACGGAAGAAGATCCGAAGGGTCGGATTTTCAAGTCCCCCCGCATTACCTGGGACCTGTCGCATATCCTGATCTGCGGTACGTTCGTCGATACCGTTCGACAGAACTACTACGGCCAACTCAAACGGGACCTGTACGAAGCGGTCAAAGCCGCGGCCGAAGGCACCGGTGAATTTCGATTCCTGGAAGGACAACATCCTTGGGCCGCCAGGAGAATGGGCAAGGTCTGCGGATACCGCTATGCCCTCCAGGACAACAGCCGTGGAGTGATCCTCCTGATCGGCAGCTACTACCAGGCCGAAGCCGATCTGCTGGAAGGTAAGCCCGGCCATCATCTGAAGATCGAGCTCTCGCCCCATCTCCTTGCGGCCTCCAACGTCCACGCGATCCAGGCCGAACTGGACAGCTTCGCCCATAGCCTCATGACCACCCCCGAACCCGCCGGGGTCGCCATTCATCTGGCGGTGGACGTGCAGGGCTGGTCTCCCGATCCGCATTTCCAGGATCGTTTCGTGACACGTGCCCGGATCGCCCGTCGTTACGATGGGATATCGGACGCCGAGTTCGAGGGCTTGTCCGATGTCTCCGTCAGCTACGGCAAGCAGGCCGCCGAAAGCCTCACCTTCGGCAAGGCGGCATCGCTTCAGCTCTGCCTCTACGACAAGTCCAAGCAGATCGTCCACGCCGACAAGGTGGACTTCATGCAGGGGCAATGGGGCGAGTTCACGCAAGGCGAATTCGATCCGACGCAACCTGTCTGGCGGGTCGAAGCAAGGTTCCATCACTCGGTGGTCAACGAAATCGGCGAAGGCTTCGGCAAGCAGCTCAAGCGCTGGCAGGACGTCGTGCCCCACCTCACCGACATGTGGCGCTATGCCCTGACCATCAACCGCGCCAAGGACGGCACTTACATTGATCCCATCTGGCAATTGCTTCGAGATGATCCTGAGTTTCGAGTTCCGGCCCAGGGTCATCGGATCGTGCGTAAAAAAAAAGAGGACGTGTCCGCGGTCGCCCGCAACTTCGGCAACGTGCTCGGCAATCTCATCTCGCTCTATGCCCGTGAGGGCCGCGATGCCGATTACATCCTGATCCAGATTCGCCGTTTATCCATCTACCCCAAGCTGCTGGAGCACTTGGCCAAGCCCGGTCAGAACAAAGACCAAATCGAACAGGACTTGAAGGATTTCGTCTTGCAAGGACTTTGGAAACGGCGAACGCTCGGGAAAGCGGCTTGACCGCTTAAACACAACCGAACCGATCCGGTTCCATGCAAACCCTCAACCTACAGCAGGCGGCCGAGTTCCTGCAACTGCACCCGGTCACCCTCCGGGACAAGGCCCGGGCCGGCGAGATTCCCGCCGCCAAGGTCGGCAAGCGCTGGCTGTTCCTCGACGTTGATCTGGCCGCTTGGTTGCGCGGACAATACCCCTCGCGGGCGTTGCAAGGTGACAGCACGCAAGAGGAAAACCCATGTCACTTTACAAACGCAAAGATAGTCCCCATTGGTGGGTCAAGCTTCACGTCAACGGACGACGCCTACAGGAAAGCACTCGGACTTCCGACCGGAAACGCGCCCAGGAACTCCACGATAAGCTCAAGGCGGAACTGTGGGAGCAAAGCCGCCTCGGGGTGAAGGTCGGATATAACTGGAATCAGGCCGTATTGAAATGGCTCGGCGAAACACGTCATAAGGCGACTCAGCACGATGATAAGAACCACCTTCGGTGGCTTGACTCCTATCTCGGCGGTGTCGCCCTCGCGGACATCGACCGCAACCTGTTGGATCGCGTCGTTGCTGCGAGGCAAGCCGATGGAGTATCTAACGCGACCGTTAACCGCACCTTGGCAGTTATCCGGGCTATTCTGCGCCGGGCTTGTTATGAGTGGTCTTGGATTGATCGGATTCCGAAGGTGCGGCTATTACCCGAGCCGTCGCGGCGGGTCCGGTGGATCACTCCGGAAGAGGCTAGGCGGCTCTTGGGAGAATTGCCGGTACATCTTTCAGCTATAGCGCGTTTCAGCCTGGAAACGGGCCTGCGTCAAGCGAATGTAACCGGCCTGCAATGGTCTCAGGTGGACCTCGTTCGGCGTTGCGCATGGATACATCCAGACCAAGCCAAGGCCCGGAAAGCCATCGCGGTTCCCTTGTCGAATGGTGCGGTGGTCGTGATACGGGAGCAGGAAGGAAAGCATCCTACTTACGTCTTCACCTATCAGGGAAAGCCCATCCAGGAGGTGAATACCAAGGCGTGGCGTAATGCGCTCAATCGTGCTGGGATCGAGGATTTCCGGTGGCACGATCTGCGGCACACCTGGGCATCTTGGCACGTCCAAGCCGGCACGCCTCTTCATGCGCTCCAGGAGTTGGGCGGCTGGGAGACGGTTGATATGGTGCGGCGCTACGCTCACCTATCCAGCGATCATCTGGCCGGTTACGTCGACAGGATGTCCGGGCTACGGGTTGTCGAGGGAGAAAAATCGGCTACGATTCGGCTACGTAAGCAATCGGGAAGCCGTGCAAAATCAGCTTAAGCCATTGAATTTATGGAGCTGGTGACAGGATTCGAACCCGCGACCGGCTGATTACAAATCAGCTGCTCTACCGACTGAGCTACACCAGCATGAGGAGGGGGGTGATGCCTTGCAGGTGTCGCTGGGACGGGGCCTGCAGGGAGTGGAAATTATAACGCCCGGTTGAGCCGTTGCGAAACCGCGCCGATGATTCTCACCCGGCCGCCGGCGTCTTGTCCGGATATTCGCACAGGTCGGCGATGGGGCACTGCGGGCATTTGGGCTTGCGGGCGGTGCAGGTGTAGCGGCCGTGCAAGATGAGGAGGTGGTGGGCATCCTTCAGGAACTCGCGGGGGGTGTGCTTCTCCAGCGCTTTTTCCACTGCCAGCACGGTCTTGCCCGGCGCCAGGCGGGTGCGGTTGGCGACGCGGAAGATGTGGGTGTCGACCGCGATGGTGTGCTGGCCGAAGGCGGTGTTGAGAATGACGTTGGCGGTCTTGCGGCCCACGCCGGGCAGGGCTTCCAAGGCGGCGCGGTCGCGCGGCACTTCGCCGTCGTGGCGTTCGATCAGCCGTTCGCAGAGGCCGATGATGTTCTTGGCCTTGCTGTTGAACAGGCCGATGGTCTTGATGTACTCGCGCAGGCCCTCTTCACCCAGGGCGAGTATCGCTTGCGGCGTGTTGGCGACGGGGAAGAGCTTTTCGGTGGCTTTGTTGACGCCCTTGTCCGTGGCCTGGGCGGAGAGGACGACGGCGATCAGCAGCTCGAAAGGCGTGGCGTAGCGCAGTTCGGTGGTCGGTTCGGGGATGGCGGCGGCGAGGCGTTGGAAAATCTGCCGCCGCTTGCTGGCGTTCATGCTTCCCGCGCGGCGGGTTCGAATGATACGGGCTGCGTGGCTGCGGCCTGGGACCCTGCCTTGGCGCGGGCGTCGATCACGTTCTTCAGGGCGATGATGAGTCCCAGTCCGATGAAGGCGCCGGGCGGCAGGATGGCCAGCAGGAAGCCGTCGTAGTTCTCGATGATCCGGACGCTCCAGTTGCGGGCGGCTTCGCCGAACATCAGTTCGGCGCGGTTCAGCAGGGCGCCGGTGCCGACGATTTCGCGGAAGGCGCCGAGCGCCACCAGTGCCGCGGTGAATCCCAGTCCCATGAACAGGCCGTCCAGGACGGCGCGATCGACCGTGTTCTTGGAGGCGAAGGCTTCGGCGCGGCCGATGATGGCGCAGTTGGTGACGATCAGCGGGATGAAGATGCCGAGGATCTTGTACAGGTCGTGGAAGAACGCGCTCATCAGCAGCTCGATGACGGTGACGTTGGCGGCGATCACCAGCACGAATACCGGCAGGCGCACTTCCGTGGTGATGCGGTTGCGGACCAGCGAAACCACGCCGTTGGAAAACACCAGGGCGACGGTGGTGGCCAGTCCCAGTCCTAAGCTATTGACCACGGTGCTGCTGACCGCGAGCAGCGGGCAAAGCCCGAGCAGGGCGACCAGAGCCTGGTTGTTGTGCCAGAGCCCGTCCAGGGCGATCTTGCGGTAGGGGCCGAGGTTCATGGGGTCTCCTCCTGTTGCGGCGGGGCGAACACGATTTCGCGGTTGTCGCGGAAGAACTGCAGGGTCTTGCGCACGGCTTTGACGACGGCGCGGGGGGTGATGGTGGCGCCGGTGAACTGGTCGAAGTCGCCGCCGTCTTTCTTTACACCCCAGCGCGGTTCGGGCGGATCGCGCAGCGACAGACCGGCGAACCGATGGATCCAGTCCGATTTGTTCTCGTCGACGGGGTCGCCGAGGCCGGGCGTTTCCTTATGGCTCAGCACCCGTACGCCGGCCAGTTCGCCATCGTAGCGGATGGCGACCAGAAGGCGGATCGCGCCGTTGTAGCCATCCGGCGCGATGGGCGAGAGCACGGCGGTGACGGGTTTCCCGGCTTTGCGGGCGCGGTAAACCGGCACCGGCTGGGTCGTGCCGAGCAGCGGGTCGGCGAGCTCGATGGCATCCGCCAGCGGATCGTTGTCGAAGGTCTCCGGCGGCGCCAGCACTTCGATGGAATGCAGCAGGGTGGCGCGCTCCTTGGCCTCGATCAGCGGTTCGGTGTGGCGGAAGACCGTGGATACCAGCCCGGTGCCGGCGACCGAAAACACGCCGAGAATGAACGCGGCGACGATGACGGGATTGTTCCTGAGGGACTGGCTCATCGGGGATGCCCGTAAACCCTGGGGCGGGTGTAATGATCGATGGTCGGGGCGGCCAGGTTGAGCAGCAGCACCGCGAAGGCCACGCCGTCCGGATAGCCCCCCCACGAGCGGATCACGAATACCAGGCTGCCGATCAGCGCGCCGTAGATCAGGCGTCCTTTCGGGGTGGTCGAGGCGGTCACGGGATCGGTGGCGATGAAGAAGGCGCCGAGCATGGTGGCGCCGCCGAGCAGATGGAACAGCGGGGTCGGATAGCTCTGCGGTTCCAGCAGGAAGAATCCCAGGCTCGATGCGCCCAGCGCGGCCAGGAAGCCCGCGGGAATCTGCCAGGCGATCAGCCCGCGGCGCAGCAGCCAGAGGCCGCCGGCGAGGTAACCCAGGTTCACCCACTGCCAACCCTTGCCGGCGAGCGCGCCGAACAGGGCGGCGGACTGGATCTCGTCCATCGTCCGGCCCAGGCCGAGTTGGGTCTTGAGGGTGTCCAGCGGCGTCGCCATCGCGAGGGCGTCGAAGCTCGCGCCTTCCGGGCCTGTGCGGTTGACGATGGCGTGCCAGGCATCGCTCAGACCTAAGTGGGCGGTGGCGATGTCCGTCGGGGGCAGCCAGGCGGTCATGGCCTTGGGGAAGGAGATGAGCAATATGGCATAGCCGACCATGGCCGGGTTGAACGGGTTGTAGCCCAGGCCGCCGTAGAGTTGTTTACCGATGACGATGGCGAACAGGGCGCCGAATACGGTGATCCACCAGGGCGCGATGGGCGGTAAGGATGCCGCCAGCAGGGCCGCGGTGAGCGCGGCGCTCCAGTCGGACAGGCCGGCGCGGCTGGGCTGGGCGCGCAGGCGCAGCATGGCGGATTCGGCCAGCAGGGCGGTGGCGACCGCCAGGGCGAGATGGATCAGCACGCCAGGCCCGAACTGCCAGAGCTGGGCGGCGATGCCGGGCGCCATCGCCAAGAGCACCCATTGCATGATGCGGCGGGTGCTGCCGGTCGGTGCGAGGTGGGGCGCGGGAGCGGTATTGAAGCGCATGGTCTAGTTCTCGGCCGGTTCCTGTGCCTTGGGCGATTCGTCAACGTGAAAGTCGCTGCAACCTTGTTCACCCTCTCCCTCTGGGTGAGGGACCTCTGGGTGAGGGAATCGCTCATGGCGAGGAGCCGTTGGCGCGGATTCAAGCGGGTGTTTGCGGGCCTTGGCCCGTGCGATGGCGTCCTGGATTTCGGATGCGTCCGGCTTGGCCAGGGCGGCTTTCTTGCGTTGGGCGGCCTCGGCGCGCTCCTGCTTCTCGCGTTCCTTGCGGGCCTGGCGCGCCTCGAAGCGTTCCCGGGCATGGTCGGCCTTGGAGCGTTCGCGCTGTTTGGCGACGAGTTCGCCCTTGGCGGCGCGGAAATACTGCACCAGCGGAATGTGACTGGGGCAGACGTAGTCGCAGCAGCCGCATTCGATGCAGTCGGCCAGTTGGTATTCCTCGGCCCGCTGCAGATTGTCCGCGCGGCTGTACCAGTAGAGCTGCTGCGGCAGCAGGTTGACCGGGCAGACCTCTGCGCAGGCGCCGCAGCGGATGCAGGGGAGGGCCTCTTTGGGGCCGGTGGTCTCGCCGCGCCCGGTCACCAGCACGCAGTTGGCGGCCTTGACCAGGGGCAGGGCGTCGGACGGCAGCGCGATGCCCATCATGGGGCCGCCCAGGATCAGGCGCTCGGCCGTGCCGGAATAACCGCCGGCGTAGCGGACCAGATCGGCGATGGGGGTGCCGATGCGGACCAGCCAGTTGCCTGGATTCTTGACGCCCTGGCCGGTGACGGTGACGATGCGCTCGATCAGCGGCTCGCCCCGGACCACCGCCCGGTACACCGCCGCCGCCGTGCCCACGTTCTGGCACACCACGCCGGCGTCGGCCGGAATGCCGCGGGTCGGCACTTCGCGGCCGGTGAGGATGCGGATGAGCTGCTTCTCGCCGCCGCTGGGATAGAGGGCCGGCACGGTGACGACGTCGATGTCCGCATAGTCTCCCGCCTGTTGGGTTTCCCGCAGCGCCCGGATCGCTTCCGGCATGTCGTCCTCGATGCCGAGCAGGCAGCGCTCCACCCCCAGTACCCGCATCAGGATGCGCGCGCCTTCGAGTACCTCGAGCGGGAAATTCCGCAGCAGGCTGTCGTCACAGGTGATGTAGGGTTCGCACTCGGCGCCGTTGAGGATCAGGGTGTCGATCGCGCGGTGGCCGGGATCGGTCTTGACCGCGGTCGAGAAGGCCGCGCCGCCCAAGCCCACGATGCCGGCCTCGAAGATGATCCGGCGCAGTTCGTCCGGCGCGAGCCGGCGGTAATCGGGGCGCGCCTCGGCTTCGAGCGCCAGGTCTTCGCCATCGGTGTCGATCACGATGGCCAGGTCGGCGAGGCCGGAAGGATGCGGCAGCGGGCGCGGCTCGATGGCGCTGACCACGCCTGAGCTGGAGGCATGGATCGGCGGATTCATCGGCCCCTCGCCCTGGGCGATGACCTGGCCCTTGCGGACGTGGTCGCCGACCTCGACCAGGCTTTGTGCGTTCTGCCCGCCGCGTTGCTGCAGCGGGAAGATCAGCCGCGGCGGCACCGGAGCCGTCGCCAGCGGGGCGAGGCTGGAATCCTCTTTGTGGGCGTTGAGGTGCAGGCCGCCATGAAATCGGTGTAGCGTGAACATCAGCGGGTTCCGTCGGGCTTGGGCCAGAGCCAGGTGCCGAGATTCTCCCGAACCGGCTCCATCGCGATGCAATCGACCGGGCAGGGCGCTATGCACAGTTCGCAGCCGGTGCATTCGGCGGCGATGACCGTGTGCATCAGCTTGGCCGCGCCGAGGATCGCGTCGACCGGGCAGGCCTGGATGCACAGGGTGCAGCCGATGCATCGGGTTTCGTCGATGACGGCGACGCTCTTCGGCTTCTCGGCGCCGTGCTCCCCGCTCAGCGGCTTGGGCTCGACGCCGAGCAAATCGGCCAGCGCCAGGACGCCGTCCTCGCCGCCGGGCGGGCACTGGTTGATGTCCGCCTCACCCCGGGCGATGGCCTCGGCGTAAGGGCGGCAGCCGGGAAAGCCGCACTGGCCGCACTGGGTCTGCGGCAGCAGGGCGTCGATCTTGTCGGCCAGCGGATCGCCCTCGACCTTGAAGCGGCGTGAGGAATAGCCCAGCAGCGCGCCAAACAGGGTGAACAACACGCAGACCGCGAGAAACGCCAGCATCCTTAAGCCCCTTAGCCTTTGACCAGGCCGGAGAAGCCCATGAAGGCGACGGAAATCAAACCGGCGGTGATGAGGGCGATGGCATTGCCGCGGAACGGCGCCGGCACGTCGGCGGCGTCCACCCGCTCCCTAAGGCCGGCGAACAGCACCAGCACCAGGGTGAAGCCGGCAGCGGCGCCGAAGCCGTAGAGGAAGGATTCGATGAAGTCGTGGCCCGCCTGGACGTTGAGCAGGGCCACGCCGAGCACGGCGCAGTTGGTGGTGATCAGCGGCAGGAAAATCCCCAGCACCTGGTACAGCAGCGGGCTGGTTTTCTTCACGACCATCTCGGTGAACTGGACCACCACGGCGATCACCACGATGAAGGCAATGGTGCGCAGGTATTGCAGCCCCATCGGCTCCAGCAGGAAATGGTTGACCAGGTAGCTGCTGACCGAGGACAGGGTCAGCACGAAGGTCGTCGCCAGTCCCATGCCGATGGCCGTTTCCGATTTGCGCGAGACGCCCATGAAGGGGCACAGCCCCAGGAACTTCACCAGGACGAAGTTGTTCACCAGGGTCGTGCTGACGAGGATCAGCAGATAGTCTTTCATCGAATAAGGATGACGATGCGCCGGCAGAGAACGGGTAATTATATAGTTGACCGCATTGCTCAGGAAATGGCCGTCAGCGCTTCTTCACATGGCGGATCAACCGCCGGCGTTTCTTGATCTGGCGCTCGGTAAGCTCGTTGCGGCGGCCTTGGAACGGGTTCTCGGCGCTCTTGAACACCAGTTTCAGCGGCACCCCTTGGAGTTTGAAGGCCTTGCGGAACTCGTTGCCGAGATAGCGCTTGTACGCGGCCGGCAGGTCCTCGGTCTGGTTGCCGTGGATCACGACGACCGGCGGGTTGTGGCCGCCCTGGTGGGCGTATTTGAGCTTGATGCGGCGGCCGCGGACCAGCGGCGGCTGGTGGGCGGTCAAACAGTCCTGCAGCACCTGGGTCAGGCGCGAGGCCGACAGGTCCAGCATGGCGGACTGGTAGATCGGCTTGACCGCGTCCATCAGCACGCCGACCCCGGTGCCGTGCAGGGCTGAGACGAAATACTTCTTGGCGAACTCGAGGAACGGCAGCTTGATGTCGATCTGGCGCTTGACCTTTTCGCGCTGCTCCGGGTCCAGCCCGTCCCATTTGTTGAAGCCGATCAGGAGGCCCCGGCCGATTTCCAGCACCATGCCGAGCAGGTTGGCGTCCTGGTCTGTGAGCCCCTCGCTCGCGTCCACCAGGTAGATCACCACATGGGCCTTTTCGATGGCCTGGAAACTCTTGAGGACGCTGAATTTCTCCACGCCCTCGTTGACCCGGGCGCGGCGGCGGATGCCGGCGGTGTCGATCAGGGTGTAGCGCTCCCCGCGCCGCTCGAAGGGGATGTAGATGCTGTCGCGGGTGGTGCCGGGCTGGTCGTAGACGACCACGCGCTCCTCGCCCAGGATGCGGTTGACCAGGGTGGATTTGCCGACGTTGGGCCGGCCCACCACCGCGATGCGGATGCCGCCTTCGGCGTCCGTTTCCTCCGTTTCTTCGGGCGCCGGCAGCAGCGCCTCGACCTGTTCCAGCAGCGCGTGCACGCCGGTGCCGTGCGCCGCCGAAATGAGCTGCGGCTCGCCCAGTCCGAAGGCGTGGAACTCCGCGCCGGCGATCAGCGCGTTGGCGCCGTCGATCTTGTTGGCCACCAGCAGCACCGGCTTGCCGATCCGGCGCAGGCGCCCGGCGATGAGTTCGTCGCCGGCGGTCATGCCGGCGTGGACATCGACCAGGAACAGGATGAGGTCGGCCTCGTCGAGGACGTGCTGCACCTGTTTCATGGCCTGGTCGTCGATGCCCTCGGCGGCTTCGATGATGCCGCCGGTGTCGACCACGAAATAGTCGCGCTCGCCGCGCTGCACCCGGCCATACTGGCGGTCTCGGGTCAGGCCGGGGTAGTCGGCCACCAGCGCGTCACGGGTCCGGGTCAGGTAGTTGAACAGGGTGGATTTGCCGACATTGGTGCGGCCGATCAGGGCGACGACGGGCAGCATGCTCAATCCACCGTGACCGCGGTCAGGGTGCCGTCAGTGGCGTAGACGTAGACGATGTCCCCGAATACCACGGGAGGATATTCGATGGGTTCGTCCGTGATCCGGACGCGTCCGACGATCCGCCCGTCTTCCTTGTTCAGCACATGCAGATAGCCTTCGAAGTCGCCGACCACCAGGTAGTCCTTTACCAGGGCGGGAGCGGTCAGGCGGCGCTCGTGCAGTTCGGACTGTTTCCACTGGTCTTCGCCGTTGCGGATGGCGAGCTGCCAGAGATCGGCATTGGCGTCGGTGACGTACAACTCCTTGCGATCGGCCGTCATGCCGGCGGGAGAGGAAATGCTCTCACGTTTCCACTGCACCTCACCGGTGTTGAGTCCCAGCGAAGCGGTGCCGCCCTGGTAGCCGGAGACGAACACCGAATCATCGCGCACCACCGGCGTGGCGCTGAGGTCGACCAGCCTTTCGATTTCGGAGCGGCCGTGCGCCAGGGAGACATTGGCCTCCCAGTCCAGTCTGCCCTCATTGAGCTGGACGGCGCTCACCTTGCCGCCGCCGAAACCGTCGATCACCAGGTCGCCGGCAATGATCGGAGCGCCCCGGCTGCGTATGGCCAGCGGCGGGGCATGGCGTTCGAAATACCAGCGCGTGGCGCCGGATTTCCGGTCCAGCCCGGTCAGATGGCCGTCCGCGCCGCGGACCACGACCACGTCGTCCGCGACGGCGGGGACCGAAAGGATCTCGCTGGCGAGCGTCGATTTCCAGATCAGCGAGCCGTCGGCCGCGTTCAGCACGATGATCGCGCCCTCGGCGGTGGCGAGGAACAGTTCGCCATCGTCGAATGCCGGCCCGGCGGACAGCTCCATCTCATGGTCGACCGACCACAACTTCTCGCCCGTCAGCCGGTTGAAGGCCTGGACGGTGCCGTGCCGCTCCGCGGCGAAGACGCGGCCCTCGTCCACGGCGGGTCCGAGGTTGATGCTTTGCTCGTCGTAGCCGTCGCCGATTTCCGCCGTCCAGAGTTTATCTACCGGCACCTGAGGCGTGATTTCAGCCAGCGGCGCGGGCGGTTCGGCATTGTCCTTGCCGGTAAAGTAATCCTGGATGCCCTGGTAGGCGTTCTGGATGGCGTCCAGCCCGGCGCAGCCGGAAAGCGCGGCGAGCGAGGCGATGAGCAGTGCGCGGCGGATCATCGGGCGGCGGGCGAGCCGAGGTCGGTCAGCTTCAGTTTGAGCAGGGGCGAGGGCTGGTCTTCCTGGCGCGCCTTCAGATAGGCGGCGCGGGCCTCTTCGGGGCGGTTCATGGCGATATAAATGTCGCCCTTCAGCTCCTCCCAGAGCGTGGCGAATTCGGGGGCGCCCTTGCCCGCTGCGCTTTCCGCCAGTTTCAGCGCTTCCTCGGTCTCGCCGAGGCCAAGCTGGACTGCGGCCAGCCGGAGTCGCGCAATCTGCAGGATTTTCTCGTCCTTGCTGGCCGCGATCAGCTGTTGCAGCAGGGTCTTGGCGCCGGCCAGGTCGTTCGCTTCCACCTTTAGCCGCACCAGGAACAGCTTGCCGTAAGTGGCATAGACGGAGCCTGGGAACTGCTTGTCGATCCGCTCTCCCAACTGGACGGCGGCGTCGGTCTGTTTGTTCGCGACCGCATCGAGGAGCTGCTGGTAAAGCGTTCCGGCCAGCATGGCTTTTTCGTCCTGGGCGCGTTTCCAGGCGCCCCAGCCGACGATCACGGCGATGCCCAGTGCTATGCCCCAGACCACGGCGCTGGCGTTGGCTTTCCACCAGCGATTGAGCGCTTCGAGGCGCTCTTCTTCGGTCAGATAAACTTCCATGGCAACCTCATTCAGATATGGACACAGGATTGGATGAGCCGGACCAGATCGGCCTGCGCGACCGTTTGCTGGGCGCCGTCCGAGCGCAGGGGTTTCAGGCTGATGCTGTCGTCCCGCATTTCGTCCTCGCCCAGGATCAGGGCGAAGGCCGCTTCGCTCTTGTCGGCGCGCTTGAACTGGTTTTTGAAGCTGCCGCCGCCGCAATTGACCACGAGCCGGAGGCCGGGAAACGCGTCTCTCAGCATTTCCGCCAGCACGGCGCCGCGCCGCTCCGCGGCTGTGCCCGCCGCGATGAAATAGATATGCGGGGCGGTGTCGGCGATGGCCTCGCCGGTCAGCTCGATCAGGCGTTCCATCCCTAAGGCGAAGCCGATGGCGCTGGATTCGCGCCCGCCGAGCTGGGCCACCAGACCGTCATAGCGGCCGCCGGCGCAGACGGTGCCCTGGGTGCCCAGTTCCTCCGTCACCCATTCGAACACCGTGTTGCAGTAATAATCCAGGCCGCGCACCAGCCGCAGGTTGATCACGTACGGGATTTCGGCGGCATCGAGCAGCGCGGTCAGTCCCTCGAAGTGCGTACGCGAGGTCTCGCCCAGATAGTCGGCCAGCACCGGCGCGCCGGCGAGCAGATCCTTCATCTCCGGATTCTTGCTGTCGAGGATGCGCAGCGGATTGGTTTCCAGGCGCCGCGCGCTGTCCGCATCCAAGGCGTCGTAATTCTCGCGCAGATAATCCACCAGAATCTGGCGGTAGGCCAGCCGTTCGTCGGGTGTGCCCAGGGAATTCAGTTCCAGCCGCAGCTTGTGGGCTACCCCTAAGCGCTGCCAGAGCCGGCGGCTCAAGAAGATCAGCTCCGCATCGATGTCGGGCCCGGGCATGCCGAAGACCTCGACGCCGACCTGGTGGAACTGCCGGTAACGCCCCTTCTGCGGCCGTTCGTGGCGGAACATGGGGCCGGCATACCACAGCCGATGGGTCTGGTTGTGCAGCAGGCCGTGCTCGAGGCAGGCGCGCAGGCACCCCGCGGTGCCTTCGGGGCGCAGGGTCAGCGAATCGCCGTTGCGGTCCTCGAACACGTACATCTCCTTCTCGACGATGTCGGTGACTTCGCCGATGGAGCGCTTGAACAGCTCGGTCTTTTCGACGATGGGCAGCCGGATCTCGCGGTAGCCGTAGCAGGACATGACGCTGCGGATCTGGTGTTCGACCTGCTGCCAGCGCGGCGTCATATCCGGCAGAATGTCGTGCATGCCGCGGATGGCTTGGATTTTTTCGCTCATTGAGTCGATCTGTCTAGCGGTGGGCAAACGCGGTCAGAGTTTGCCGAACAGGCGCCGTGCCTTGACGGCTTCGGCCGAATCCGGGAAATCCAAGCCGATCCGGTCGGCCAGCCGCCGGGCTTCGCCGGCATCGCCCAAGGCCAGTTCGGTCTGGACGCAGAGCCACAGGGTTTCCGGCGTATCTCCGGCGATGGCCTGGTAGCGTTGCAGGAAAGCGCGCGTGGACAGGTATTGCCGTGCTTCCAGACTGACGTAGGCCATTTCCAGCAGCGCCGGAGGGTGGTTCGGGCTCTTCTCCAGCGCCCTGCGCAAATACGGCTCGGCTTCCGCGGGCCGGCCCGCACGGCGCAGGCAGGCGCCGGCATTGGAAAGGGGGATCCAGGGCTGCCGGTACAGCGGAGTCGAATAGGCGGCTTCGAACTTGGCCATGGCGTCCTGGGTGTGTCCGGTATTGCAGAGAAAACGCCCGTAATTGTTGAAGGCGCTGTAATTTTCCGGATTCAGCGACAAGGCTTCGCGGAAATGGCGGTCGGCTTCCTCAGGTCTACCCAGCTTTTCGTACAGGATGGCCAGCGCATCGTGCGCATCGCTGTTGGCGGGGTCCAGCTCTACCGCATGCCTTAAGTCTTCCAGCGCCACCTCCAGCGCTCCCTGCTCCATGTAGCGGACGCCTTTCTGGACATAGACGTCCGCGGCGCTGAGTTCGCCGTAGGGATCGTTGGCCGCGTGCGGCTTCTGTTCCGGTGTAGTGCAGGCGGCAACGGTTCCCAGCAACGCGCTCAAAGCCAGCCATCCTCTCATCGTCAATGCGCGGTCTGCAGACGGAACTGGCGCCGGCTGCGGTCGTTGACCTTCCCCACCAATTGGCCGCAGGCCGCGTCGATGTCCCTCCCCCGGGTCTTGCGGGTGGTGGTGATGAGTCCGGCATCCTGCAGGATCTGGGCGAAGCGGGCGATGGCCTCGGGGCGCGAGCAGCGGTACGCCGAATTCGGGAACGGATTGAACGGAATCAGGTTCACCTTGGAGGGCACATGGCTCAGCAGCCGGATCAGGGCGCGGGCATGCGCGGGGGCGTCGTTCACGCCGTCCAGCATCACGTATTCGAAGGTGACCTTGCGCCGGTTTTCCGTGCCGACGTAGCGCTTGCAGGCGGCCAGCAGTTCCTTGATCGGATACTTGCGGTTGATCGGCACCAGTTCGTTGCGCAGCTCGTCATCGGGCGCATGCAGCGACACCGCCAGGCTGATGTCACTGACCTCGGCCAGCCGGTCCAGCGCCGGCACTACCCCTGAGGTGCTGAGCGTCACCCGCCGCTTCGACAGGCCATAGGTGAAGTCGTCCATCATCAGGCGGGTCGCGGCGACGACGTTGCCGAAATTGAGCAGGGGCTCGCCCATGCCCATCAGCACCACGTTGCTGATGCGCTGTTCTTCGCCGAGGCGGTGCTGTGCCACCCAGAGCTGGCCGATGATCTCGGCGGTGGTCAGGTTCCGGTTGAATCCCTGGCGGGCGGTGGAGCAGAACGAGCATTCGAGCGAGCAGCCCACCTGCGAGGAGACGCACAGGGTGTTGCGCCCCTCGTCGGGGATCAGCACGGTCTCGACCCGGTTGACGGCGTCTACCTGCAGCACCCATTTGCGGGTGCCGTCGGCCGAGCGCTGCTCGAGCACGAGTTCGGGCGGGCGAATTTCGCTCGCCGCTTCGAGCCGACCGCGCAGCGCCTTGCTCAGGTTGGTCATCAGTGCGAAGTCGGTGACGCCGCGCTGATGGATCCATTGCAGCAATTGCGAGGCGCGGAACGGCTTCTCGCCGATGCGGACGAAGAAGGCTTCCATGCCTTCCCGGTCCAGATCGAGCAGATTGACGCGGGCTTCCGTCTCAGCGGGTGCGGGGGCAGAGTTCATCGCTCTTGAAGAAATAATCGATCTCCTGGGCCGCCGTTTCCGGGCCGTCGGAGCCGTGCACCGCGTTCTCGTCGATGCTGACGGCGAAGTCGGCGCGGATGGTGCCGGGAGCGGCGTCCTTGGGATTGGTGGCGCCCATCAGGTCACGGTTCTTGGCGATGGCGTTCTCGCCTTCCAGCACCTGGATCATGACCGGGCCGCTGATCATGAACGACACCAAGTCGTTGAAGAACGGGCGCTCGCGGTGTACGGCATAGAAGCCCTCGGCCTGTTCGCGGGAGAGCTGGACCATCTTCGCGGCCACGATCTTGAGGCCGGCTTTCTCGAAGCGGGAATAAATCTCGCCGATGACGTTCTTGGCGACCGCGTCCGGCTTGATGATGGAAATGGTGCGTTCTACCGCCATGGAATCTCCTTGCGTTCTAGTGTTGATTGAAATCGCACAGGGGCTGTGCCGCCCCTTCCATTCGTGGCGATACCGCCAGGATGGAAAAATCCGTTAATTTTAACGGTTTTTTGAAGGGTTTTGGAGTGTCGTGATTCCGCCGCAGCAATTCTCATTTTGCCTGAAAGCCGCATTTCGGGTGGGTTGGACGCGCATTCCCTCCAAATCTCCCGATCCCGGATCGTGGTCTTAGGGAAGCTCTGAACAAGTCGGAATTTCTTGCGGTGGCGGCGACGCAGCCGGTTTGGGAGGCCACGGCGGGCCGTTTTGGGCGGGTGGCTAACCCCCCCACACCCGGTTTTGCTTCCCTTCGCCCCCTGTTCTCGGGGCACCGGGCGGATTCCTCCCTAGGCAGCCATCAATACCTCCCGAACCTGATAGAGATTGCCCAGCGCGAACAGCAGGTAAAGCT
>JBFMDC010000047.1:0-14755 GCA_040753975.1 Pseudomonadota bacterium
TCAGATCGTCCAGATCGACGCCCCGCTGATCCCGTCGTTCATGTAATCGCCCCAAGGGGAGTCCTTCGGGACTCCCCTTCCGGCGGTGAAAGCAAAAACCCCCGGCCGGCGACGGTCGGGGGTTTTTGTTTGTCGTTGGGTTTTAGACTTCAGGCAAAAGCGAAAAAAAGGCCCCGGATCACCGAGGCCTCCTGGCCGGGGGCTGCGGGGCCGCTGTCAGGCCTCGGCGCTTCGGGAAGCCTTCTTGCGCTCGTGTTCCTGCAAGAGTTTTTTGCGGATACGAATGGTCTGGGGGGTCACTTCCACGAGTTCATCGTCATCAATGAATTCTATCGCCTGCTCAAGACTGAACTTGATCGCGGGCGTCAGCAGGATGTTCTCGTCGCTGCCGGCCGCCCGGATGTTGGTGAGCTGCTTGGCTTTCGTGGGGTTGACCACCAGATCGTTGCCCCGGGTATGCACGCCGACGACCATGCCTTCGTACACTTCGTCGCCGTGCTCCACGAATAGACGTCCCCGCTCCTGGAGATTGAACAGCGAGAATGCCAACGCTTTGCCCGAGGTGTTGGAAATCAGCGCCCCATTCGTTCTCTGTCCTATCGCTCCCTTCTTGATCGGTCCGTAGTGATCGAACACGTGATACAAGAGGCCTGTTCCGGATGTGGTGGTGAGGAATTCTGTCTGAAATCCGATGAGTCCGCGGGAAGGGATGACATACTCGAGACGCACGCGTCCTTGACCATCCGGCACCATGTTCTGCAGGTCGCCCTTGCGCTCGCCGAGTTTTTCCATGACAGCGCCCTGATGTGCCTCCTCCAGTTCGATCGTCACGAATTCATAGGGTTCGCAAGATTCTCCGTCGATTTCACGGATGATGACTTCGGGTCGGGAAACCGCCAGTTCGTAACCTTCCCGCCGCATGTTTTCGATCAGAATGGAAAGGTGCAGCTCGCCCCGGCCGGAAACCGCGAATTTATCCGGGTCTGCGGTATCCTCGACCCGCAGTGCGACATTGTGGATCAGTTCCCGATTCAGCCTGTCGCGAATCTGCCTTGATGTCAGGAACTTGCCCTCCCTTCCCGCGAAAGGCGAATTGTTTACCTGAAAGGTCATGCTTACCGTGGGTTCGTCTACGGTGAGCGGGGGGAGCTGTTCGGCAAAGCCTACCGCACAAAGCGTATCCGAAATCTCGAGCCCTTCGATACCGGTGAAGGCGATGATATCGCCGGCGCTTGCCTCGTCCCTCTCGATACGTTCCAGCCCATGGAAGGCCAGGACCTGGAGAATGCGGGCCGCGCTTTGCCTGCCATCGCGTTTGATCAGCGTGACCGGGGTATTCCTTTTGATGGTGCCTCGGGTGATTCTTCCGATGCCGATGACCCCTACGTAGGAATTGTAATCGAGGCTGCTCACCTGCATCTGAAACGGGCCGTCGATATCCACGTCGGGCGGTGATACGTGATTCACGATGGCTTCGAACAGCGGTTCCAGCGTACCGCCTGTGATATCCGGGCTCAGCCCTGCATAGCCGTTCAATGCCGAGCAGTAAATGACCGGAAAATCGAGCTGGGCTTCGGTTGCGCCGAGGCGGTCGAACAGATCGAAGGTCTGGTCCAGCACCCAGTCGGGACGGGCGCCAGGCCGGTCGATCTTATTGATCACGACGATGGGATGCAGTCCCATGGCGAAGGCCTTTTGAGTAACGAACCGGGTTTGCGGCATGGGGCCGTCCACGGCGTCGACCAGAAGCAAAACCGAGTCGACCATGGAAAGGACGCGCTCGACTTCACCGCCAAAGTCGGCGTGACCGGGAGTATCCACGATGTTGATACGGTAATCCCGCCACTTGATCGCGGTATTTTTCGCCAGGATGGTGATGCCTCGCTCTTTCTCCAGGTCGTTGGAGTCCATGACGCGCTCGCCCACCCGCTCGTGAGCGGCGAAAGTGCCGCTCTGGTGGAGCAGCTTGTCTACCAGGGTGGTTTTGCCGTGGTCGACATGGGCGATGATCGCTATGTTACGTAACTTGTCTACCATGATTCTCAAAGGGGTCGTGTGGGAAAAAAGAAAGCACCCCGCTTCAGGGCAGAAGCGGGGTGCTTTGGAAAATTAGACCGCGATTCAGCTCAGCGGTTTCACGGGGAACTGCGGGCCGCAAGCGGCTCTCATGCGGCACCTCCCTGTGCCACACCCTCCGGGCGCTGCGCGTGCACAAATTTGCCGGGAGCAAATTTGAACATGCGGAGCATGGCCCAGAGGGCGGGGCCCAAGGACGGGACCTGTAAATCGGTGGTCCTGCCGATTTGTCATGTTCGGGGGTGCCGCTTGCGGCATGTATGGTTAGCTTTGTTCCCAGGGGAGGCCGTGATAACGCCATCCTCCTATCGAGCTGCGATGGCGGTCGTCATCCAGGGGACCTTCGAAACCTTCGCGTATATTGTACAGTTTCGAATAGCCGGCGGCTGCAAGATGCTCCGCGGCTTCCTGGGAGCGCTGACCACTTCTGCACAGCAGCAGGATCGGGATCGCGCCGTCGGGCGCGAGCTGTTTGACTCCATCAAGGAAAGCGGGGTTGATTTGCCAGGTCGGTGCGAATTTCCACGGAATGTTGCTTGCGCCCAGCGGGTGCCCGATCATCGCGAACTCGATGGGATCGCGCACGTCGAGAAGAACGTGATCGGGGTGGTCTAGAGTGAACTGCCAGGCGGCAGCGGGGTCGATTTGTTCGATCATGAATCGGGCCTCTGGGCTATGAAAAAAGCTTCATCACGTTGGCCGGCATCCGGTTTGCCCGTCCGCGCCTCATCCCGGTAATAACGGATCAGCAGCCCGTCAAAGAGCCGGATGAGTTCGTTGTCGCGCAGCAGAAAGCGAGGGTCGCTGGGGCCGGAAATGCCGGATTTGGTTTCCACGAAAGTTTGATAGAACAACAACCCGCCGGGTTTGAGCGCGTCCGCGATCTCCCGCACCAGCGTCCGTTCCAGGAATCTGGCGACGACAATCACGTCATAACGTTCAGTCGGCCATTGGCTCTCCAGGACATTTGCGACGCGGGCATCGATGGGCAGGGCTTCTGCGCGCGCGATATTGGCCAATGCCTCGATTCCGACTTCCGAAATGTCGATGGCGTCGACCTCGAACCCCCGGCGGGCTAAAAACACCGCATTGGCGCCGAGCCCGCAGGCCAAGTCCAGAGCTTGGCCGCCGCCGGGCGGAAGGAGATGCTCATTCTCGGACAATACAGTTGCAGCCATGGGGGGCCGCCCGTTCCAGTCCCGATAGATGCGATCCCATTTTTGCCGGGTTGCCGCTGCATTCACGGTCAGCTCCTTGAGACATCCCCCTGGAACATCTGCTCGATGATAGGGATGACTTTCTTGTCGAGCAGGAACATGACGACATGATCCCCGTCCTCTATGACGGTGTCGTGATGGACTTGTATCACTTCTTGATCCCTGACCAGGGCGCCCATGACCACGCCCGGCGGGATGGGGATGCGGTCTATCGGTATGCCGATCACCTTAGATTTCCCCGGAGTTCCGTGTGCCACGGCTTCGAGTGCTTCGGCGGAGCCATGCCGCAGCGAATGGACCTGGACCACATCGCCTTTGCGGATATGCCGGAGCAGGGCGCCTATGGTGGATTGCTGCGGAGAGATGACCAGGTCGATCTGGTTGGGATCTACGATATCCGCGTAGGCGGCTTTGTTGACCAGGCTGATGACGCGCCGCGCGCCCAGGCGCTTGGCCAGCATCGCGGAGAGGATGTTAGCCTCGTCGTCATTAGTGATGGCGCAGAAAATGTCGGTGTTTTCGATGTTCTCGCTCAGCAGCAACTCCTTGTCGGAAGCGTCTCCCAGCAACACCACCGTATTGGTGAGATCTCCGGCGATCTTCTTGGCGCGGTCGGCGTTTTTCTCGATGACCTTGACCTGATACCGGTGTTCCAGCGCCTGCGCCACCCGCTTGCCGACATGCCCGCCACCCGCGAACATGAGCCGCTTATACGGTTTGTCGACTTCGCGCAGTTCGCTCATCACGTCGCTGATTTCCTCGGACGAGGCCATGAAGAACACTTCGTCGCCGTGTTCTATCGTTTGCCTTCCATTGGGGATGATGGGGCGAGCGTTACGGAAAATGGCGGCGATCCGAGCGTGGACGTTCGGCATGTGCTGGTGAAGCTCGCGAATTTCCCGTCCCACCAAAGGTCCTCCCGTCAGCGCCCGGACCGACACCAGGCGGACCCGTCCTTCGGCAAAGTCCAGAACCTGGGACGCGCCTGGATATTGCAGCAGCCGTTCGATCATCTGGGTGACGATCTGTTCGGGGCTGATGACCACGTCTATGGGTACGCCTTCCTTCGAAAATATCTCCGGATAGCTCAAATATTCGATGGCGCGCACCCGTGCGATCTTCTTCGGAATATTGAACAGGATGTGCGAGATCTGGCAGGCCAGCATGTTGGTTTCGTCATCGCTGGTCACGGCGATGAGCATGTCGGTATCATCGGCGCCCGCCCGCTTCAGCACGGTGGGATGCGCCGCATTACCCTGAACGGTGCCGATGTCGAAGCGGTCGTGCAGTTCCCGCAGGACACTGGTCTGTTTGTCGACGACTACGATGTCGTTGTCCTCGCTGCAAAGGCTGGCCAGTACGCTCGTGCCGACTTGCCCGGCACCCAGAATGATGATCTTCATTAGCGCTTGTCTTTGAACTTGATGCCCAAGGCATTGAGCTTTCGGTATAGATGCGTGCGTTCCAGGCCGATGGCCTGCGACAGCCGGGCGACGCTGCCGCCATATTTGTCGAGGTGGTATTCGAGATAGGTCTTCTCGAAGCGTTCGCGGGCTTCTTTCAAAGGAAGCTCGAAAAAGTCGGATTTGCCTTCGGCTTTCAGCGTGCCGGTCGCGCCGCCGAGTATGGATTTGACCTCGTCCAGCGAGACATCTTCGCCGCTGCCCAGAATCAAAAGCCGCTGGACCAGGTTTTTCAGCTCCCGGATATTGCCGTTCCAGGCGTAGTGACGCAAAAAGTTCTGTACCGAGACCGGAAAACGCCGGAAGGGGAGCTTTTCCCGGCTGACGAAATAGTCCACATAAAACCGGAGCAATTCAGGGACATCCTCGCTGTGTTCCCGAAGCGGCGGAATTTTGAGCGTCACGGCGTTCAGCAAATAAAACAGCTCCCGGCGGAAAAGGCCGGCGCGGACCGCATCGTCCAGGGGCACATGCGTCGATGCGACGAGACGGAAATCCGTGTGGATGGGTTCGGTGCCGCCGACGCGGTAAAACGCGCCGGTCTCCAGCGATCCAAGGAGGCGCACCTGGGTTTCCGGTTCGAGATCGGAGACGTCCTCGAGGAAAAACGTGCCTCCGTGCGCCTGTTCCAGCAGTCCCCGGCGGATCTTGCCATTGCTTTCGCTGCCGAAGAATTCGATGGCGGAGGCCGCGGGCGAAATAGTGCCGGCGGCGACTTCCAGGAAAGGCCCGGAGCGGCGTGAGCTGTGGGCGTGCAGGTAACGCGCGGCGGTTTCCTTGCCGCTGCCGGCCTCTCCGACCAGCAGGACACGCGCGTCATGCTGCGCGAGGCGTTTGATCTGTTCCCGCAGCAGCTCCATCGAAGCGCTCTTGCCCACCAGTTCCACCGGCGCCGTTTCGGCGGCGCGTCTCACCCCCACGGTTTCGCGCTTCAGCCGGACCGACTCCAGCGCCCGCTCCACGGTGATCAGGAGTTTCGCCATCGAGATGGGCTTTTCCAGCACGTCGTGAGCACCTAAGCGGGTGGCTTCTATGGCGGTTTCCACCGTGGCGTGGCCGGACATCATGATGACGGGGCAGTCTATCGCTCCGCTTTCCAGCCATTCCCGGAGCAGCGAAATGCCGTCCTCGTCCGGCATCCAGATGTCGAGCAGAATCAGCTCCGGACGATGTTCCCGGACGGCTTGGCGGGCAGTGGCCCCGTTTTCGGCGCCTACCACCGTGTAGCCCTCGTCCGTCAGAATATCCTGCACCAGTTCGCGGATATCGGGCTCGTCATCGACGACCAATATGCAGCTTTGATTCATGATCTCGCTCCAGAGCTCCCGCCATTCGCTTCGGCTCGCATGTCTGTTTCTGGGATCGGGAACCGGATGATGAAGCCGGCGCCCTGCTGGTGCCCGTTTTCCACGCGGATGCTCCCGCCATGTTCCTCGATGATTTTCTTGACGATCGCAAGTCCCAGACCGGTGCCCTTGGTCTTGGTGGTGACATAGGGTTCGAAAATCCGATCCACCTGGTCCTTCGGAATGCCGGGCCCGTTATCACGGACCGTCAGTTGCACGAAAGCTTCTCCCTGATCGACCGTCTTGCGAAGAACAAAACACATATTACCTTGTGTGGACGGCGCCAGGGCTTCCTGTGAATTCTTGATGAGATTGTGCAGGACTTGCCGGAGCTGCAAGGGGTCGGCGGAGATCCTGGGCAGGTTCGGTTCTTCATCGATTGTAAAACCGATGCCGGATTGCGGCGGGTACAAAGCGACCACCTGTTCCACGATATCGGCCAGCGCAACCCGCTGGAGCTGGATGCTGGAAGATCTCGCATATTCGGCGAAGGCATTGACCATGGCTTTCAGCGCCTCGACCTGCTGCACGATGGTGCGGGTCGAACGGTCGAGGACTTCCGCGTCGCGGGCGTCGAGCCGGCTGGCGAGCTTGTGGTGCAGGCGTTCGGCGGAGAGCTGGATGGGCGTGAGCGGATTCTTGATCTCGTGGGCCAGGCGCCGGGCGACCTCGCTCCACGCCGCCTGGCGCTGGGCCAGGATGAGTGCCGTGACGTCGTCGAATACCACGACGGCGCCGAGTTTTTCGCCGCTGCCATTGAACAGGGGGGTGCCATGGCAATACAGCTCACGCCGGCCTGTGGGGCCGACGAAGGATATCTCGCCCCGCCAGGTGCCGGCGCCCTTTTCCAGCCAGCGTTCGATACGGCCCAGCGGCTCGGCGAGATAGGGATGTTCGGCTTTGAGCCGGCTGATGGGAAGACCCAGGTAGTCGTGGGCGGGAAGGTGCAGGATGTCGTCCACGGCGCGGTTCGCGGTAAGAAGCCGGGAGGTATTGTCGAAGCTGAGCACGCCGGAGGACAGATTGGACAGGACGGTTTCGAGGTAGGCGCGCTGGCGCTCGACTTCGAGCCGCGACAGCCGGGCTTCTTCGCTGGCCTGGGCGAGTTTTTCGGTCATCGTGTTGAACGATTCGACCAGAAAGCCGAGTTCGTCTTTCGCCCGCACCGCAAGGCGCTGGCCGTAGCGCCCTTCGGCGACCGCGCGCGTGCCCTGGGCCAGCCGCCGCACCGGCGCGACGATGCGGCGGATGCTCACGAATGCGACCCAGATGGCCGCCAGGAGGCTCAGCAGCAGCACCAGCGACAGCGTGAGAATGAAAGTATGCTTGAGGGAGCTGCGGAGAAAGCCGAGTTCCTTGTAGTGCACATAGGCCGATTCGACCGTGCTGGCAAGCTGGGATATCCGCAGCGGTACGGGAAACACGGCTTGCAGAAACAGGGGATCGTCGGAGGGGACGGCCACGACGGCACGGATCTGCAGACTGCCGTCCTGATTGGGCTCCAGCCGGATATAGGACTTGCCTTGCTTGACTCGGAGCAGAACCCCGGCATCCGGCAGATCGGGGAGGATGAAGCCGAGCTGAGAGCCGCCGGCTGCGATGATCCGGCCTTGCCTGGAAAACACCGTGAATTCTCCCTCCCCCATCTCGTCCCGGAGTTCGGTCAGACGCAAGGGATATTCCATGATCGGCGCGAGCTGCAACTTGGCCGCCACCTGTTCGGTCTGGTGCAGCATGGTGCGCATCCGCTCGTCGAGCGCCGCCTGTCCCAGTTCCAGCGCGTCCTCCATGGCCTGGTCGATGCGGACGTCGAACCAGCTGTCGATGCTCTGTTTGAGGAACTGCATGGAGTAGTAGAACACGATGGATGCCGGCGCCAGGCTGAGCAGGACGAAGAGAAACGCCATGCGCGCCGTCAGATGGGAGCCGGCCGTCCTCCTGGCGAGCTGCCGGAGGAGTCCGTACACATTGACGACGACCAGCGTCAGCAGGAGGATCGAACCGACCGAATTGATGAGGACCAACAGCGAGTACATGCTGCCGAGCTGCGGCGAACTCTGCGTGGCGGAGCTCATCAGGTGCAGCGAGGCGACGATGGCCGTGAACAGCGCGATCACGACCAGGCTGAGCGGCAGGCGGATTCTCAGTTTGCGAATGACCATCGGAACCAGGGGCTGTTCAGATGCCACTGGGGGGAGAGATAGGCCGTGGGGCGCAGCGGCAGGGGGAGCGATTCGATGTCCAGCGTCACCGCGAGGGCGGCGCGATATTCGCCGCCGGCGAGCGTTCGAGTGGCTCCGACCGGCAGGTTTCTTATCCTTCCCAGTTCCTCCAGCAGGGCGCGCAGACTGGCGAAGTTCTCGGTCACGCCCGAGTCCGCCGCGGTCAGTTGATAGGCGCGCGCCAGGGGGTGAAAGAGGATGGTCCGCCGATGATTTTCGGAGATCATGGTCTCATCCCACCACCAAGGCCTCACCCGCTTCACGCGAAGACGCATGACCAGGGTCAAAGGGACGCCGTTGTGCATGGCCTCGATGGCGGTGTCGCTGAAATCGAAGTCGATGTCGGCATCGAGCCCCCAGGAACGGTCCTCGTGCCGGAACAGCTCGGCGCGGCGCACGGTGAACCCTGCGTCGGCATTCCAGCCCGTGATGGGGGCGAGGAGGCCGAACAGGACCAGCCAGCCGGCAAACCTGTTCATATCGTCTTGCGCAGACGGGCATAGAAGAAGCCGTCCATGCCGGATTCCCCTGTCGGAATCTGGCGTCCATGGCGCAAGGGGATGCCCCAGTCCGCGGTCAGCGGCAGTTCGGCCGCATCGCAGTGGGTCTCCAGAAAGCGGTTTATCTGCAGTTCGTTCTCGGCGCGGATGACCGAACAGGTGGCGTAGACGAGGATGCCGCCCGGTTTGAGCAGGGGCCAGGCGGCATCGAGGATGGCTGCCTGAAGCTCATGCAGTGTGTCGAGATCGTGCGCTTCCCGCAGCAGTTTGATGTCGGGGTGGCGCCGGATGACTCCGGTCGCCGAACAGGGCGCATCCAGCAGGATGCGGTCGAAGGGCCGGCCGTCCCACCATGATTCCGGCGAGCGGGCGTCGCCGTTGACCACCGTGGCGGACAGCCTTTCCCGCTCCAGGTTTTCGCGGATACGCGCGCACCGTTCGGCATCGATGTCCACCGCGACGGCTTCGATGCCTCCCCGGCAGAGTTCGAGCATGTGCAGCGTCTTTCCACCGGGGGCGGCGCAGATGTCCAGAATCCGTTCGCCCGGTTCGGCGCCCACCAGCGGCGCCGCCAGTTGGGCCGCTTCGTCCTGGACCGACACCCGGCCGTCCGCGAAGCCTGGCAGTGCATCGACCGGGACCGGCGATTCGAGAGTCAGCCCCAAGGGCGAATGGCGGCAAGGGCGGGCGGCGATGCCGGCTTCGGCCAGCCGTTCGAGATAGGCTGCGCGCTCCTCCTGGAGCGGGTTGACGCGGATCGTCATCGGCGGCGGCAGGTTGTTCTGCTGCACGAGAGTTTCCCACCGCTCGGGCCAGTCGGCGGCGAGGCGGTCGCGCAGCCAGGCGGGATGGGCGTCCCGGCTCGCGGGGTCCTGCAGAGTCCGGCTTTCCAGTTCGTCCCTGCGCCGCAGATAGTTCCTCAGAATGGCGTTGAGCAAGGGTTTTGCCCAGCTTTTCCGGCCGGCTGCCTCGACCGTCTCCGAAACCGCGGCATGGGGTTTGACGTTCATGCTGCGCAACTGGTGGAGACCGATCAGAGCGAGCAGCCGGACCTCCGGGTCGCGGATGGGTTTGAGTGCAAGTTCGCCCAGCAGGAAGTCCAGCGGCTCGAAGGCGCGGAGTACGCCGTAGCACAGCGATTGCACGAAAGCCCGGTCGCGGGCGTCCGGCAATGAGGGAAGACGTTTTCCCAGCGCCCAGGTCAGCGAATGCCGGTCGACGACGACATCATGAAGCGTTGCGGCAGCCAGCGTGCGGGTTTTAGCCGTCATGTCCCCAGCCGTCTTCCGTCCATTGCGTGAGCGTTGAGGAAATCCGCGGCGCTCATCCGCCGCTTGCCGGGGGCCTGGATTTCAAGGATTCGCAGAATGCCCCGGCCGCAGGCCACGTCGAGGTTTTTCGCGGCCGCGACGACGGTGCCGGGACAGGCGTCCGGCGGGGTATCCAGAGCTTGCGCCGACCAGATCCGCAGTACCGTTCCATCCAGTGTCGTTTCCGCCACCGGCCAGGGATTGAACGCGTGCACCCGGCGGCAGACATGAGCTGCATCCTGCTGCCAGTCGATGCGGGCTTCGGATTTTTCGATCTTCTCTGCGTAGGTGACCAGGCTCTCGTCCTGGACTTCACCCGGCAGACGGCCGGCCGCCAGCTCGGGCAGCAGCTCGATCAGCAATTCGGCTCCGAGCCCGGCGAGGCGGTCATGCAAGGTGGCGGCGGTATCGTCGCCGCCGATCGGAAAGCTCCGTTTGCCGAGCATCGGGCCGGCGTCCAGACGCGGTTCGATGCGCATGAGGGTGACGCCCGTTTCCAGATCGCCGGCGAGGATGGCCCGCTGGATCGGGGCCGCACCGCGCCAGCGGGGGAGCAGGGATGCGTGGATATTGACGCAGCCGAGCCGCGGAACGGCCAGGATGGGCGTCGGCAGGATCAGTCCGTAGGCCACCACCACCATCAGGTCCGGCGCCAGGCCGCGCAGCCGTTCGAGTGCCTCCTGCCCTTTCAGGGATTCCGGCTGGAACACGGGAAGGCCCTGGTCGGCCGCGAGTTGCTTGACCGGGCTGGCCGCGATTTTGCGGCCGCGGCCGGCAGGCCGATCAGGCTGAGTGTAGACGGCGCAGGGTGAGTTGCCCGATGCGATCAGGGCGCGCAAGGCAGGGACGGCGAACTCCGGGGTGCCGGCGAATACGATTCTCATGAAGCCGTTGCTACGGTTGGGCGGATGCGGCGGCTCTGCCGCATTGGGGTGGTCGGCGTTTTCCGCTCCGGCGCGGGACGCTCAGACGGCCGCCGCAGCGCGCGGGGCCTTGCTGATTTGCTTCATGCGCCGCTCTTTCTGGAGTTTCTTGCGCGCCATCTGGCGCTTCAGAGCGGAAAGATGGTCGAGGAAGAGCTTGCCTTCCAGGTGGTCCATCTCGTGCTGGATGCAGACGGCCAACAGCCCTTCCGCCGACATCTCGAAGCATTCGCCGTTGCGGTCCTGGGCGCGGACCCTGACCGACTCCGCCCGGCACACTTTTTCGAAAATCCCGGGCACCGACAGGCAGCCTTCCTCCATCTCCCCGCTTCCGCTCTTTTCGAGCAGCTCCGGATTGATCAGGCAAAGCGGCGCGTTTTTTTCCTCGGAAACGTCGATGACGAGAATGCGCTTGTGCAGGTTGACCTGGGTGGCCGCCAGACCGACGCCGGGCGCCGCGTACATGGTCTCGAACATGTCGTCGACGGTCCTGCGCAGGGCGTCGTCGAACACTTCGACGGGCGCGGCTTTCTTGCGCAAACGTTCGTCAGGAAATTCGAGAATGGATAGAATGGTCACGGTAGCCTCTTCCGCCGGGCGCGCAGGAAACATGTCGTATTGTTCCCCGGCGCCTTCGGCTAATAGCCCTCTTCCGCCGGGCGCGCGGGAAACATAGCTGCTCAAGCATGGAGAATTCTAACGAATTCCGCCGGGAGAATGAATCTAAAGCCTGATGCAGCGGGATATTCAACGTCTGAACGGTAAGACAAGCAAACTTCACTCCAGTTTCCTTGCGATGCCACGAGAATGCCCATGACCGCCAAGTTCGCAGCCGGCTTGGCGCTGCTCTTCGCCTGCGCCGGGACCTTGGCGGCCGAGGTTGCCCTCAATCCGGACTCTCCCGAGCGCTACCTGGTACAGGCGAACGATACGATCTGGGACGTCGCCTCCCGCTTTCTGCAGAACCCGGCCCAGTGGCCGCAGGTGTGGTACCGGAACCCGGCGTTGGGTAACCCCGACCAGATCTACCCGGGCGACGTGCTCGTCCTGCGCCGGGTGGCCGGCCGGCCCCGCATCGAGTTCGAGACCGCTCCCACCGTCCCCTTGAGCCCCGTCATCCGGGTGACGCCGCTGGTGCGGGAGATCCCGGTCATTCCGGCGGACGCCATCCGGGCCTTCCTGACCCGGCCCAGAGTCCTGGACAGCGCCGACGCTGATGCCCTCCCTTACATCGTCGGGTTTCCGGACGAACACATCTCCGGCGGCGCCGGTTACGGCATCTATGCGCGAGGACTCAAAAAAGAAGCCAAGGGCGGCGTCCTGGCGGTCGTGCGGCCTGGTCCCGCCTATCGCGACGGCGCCACCGAAGAAGTGCTCGGCTACGAAGCCTTGTATATCGGTGACGCCCAGGTCCGGAGCGTCGGCGAGCTCTCGGAGCTTCTCCTGATCCGGGCCGAACGGGAGGCCGTGATAGGTGACCGCCTGCTGGCCGTCGAGCCGCAAGAGCTGACGACTTCGTACACCCTTCACGCCCCGGAGAAACCGGTTTCCGGCAGGATCATCGGTGTGCTCGACGGCGTGACTCAGATCGGACAATACCAGGTGGTCGTCCTGGACCGGGGAAAGCGGGATGGCCTGGAAGTCGGCCACGTGCTCGATATCTACCGTGAAGCCGACACGATCAAAGACTACGTCGCCGGCGGTTTCGGCAACGTCGTCGAGACGCCGCCGGACTGGTCGGGCTCGCTGGTGGTCTTCCGGCCCTTCGAGCGCGTCAGTTATGCGCTGGTGATGAAGGCGGTCAGGGCGATGCACCTCGGCGACATCGTCAGGTCTTCCGTAACGTCCGGCCGATGACGGAGGCCTCTTTGCGCTGCTGGTTGGCCCTGGCGCGGCTACCCGGTGTCGGGCCGCGCCGGGCGGCGTCGCTGCTGGCGCGGTTCGGCTCGGCCGGCGCGGTGTTCGCCCAGCCGCGGGAGGCCTACGATGGGCTGCGCTTGAGCGGGGACGCGCTGCACCGCCTGATGCGCCCCCAATGGGAGGAGGTCGAGGCGGATCTGGCCTGGCTGGCGCAGCCGGGACATGGTTGTATCACTCTGCACGATTGCGAATATCCTTCTTTGCTGCGTGAGATCGCCGATCCGCCGGTGGTGCTTTTCACGCGAGGCGATGCCGCCGTGCTGCGGAGCAAGCAGATCGCCATCGTCGGCAGCCGCAACCCGACGGCGACGGGGGAGCGGACGGCAAAACGGTTTGCCGCGGCCTTGTCTCGTGCCGGGCTGGCGGTCACCAGCGGCCTGGCTTTGGGGATCGACGCCGCCGGGCATGAAGGAGCCCTGGAAGCCGGCGGCCCGACCGTCGCCGTGTTCGGATGCGGGCCGGACCGCATCTATCCGCCGCGGCACCAGGCCCTGGCTGACGCTATCGCCGGCAGCGGCGGGGTGCTCGTGTCCGAGTTTCCGCCCGGCACCCCGCCGAGCCGGGAGGGGTTCCCGCGCCGCAACCGCATCATCAGCGGCCTCAGCCTCGGCGTGCTGGTGGTCGAGGCGGCCCTGAAATCGGGTTCGCTCATCACCGCGCGCCAGGCGATGGAACAGGGGCGCGAGGTCTTCGCCATTCCCGGTTCGATCCTCGACCCCCTGGCGCGTGGCTGCAATGCCCTGATCCGCGAAGGCGCCAAACTGGTGGAATCGGTGCCGGACATCCTGGAGGAGCTCGGCGCGCTGGCGGGTTTCGTGGATTGCCAGGGAGAATCTCCCGCTACCCCGCCGGCGGACGCGGAAGCCGCGCGGATTCTGGCGCATATTGCCTATGCGCCGACGTCCGTGGATACTCTAGTCGCGGCAACAGGTTATACAGCGAACCTCATCACCTCGAAACTCGTCCTGCTCGAGCTGGAGGGCCATGTGGCGGCTGCGCCGGGCGGCGGATACCGCCGTGTAAAGTAGGGAGCGTCCCGACGTTCCCCCACTCGAGAGGGCCAATGAAAGAAAACGTGTTTGATGTGTTGATCTACCTGTTCGAAAACTATCTGGACCGCGATGCGGAGCAGGCGCCGGATCCCGACGAGATGCGGACCGAGCTGCTGGAAGCGGGTTTTCCGAAGCAGGAGATCAATCGGGCGTTCGATTGGCTGGAGACGCTGGGCGCCCAGCAGCCGATGCGGGCCGCTTCCCTCCCGGCATTCCGGATCTTTTCGTCGGAAGAGCTGGCCAAGCTGGATGTGGAATGCCGCGGTTTCCTGATGTTTCTGGAGCAGAGCGGTATCCTGACCGCGGCGAGCAGGGAAATGGTCATCGATCGCCTCATGGCTTTGAACGAGGAAACCATCTCGCTCGAAAACCTGAAATGGGTCGTGTTGATGGTGCTGTTCAGCCAGCCCAGCGAGGAAGTCGCGTTTGCGCGCATGGAAAATCTCGTCTATGAAAGTTTTCCCGGCTATATCCACTAACGATCATGGCGACCAGCCGCCCTGGATGATGACAAATCGGCAGGAAGGCCGATTTACAGGTCCTGTCCTTGGGACCTGCCCTCCGGGCCATGCTCCGCATGTTCAAATTTGCTCCCGGCAAATTTGTGCACGCTTTACGCCCGAAGGGTGCGATACAGGGAGGTATCGCATGAGCGCGACTGCTCGCCATGATCGTTCCCCTCACCCCGGCCCTCTCCCAAAGGGAGAGGGGGAGCAAGGTTGCTGC
>JBFMDC010000048.1:0-9412 GCA_040753975.1 Pseudomonadota bacterium
GCCGCCCTGGATGATGACAAATCGGCAGGAAGGCCGATTTACAGGCCCCGTTCTTGGGGCCTGCCCTCCGGGCCATGCTCCGCATGTTCAAATTTGCTCCCGGCAAATTTGTGCACGCTTTGCGCCCGAAGGGCGCGACACAGGGAGGTATCGCATGAGCGCGGCTGCTCGCCATGATCGTTCCCCTCACCCCGGCCCTCTCCCAAAAGGGAGAGGGTGAGCAAGGTTGAGCGACTTTCACGTTAAAAGACTCGATCGAATGACTACCAAGCCTAACCAATACGACAGTTCCCACATCAAGATTCTCAAAGGGCTCGATGCGGTGCGCAAGCGTCCGGGCATGTACATCGGCGATACCGACGATGGCACGGGGTTGCACCATATGGTCTTCGAGGTCGTGGACAATTCGATCGACGAGGCCATGGCGGGCTATTGCAAACGCATCTGCGTGACGGTGAACGAGGACGAGTCGGTCACGGTATCCGATGACGGCCGCGGCATTCCTGTCGACATTCATCCCGAAGAAGGGCGCTCGGCGGCTGAAGTGATCATGACGGTGCTTCACGCGGGCGGCAAGTTCGACGACAACGCCTACAAGGTCTCGGGTGGCCTGCATGGGGTGGGCGTGTCCGTGGTCAATGCCTTGTCCGAAAGGCTCTGGCTGGAGATTTGCCGGGGCGGCAGGCGCTACCGGCAGGAGTACCGGGACGGGGAGCCCCAGGCGCCTCTGGCCGAAGTGGATCAGGCCGACACGACGGGCACTACGGTGCGGTTCAAGCCCAGCCCCAAGATCTTTTCCAACATCGAGTTCCACTATGAGATCCTTGCCAAACGCCTGAGAGAGCTGTCCTTCCTCAACTCCGGCGTGCGCATCGAGCTGGAGGACAAGCGTAGCGGGAAGGGCGAGGTGTTCGAGTTCGAGGGCGGGATCAGGGCTTTCGTCGAGCACCTGAACAAGAACAAGACGCCGCTGTTCGACAAGGTCTTCCATCTCCAGGCCGAGCGCGACGGCGTCGGCGTCGAGATCGCGATGCAGTGGAACGATTCCTACCAGGAAAACGTCTTCTGCTACACCAATAACATTCCCCAGCGCGACGGCGGCAGCCATCTGGCCGGTTTCCGCGCCGCCCTCACCCGCACCGTGAACCAGTACATCGAAGAGCAGGGGCTGCTGAAGAAGCAGAAGGTCGCCACCGTGGGCGACGACGCTCGTGAAGGACTGACCGCCGTTCTGTCGGTGAAGGTGCCCGATCCCAAATTCTCCTCCCAGACCAAGGAGAAACTGGTGTCATCGGAAGTGAAGCCCGTGGTCGAGTCGGTCATGGCGGAGAAGCTGAACGACTTCCTGTTGGAGAATCCATCGATTGCCCGAACCATCGCCAACAAGGTCGTCGATGCGGCCCGCGCCCGGGAGGCGGCCCGGAAGGCCAGGGAAATGACGCGCCGCAAATCGGCGCTGGATATCGCAGGTCTGCCCGGCAAGCTGGCGGACTGCCAGGAGAAGGACCCTGCCCTTTCCGAGCTGTTCATCGTCGAGGGCGATTCCGCCGGCGGTTCCGCCAAGCAGGGACGGGACCGGCGCAGCCAAGCCATACTTCCGCTCAAGGGAAAGATCCTGAACGTCGAACGGGCGCGGTTCGACAAGATGCTGTCGTCGGAAGAAGTCGGAACCCTCATCACGGCATTGGGCTGCGGCATCGGCCGGGAGGAATACAACCCGGACAAGCTGCGCTACCACCGCATCATCATCATGACGGACGCCGACGTCGACGGCTCGCACATCCGCACCCTGCTCCTGACCTTTTTCTACCGCCAGATGCCGGAACTGGTCGACCGCGGCCATGTGTACATCGCGCAGCCGCCTCTTTATAAGGTCAAGAAGGGGCGTCAGGAGCACTATGTCAAGGATGACGCCGAACTCAACGAATACCTGCTGCAACTGGCCATAGACAAGGCGCGGCTGGTCGTCGATGAGGAAACCCCGCCCATTCAGGGGCAGGGCCTGGAGAAGCTGGCGTACGAGTACCTGCATGTCAGAAAGCTGATCGACCGGCTCAGCCACCGATATGACGAGACGTTCCTGGAGGCGTTGACGGTGCGCCCCCCCTTGTCCGCCGCGGAGTTCGCGGAGTTCGATCGCTGCCGCGACTGGTTCGCGGAGATCGAACGAATTCTTAACGCGGAAGGACCCGCGCGTTATTCCGTCGAGGTGCGGCCCGGAGTCTCTGTGGGCGAGTTCGTCGTGCATGTCATGCGCCGCTTGCACGGGGTCGAGCGGATCTTCGAGGTAGGCTCGGGGTTCTTTGCCGGCAATGACTACGCGGTATTGAGCGCTTTCGGCCAAACGGTCTCGGGTCTGTTCGGCGATTCCAGCGCCATCTGTTTTGACAACGAGCGCCGGCCGGTGCGCTCGTTCAAGGAGTCCTTCGGCTGGATGCTGGCCGAGGCCAAGAAGGGCCAGCACATCCAGCGCTACAAGGGGTTGGGGGAGATGAATCCGGAACAGCTTTGGGAGACGACTCTGGATGCCAACACGCGCCGCCTGTTGCAGGTCCGTATCGAGGACGCCATCGCCGCAGACGAGGTTTTCACCACCTTGATGGGGGATCAAGTGGAGCCGCGGCGCGACTTCATCGAGCGCAACGCGCTCCAGGTGGCGAACCTCGACGTGTAATGCGCCCTTCCGGGACCTGCTGCGGCGGCCGGTCGCTCAGTGCTTTAGGGGCGACGGGCCGGGCCGGTGTACGAGCTGAATTTGATTCCGTAATCCAGCTTTGCAAGCGAATTCAGCAAGGCTTCCGGCTGAGTCTGCCACAGGGGTTTTCGTGCCGTGCCCATGCTCTTTCTTTCCATGTGTCCGAGCAAGGCATTGATGTGGAGTTCCGGCACGCCCGCCATTCTCATGTAATGCTGAAAAGTCGAGCGGAATGCTTCGGTCCGCCGACCACTCTGTTTCAGCCCGTGCCTTTCCAGATGCCTGCTCAGCCACATCCCGACATTTTGTCCTTTACTGCCCAGCCTCGGGATGATCAAGCCGGGCCATAGGGTGTCGATGGCGGAGAGGTCTTCGACGTAAGTTAGCAGACCCAGGTCGACCAGTTTCGGATGCACCGGCACCATGCGTTCGGACTTCCCCCGGGCAGTCGATGCCACGAACCTAAAAGCCGGGATCCGGTCATCGAGCAGCGCAATGTCCTTCGGCTCAAGCTGGCAGATTTCTCCAATGCGTGCCCCGGTGTGCAGCTGAATGAGGGGAACCCAATACTTGTAGGGTGTGTCAAAGTCTGCAATGGTCTCATCGCCCTCGAAGAACGCCCGTAGTTGCTCATGAGTGAACGGTTTGTCCGCGGCTTGCTGGCGCTGCTCCGCGACCACTGTGCCGGCCGGCAGCTTGCAGCCACTGCACGGATTCTCCGGCAGGGCGTAGCGTTTTTGCGCAATGGCCCAGTTGAACAGAGCGGAAAGCGAGCTAAGGTGGCCGTTGACCGTGGAGGCGGACAAACGCCGTCGTTCCGACAGTTCGTTTGCGAATGCGGTGACGTCGGAGCCGCGATAGTCCGAGAGCGGCCTGTCACCCGCGATCTCGATGAAACGCAGCAAATGGTTTTCCGCTTGTCGCAGCCGCTCGAATCGGACTTTGCCGTGTTGGTCCCGGATGTACTCCCTGATGATAGGGAACATCGTAGGCGCACCGCGTTGCCGGCGTCTATGTCCGTACGTCTCGACGGTTTTGCCTTCTTTTTTTGGAACCTGCTGTTGGCTTTGCTGTTCGGTGTTCATGGTTGCAGGCGATATTCTTCTGGCCATGGGTTTGCATCGGATAGCGGCGCATGTTGCTTTTTTTGTTGGAGACCTGGCGATCTGTGAAACCTGCCTTCGGCATCCTTTTTTTAACGCTACCAAATCGGCTTCTTTTGTTCTTGGACAATAATGTATTCGAATAGGACTATGCTTTACTTGAAAGCATAGGATATGCCTGAGGACATGGAATCCTTGCGGAAAGCGGACGTCCTTCGCTGATGTCCGCGGTGATCTGCCAGTGATTCGAGGCTCAGAGCTTCGCAGCCTGCCTGCGAGCCGTACCCGCTTACGGAGGCTTCGGCCATGAACAGCGAACTATTGTTTGATTCCTCCCTCCTGCCCGAACGCGATCGTTTCGAAATGTGGCGGGAAGTGTTCTGTTCAAAGATGTGGGGTATGGACATCGTGCATACCGATCACCGCCCCTTTTTTGCCCGTTCCCGCTTCGTGAATCTTGGCGCGGTAGGTGTTGGACGAAACGAGTTGAGCGCCGCGGACTACATTCGTACTCCCGAACTGATCCGGGTTCATGATTCTGACGATTTCGGGTTCCATCTCAGCCTGCTCGGCGGTTCCCGTGTCGTTCAGGCGGGACGCCATGTGGACATGAGCCGTCTCAGCGGAACCCTTCTAGCCAGTGCTCAGCCGTGCATCGTTTCAACCTTGCCGAAGCCCGGAGACGCCCGCTATCAGGGCTATTGTCTGCATTTGCCCAGGAAGGGCCTGTTGCAGCGCGTCCCGAGAGCGGAACGCCATCTGGCCGAGGTTTGTTCCGGCCGAGAGCCGCTAAACCTTCTGGTCCAATATCTGGACCTCGTGTTGAGCAACGACGCGGTGTTGCGGCGTCCCGAGCTGAACGCGTTGGCCGGATAGCATGTGCTGGACCTCATTGCCCAGTTGCTGGAGCCGGGGCGCGGTGCGGAGTCTTCGGCCGAGCAGGGAGGGCTGCGTGCGGCGAGGCGGATCGCCTTGTTGAAGTATCTGGAAGAACATTATCGAGATGAGAGCTTGTCGGTGAAAACGGTCGCGGCCGCACTGGGAATTTCCGAAAGCTATCTGCACCGCCTGATGGCCGAGAGTGGCGAGAGCTTTACTGAAACGGTCAACCGCCTGCGCCTGGAGCAGGCGAAAACCATGCTCGAAGACCCCGGCTGCGACCGTTTGCGCATCGGCGAGATCGCATTCGCTACGGGGTTCAATGATTTCACTTATTTCAACCGGCTGTTCCGCCGGCGCTTCGGCGATACCCCCGGTGCGTTCCGCGCGGATCGGAACAATGCGGTACGGTGACTGGCCGCTGTTTTCACTCTGCCGTGCCGGGGGGAATCACTCCACGTTCTGGGCTTGTTCGCGCATCTGCTCGATCAGCACCTTGATGTCCACGGCGGCGCGGGTGGTTTCGAGGTCGGCGGACTTGGAGGCCAGGGTGTTGGCCTCGCGGTTCATTTCCTGTAGCAGGAAGTCCAGGCGGCGTCCCGCCGGATCGCGCTGGGCAAGGATTCGCCGCATCTCGGCGGTGTGCGCGGTCAGCCGGTCCAGTTCCTCGGCGACGTCCATCTTCTGGGCGAGGTAGACCAGTTCCTGCTCGAGCCGCGACACATCAGGCGTGGCGGTCAGCTCGGCCAGACGCGCCATCAGTTTTTCCCTGATGCCGGCCAGAACTGACGGCAGGCGCGCCTGCACCGTTTCGACCGCGCTCTGGATGTCGGCGCAGCGGTTGTCCAGCAGCGCGGCGATCTGGGCGCCCTCGCGCTCCCGGAACGCCAGGGCCTCGACCAAGGCCTGGTCCAGCACCGCGAGAATGCCGGATTCCAGTGAGGCGACGTCCGGCTCGCTTTCCTGCATCACGCCCGGCCAACGCAGCAGGTCGATGGCGCTGTAGCTGGTCCAGTTCCTGTCTTCCAATGCTTCGATGCTTCGCAGCGCATCGAGCAGGCCGCGCACCAGTTCCGGATTGACGCGTGTCGGGCCGGTTTCTTGAGCCAATGGCCTCCAGGCCAGGGCGCATTCCACCCTGCCCCGTTTGAACGACTCCCCTATCTTGTTGCGCACCTCCAGCTCCAGGCCTCGCAGCGGCTCCGGCAGGCGCAGGCCGAGGTCCAGATAGCGGTGATTGACGGCGCGCAAGTCCCAGCTCACCCGCCAGTTCTCCACCGTCCCTTGCGCGGCCCCGAAAGCCGTCATGCTGCGGATCATGGTGTCCTCTTTATCCCTGTTCAAAACTCCGCATATTATGCCGTCCGGAGGATCACGAAAATCCCTCGATGGGTCCGTCACGGCGCCGGCCGCAGCCGTAGCGTCTCCTGCGCCGGGCCCGGCTCGAACGGCAAGGGCCGGCCGGTGGCCCAGGCATCCTGCTGGTCGCGGTAGTGGGGCGAAAGCGGATGGCCGGACTGCCCGGCCGGCATGTGCAGGATGCCGTCGCCGTGATGGCCGGGCGATACCACCAGCCGCTCGCTGGCGCCCTGATTGGGCGTGAGCACCCGGACGCAATAGCCCCCGCAGCCGGCGCCGTCCACCGCCGGCATGTCCAGCAGTGCCGATGCCAGCGGCAGTTTCTTGCTGAAGGGATGGCGGACCTCCACCCGGTTGACCCGGCCCCAGGGCAGATCTTTAAGTTCGGCGACGCCGAATTCGTCCTTGAGTTCGGACACGCTCTGCCTGAGCATGCCCCGCAAAAAGCCATCCCAGGACCCGCTGCGGTCCGGGACGGTGCCCGGCAGGCGCGAGGAAATCAGCGCGCGCAGCGGCGTCTCCGACTCGCGCCAGGCATAGACAAATCCGGGATCGGCCTGGTTGCAGCGGGCCAGCAGGCGGGAGAACACGGTGCGGGCGAGATTGCGGCGGTAGCGGACCAGCAGCGCGATGCCCAGGCTGTCAGCCTCCATCCGGCCGTCCCAGGCTTCCGCCGCCCGGCGGGCGGCGGCGAGGGCCGGGTCGCCGACGCCCGCCGTCACTGCCAGGACCAGGTCGCGGTAGAATTCGAAGAATTCGCTGCGGGTGTCGAGTTGCAAGCCGAACAGCCCGGTTTCGGTCAGCGTCTGCGCCTGCTTCAGGCTTTCGCCGATGCGGTAGGCGCGGTAGCTGTTGGAATAGTTGTGGCCGATGACATAGGGGTAATCGCGGCCCAGCGTGCGGTTGTTGGCCGTGGCGAGGAACCCCGAGGCGGGGTCGACGACCCGCGGCAGCCGTTCGGGCGGGACGAAACCGTCCCAACCGGCGCTGCCATCGCTCCAGCTCCGGCTCACCGAACCGTCGAAACCGCGCCGCAGCGGAAAGCGGCCGGTCAGGGTCCAGGCGATGCGCCCTGCCCGGTCGGCCAGCACCACGTTCTGCGGCGGGCTGCCGGTGCGGTTCATGACGGCGATGGCCGATTCCAGGTCGCCGGCGCCGTCCATGTCCAGCAATCCGAGATCGACCCCTTGGGCGTCGAGCGCGGTCCAGCGCAGCGCCACCGGCCGGTCCAGCAGCGGCTCGGTCATGACCGGTCCCCAGCGGCTGGATTTCAGCGCCAGTGTCTGGTCCGCGCCGTCCTTCACGCGCACGGTTTCGGTACGCGTGTCCAGCCTCGCCCAGCCTTCGGGCGTGTGGTAGCGGTCGGGCTCGGCTGCGTGCATCTCCAGCTTCACCAGGTCGAGCACGTCCGCGTCCACATTGGTGAAGCCCCAGGCGATCCGGCCGTTGCTGCCGGCCACCAGCAGCGGCAGGCCGGGCAGGGTCACGCCGCTCATCACGGCCTCGCCATAGCGCAGTTCGGCGCGGTACCAGATGTTGGGCACGCCCAGGTTCAGATGCATGTCGTTGGCGACGATCGCCCGGCCGTCCCGGGTGCGGCTGCCTGCCACCGCCCAGTTGTTGGAGCCTGCGGCCAGCGCCTCGGCGTCCACCCTGGCGCCCAGCTTAAACGGCGGGGTTTCGCCGAGCAGTTCCGCCAGCGCAGCCTGGGGTACCGGCCGTTCGGGACGGCGCGATCCGCTCCCCCCTGCGATGACCGTGGTGTAGGCGTCGACGTCCGGTGTCAGGAAGGCGACGACTTCCGGCGGCAAGGTTTCGGCCATCACGCTGAGCATGCGCTCCTCCTCGGGATGGCCGTTGAGGGTCTGGAACATGTTGAGCCCGATCAGCAGGCTGTCCTCTGCCCGCCAGGGCTCGGGCGCGTAACCGAGGACCAGCATTTCCGGCGGCGGGACAGTCTGCCCGGCCATGCGGGCGTTGACGCCCGCCGTATAGGCTTCGAGCGCCCGCCGCTGGGATTCCGGCAAGGCAGCGACGATGGCCGCCGCGGCGCCCTCGAAGGCGTAGACTCTTTGCGTCCGGTCGTGGGCCAGGGCTCGTTCTCCGAAGATTTCGGCCAGCCGTCCCGCGCTTTTGCGCCGCATGAGATCCATCTGGAACAAGCGGTCGCGCGCATGCAGATAACCCAGCACGCGCATGGCGTCTTCCCGATTCGCCGCCGCCACCCGTGGAATGCCGAGCCCGTCGAACTCGACGGTGGCGGGATGGGCGAGTCCCGGCAGGATGCTTTCGCCGCCGCTGGCCGGGAGCGACGCCGCGGCCTTTTCCAGGCGGGTGCCGGCGTAGGTGGCCAGGGCCAAGACCCCGAAGCCGGCGAGATACAGGATATGCTTGAATTTCATGGTGAAAGCGTTTCGACGCCGCAATAGCAATTCGAGTATACTGACGCGCTTTTCATCGGATAAGCAAGCCAACATGAGACCCAGCGGACGCAGTCCCGATCAACTTCGTCGCATCGCTTTCACCTGCAACTACACCAAGCACGCCGAAGGCTCGGTGCTGGTCGAATTCGGCGACACCCGCGTCATCTGCACCGCCAGCATAGAGGAGCGGGTTCCGCCTTTCCTCAAGGGCAAGGGCGGCGGCTGGATCACCGCCGAGTATGGCATGCTTCCCCGCGCCACCCACGAGCGGACGGGGCGCGAGGCCGCGCGCGGCAAGCAGGGCGGGCGGACCATGGAAATCCAGCGTCTGATCGGCCGCTCCCTCCGCGCCGCGCTGAACCTGGAAGCCCTGGGCGAACGCACGGTCACCATCGACTGCGACGTCATCCAGGCCGACGGCGGCACCCGCACCGCCTCGATCACCGGCGGCTACGTCGCCCTGGCGCTGGCCGTGCAGCGGCTGCTGAAGAGCCGCAAGATCAAGGTCAATCCGGTGCACGGCCAGGTCGCTTCGGTCTCGGTCGGCATCTGCCAGGGCGTTCCCGTCCTCGATCTGGACTACGCCGAGGACTGCGATGCCGAAACCGACATGAACGTGGTCATGAACGACGCCGGCGCCTTCATCGAGATTCAGGGCACGGCTGAGGGCCATGCGTTCCGCCGCGACGAACTGGACGCCATGCTCCGGCTCGCCGAGACCGGAATCGCCGATCTCCTGCTGCACCAGCAGGAAGCGCTGGAGAGCTGCGGCATCGCGTGTTACTAAGCATAAAGGACTGAATGTCATACTGCTCGTCATTCCGGCATGGATTGCCGGACCAATCCGACGGGAATGGATTGGCGCTTGCCCGCAGGGTGCCGGGCAGGACAGCCCGGCATGACCAATCCGCCGGGAGCGGATTGGCGCTTGCCCGCAGGGTGCCGGGCAGGAC
>JBFMDC010000049.1:0-92154 GCA_040753975.1 Pseudomonadota bacterium
GTTTGCGTTGGAGGAGTCCATACCGGACGTTCAAAACGAGGAGGAATACGCGCTATTCCTAAAATCCCTGGAAGAAGCGATGGGAGACCCGATCGCCGGCCTTCGGCACGATCCCGAAACCGGTAATGTCTTTTTCCCGGATCAAAAGGTTCAATTGCAGGGTGCGTTGGGAGAATGGATCGCGGATGATCACAAGCTCAACCTGTATTGGTCGCGAATCCGTAATCTCGTCTGAACCCGCCGATCGCATCAAGCGGCGTCTGCGGAAGGGGACTGCCATCGGTTAGGCGGTTTGGTGCATTCGGGGCGACGTCAGCTTGGTTGTGAGTTAGAAAAGTGGCTTTCGCTGACTCGGCAGCAACGATAGACCTGTTGTTCAGGGTTTCCTTGGCAGCCCCAAGATGAATGGAAATAAGCCATTGGTGTCCGACATGGTGCTGGAAAGATTGATATCTAACAAGTTGATAGACTTGTTTATCAGGGTTGGTCTGATAGGGTTTCTTGTCGTCTATTGTTACCAAATATTCAAGCCCTTTATCGGTTTGATGCTGTGGTCTGTTATCTTGGCGGTGGCATTTCACCCCATGCATGCCGCTTTGGCTCGTAAAATCGGTAACAAGCAAGGCTGCGCCGCAACTGTTTTGGTATTGGCAATATCGTTGTGCGTATTGGTTCCCGCCGCGCTATTGGCAATATCGTTTGCGGAATCGGCTACGGATTTAGTGAAACAAATCCGGGCCGGGACTTTTCACGTGCCGGCTCCTGTCGACTCCGTTTCAGAATGGCCTTTGGTGGGAGACAGGCTGTACGCTTTTTGGTCGGCGGCGCATAACGATTTCGGCACCGTGGTTGCGAAATTCGAGTCTAAGGTTCGGCCCGTCACCAAACAGATATTGGGCTATGCGGCCAGCGCAGGCACCGCGGTTTTGAAGTTCCTGGTTTCCTTGGTGCTGGCGGGTGTGTGGATGGCCTATGCCTCGTCGGGCCATGCGGCGGCGAGAGCCATCGCTCGGCGAATGGCCGGTCCCGAGCAGGGGGAGGTCTTGGTCAAGCTCTCTACGACGACCATCCGCGCCGTGGCGCAAGGGGTGATCGGCATCGCCTGTATTCAGGCGCTGTTGCTGGGCGCCGGCTTTATCCTGGCCGGCGTTCCAGCCGCCGGGATTCTGGCATTATTGGTTTTGCTGCTTGGCATCATGCAAATTCCCGCCCTATTGATATCGCTGCCGACAGTTGTTTATGTCTTCATGACCAACGATTCCACCACCGTGGCGATCATGTTCGCCATCTATACGATCGTTGCCGGTTCTGTCGACAACGTCCTCAAGCCTTTGATGCTGGGGCGCGGCGTGGATGCCCCGATGCCCGTGGTTCTGCTGGGCGCACTTGGCGGTATGGCGACCGGCGGCATCATCGGCTTGTTTCTGGGATCGGTGATGCTGGCGTTGGGGTATCAGCTATTCATGGCCTGGGTGTATGGCGATAGCGAGCAAGAAAGTATCGGGGCGGCTCGCAGGCGGGAATCTGTGGATTCCTGACGGTATCAATCCAACGTCGCTCTCCCCAGGAATTCGCCGATGAGCCGGTCGATTTCATCAGAGCCGTCGGCCTCGCCAGGGAGGGAGTCGGGAACCAACACCAGGGCGCCGACACCTTCATAGTCGCTGCGGGCCGTGAAGGCCCGATGGATACCTGCTTTTCACCGGGATACAGCACGAACGCGCCCCAGACGTTACAGATGGCCTCGCGGTAGGCGTGCATCTTGTCGATGTCGTCGGGACTCGGCGATTCGATTCCAGTGTCGCTGGCATAAATCCCCCGGTGCTTCGCGTCCAGAACCAGCAGGTGGTTACGGTGGCTTAGCATGATGTCGGGCCGTCTGCGGAAACGATGGTTTCCTGAGCCGGTGGCCCGAAACGCTCGTCGGGCAGTTGTTTCGCTTGGAAGAAGCACCAATACTCGTATAGCACAGGCGCATCCTTGATCTCGACCAGTGCGGTGAAGTCCAGAAGATTCGGGTCCTGGTGTGTCCGAAGAAAATGAAAGCGCGGTTGTCAGCCGGAGTCTTGCTCTGGCGGGTATTGCGCAGGGTCACACGATACGGGCCGTAGTGGCTCAAATAGTGAGCCACCCATCCAGAAAGTACGAACTTGAGATATCCTTACTTGCTTGAAAAAGGCCCAAGCCGCCTCGAAATCCCGTTCCAGGCTTCCACGTGAGGCAACCTGCAAGCTAAGGGCTGCCTCCTTCGCTTCGGCCGGCGCCGGTCGGGGCCATACATTCTCACTCCTTCCTCTCGGTAATCATTTTGATCTCTACAGCCAATGTCACCATGCAGTTCGGCGTCAAGCCGCTGTTCGAAAACGTCTCCGTCAAGTTCGGCGAGGGCAACCGCTACGGCCTGATCGGGGCCAACGGCTGCGGCAAGTCGACCTTCATGAAAATCCTGGGCGGCGATCTGGAGCCGACCGGCGGCAATGTCTCGGTAGAACCCAACGTGCGGCTGGGCAAGCTGCGCCAGGACCAGTTCGCCTACGAGGACCGGCGCGTGCTGGACGTGGTGATGATGGGGCACACCGAGATGTGGGCGGCCATGTCCGAGCGCGACGCGATCTACGCCAATCCGGAGGCGAGCGAGGACGACTACATGCGGGCGGCGGAGCTGGAAGCCGCCTTTGCCGAGTATGATGGCTATACGGCGGAAGCCCGTGCCGGCGAACTGCTGTTGGGCGTGGGTATTCCGTTGGAACAGCACAACGGGCCGATGAGCGCCGTGGCGCCGGGCTGGAAGCTGCGCGTGCTGCTGGCCCAGGCGCTGTTTTCCAATCCGGACGTCCTGCTGCTGGACGAGCCGACCAACAACCTGGACATCAACACCATCCGCTGGCTGGAAAACGTGCTGAACGAGCGGAGCAGCACGATGATCATCATTTCCCACGACCGCCATTTCCTCAACAGCGTCTGCACGTACATGGCGGACATGGATTACGGCGAGCTGCGGGTGTATCCGGGCAATTACGACGACTACATGGTGGCCTCGACCCAGGCCAGGGAACGGCTCTTGGCAGACAACGCCAAGAAGAAGGCCCAGATCGCCGAGCTGCAAACCTTCGTCAGCCGCTTCTCGGCCAACGCGTCCAAGGCCAAGCAGGCCACTTCGCGCGCCAAGCAGATCGAGAAGATCAAGCTGGAAGATGTCAAGCCCTCGAGCCGGGTCAACCCGTTCATCCGCTTCAACCAGGACAAGAAGCTGTACCGCCTGGCGCTGGAAGCGAAGGAGCTGAGCCAGGGCTACGGCGGCGCTCCGCTGTTCAGCGGGCTGGACCTGATGGTCGAGGTGGGCGAGCGGGTGGCGGTGATCGGTCCCAACGGCATCGGCAAGACGACCCTCCTGCGCACCCTGGTGGGGGAGATGGCGCCGGCCGCGGGCGCGGTGAAATGGTCGGAGAACGTCAATCTCGGCTATTTCGCCCAGGACCACGCCGCCGACTTCGCCGAGGACATGAATTTGTTCGACTGGATGTCGCAATGGAAGCGGGAAGGCGACGACGAGCAGACGGTGCGCGGCACGCTGGGGCGGCTGCTGTTTTCGGCGGACGAGATCAAGAAATCGGTCAAGGTGCTGTCGGGCGGCGAGCAGGGCCGCATGCTGTTCGGCAAGCTGATACTGCGCCAACCCAACGTCATGGTGCTGGACGAGCCGACCAACCACCTGGACATGGAATCCATCGAGTCGCTCAACACCGCGCTGGAACACTACCCCGGCACCCTGATCTTCGTCAGCCACGACCGCGAGTTCGTCTCCTCCCTGGCGACCCGTATCATCGAGCTGACGCCGCAGGGCGTGGTCAACTACAGCGGCACCTACGACGAGTACCTGCAGTCGCAGGGCCTGGAATAGGCGCGAGCTAAGGTGGAGCGGCTGATCGTCAACGCGCAGGTTTCGATTCCGCTGGAGGAGATCGAAATCGGGTTCGTCCGATCTGGGGGCGCCGGCGGGCAGAACGTGAACAAGCTGGCCACCGCGGCGCACCTGCGCTTCGACATCGCCGCCTCATCTCTTCCGGAAATCTGCAAGACGCGGCTGCTGGATTACCGCGACCGGCGGATTTCCGCCGACTGGGTGATTGTCATCAAGGCCCAGCGCTTCCGCACCCAGGAGAAGAACCGGGAGGACGCGCTGGCCCGGCTGCGCGAACTGATCCTGCAAGCGCTGGCGCAGCGCAAGCCGCGCAAGCCGACCCGGCCGACGCTGGCGGCGAAAAGAAAGCGTCTGGACGAGAAGTTCAGACATGGGGAAATCAAGAGGTTGCGGGGCAGGGTCGGCGATTAGCGCCGGTTCCTGGACACGCATCGGATTCCGGGGCATGCGCCGATGTGTCGTGCCTTCCCCACCGGTCGGTATGGGTTTGCCGCGCGTCGCGCCGGAAGTTCAGCTTACCGTGAGACTCTGCGCATGAAGTTGCCTGGCGCAATCGTTAAAAAGTGAGGTACGTCCCTGCACCTCGGAAAGAAAGACAGAAACGAGAGTCTTATTATTTCTGCTGCTTGGCCTTGGCAATCTGCTCGTCGATTTCTTTGGAAGTTTCCGTGTAAGCCTTTTCAGGAATCGCTTCCTTATGGGTATTCTTGAAGATGAATACAAGAGCGATCACGAAAACGATCAAGCCGCTGATATAAAGCCAAAAGTTATCTTTTTCTTGTTCCATTTCAATCTCCTCAAGTAGATTTATTAGAATTTGGCAGCCCACAGCAACTGTGGAGCGGGAATATCCTACTCATGCGAAGGTGACATCACAGTTACCAAATCGAGAAGTTTTTGTGACGAATCGAGGCCGCGCTGATGAGCTCTTGCTAAGCGTTAAGAAAGTAATGCCACATAATTCCCATGAGGGCAGGAGTGCCGGTTACATCCTGATCCAGATCGAGCGGCTGTTCCTCTACCCCAAGCTGCCGGAACATCTCGCGAGGCCAGGACGACGACGAGGCGGAGCGGGACCTGAAGGAGTTCATCCGCGAGGGAGGTTGGCGAAAGCGGACCGGCGGGAAAGCACGTGGCTCTGCCGTTCGTCGTCCGCTTGCTGAGGTCCGGGATATGACACCTAGCCGATGCGGAAAATTATTGATTATCGGAGTTCCGTAACGCCAAATGAACCCGAAGATAGAGAGGAACCGGCGATTTCGACAATATGACGGTGGTGCGTAAATACCAAGACCTGAGTGCGTTCGGCCAGGTCCGCCAGGGCGCGGATCGCAAAGCCGGCTCGCTCGTCGTCGAATGCCAGCAAGACGTCGTCCAGAATGATCGGAATCGGATGGCCGTTGTCGAGATGCATCTCGATGGCGCCTAATCGAAGCGCGAGAAAGAGCTGATCGGCCGTACCCTCGCTCATGTCCGAGACGTGCAGATCCGATCCGCCCGGGCTTTCGGCCAGGATGACTTGCGCATCCCCTTCGAAATCGACCCGCAGCTTCGGGTACCGGCCTCCGGTCATCAACCCGAAATAATGGCTGGCCCGGGTGAGCAATGGGCCTTGCGCCTGTTCCTGATGACTGCGGATGCCGCGTTCCAACAAAGACCGCGCCAGTCGAAGGCGCGCATAACGTTCGGCATCATGCCGCATCCGCGCCAGCAAAGATTCGGCCTCCTCGCGTAGCTCGGCGGCCAGGGCGGTTCCGTCGATCGCCAGGTATTCCCGCCGCGCATCGGCCACGGCCTCCTGGGCGGCAGAGAGCTGAGGTTCCAGGTCGGGGAGTTGTCGCTGGACTTCCGAAAGGCGCTCCTCGACGCTGTCGACCGTACATCCGACCGCCTCGGCGAGCAAGGAATCCAGCGGCGCTTTCCACTGAGTGACGAGCTGTTTCTCGATGTCGGCGAGTTGAGTCTCCGCCTTGCGGCGGCGTTGCGAGCGCGCTTCGGCTTCGGGCAATCCAGCGGCATCGGTGCAGCCGGCGGCGTTGACGAGCAGGTCGAGTTCGGCAAGAGCCGAGTCCCTGGCGGCAAGCGAACGGGTCAGACGCTCGCGTTCCGAGCGGATCGATTCTTCCAGGCTTGATTTTCGCTGGGCGGCCGCACGGCCCTTTTCAAGCTCGGCATAAAGCGTCTCCGCAAACCCAGAGACTTGATCCGGCAGCGGCGTTTCCAAACCCAGCGCGGAAGCGAGCCGGACCGCTCGGGCATGATATTCGTCGAGGAACGCTTGTTCTTTGGTGATTCCGGTATTGAGGCGGTCCGCTTCGCCCAGAGTCTCCCTCAGTCGTTCGAGATCTTCGATCCGTGCTTCGGCTTCGGCCGTTGTGGCCGGGCTCGAAAGGTACAGCTTCGCGACCGAAGCGTTCCATTGATGATGCACTTCGGCCAACTGACCCTCCGCGACCTTGAGCCGCGAACCACAACGCGCGACTTCGCCGTGTAATCGAGTCACCTCCCTTTGTGCCCGCTCGCGGGCATCGCGGACGTTCTTGGCATCCGTCACTGTTTTCCTGGTCAAGTTCAACGCCACCGAGAGCGAACTGAAGGCGTCGGGTTCGGACATTCCCGCCTCCTTGCAAGCGGCGATGAGCGAGGCACGCGCGCGTTGCAAGGCACCCAGGGCGGCGTCCCGCTTGACGATGGCTTGGTCGTGATGCTCAAAAAGCTGAAGCACGCGCCGACGTTCCGTAAGCCATTGTTTGAAGGACTCGGGGTCCAACGGGTGTAGACCCAGGCTCGCGATGAGCGTGTTCCATTGTCCTCGCCTTTGTTGATCGGCCGTGCTCGCCGCCTCGCGCTCGGATGCGATTTCCACAAGTCGCGTCCGCATTTGGTCGGCTCGCTTGGCGAGTTCGGCGTATCGGGTGGCACGCTCGGTATCCGCCCGAAGTTCATCCGCCAAAACGTCTGCCTGACGCACGGCGGTTTCATACGCGGGAGGGAGATCACCATCAGCTGTATAGTTACTGGCAAGTTCGGAAGGGTCGCTCCGGCGCTCGATGTAGGCGAGTCGGATCAAAGACCAGCCCTCGTCCCGATGCCGGCGCGCCCCTTGCACCTTGTCGGCGGTGACCACCTCGCCCACGGCTTCCAGCCCGCTCAGTTCGGCCCGAACCTCGTCGAGGTCGCGGCGCAAGGATTTCTCCTCGGTGTCGAGCTTCGCCAATGATTCCCGATGCTGCTCGAACGCCTGCCGGAACTGATCGATCTCGCTGTCCTGCGGCACCGGCAGCCGGCGCAAGTCCGCCCTGTCGGCCAATCCCAAGGCATGAACCTCATCGGCGAGACGGTTCGCCAGCGTAGCCACTTCGGCCACGGCTTTGTCCGCTTGTGCTTCGAGGTCGCCTTGCCGGGTGAGGGCCTCGACGGTCGTGGCCAGCGCCGAAAGATCGGGGGCTTCCGGAAGCTCGGCGAGATCGGCCTTGGCGGTGTCGCGCGCGTGGTCCAGGTCGGCGGTCTGTTGTCGAAGGCTGGAGACGTCCCTCGTTGCCTCGGAAATCTTGATGGCGAGATCGCGAACTTTCGCCACTTCCGTACGGTCGGGCAAGAGGCTGCGGGCGTTTTCCCGTGGCGTTTGGGGAGCCTGTCCCGAGATTGGTCGAGGGGCCAGGCGTCCAAGCAGTTCGTCGATGATCTTTTGGTTGGCCGAGAGCAGTGTTCGCTGCGCCTGGATATTCTCTTTGGCGTTGGCGGCCCGCGCCTCGTCGTGCCGCAGCGCTTCAATCTCCGGCCCGCTGGCCAGCATCACCTCCGGGACGTGCAAGCCAGCAAGTTCGGACTCATAACTGGAGATGAGCGCCGTCGCGCCTTTGCTGTCACGGTTGGCATGGTCCAATGCGGTCTGCGCCGCGACCCTTCTTTGAACGGCATCGTCGGAAAGCAGGGGAACCCCGCTCAATTCGGCCAGTTCGCCGATCAACAAGTCTCGCTGCGCGATCACCGGGAGGGTGGCCTGCAGGCGGGTCAGAAGTTTTTCTTCTGCCCTTAGGTTTTGGATTTGCTGTTGCAACCCCTGGACTTTGGTCTCGGCCTGATTGAAGGCTTCCTCGCGCTCCTTCCAAGCCTTGGGCCTCACCAGGGTTTCTTTCAGACGCTTCTTGAGGTCGGCATACTCCCGGATGGCTGCGTTCACCGTCGGATTCTGGGCCCGCGGGGCGAACAAGCCGGCGGCCTCGGCGTCGATCGCCGCAAGCACCTTGCGAACGCCGGCGAGGCCCGAAGCCGCTTGAAAAAGGCTCTGGCCAACCTCGCCCCGTCCTTCCAGAAGGCTCTTGCCGCCCTCCCGGAGACGGGCGTGGTCGATGCCGAACATGGTGAGAAAGGTCGTCTGGTCCACGCTTCCGAGAAGCTGGGTAAGGGTGTCCGGAGGCAAAGGCCGCTCGGATCGTTCCTGTCCGGTTTCCTCGTCGAACTCGAACAAGGTCGCCTTCGTGCCCTTTCTTCGCATGACCGCAAGACGGCGGCCGTCGTCGGTCAGAAGCACGGCGCCAACCCGCAGCGCGCTGTACTCGTGCCGAAAACCGTCCCGCGTCTGCCCCGGAATGCCGTACAGCAGCACGGTCAGTGCCCGCAACGCGCTGGATTTGCCGGCCTCGTTCGGACCATAGACGAATTGCAGTCCACTCGATGTCCCTTCGAAATCCAACACTTGGCTCTGGAAAGGGCCGTAAGCCTTGAGCCACAAGCTGGCGAATCTCATGAGCGAACCGTCTCCTGCAATCTGGCAATCAAAATCCCTTCGGCGTCTGCCAGTAAACGCGCCAATATTTCCGGTTCATCTAGGCGCAGACTGTCCACCCCCTCGCGCGCTTCGGGAGGCAGTTTCGACATGAGATCGCCCAACGCGTCCTTAGCCAGGTCGCCGAGATCGGCCTGAGACGCCGATAGAGCATCGACCTGCCGAAGAATTTCGCCCACGGCATCGGGACGGGCCGCGGCCTGGTTTCGATCGAAAGCCGGGTGCAGACGAAAACGTATTTTCTCGATCCAGACCGGCGAGGGGCCGATATCCAGGGCCAATGCCCGGATGTCCGCCTCGATGGCATCGAGCCGGGGCATCACGGCTTCATAAAGGGGGCCGGCACCTTCCACGGTCAGGCGCACGGCCAGAAGGCGGTCTCCATTTACCCTCGAAGCTTCGCGGAGCTGTTCATACACAGCGGCAAGTAACGCCTCCCGGTCCGCCGTATCGCCTGTCGGCAAGTGCAGATGAGCCCAGCGCACACTGTCCAGCGCCACGAACTCCGCCTGGATTTCCCCGTCCTCGACGGTGACCAGCTCGCAACCCTTGGGTCCGGTTTCACGGGCATGCCGGCCTTGCGTGTTGCCGGGAAAGACGACTCTTGGGCGTTCGCACACGACCTCTCGGGCGTGGACGTGGCCCAGCGCCCAGTAGTCGTAGCCTTTCGAGCGCAGGACGTCGAGCCGGGTCGGCGCATAGTTCGCGTGGCCGGGACGCCCATCGAGGCTGGTGTGCAGCACGCCGATGTTGAAGAATCCGGGAATCGCCTTCGGGTAGCCTGCCGCCAAGTCCTCGCTCTCCGTCCGGTCGGTGAAACTCTGGCCGTGAACGGCAACCCTCAGGTCGTCCCAGACTATGGACTCGGGTTTGCGCGCATCGAATACGATGACGTTGTCGGGCAGCGGCAGCGACTTGGTGATCTGGCTTTCGGCATCGTGATTTCCCCGCACCAGCGCCACCCGGATGCCCGCTTCCCGCAAGCGAGCCATCTCGCGCACGAAGAACAACCCGGTGTTGAAATCCGGCCAATCCCCGTCGAACACGTCCCCGGCGATGAGGACGAACGCCGCCCGGTCCCGGATGGCCAGCCCGACCAGTTCCCGCAGCGCGCGCCGCGTGGCACCGCGCAGCTCCGAAACCGGTGCGCCCTCGTAGCGCTCCAGTCCCAACAGCGGGCTATCGAGGTGAAGGTCTGCGGCATGGACAAAGCGGAACATTTAGGCCTGCCAGTTCGCTATGGCCGGACGCAGATCGGATTCGTCGATGTCGTCCGGGAAATCGTCCCCCAAAACTCCAGCATGACGGACGATGAATTCCTCCGTCGGGGAACGGGCCAGGACGGCTGAGGCAGGAATACCGTGGCGGGTTTCCAGCCAGGCGGTGAAATCTAGCGTTTCACGCTGCAAACCAGCAGGCAGCGCGTGAACGTGGATCTGGATGGTTTCGGCGAGGGTCATGGCGCATCCTCCAGCAGATTGTGGAAGGGTTGGCGATTTTTCCAGCGGTAAGCATGGAAATCACGTTGATCGGTAAAAACAATGCGCCCGTGCCCCAAATGCTCAGCCAGCAATACCAGCAAGGCATCTGCCAAATCCATTGGCAAGTCGGCGTATTGACGCATCAGTTGTTCCAGACGCGGCAAATGATCGTCGTTCAGGGAAAACAAGGAAAAATTTCCCTGTGTTCGCAACTTCGCCAACAAGGCGAGTAATTCCAGCGCCACACGCACACTGTTACGCCGGGTGAGTAAATGTATCGCTTCGGTCAAAACAGGGAAGGTGGTAATCAAGGGTTCGCTGCACCGTGCGAGAAATGTTCGGCACGCGGGGTGATAAGCGTCGCCCCGATCGAGCAATCCCAACCAATAGCCGCTGTCCACGATAATCATTGCGGCTTGCCGTGCTTATGGAAAAAATCCAGTTTTTGTTTGTAAGTCGTCGCGAGTTGCTCATTGGTTTCGATACAACCGATCAACCCCGCTTCGTCGAAGGCCCGGTATAGCGGTGAAGGCTGGGTTTCCTCCGGCGCGGTTTGCTGGAGCAAAGCCGCGTCGATCGCGGCCGCGATCACTTCCGAGAGCGGTTTTTGCAATCGGCGTTGCAACTGCAGCAGCCGTTCGCTATGAACGTCGTCCAGTTCGGCTTCAATGTGCATGAATATATCCTCACTATGTGGTTAAGAGCGGGAGCAGGAATTACCTGGCGTATGTCAGAGCCCCAACGTTTGTCTCTAACCTCCCTCTTCGTCTGCCTAGTCAGCTTTGCTTCCAAGACAAAGTATCATCTGGTCGTAGTGCCGTTCATCCTCAGCCTGAATCATCTCTGGTCAGGATTTCCGCTGCTACATCGGCCAGGGGCTTGTTCAATCGCTTTTGAAGTTCCAGCAAGCGTTCGGCGTGAAGTTCATCTAATTCGGCTTCGATATGCCTCTCGGTCAGTTATCTTCTCAAATTAAAGTCGGTAATCCATACATATGAATACAGGATTTGCCTTAACCTGATTTACGTTTCTTCTGTAATTTCTCCCCACGATCCTGTACGCCATTGCGCCACTGTTCAAGTGCATTGATGTCTTCCAGTAACTCATCTGGGTCGGGAGCTTCAACGCCGCCCAGTTGTGCCTGATCATGGGCGTAGTCGGAACATTTTGACATCCAATGAGCCACGGCGGCCCGGTCGCTATCCTCCACTGACACACCAGCCAATCATTGAGCTTCGATACCCTTGCGGAAACGTGGTACTACATTACGGAACAGAGCCTCCTCGACAGCGCTCCCGGCTGAATGACGAGTTTCCATGTTTCAAACGCTCGCAGGTGCGAGTTTACCGCGAGGGGGGTGGCGAAGGAGAACCGACGGGAAAGCCACATGGCTTTGCCGTTCCTCGTCCGCTTGCCGAGGTCCGGCACATGACAAGTAAGGAAAACTGGTGCCCCGGATACGATTCGAACGTACGACCTTCCCCTTAGGAGGGGGACGCTCTATCCTACTGAGCTACCGGGGCGTTGAGATGCGGGAGGCTGCCGGGCTTCTGCGCAGCCTCCGCCTGTTCGAAGGCTTCCGGCGCATTTTAGCCTTTATAAACATGGTTTTCCAATCGAGACCTAAGGACGCAGGGATGCTCGCCGCGCACTGCCGACATCCGTTCAGAAGCAACCGACGCTGTGTCCAGCCACTGGAGGATTCGCATGCACAAACGCGCTCGTCTTGTCTTGATCTGTTCCGTGACGCTGGCGGGCTGTTCCGCCACCCCTCTTCTTCCCGAAGCCCGCGCCGTCAGAATCGTCACCAGCGAACCGGCGGGTTGCGAATATCTGGGCGAGGTCACCGGAAATCAGGGCAACTTCTTCACCGGAGCCTTCACCAGCAATGCCAACCTGGAGACCGGCGCGCGCAACGAGATGAAAAACGAGGCGGTCAGACTGGGGGCGAATACGGTGCAGATCCTGGCCAGCCGGGCGGGAGAAACCGGCAGTATGAGCATTTCCAACGGTTCCGGCGGCGGTCACGTGGCCCAGACCAACGTGACCTACTCGGGGATCGCCTACAAATGTCCGGGCCGTTGATCCGGCCGGTTCAGCGGCCCAGCGCTCGTTGAATCGGAGGCAGGATGCCGGAAACGGTCGCCGCGAAGGTGGCCGCATCTGTCCCCCGTCCGATCCCGAGCCGGGGGATGGTGAACCGATCGGTACGATTCCTCCAAATACCGGGACGGGTGAGTACGGCGCCTTCGAAACCAGCCTTTCGGCACAGCGGGATGTGTTCAGGCGCCCATCCGCCGTTGGGGAAGCAGAAATATCCGCCATAGCCCGGCAAGGTGTTAAGGATCTCCAGCGACTGCGCCAGCGTCCGCTCCGCCTCGGCCGGGCTCAAGCGTGTGAGAATCTCGTGGCGGTGGGTGTGGGAGCCGAAGCGGACCAGGCCGCTCGCGGCCATCTCGTCTATTTCCTCCCGGTTCAAGGGCCGATAGGCTTCGATCGCTTCCGCCGGAATGACGCCGGGATGGGGCTGCCCTCGCAGCAAAGCGTCCACGGCATCGTCGATGCCGTGCGGGTGCGCGTTGGCCTTGAAGTCTTCCTTGATGCGCTTGAGTTCGGCGGGCGCCTTCCGTCCTCGCAATACTATTTGCAGACGGTCGAACCAGAACAGATGCCGGGCGCCGATCGCCCCGGTGACGAGAAAGACGGTGGCGGGAAAGCCGAACTCCCGCAATATGGGGAAGGCAACGCGGCAGTTGTTGGCGTAACCGTCGTCGAAGGTGAGAGCGACCCTGGGCCTGCCATCGTCCTTCCCCTCCCAGGCCTGCTCCAGGGGGACGACGCGGTAATGCTGGCGCAGGTGCTGCATCTGACTTCTGAATTCGGAGGCCCGGACCTGCAGCCAGTCGCCTTCCGCCAGGCCGAAATCGTCCTCCATGACGCCGTGGTACATCAGAACGGTAACGCCGCCACGGTTGATCCGCCGCGCGATGGCGTTCGCGCCGGCCAGGGCCAGACCCTGGGCGAGGACGCTCTTGAGCATGGCCTTCTCCCTCTATGATGATTTCAGACCCGACCGCCTTCAGCACGCCTGAGTTCCAAGGCCGCCCGGTACAGCTCCTCCCGGCGGGCGCCGGTGATCCTGGCCGCAAGCCCCGCGGCGCTCTTGACCGAGCATTCTTCCAGCAACAGTTTCAAGACCCTCAGGGACTCCGGTGACGGCCCGGTTTCGGCGGGCGCAGGGCTGGCGCCTTCGATCGCCACCACGAATTCGCCTTTGCGGTTTTCCGGCGCCCGGTCCATCAGCGCCGGCATTTCCGCAGCGGCGCCGCACAGGAAGCTCTCGTGCAGCTTGGTCAGTTCGCGCGCCACCACGACCCGGCGGTCCACGGGGAAAACCGCGGCGATGTCGGCAATGCAGTCGCGGATACGGTGGCTGGCTTCGTAGAACACCAGGGTGCGTTCCTCGGCGGCCAGCGATTCGAACAGGCGCCGCCTGGCGGCTCCGGTGCGCGGCGCAAATCCCTCGAAAGCGAACCGCGCCGTGGACAGCCCCGAGGCGGACAGGGCGGCGATGAGGGCGCAGGCGCCGGGCACCGGTGTTACGATGAGACCGGCGGCGCGGGCGCGGCTCACCAGCGGAAAACCCGGATCGTTGATCAGCGGCGTGCCGGCGTCGCTGATCAGGGCGATGCGCTGGCCGGCTTTGAGCCGGTCCATGAGGCGATCGGACGCCTGCTGCTCGTTGTGCTCGTGCAGGGCGAACAGCGGCCGGTCGATGCCGTAGCGGTCCAGCAAAGGCCGGCTGTGACGGGTATCCTCCGCGGCGATCAGATCGGCCGACTTGAGGATTTCCACGGCCCGGAAGCTGATATCGCCCAGATTGCCGATCGGCGTGGCAACTAGGTATAGTACGCCGTTTATCTGTTCAAGCGCCTGCATTTTCTAAATGGAATCAAAGGGTTCGACATGCGCATAGTCACTCGGGTCGCCGCCCTGGCGATCATCGCCGCCCTGGCCGGCTGTGCCAGCCTGAAGCCCGCAGCGAACGATCCGGCCGCCAGACTGTCGGCGGAGGCGCAGACCCGGCTGCGGGCGGGCGATTTCTCCGGCGCCGGCCAGATCTACGAGAAGGCGGGCGGCATTTCGAAGGTGCCGGACTACTTCCGTCTGCGCGCCGCCGACGCCTACCTGCGCGCGGGTGATTCGGCAGCCTCGCGGCGGCTGCTGGGATCGGTCGACCCGCGGCGGCTGGACGAGGACGACCATATTCTTTACGGGCTGCTCAACGCCCGCGTCGACCTCAACGCCGGGCGCGCACGCGACGCGATGGTCAAGCTGGACAGCCTGGAGTACTTACGGATGACCCCGGCCCAGACCGGGCATTATCACACGCTGCGCGCCTCGGCCTACAACCAGATGGGGAACATGGTGGAAAGCGCCCGGGAGCGCATCGCCGCCGGTCCCCTGCTGAGCTCGCCGGAGGCGGTGCAGAAGAACAACGAGGCGATCTTCGACGCCCTCAGCCGGGTTCCCGATCCGGTCCTGGAACAGCAGTCCGAGGCCGCCACCGGGGTGTTCGAAGGTTGGGTGGCGCTGGCCAGGCTGGTCCGCCAAACCACGCCGGAGCAGCGCGCCAAGGCCATCGCGGAATGGAGCGCAAGCTATCCCAACCATCCGGCCCGCGGCGCTTTCGCCGATTCCCTGGTCCGCCGCAGCGATCTGGCAGTGCCCGCCGAACCGGCGGGCACTGCCGCGCCGGCCGCGGAAACCAAACCCGCCGTCCAGATCATGCCGCTGGCCGAGCCCGGCGGTAGCCGGTCCGCCCCGGTCGTCGCGGTGCTGCTCCCCCTTTCCGGCACCTACGCCGCACCGGCCGAAGCGATCCGGACCGGTATCGACGCCGCGCATGACGCGGACATCGGCCAGAACAGGCCGACCCTGCGTTTCTACGACACCCAGGCCGGGGACGTGCCGGGCCTGTACCGGAAGGCGCTGGCGGAAGGCGCCACCCAGGTCATCGGCCCGTTGCTGAAGGAGGATGTCGCCGCCCTCGCCAACAGCGGCGAACTGCCGACCCCGGTCCTGGCGCTGAACGAGAACCCCGGCGTCAGCGCCGCCCAGTTGTTCCAGTTCGGCCTCACCCCCGAACAGGAAATCGAACAGGTGGCGGCGAGCGCCCGCCTGGACAATCGCCACACGGCCCTTTTGATCGCGCCCTCGTCGGCTTACGGCCAGCGGGTGGCGAACCATTTCAGCGATTACTGGCGCCGCGCCGGAGGACGCATCGCGGCGGCGAAAACCTATGCGGCGGGGAGCAACGATTATTCGACGGTCCTGGAAGACGTCGCCCTGCTGGTGGGACCAGGCGGTCAAACCACGCCGGTGCCTTACGAAAACGTGGCGGACTTCATTTTCCTGGCGGCCGACGAGCGCGACGGGCGCGTCATCAAGCCCTATCTCGAATCGCTGGGGGTGAATCTGCCGGTTTACGCGATGTCCTCGCTCTATTCGGGACAGCCCGACCCAGGGCTGGGCCGGGAACTGAACGGCGTGGTGTTCTGCGACATCCCCTGGCTGCTGGATGAGACCGCCGGCGACGCCTTGTCCGAGCGCGCGCTGGCAGCCAAGGTCACGCAGACCCCGCAGGACTACCGCAAGCTGATCGCCATGGGGATCGACGCCTATCGTCTCGCCGGCCGGCTCGACGAGCTGCGCTCCGGCGGGCGCATCGAGGGCGCGACCGGTATACTCACCGCAGGCGAGGGCAACCGCATCCGCCGCCAGCTGAGCTGCGCCCAGTTCGAGGGCAACACGCCGCGCCTGATCGGGCCGGCGCCGTCGCGGTGATGGGTGGCTCCCCCGCGCTGACCGGGCCCCAGGCCGAAAGCTGGGCGGCGGAATACCTCACGGCGCGCGGCCTGCGCCTGATCGAGCGGAACTACCGCTGCCGCTTGGGCGAAATCGACCTGGTCATGGCCGAAGGCGCCGCCGTGGTCTTCGTCGAAGTGCGCTACCGCAGCGGCAATCGGTACGGCGGAGCGCTGGAAAGCGTCGACCGCCACAAATGCCGGCGGCTCCTGGCCGCGGCGCAGCACTACATGATCGAACGCCGCGTCAAAGGCGCCGTCCGGCTGGACGTGGTGGCGGTTTCGCCGGGAACCGCCGGTCCGGAAGCGGAATGGATCAGGAACGCAATCGAGGCGCAATGAGCCCACACGAACGTATCGAGCGCCATTTCAGCGCGCATGTCGAAGCCGCCCAGGAAGCCCTGACCATGTTGGGGGATTTGATCGAGGTCGCCGCGGCACGGCTGGCCAACTGTCTGCTCGCCGACGGCAAGATTCTGTGCTGCGGCAACGGCGGCTCGGCCGCCCAGGCCCAGCATTTTTCCTCGGAGATGCTCAACCGCTTCGAGCGCGAGCGGCCGGGGCTGCCGGCCCTGGCCCTGACCACGGACAGCTCGACCCTCACTTCCATCGCCAACGACTACCACTTCGACGAGGTGTTCGCCAAGCAGGTGCGGGCGCTGGGGCATGCGGGCGACATCCTGGTCGTCTACAGCACCAGCGGGATTTCGCCCAGCGTGCTGGCGGCAGCGGTGGCGGCCCACGACCGCGACATGAGCGTCATCGCCCTGAACGGCCGCGACGGCGGCACCCTGGCGCCGCTGCTGCGCGAAACCGACGTGGAAATCCGCGTCACCGCGCCCAGCACCGCCCGCATCCAGGAAGTCCACCTGCTGATCACCCATTGCCTGTGCGATCTGGTGGACCATCAGCTGTTCGGCGAATAGTCGATGGGAGAATGACGATGACCGTCCCCGAAGCATTCCTCGGCGAGCTGGAACGGCTGTTCCCGGCCGGCAGCCGCCATACCGATCCGGCCGAGTGCTGGGCCTATGGCTACGACAACAGCAAGCGCCAGGCCCTGCCCGATGCCGTGGTGTTTCCACGCTCGCATGAGGAGGTCGCCGCCCTGGTGAAACTGTGCAACCGCTACCGCGTCCCGCTCACCGCCCGCGGCCGCGGCACCGGCACCACCGGCGCCACCGTGCCCACCGCCGGCGGGGTGGTCGCCTCGCTGGAGCGCATGACCCGGATACTGGAAATCTCGCCGGACAACCGGTTCGCCGTGGTCGAGCCCGGCGTCACCAACCAGGCCTTGCAGAACGCCGTGAAACCGTACGGCTTCTTCTGGCCGCCCGATCCGACTTCCGCCGAGTTCTGCAGCATCGGCGGCAATCTCGCCTACAACTCCGCCGGCCCTCGCGCGGTGAAATACGGCACGCCTCGGGAAAACACCCTGGGGCTGCGCGCCGTGACCGGCGCCGGCGAGGAGCTGCGCTGCGGGGTCTACACCACCAAGGGCGTGGTGGGCTACGACCTGACCCGGCTGATCATCGGCTCCGAGGGCACCCTGGCGATCATCACCGAGGCCACCCTCAAGCTCACCCCCTTGCCCTCGGCCAAGCGCACCCTGCGTGCGATCTACCTGGACGTGGCTTCCGCCGCCCGCGCCATCGCCCGGATCATGGCCCAGCCGGTGATTCCCTGCGCGTTGGAGTTCATCGACGGCAACGCCATCGCCCTAGTGCGGCGCCATGCCGCCGTCGACCTGCCGGAGGACGCCGCCGCCCTCCTGATGATCGAGGTGGACGGTTCGCCGGAAAGCCTGGACGCCGCCGTCGAGTCCCTGCGCGAAGCGGCCTCCCTGGATGGCCTGGTCGAATTCCGTGCGGCCCGCACCGCAGCCGAAGTGGATGCGCTGTGGAGCATCCGCAAGGCGCTCTCGCCCTCGCTGCGGAAGGTCGCGCCGAAGAAACTCAACGAGGACGTGGTGGTGCCGGTAACCGAACTGCCGGCCCTGATCGCCGGCCTCGACGAGCTGTCGAAGAAGCACGCCATTCCCATCGTCAACTTCGGCCATGCCGGCAACGGCAACATCCACGTCAATCTGCTGTTCGACCCGGACCGGGCCGATGAGAACGTGCGCGCCCATGCCTGCCTGCACGAGATGTTCGCCCTGGTGCTCAAACTGCGCGGCACCCTCTCCGGCGAACACGGGGTGGGTATCGAGAAGCGGGATTACATCGGCCAGGAACTGGACCGGACCTCGCTGGCGCTGATGCATGCCATCAAGCGCCAGTTCGACCCGAACTGCATCCTCAATCCCGGCAAATCTTTACCAGCGGAAGAGACGCCGCCGGCATGATGGCTAAGCTCGTCTCATTGTGGCGCACCGTTCGGACGGTCACCGGCGACGATGCCTACGAGCGCTATCTGGAACACTGGCGCCAACATCACGCCGGCGAAGGCCAGCCGCCGAGCCGCAAGGCGTTCTGGCGGGCCGAGCAGCAGCGCCGATGGAACGGCGTCCGGCGCTGCTGCTGAACCGCGTCAGAGCTTATTCTTGATGCGCTCGTAAGCGTTCTTGATTTCCTCGCCGAGCACCTGTACGCCGGCCCACACGTCTTCCGACGCCTCCTTGGCCTCGTCCGCCGCCCCGGCCACCCTGGCTTTCAGCTCCTCGAGCTGCTCCTCTGCCTTTTCCCACTCGTCGCGAATGTTCATACGCGCCAGATCCAGTTGCACGACGATCTCGTCGCGCTGCTGCAGCAGTCCGTCGCGGAACTTTTCCATCTCGTCTTTCAGGTTCATCGTGCGTTCTCCTAATCTAGTCAGCCCTCCGGCATCGCCTGGAACGGCGCCGGGCCAGCGACAACATAGCAGCTTATCGACGGGCGCCGCCAGTCTTCCGACCGGCGGGCCGCATCGGTCGTGAAAGGGTAACGGTGCATTTCGTATCATGCGGGCGCCGGCCGGTTGCGCGGCTATAGGGTCCGCATATCTAATGGGCGCGGTTTTTTTACCTTACCTTTAGGACATATTCCGATGATCCACCAGCACACCACGCTCGAACGCCTGCCCGAGGCCTACAAGACCCTTTTTACCGGCTTCCTGCTGGCCATCGGTATCGGCCTGCTGATGGCGGGGGGCCAAATCATGCTCACCCACGGCAAGGCCGACGGTAAGCCCGGGCTTTCCGTCAACGACATCATCTACAGCTATTACGGCAACCGCACCGGATCCAAGCTGGAAACCATGCTCAAAGGACAGATGAAACCAATGGCGCCGGACGAGGTGCGTTTCGAATTGATCAAATGGGCGGAAGACGGCGCGCCGATGGCGGAGTGGGCATCCAAGATCAAGCCTCGGCTGGACCAGTACTGCGTGAGTTGCCATAATGCCGATTCGGGCCTGCCGGACTTCACCAAGCCGGAGAATGTGCAAAAAGTCGCCGAAGTCGACCACGGCGCCTCCATCACTTCGCTGACGCGCGTCTCGCACATCCATCTGTTCGGCATCGCATTCATCTTCATGTTCGTGGGCTGGATCTTCGGCTTGGCCGAATTCCCGCGGAAATGGAAGCTGACCCTCATCGCCACGCCCTTCGCCTTCCTCATCGTCGACGTCCTGTCGTGGTGGCTGACCAAGTTCTTCTCCGTCTTCGCCTGGCTGACGATGATCGGCGGTATCGGCTACAGCCTAGCCTCGACGGCGATGATTCTCACCTCCCTGGCCCAGATGTGGCTGCCCCGGGCCCATTGGCTGAAGTACTGGACATCGGAACAGCCGGCATCCGGCGACCAGCCCTGAGCGATGCCTTGCACCGCCTGCTGAGCCGGGTCCCCTGAGGCGACAGGGGACCCGAGCAACGCCACGGGCGATCTCACTTGAGGTTAGGTGTCCGGGTCCGGAAGCTGACCAGGTCAAACCGCCTGGCACACCAGCAGACGTTGTGGCACGATACGGTGGCTTCGTTCCGCGGATTTCGGCACATCTAACAGGCGGCGTCCGTCCCTGTGAGACGAACATTGCGCTTGCCGTTTCAGGCGATACTAAGGACACGACACGGACTCCGGCCCCTTATTAAGCTGCAAGAATCACTCATGAACATGAACTCCTGCCGCTTTCGGCATACGGCGGCCGATGCCGGTCATCGCCCCGCTCCCGAGCGGCACATCAGCCTTGATCGCCGACGCCGCGAGTAGCCTACGCCCCATGAATCACCCGACCGAAAGACCCGAAGCTGAATCCAATCCTCCCGACCCAGGGACGGATTGAGTCACGCCACGGATTTATGGACATGACGTCGGTGCGGGGTCTGTGAGGCTTAGCCGGAAGACATCCTTTTTGAAAACTGCGCCTAACTGATAGAAAAACAAACCGTTTTCAGCAGGCTTCCCGCATGAACCAGATCGTCCTCATTGCCCTGCGCAGGCCGTACACCTTTGTCGTTCTTTCAATCCTGATCGTATTGTTCGGGATCCTGTCGGTGCTCAAATCGGCGACCGACGTCTTTCCGCCCATCAAGATACCCGTCGTCTCCGTGGTTTGGGCCTACGCCGGGCTGCTGCCTCAGGATGTGTCCGGTCGCATCACGTATTATTACGAACGCGCCTTGACTTCCACTGTGGAAGGTATTGCGCGCATCGAAAGCAATTCCTATTACGGCATCAGCATCATCAATATCTATCTTCAGCCCGATACCAATCTCGCCGGCGCCGAGGCCGAGATTACCGCGATTTCACAGACGGTCGTCAAACAGTTGCCGCCGGATATTTCGCCGCCGCTGATCATGCGGCTCGAAGCATCCTCGGTGCCGGTGGCCATGCTGCAGGTGACTTCCGATACGCTGTCGCCGTCGGAACTCTACAATCTCGCCTACGCGCGCATCCGGACGCTGCTGGTGACGATACCGGGAGCGATCCTGCCGCAGCCCTACGGGGGCAAGCCCCAGCAGCTGCTGGTCTCGCTCGACAAGCAGAAACTGCTCGCCCATAACCTCACCGCCTCCGACGTCCACGACGCCTTCGGCGATCAGAGCATCGTGCTGCCCGCGGGCGACATGAAGATCAAGCAGACCGACTGGATGGTGCAGACCAATGCCACGCCGATGCAGGTCGAGGATTTCAACAACATCCCGATCAAGCGGGTCGACGCAACCAATTCCACCATCTATCTGCGCGATGTGGCCGATGTGCAGATCGCCGGCCCACCGCAAATCAACGCCGTGCTGGTCGAGGGCAAACAGGCGGTCATGATCGTGGTGATGAAGAGCGGCAATGCGTCGACCCTGGATGTGGTCGACGGGATAAAAAAGATGATTCCGCGCATCGAGCAAATCGTGCCCGAGGGCGTGAAAATCAAGCTTCTGAACGACGCATCGATCTTCGTGAAGGATTCGATCAAGGACGTTCTGCATGAAATGGGAACCGCCGCCCTGCTCACCGGTCTGGTCGTGCTGCTGTTTCTCGGTTCGTGGCGGCCGACGGTCATCATCGCGACATCCATCCCGCTCGCCATCCTGACCTCCCTCATCTGTCTGCACCTGATGGATGAGTCGATCAACATCATGACCCTGGGTGGACTGGCGCTGGCTGTGGGCATACTGGTCGACGACGCAACCGTGATGATCGAGAACATCGACACCCATCTGGAAATGGGCAAACCGCTCGAAACCGCCATCGTCGACGCCGCCAATCAGATCGTCGTCCCGACCCTGGTGGCCACCCTTTGCATCGTCACCGTCTGGTTCCCGTTGTTCGAGCTGAGCGGCGTGTCCGGCTATCTGTTCGCGCCGATGGCCGAGGCGGTGATCTTCGCCATGCTCGCCTCCTTCATCCTGTCGCGCACGCTGGTGCCGACCATGGCGAAATACGTACTGGTGGATCACAACGCGCCGCACGGACAGCCTGAACCGGCCTTGGCCGGCGGCGGCAGCGTCCACGGCGCGGCGCCGGATGCCGTTCATCACGCGGAGAAACCGCCGGGCTTCCTGGGGCGCATCCAGAAGGGCTTCGAGCGCGGTTTCGATCGTTTCCGCGAAAACTACAAAACGCTGCTCGAACAGGCGATAGCCCGTCGCGGCGCCTTCATCGGAATCTTTCTGGCGTTCGCGGTCGGTTCCCTCGTCCTTTATTACTTCAACGGACGCGACTTCTTCCCCGAAATCAAGTCGGGAACCATCCAGATGCACATGCGGGCGCCGCTCGGCACGCGCATCGAGGTCGCCGGACGCATCGCCACCCTGGTCTCGAACGACATCGCCAAGCTGCTGCCCGGTCAGGTCGAGGGCGTCGTCAGCAACTGCGGCCTGCCGGTCGGTCCGCATAATCTGGCCTTCATTCCGACCCCGACCATCGGCTCGCAGGATTGCGATTTGACCATCAGCCTGAAAAATGAGGCATCGCCGGTCTGGGATTACCGGCGCATACTCCGCAAGGGCTTGAAGGAACGCTATCCGGGAACCGAATTCACTTTCCAGCCGGCCGATCTGACCGCGAAAATTCTCAACTTCGGTTCGCCCTCACCGATCGCTGTCCGAATCAACGGCACGGAGATGGAGGCCAACTACGAGTACGCGCGCAAACTGGCGAGCGAGTTGCGCAAGATCAGCGGCAGCAGCGACGTGACGATCCAGCAGACCATGCGCACGCCTACCCTGAACGTCAACGGCAATCGCAGTCTCGGGCTCGGCATCGATCTGACCTTGAAAGACATCACCGACAATCTGCTGATGTCGACGTCCGGCAGCCAGCAGGTCGATCAGGTGTTTTGGCTCGATCACAAGACCGGCCTGTCCTACCAGGTCAATGTCTATCTGCCGCAGCCGCAGCTCGCCAGCATCAATGATCTTTTGACCATTCCGGTCGATAAAGGCGACATGGACCCCACTGGAAAGGACATGCAACTGCTCGGCAATGTCGCCTCGCTTTCCGTGACCGGTACGCCGGGGGTGGTCACGCATATGGACATCATGCCGGTGTTCGATATCTATGTGTCCGCCGAGGGACGCGATCTCGGCGGCGTGCTGACGGATGTCGAGAAAGTCGTCAAAAGCATGGAGAAAGCGCTGCCCCGCGGCACGCAGGTCGATATCAAGGGACAAGCCGAAACCATGGCCAGTGCGTACATTGAGCTGCTGGGCGGTCTCATCGCCGCGATCGTGCTGATCTATCTGCTGCTCGTCATCAACTTCCAGTCCTGGCTCGATCCCTTCATCATCATTACCGCCTTGCCCGGCGCGCTGGCGGGCATCGCCTGGTCGCTGTTCATCACGCACACCAATATTTCGGTACCGGCGCTGACGGGCGCCATCATGTCGATGGGCACGGCGACCGCCAATTCGATCCTGGTCGTTTCCTACGCCCGCGAACGGCTCGAAGTGCATGGCGACGCGTTGCGGGCCGCTGCCGAAGCGGGATACGCCCGTATACGTCCCGTGCTGATGACCGCATCGGCCATGGTCATCGGCATGCTGCCGATGTCGCTGAGTAATTCCCAGAATGCGCCGCTGGGCCGCGCCGTCATGGGCGGACTGATGCTCGCCACCTTTGCGACGCTGCTTTTCGTGCCCTGCGTTTACGCCATGATTTACAGCAAGCGAGCCGCCAGCCGAAAGGAGAAAAGCTGATGCACAAGATTCTGCGCGAACCGCGCGTTGCCATAGCGATCCTGCTTTGCGTCGTTTATGTCGGCTATCAGTTCTATGAGCGCAAACGCGATGCCGATGCCCTGCGCGAGGAGACGCTCAGGGAGGCCGTCCCGACCGTTGCCGTCACTCATGCCCGGCCGATTGCGCCGACCGCGACCGTTACGCTTCCCGGCAACATCGACGCCTGGTATCAGGCGCCGATCTACGCCCAGATCCCGGGCTATGTGAAGATGTGGTACAAGGATTACGGCGCGCGTGTGAAGCAGGGCGAGGTGCTCGCCGAAATCAGCCAGCCGACGCTCGATGCCGAATTTTCGCAGGCCAAGGCGGATCTGGAATCGCAGCGCGCCAAATACAATCTCGCCCTGGTGTCCCTGAAGCGCTGGCTGGCGCTGCGCGAATCGCATGCGGTTTCGGAGCAGTCGATTTCGGTGCAGGAAGCCAATGAGCGATCCGAAGCGGCACTGGTCAAGGCAGCAGAGAACAACGTCAATAATTTTCTGGCGAAGATGCGCTTCAAAACCATCGTCGCGCCTTATGACGGCGTCGTGACGCAACGTAATATCAACGTCGGCGACTACATCAATAAGGACGGGTATATCAGCAGCGCCAATGGCAATACGGTCAGCAATCTGTTTTCCGTGGCCGACATGCATAAGATGCGCCTCTTCATTTCCGTGCCGAGCACCTTTGCAGAGATCCTTAAACCCGGTCTTACGGCGGACGTCACCGTACCGCAATATACCAATCGTAGTTTCACCGCCAACTTCCTGACCGCCGCCAATGGCATCGATCCGAATACACGTACCATCATTACCGAATTCACGATCGACAATGAAGATGGCGCATTATGGCCCGGCTCGTACGCCACGGTCAGTCTCACGGTGCCGGCTGATACCAATATTCTGAGCATTCCCGCCAGTGCCCTGGTATTTCAGGAAGCCAACACGCAAGTAGCCGTGGTGACGGACGATGATCGTATTCACTTCAAGCCGATCCAGGTGAGCAAAATTCTCGACGGAACGGTCGAGTTTACGGAAGGCGTTTCCCGAAGCGAGCGTATCGTGAATAATCCCAGCGCCGCCTTGCTCGAAGGCGACAAGGTGCGCGTCGTCACGCCCGCGCCGGGCTATGATCTTTCCAGTCAGGAAGCGCCTCCCGTGGCCAAGGAAGCCGTTTCAACAATCCCCGCTCCCGCCGAATAATGGGCCAGCGATTGCGGATGAAACCGGAAATGTCACGTATTTTTCGCACGCGCATGCGGCGTAGCGGCCTGTTACTGCTGGCGCTCAATTTATCGTCGTGCATCGATGGTCCGGCTGTCGATCTGGCGCCCAACTATGAGCCTGCCCAATTCGTCGTCCCCGATTCATGGCATGGGTCTAGCCCCTTTGTCGAAGCGAAGCCGTCGGATGGCGAGTTGCGCCCTGATTGGTGGAAGCTTTTTAACGATCCGATCCTGAACCGGCTCGAAGAACAGGCCATGGCGGCCAATCCTGATCTGCAGGCCGCTGCTGAGCGCTTCGTCCAGGCGCGCGACATGATGATGAAAGTGCGCTCGCGGCTGATCCCGCAACTGGGTGTGGAGTTCGGCGCTTCGGACAATCGGCAGTCCGTCAATACGCTGTTTCGCGCGCCCAACGCGCCGATAGAGCAGTCGGACTACTACAGCGGGGGACTCGCAACCTGGGAGCCGGACTTCTGGTCGGCGATCCGCAACCGGGTGCGTGCCGAGATTTACCAGGCAGAACAGCGCGCTGCCGAATATGGGCTCGCGCGCCTCAGCCTGCAGGCGGAAATCGCGGCGAATTATTTCACGCTGCGCGGCTACGACGCGCAGGATTCGGTCTATACCCAATCGATCGCCTACTACAAAAAGTCGCTGGATATCGTCAATGCCCAGTTCAAAGGCGCTATCGTGCCACAACTCGACGTCGCCCGCGCCGAATTCCTCCTGCACAGTACCGAGGCGAAAGAGCTCGATATTCAGGGCAAACGGCAGGTGGCCGAACACGCGATCGCCATTCTCGTCAACATGGCGCCGGCCGCTTTCAGTATCGCGCCGGTCGACGAACTGCCATCGCCGAATTTTACGGTTCCGCAGAATATTCCTGCCTCCCTGCTCGAACGCCGGCCCGACATCGCCCAGATGGAGCGCCAGATGGCGCAGGCGAACCGCGCTATCGGCATCGCTCGCGCCGCTTTTTTCCCGAATGTGGTGTTCAAGGCCGGCGGCGGATATGAAAACAGCAGCATGAATCTGGTCGCGCTTGCCAACAGCTACTGGTCCTACGGCGCGTCCGTCTCCATGCCGCTGTTTCAGGGCGGTCTACGCCGCGCTCAATTGCAGCAGTCCTGGTCGGCCTATCGCGAAACCGAAGACAAATACCGTTCGACCGTGCTAAACGCCTTTCGCGAAGTCGAGAACGGTTTGAGCCTGACCAATCGGCTGACCGTAGCGGCCGATCGGCAGGACGAAGCTGTCAAGGCCGCGCTGCAGACGCAAAATCTGACCATGGAGCTTTATCTGGGCGGCCTCATCACCAGTCTTGATCTCATTTACGCGCAGATCAACACGCTGACGGCGCGCATCGACGCCGTGGTGCTCAAGACCGAACGGCTGAAAAACACGGTTGCGCTCATACGGGCGCTCGGCGGCGGCTGGAACCGCAAGCAATTGCCCGCCGACGATCAGATTCAGCCCTTCGGCGTTTTCGAAGAATATGGCAACGCCGGTAAGCCGGTGCCTGCGGGTGGAATCGATGTTCCGGCGGACAATAACAGGCTGAACAATGATCTGACCAAGCCGTTTATTCAGCAATAAGCAGCAGTGATTTAAGTTGTTTTACTAATAGATCGTTCCATCAATCCAGCCGCCGCGGCCCTTCAGGTCATCGTTCCCGATGACGTGATTCGCAGGAACGGCACCTGTAGGAGCGGCTCCGCCGCGATTGCCTTCTGTGGGAGCGGCTGCGCCGCGATCCTCTCCACCCTCTCGCGGCGCAGCCGCTCCCACGGCTCCACGGCCAGTATCCGCCTTTCCGGCATCGAAGTCAGCCGCCGCCGTAGAGTTACAAAAAGGCCGAACGTCATTCCGGCAGCGGAATGCCGGAATCCAGGGCCAAGGAGGGTGACGTTGGTTCACATCCTTAGTGCCTGGATTCATGCCGGGCTGTCCTGCCCGGCACCCTGCGGGCTGGTGCCAATCCTTGGCGGAATGATGAGGCTGTATTTCAACATCGGGATTCGCCAATTTGTATACGTTTTTATGGACCGTTCTGCTAGCGCGTCGGCGCGAGTATTTCCGCGCCGAATGCCGGCGTGAACCGCTCCTTGAGTTCGCCGTCTTCACCGTAGATCAGCAACGCCTTGAGCCCTGCCTTTTCTGCCACGGAATAGCCTTTCTGTTCGCCCAGGCACAGCAATGCGGTGTCCCAGGCGTCGGCCCAGGTGGGGTCGGGATGCAGCAGGGTGACGGACAGCAAGCGATGGGTCACCGGGCGGCCGCTTTTCGGGTCCAGGATGTGCGAATAGGTTTTGCCGCCCTCCTCGAAGAAATTGCGGTACGTGCCGGCGGTCATGATCGCCGTGCCCTCGGTCTGGTGCACCTCGAGTACCCGCTCCACTTCGCGGGTATAGGGCAGAGGCTTTTCCACGGCGACGCGCCAGGGCTTGCCGTTGGCCTTGCGGCCTTTGACCCGCATTTCGCCGCCGATTTCGACCAGGTAGTTCTGGACGCCCTTCGCTTCCAGCAGGCCGGCCACGCGGGCGACGGTGTAGCCCTGGGCGATGGAGGACAGGTCGATGCGCAGCGCCGGATCCTTCTTGCGCAGACGCCGGCCGGGGAGGTCGATATCGAGTTTGTCCATGCCGATGTGCGGCAGCACCGCGGCGATTTCGGCCTCGCTCGGGACACGGTTCTGGTGGCGGGAGAAGCCCCACAGGTCGAACAGGGGCTTGACCGTCAGGTCGTAGCAGCCTTCGGTCTTGTCGTGCACCTGGCGGGCGATGTCGACGAGCTCGGCGATTTCGGGCGAGACGGTCAGCCAGTCAGTCGTGGCTTCACGGTTGATCCGGGAGATTTCGGAGTCTTCCCGGTAGTTCGAAAGCTTGAGGTCGATGTCGTTGTAGACGGCATCCACGGCTTTCTTCAATTCGGCCTGGTCCACTTGCAGGTCATCGAGCACCATCTTGATGTGATAGGTGGTGCCCTGCACCTCGCCGGACAGCAGGGTTTCGCCATCGCCGGAGTGGCAGGCGGCCAGCGCGGCGCTTAAGGCGAGGCCGCCGAAGCGGCGCAGAGTCGGAAACGTCATGTTGATCTCTTCGGGGGTTTACCGTGAAAGCGTCGCGTAGCGACCCCTTGATCTTCCTCTCCCGCTGGGAGAGGGCCGGGGTGAGGGAAACCGTTCATGCCGCGAGCGGCTTTCATGTTCCGGGGTGCCGCTCGCGGCATGAACGGTTAGGCGGAGGGGCCGGGCGGTTGCGTGGGAAAAGGGCCGGCGAGCGGGTATCATAGGCCGCCTCTGCGGGTCCTTGACTTAAGGTTCAGCGCGGATCGGCCTGAGCGGCGGCTTGAGGCGACGCGGCCGGCCCGCCCGGCCGCAGTCCGTGCGGATGCAGGAGCCCAAGCGCGTATCCCAGCAGCAGCGCGATGAAAAGCGCGATCGACAGGCCGATGCGCAGGGTCAGGGCGCGCGCGGTCCGGGGCGAGCGGCGGTCGCCGTCCTTGACCAGATAGAACAAGGCGGAACCCAGGCTGGCGACGATCACGACCAGTACCAGCACGATGAGGATTTTAGGCAGCATGTTCGGATTCCCGGGCGGGGGACGCGGCGCACCGGCCACGGTTAGGAAATGACGCATTATAACTTCAAACCCACCGGGGTTGCGGTCGCCGGAATCGCGCTGGCATTGCCTCTGTTCGGCTCCCTCGGGCTGTGGCAGCTCGACCGTGCCGCCGAGAAGCGGGCGCTGCGGGCGCAGTTGGCTGCCGAGTCGGCCGAGCCGCCGCTGCGGCTGGAGCCGTCCGTCGCCGAGACCGAGCCGCCGCGCTATCGGCAGGTGACGGTGAAGGGGGTGTATGACCAAGAGCGCCAGTTCCTGCTGGACAACCAGATCCATGGCGGCAAGGCCGGCTATCACGTGCTCACGCCGCTCAGGATCGAAGGCTCCGGCTGGGCGGTGCTGGTCAATCGCGGCTGGGTTCCCGCGGGTTCTGACCGCCAGCGGCTGCCCGAGCTGCCGATCCGGGCGCCGGTGGTCGAGGCGACCGGGATGGCGGAGCGATTCCCCGCCGTGGGTTTGAAGCTGGCAGGTGCGGAAATCCCCGCGCCCGGCTGGCCGGCGGCGGTGCAGGTCCTGGAGCGGAAGGCGCTGGAGCAGCGCCTGGGGTATCGCCTGCTGTCCTACCAGGTGCTGCTGGACGCGCGGGAGCCCGAAGGCTTCGCCCGCGAATGGAAGCCGGCCAACGTCGATCCGGATAAGAGCACCGGCTACGCCATCCAGTGGTTTTCCTTCGCCGCGATCGCGCTGGGGCTGTTCCTCCGCCACGGCTTCAAGGCGGCGGGCGCGGCGCAAGATCCGAATGTTTCTCCATGATTTCTTGAGCTATCTCACAGCCATGGCACTCACTCCGACCCAGCGGCGCAACCAGCGCACCATCGTCATCATCGCCCTGATATGCCTCGCGCCGTTCGCCGCGGCCTGGTATTTCGCCCGCCATCCGCAACTGGTGATGGGCGACCTGGGCAACGTCGGCCACCTGGTCAATCCTCCGGTGCCGCTGGGCTATGGCGAGCTGCTCGCGGCGCCGGTCACCTCTCTCGAATCGATGGAGCAGCTCAAGGGCCGGTGGATCGTTCTGAGCGTCGCCGACGGCCCCTGCGCCGAACCCTGCCGGCAGAACCTGTACAAGACCCGGCAGATGCGGCTGATGCTGAACAAGGAGATTCCGCGGGTGCGCCGTCTCCTCCTGCTGGCCGATCCGGACGCCGCGGCGGCGCTGGCCGACTGGCTGCGGCAGGACGAATTTCTGGCCGTGGCCGGGCTCGCGCCCGCCCTGCGGGAGAAGCTGGAAAAGGCGGCCGGCGGGCCGTTGCAGCCGGGCCAGATCCTCCTGCTCGATCCGCTGGGGAACTTGATGATGTACTACGAGGCGGATTTCGACCCTTACGGCGTGCTGAAGGACCTCAAGCACCTGCTCCGCGCTTCCCAGATCGGCTGACGCCGGATGGTCCATAACTTTAATAAGAACAACATGCCATGTTCAGAAAGCTTAACTTTCTCGGTCTGATACTTCTGCTGTGCGCGATGCTGATCGGCGCCTTCCTCCGCATCGCCGATGCGGGTCTGGGTTGTCCGGCCTGGCCGGGCTGCTACGGTGCGCCCGTCGTCGACGAGCAGTCCGCGGCGATGATGGCCGCGGTCGGCGGCAAGGCCTTGCAATGGCTGTGGCTGGGCTGGGTTCATCTGTATCTGGGCGGGGCCTTCGGCATCCTGGTGTTGGCGCTGATCGCCATGGTTTGGCGGCTGCCGGTCCACCGCACTCGGGCTGCGTCGTTGTTGGCCGTACTGATGCTGCTGGTCGGGGTACAGGCCGGGTTGGGGCTGTGGGGGCGCTATGCCGCGCCGGTGCCGCTGGTTTCCGTCGCGCACCTGTTCACCGGATTTCTGACCCTGGGCTGCGCTTACTGGCTGTATCTTGGCGTCAGGCCCGGCGTCGACGAGAACGCCGTCCGCAGCACGCCGGGCTTGCGTCTTGTGGCCCGGCTCGGGCTGGTGCTGCTGCTGGCCGAGATCGCCTTGGGCGGCTGGACCTCGGCCCAGCATGCCGGCCTCGCCTGCCCGGACTTCCCGACCTGCCTCGGCCAGTCCTGGCCGGACGTGGACTGGCGGCGCGGCTTCACGCTCTGGCCCAACATCGCGGCCGATTACGCGGGCGGAGTGCTGCCGGTCGAGGCGCGGGCGGCCATCCATTTCGCTCACCGGCTCGGCGCGGTGGCGGTGTTCCTGGTCCTGAGCCTGTTGGCCATGGGCGCCAGTTCCAACCGCAATGCGGCCCCGGTCAGCAAGCCGGCGGTGCTGCTGAGCTTCCTGCTGCTGCTCCAGATCGGCCTCGGCGTCCTGAACGTACTGCTGCGGCTGCCGGTGGCGGTCGCCGTCGCGCACCAGGCGGTGGCGGCGTTGCTGCTGCTCAACGTGGTGCATATCAACGTCTACCTGCGCCGGCGCCTGCCGGAAGTCGCCGCCGCGCCCGAAGCCGCGCCGGCGCGCCCGCCGGTCGAGGCGGCGCCACCCCCGCCTGCGCCGGAGACCTTGTTCGAGCGCCTGCGCGGCCAGCTCGGCAAGACCCGCGGCGGCCTGACCGGCTTCCTTTCGGCCCTGGGCCGGGGGCGGATCGACCGCGAGCTGCTGGAAGAGATCGAAGAGCAATTGCTGATGGCCGACGTCGGCGTCAACGTGACGCGCGAAATCGTCGCCGATCTGGGCTCGGGCCTGGAGAAGCAGGAACTGGCCGACGGTGAGACCCTGCGCAACCGCCTGCGCGGACGCCTGCTCGATATCGTCCGCCCCTGCAGCCTGCCGCTGGTCATCCCGCCGGAGGTGCGGCCCTTCGTCATCCTGGTGGTGGGGGTCAACGGCGTGGGCAAGACCACGACCATCGGCAAGCTCGCCAAACGGCTGCAGAACCAGGGCCACAGCGTCATGCTGGCCGCCGGCGACACTTTCCGCGCCGCCGCGATCGAGCAGCTCCAGACCTGGGGCGAGCGCAACAAGATCGCGGTGATCGCCCAGCACAGCGGGGCCGATTCGGCCTCGGTGATCTACGACGCCGTGGAGGCCGCCAAGGCGCGCGGGGTCGATGTGCTGATCGCCGATACCGCGGGCCGGCTGCACACCAAGTCGAACCTGATGGAGGAGCTGAGCAAGATCAAGCGCATCATCGGTCGCCTCGACGAGACCGCGCCGCACGAGGTGCTGCTGGTGCTGGACGCCGGCACCGGCCAGAACGCCATGTCCCAGGCCAGGCTGTTCAACGAGGCGGTCGGCCTGACAGGGCTGGCGCTGACCAAGCTGGACGGGACCGCCAAGGGCGGGGTGATCTTCGCGCTGGCGCAGCAGTTCGGAATCCCGATACGCTTCATCGGCATCGGGGAAGGCATCGACGATCTGCGGGATTTCGACGCGACGCAGTTCATCGACGCCCTGTTCGCCGAGGACGAGACGAGCGGGACCGCCCGCTTGCATTGAGCCCGTGCTGGAATTCAAAGAGGTCTACAAGCGCTATCCGGAATTCGGCGAAGCCCTGCGCGACGTCAGCTTCCACATCGGTCGCGGCGAGCGGGTATTCCTCACCGGGCATTCGGGAGCCGGCAAGAGCACCCTCATCAAGCTGGTCGCCGTGATCGAGCGGGCCACGCGCGGCGAGATCGTGCTGGATGGCCAGAACATCACCCGCGCCTCCCAGCGGGAGATTCCCTATATCCGGCGCAAGCTCGGCCTGATCTTCCAGGACTACAAGCTGTTGTATGACCGTTCGGTATTCGATAACGTCGCTCTGCCCCTGGTCATCGCCGGATTCAACCCAGGCGAGGTCAGCCGGCGGGTGCGCGCGGCGCTCGGCAAGGTGGGTCTCTTGTCCAAGGAGAAGCGGCTGCCGCAGACCCTGTCGGGGGGTGAGCAGCAGCGCGTCGGCATCGCCCGGGCGATCGTTCATAAGCCGGACTTCATTCTCGCCGACGAGCCCACCGGCAACCTCGATCCGGAAGCCGCGCGGGAGGTCATGGACATCTTCCGGGATTTCAACGATCTCGGCGTGACCCTGCTCATCGCCAGCCACGACGAGCAGCTGATCTCGCGGGCCGGCGGGCGCGTCCTGCGCCTTCAGCATGGAACCCTGTCGGAGCTTGCGGCATGAAGCGGCAGCGCCTTCGCGCCCAGCGGCAGGCCGCGCCGTTTTCGCGCCGGCGGCGCGGCGGTCCGACCCCGGCCGACCGGCTGCAGAGCTATCTGATTTCGCATGTGGAGACCGCGAAGGAGGCGCTGCGGCGGATGCGGCGCGCGCCTTTCGCCATGGCGCTGACCCTTCTGGTCATCGCCGTGACGCTGGCGCTGCCCACGAGCTTTCACGTGCTGGTGAAGAACCTCCGCATGATCGGCGGGGACCTGGAGGCGACCAACGAGATTTCGCTCTACCTCAAACCCGACCTCTCCAACGACGCCGGGCGCAGGCTGGCGGACAAGTTGAAAAACCATGCGCAGATCGCGGAGACGCGGCTCGTCACCAAGGAAGCCGGGATCGAGCAGTTGAAGACCTACAGCGGTTTCGGCGAAGCCCTGTCGACCCTGAATTTCAACCCCCTGCCGGTGGTGATCGGCATACGCCCCAAGGATTCGCTGGCCCGGCCCGAGCAGGTGGAGCGCCTCGTGGCGGAACTGAAGGCTTTGCCCGAGGCCGATCTGGTGCAGAGCGACATCCAGTGGATGCACCGTCTCCACGCCATGCTCCAGGTCGCCGAACGCAGTTTCGGCGTTCTCGGCGTGCTGCTGAGCGCCGCGGTGGTGTTCATCATCGGCAACACCATCCGCCTGGAGCTGTACGGCCGCCGCGAGGAGATCATCGTGCAGAAGCTGCTGGGGGCGACCGACCGCTTCATCCGGCGGCCTTTTCTCTATACCGGTTTCTGGTTCGGCTTCCTCGGCAGCATCGGGGCCTGGATCGTCGTCGGCGTCATGCTGCTGATCGTGCGGGCGCCGATCCAGCAGCTCAACGTGCTCTACGGCAGCGATTTTTCCCTGGCCTTTCTCGGTTTCCAGGAGTCGCTGCTACTGATCGGCGTCGCCTGTTTCTTAGGGATAGCCGGTGCCTTCGCCGTGCTCATCCAGCACCTGCGGGACGTGCGCCCCGAGTGAGCGGCAGGGGCTAGGGAGGGCTGTTGGGCGAGGGAGGGCTTGCCGAAGCAAGGAACTTGCGCTAGTTTTGGCACTCAAATGGGACGAGTGCTAAAACCCCATCCCCATCACAACAGGGCATTCCATGACTCACGAACTGACTCTCCCGACCAATTTGCCGCTGGGCTCCATCGACGATTACTTCGCCGCGGTGAACCGCCTGCCGCGGCTTACCGCCGCTGAGGAGCGGGAACTGGCCATCCGTTTCCGCGACGAGCAGGACCTGGAGGCCGCCCGGCGCTTGGTGCTGGCGAACCTGCGTTTCGTGGCCTACATCGCGCGGGGCTATCTCGGGTACGGCCTGCCGCTGGCCGATTTGATCCAGGAGGGTAACATCGGCCTGATGAAGGCCGTCAAGCGCTACGATCCGGACGTCGGCGTGCGGCTGGTTTCGTTCGCGGTGCACTGGATCCGTGCCGAGATTCACGAATTCATCATCCAGAACTGGCGCATCGTGAAGATCGCCACCACCAAGGCCCAGCGCAAGCTGTTCTTCAATCTGCGCAAAATGAAGAACCGGCTGGGCTGGCTCACCCCCGAGGAAGCTGCAGCAGTGGCCGCGGAGCTGGGCGTGGACGTCGAGGACGTCTACAAGATGGAAAGCCGGCTGAACAATCCGGACACGGCGCTCGAGGCGCACGGTGAGGAGGAGGGCGAGACCCAGGAGGGCCATGCGCCCATCCATTATCTCCAGCAGGAAGGGGCGGATCCGGCCGCTCTCATCGAGCACAGCGAATGGGAAAACCACCAGCAGGAGAAGCTGCACCAGGCCATCGGCCAACTGGACGAACGCAGCCGCGACATCGTGGCCAGCCGCTGGCTCAGCGAGGACAAGCTGACGCTGCACGATCTGGCGGCGCGCTACAACGTCTCCGCCGAGCGCATCCGTCAGCTCGAAAACAGCGCGATGAAAAAGCTGCGCAACGCTCTCGCGGACGCCGCTTAGATTTCCAAGGCGGATGGAGCCTGTCCCCTTCCTTCAGGCCGGCCCCAGCCCCAGCGCTTTCCAGACTTCGATGCAGGCTTCGGCCCGGTTCAGCGTGTAGAAGTGCAGCCCCGGCGCGCCCTGCTCCAGCAGCCGCCGGCACATATCCGTCACCACCTCCAGGCCGAAGCCCCGGATCGCCTTGCGATCGTCGCCGAAGGCCTCCAGGTGCTTGCGGATCCAGCGCGGGATGTCCGCCCCGCACATGTCGGAAAACCGCGCCAGCTGCGAATAATTGGTGATCGGCATGATCCCCGGCACGATGGGGATGTCGATGCCGAGCCGCTCGCAGTCGTCGACGAACCGGAAATAGGCTTCCGTGTTGTAGAAATACTGGGTGATGGCGCTGTCGGCGCCGGCATCGACCTTGCGCTTGAAGTTCTTCAGGTCGCTCTCGGCGCTGGCCGCCTGCGGATGGACTTCCGGGTAGCAGGCCACCTCGATGTGGAAATGGTCCGCCGTTTCGGCGCGGATGAATTCCACCAGTTCGTTGGCGTAGCGGAATTCGCCCGCCGACAGCATGCCGGAGGGCATGTCTCCCCGCAGCGCCACGATGTGGCGGATTCCGTGCGAACGGTAGGCTTCGAGGATTTCGCGGATGCTCTGGCGGGTGGAGGCGATGCAGGACAGGTGCGGGGCGCACTCGATGCCGGTGGTCTGCTGAATCTCCAGCGCCGTCTCGAAGGTCTTCTCGCGCGTCGAGCCGCCGGCGCCGAAGGTCACCGAGCAGAAGCGCGGCTTGAGCGGCGCGAGCTTGTTCAAGGCGCGGCGCAGGTTCTCCGCCGCCTCTTCGGTCTTGGGTGGAAAGAATTCGAAGCTGAATTCCCGCGGATATTTCTGTTGAGTCTTCATTGCACTCCCCCTCACCCCGGCCCTCTCCCAAGAGGAGAGGGTGAGCAAGGTTGCTGCGGCTTTCATGTTGAGGAACGCGAAATCCTGCGCGCGGCAGGATTTCGGATTTTGCGGGCTTTAAGGGCCTATATCCTGACCTGGCGAGGTTTCAAGGATTGCCGAAGCCCTCGCTTCGTCAGTAACGATAGTGGTCCGGCTTGTACGGCCCTTCCACCGGCACCCCGATGTACGCGGCCTGTTCCGGACTCAGCACCGTCAGCGCCGCCCCGATCTTCTTCAGGTGCAGCCGCGCCACCTTCTCGTCCAGGTGCTTGGGCAACACGTACACCTCGTTCCCGTACTTCTCGCCGTGGCAGAACAGCTCGATCTGCGCCAGGGTCTGGTTGGTGAAGGAGTTGGACATCACGAAGGAGGGGTGTCCCGTGGCGCAGCCCAGGTTCACCAGCCGACCCTCCGCCAGCAGGATGATGCGCTTGCCATCGGGGAAGATGATGTGGTCGACCTGCGGCTTGATGTTCTCCCAGGTGTACCGCTTCAGGGCGGCGACCTCGATTTCCGAGTCGAAATGGCCGATGTTGCAGACGATGGCCTGGTCCTTCATCTTCACCATGTGGTCGTGGGTGATGACGCCCACGTTGCCGGTGGCGGTGACGAAGATGTCGGCCTGGTCGCAGACATCATCCATGGTCACGACCCGGTAGCCTTCCATCGCCGCCTGCAGCGCGCAGATGGGGTCGATTTCGGTGATCCACACCGTGGCGCCGAGGCCGCGCAGGGACTGGGCGCAGCCCTTGCCCACGTCGCCATAGCCCAGCACCACCGCGATCTTGCCGGCGATCATCACGTCGGTGGCGCGCTTGATGCCGTCCACCAGCGATTCGCGGCAGCCGTACAAGTTGTCGAACTTGGACTTGGTGACCGAGTCGTTGACGTTGATCGCCGGGAACGGCAGGCGGCCCTTGGCCTGCATCTCATACAAGCGGTGCACGCCCGTGGTGGTCTCCTCGGTCACACCCTTGATGCCGGCCTGGATCTTCGAATACCAGCCCGGCCTGGCCGCCAGGGTCTTTTTGATGGCGGCGAACAGCACTTCTTCCTCTTCACAAGTCGGGTTGGCGATGAGGGATGCGTCCTGCTCGGCGCGGGCGCCGAGGGTCACCAGCAGGGTGGCATCGCCGCCGTCGTCCAGGATCATGTTGGGGCCGGCATCGCCCGGCCATTCCAGGATGCGGTGGGTGTATTCCCAGTATTCTTCCAGGCTCTCGCCCTTGTAGGCGAACACCGGGATGCCTTCGGCGGCGATGGCCGCGGCGGCGTGGTCCTGGGTGGAGAAGATGTTGCAGGAGGCCCAGCGGACCTCGGCGCCCAGCGCGGCCAGGGTTTCGATCAGCACGGCGGTCTGGATGGTCATGTGGAGGGAGCCGGCGATGCGGGCGCCCTCGAGCGGCTGGGCGGCCCGGTATTCCGCGCGGATCGCCATGAGACCCGGCATTTCGGTCTCGGCGATGGCGATTTCCTTGCGGCCCCAGCCGGCCAGGGAGAGATCGGCGACCTTATAGTCGTCGAATGCGGCGTTTGCTACAGCGTTCATGGATGCCTCTAGGTCAGTTCTCCACCGGAGCTTAAGGCTCTGATTACCCGTCGGCCGCCGCGGCCGGTGGAGATAAGCAGAGCGCCGTTGGAAAACAAAAATTGCCCCCGCCGAGCCTGGCGGCCCCTCGATGGGCCGTCGCAGCGCTCCTCGGCGCGGACAATGCCGCCGAACAACCGGCGGCTCAAACCTGTTGTGTCTGAATCAGGCGATCGGGAGGCCCGCCGCCTCGCGCAGCAGTTCGGCCTTGTCCGTCCGCTCCCAGGTGAAGCTGCCCTCGGTGCGGCCGAAGTGGCCGTAGGCGGCGGTGGGACGATAGATCGGCCGCAGCAGGTCCAGCATGGTGATCAGGCCCTTCGGGCGCAGGTCGAAGTGCTCGCGCACCAGCTTGACCAGCGTTTCCTCCGGAATCTTGCCGGTGCCGAAGGTCTCGATGCTGATCGAGGTCGGCTCGGGCACGCCGATGGCGTAGGACACCTGGATTTCGCAGCGGTCGGCCAGGCCGGCGGCCACGATGTTCTTGGCGACGTAGCGGCCCATGTAGGCGGCCGAACGGTCGACCTTGGAAGGGTCCTTGCCGCTGAAGGCGCCGCCGCCGTGGCGGGCCATGCCGCCATAGGTGTCGACGATGATCTTGCGTCCGGTCAGGCCGCAGTCGCCCACCGGCCCGCCGATGACGAAGCTGCCGGTCGGATTGATGAAATACTTGGTGTCCTTGTGCAGCCACTCCCTCGGCAGGACATGGTAGATGATTTCCTCCATCACCGCCTCGCGGATGTCCTTCTGCTCCACCTCCGGCGAATGCTGGGTCGACAGCACCACGGCATCGACCGCCGCCGGCTTGCCGTCCTCGTAGCGGAAGGTGACCTGGCTCTTGGCGTCGGGCCGCAGCCAGGGCAACACCTTGTGCTTGCGGACTTCGGCCTGGCGCTGCACCAGCCGGTGGGCGTAGGTGATGGGCGCCGGCATCAGCACGTCGGTCTCGTTGGTAGCGTAGCCGAACATCAGGCCCTGGTCGCCCGCGCCCTGCTCGTGGGCGTCGAATTCGTCCACGCCCATGGCGATGTCGGGCGACTGCTTGCCGATGGCGGTCAGTACGGCGCAACTCTGCCAGTCGAAGCCGATTTCCGGGTTGTCGTAGCCGATCTCGTGCACGACCTTGCGCACCAGCTCCTCGGCGTCCACCCAGGCCGTGGTGGAGACTTCGCCGGCCAAGACGACCATACCGGTCTTCACGAGGGTTTCCACGGCCACGCGTGCCTTGGGATCCTGCGCCAGGATTGCATCCAGAACCGCATCGGAAACCTGGTCCGCGATCTTGTCCGGATGACCTTCGGAGACGGATTCCGAAGTGAAGATGAAAGATTTGCTCACGTTATGATGCTTCCTACAGTTGAACGGCATGGTTTAAGCTGAGGGCGAATTATAGGCCAGGGGACTGCGCAGACAAAGCCCGCCGCCGAAGGCAGTCGTTTCGTAACATCGGCATGTTATCCAATGGGGTTCGGGTCTTTATCGTGTTTTTTTGGAAACTAACTATACCAAGAGGGCGATCCATGAATCTGGAATCCATCACCGTCGTTCTTCCCACCCGCAACGAGGCCGGCAATATCGGGGCATTCCTGGCGTCGTTGCCCGACGCGGTGCATCTGATCGTAGTCGACGCCAGCGAGGACGAAACGCCGGACCTCATCCTGCGACTGCGTCCCGCCCGAACGCAGGTATTGCGGCGCAAGAGTACGATCACCCAAGCGCGGCAATTGGGCGCGGAGCTGGCCCATACCGACTGGCTGCTGTTCACCGATGCCGATGTGGAGTTTCCGGAGGGTTATTTCGAAGCCCTGGGCGGCTCCACCTCCGCCGACGTGGTTTACGGGCCCAAGCTGTCACGCGACCGTTTCGCGGTTTATTACCGCTGGTTCGGCTATGGCCAGCAATGTTCGCACTGGCTGGGGATTCCCGCCGCCACCGGGTCCAACATGCTGGTCCGCAAGGACGCGCTGGCCGCGGTGGGGGGATTCGATCCGGAGCTGGTGTGCAACGAAGACTCGGAACTGGTCTGGCGGATCAAGCGGGCCGGCTACCGGACCCGGTTCGAGTCGGCGCTCCCGGTCTATGCGCGCGACCATCGCCGCCTGGACGGCGGGCTGTGGCGCAAGACCTTTCATTCCGTGTTCCGGTGCGCGCTGCTGTATTGGGACCTGATTCCCGCCCGCTGGCGCGGGGCTGACTGGGGCTACTGGTCGCAGCAGCAGAGCGGAAGGGCGCCCGGCGTTTCGCGGGTGGAGTGAAAGACGCAAACCGCCTTGAATCCACTGCCCTGGTAGTGGGAAGATCGGCTCCGGGACGTTCCAAGCGCAAGGGGCCAAGATGAAATGCTTCGACCGAAACCGTGTTTTCCACGGCGGCATGCTGGCATTGCTCATCCAGCTTCCGCTGGTCTGGACCGGAAGTGCCGCCGCCGAAGCGGCGCGGGGAGAAACGGCCATGACGTTAACCATTACTTCGGAAGCCTTTCCGCCGAACGGCGAGATACCGAAAAAGCACACCTGTGACGGCGGCGACGTTTCGCCGCCTCTGGTTTGGTCGGGATTGCCGCCCGGCACGAAGAGTCTGGCGCTCATCGTCGACGATCCCGACGCGCCGGACCCCAAGGCGCCCAAAATGACCTGGGTTCACTGGGTGCTCTACAACCTGCCGGCGGATGCGCCGGGCTTGCCCGAGGCGGCGCGGTCACTGCCCGCCGGCACGCTCGAGGGGGTAAACGACTGGAAGCGCACGGGCTACGGCGGCCCCTGCCCTCCGGTCGGCCGCCACCGCTATTTCCACAAGCTCTACGCCCTGGACACCGTCTTGCCCGACCTGCACCGGCCGGATAAGGCGAAGCTGGAGCATGCCATGGCGGGGCATGTGCTCGGCCAGGCCGAGCTGGTCGGGACCTACCAGCGCTCGCGCTGACTTTTCGCCGTCTGCGGCCGGAGCTTCCCGCTCCTTGCTTCCTTAAGGTGTTCTTTCGGCAAGCCCGCCGTTTTGTGGGATCATTTGGCAGCGTGCGCCAGGTCCAAGACAGGCGGGTTGTTCAAGAGGGTTGAAGCTGGAAGGTATGCGAATCGGGAAATTCGAAATCGATCACATGTGTTTGCTGCTGGTTTTCGTGCCGGCCAGCATTGCGTTGGAATGGCTTCAGGCGGACCCGGTATGGATTTTCGGAGCGTCTGCGCTTGCGATCATCCCGCTGGCTGCCCAGATGGGCAAGGCCACCGAATATCTCGCCGAATATCTCGGGGCAGGCCTCGGCGGGCTGCTGAATGCCTCGTTCGGCAATGCGGCGGAACTGATCATCGGCTTCGTCGCGCTGCGGGCAGGTCTGATCGACGTGGTCAAAGCCTCGATCACCGGATCGATCATCGGTAACATCCTGCTGGTGCTGGGCGCCAGCGTGGTGGTCGGCGGACTCAAGCACGAAACCCAGTATTTCAACCGTACCGCCGCAGGTCTGGGCGTCACCCTGGCCGCGCTCAGCGCGATCGGGCTGGTGGTGCCGGCGATTTTCCACATGGTCGTCCAGGGTCACCCGGAGCCTCACGAACAGGAGCTGAGCCTGGAAATCGCCCTGGTGCTGTTCGTCACCTACATCCTCAGTCTGGTGTTCACCCTGCGCACCCACCGGCATCTCTACGTGGGCGAGTCCTCGGACGAAACCGACGAGGCGCTCGGCGTGGGAACCTGGAGCCGGCGCAAATCGGTCCTGATTCTGCTGGTCTCCACCGTATTCGTGGCCTGGATGAGCGAACTGCTGGTGGGGGCGGTGGAGCATGCGGCGCATGACCTGGGCATGACCAACGTCTTCATCGGCGTGATCCTCGTCGCCATCGTCGGCAACGCGGCGGAGCACAGCACGGCGGTCATGATGGCGGCCAAGAACCACATGGATCTGGCCATGAACATCGCCATCGGCTCCAGTATCCAGATCGCCCTGTTCGTCGCGCCGCTCCTGGTGTTCGCCGGCTATCTGATGGGCCAGCCGATGGACCTGGTATTTTCCACCTTCGAAGTCGTTGCGGTCGCGATCGCGGTCGCCGCAGTGGTGCTGATCGCGTCGGATGGAGAATCGAACTGGATGGAAGGGGTCAACCTGCTGGCGGTTTACGTCATCCTTGCCATCGCCTTCTATTTCCTTCCCTAAGAACGAGTTACGCATGACCGGAAAGACGAGTCGACGCGATTTCATGCGCCTGGGCGCCATGTTCGGGCTGGGCGCTCCGCTCTTGGCCAGCGCGCCGCGGAGCTGGGCGGAGCCGAAAGGGCTCAAGTTCGGCCCTTCGCTCCCTTTCAGCTACGAGACCCTGGTGAAGCGGGCCGAGGCGCTGGCGACGCGTAGCTATTTGCCGCCGCCCGCGGTTTCCGATGTCGTCCGCAAACTGGATTACGAGGCCTGGGGCCAAATCCATTTCCGGACCGATGACGCCTTGTTCGCCGAAGGGCCATCCGTTTACCCGGTCACATTTTTTCACCTTGGCCAGTTTTTCCAGAAACCGGTCAAGGTTCATGCCGTCGAAGGCGGAAAATCGCGCCAGATCTACTACAGCGCCGACTACTTCGACATGCCCGGTGACAGCCCGGCCCGGCAATTGCCCGAAAAATCGGGATTCGCCGGCTTCCGCCTGCAGGAGGCCCGCAGCCGCTCCGATTGGCGCACGCAGGATTGGATCGCCTACCTGGGCGCCTCCTATTTCCGTGCCATCGGCGCGCTCAACCAATATGGCCTTTCGGCGCGCGGCGTCGTCGTCGACGCGGCCGAACCGACCCCCGAAGAGTTCCCGGATTTCACCGAGTTCTACATCGAGGGCGCCGCTGGCGAAACCGATCCGGTCATCATCTGCGCGCTGCTGGACGGCCCCAGCGTGACCGGCGCCTACCGCTTCCTCACCTGGCGGAAGGAAGGCGTGGTGCAGGAGATCGAGGCGGCGGTCTTCATGCGCCGGGGAGTCAAGCGCCTCGGACTTGCCCCGCTGACTTCGATGTACTGGTTCAGCGAATCGGAGAAGCGGAAGCTGGAGGACTGGCGGCCCGAGGTCCACGACTCGGATGGCCTCGCCATCTGGACCGGGGCCGGCGAGCGTATCTGGCGGCCGCTGATCAATCAGCCGTACGCGGTGACCTCGAGCTTCGTCGACCACGATCCGAAGGGGTTCGGTCTGCTGCAGCGCGACCGGGTGTTCGAGAACTATCTCGACGGCGTCAACTACGAACGCCGGCCCAGCGCGTGGGTCGAGCCCCTGGACGGCTGGGGAGACGGCGCGGTGCAGCTGATCGAACTGCCCACCGATGACGAAATTCACGACAACATCGGCGTTTACTGGCGTCCGGCCGAGGCGCCCAAGGCGGGCGCATCCTACCGTTTGCGGTATCGCTTGCACTGGCTGGCCGACGAACCTTATCCGGCCGCCGTCGCCCGCTGCGTCGCGACCCGCATCGGCCGAGGCGGCCAGCCCGGCAAGCCGCGGCCCCGCGGCGTCTACAAATTCGCGGTGGAATTCGCCGGCGCGGCGCTGGAGCCGTTGTGGGGCGACACCGTCAAGGCATCGCCGGTCGTCACGGCCTCCAGCGGGGCGATTCAGGGCGCCTTCATCGAGCCGATCCCCAACACGCGGCGCTGGCGCGCGATATTCGACCTGATTCCGGATGGAACCGCTCCGGTCGAGCTGCGCCTTTACATCCAGGGTAACGGCGACGCCCTGACCGAAACCTGGCTGTATCAATTCCGGCCGCCGGCCTGAACCCAGCGATGTTGCTCAAAGCTTGGCGTGGTAGTCCCGGTAAGCTTGCAGCCGCTCCCACAGCGCTTCGACGATGACGTGGGACGCTTCGTCCGGCGGCAGGTCGCAGCGGCCCGCGGCAAGACCGCAGTCACGCCGTAACGGGCTGTCCGGCGCCCATAGACCGAAGGTCTTGCGGATGTGGCTGCCGAGGCTGAAATGCAGCAGGTAGAGGGCGGTCTTGAAGGTCAAGGCCACTTCGGCTTTCTGCCGGTCGTCGAATTCTTTGACGAGTACGTCCACCGCTTCGGCCACCGTGCGTGGACGCTGGGGCAATGTGCTCTTGGCCATGGTGTTCCGCCGGGTTCGTCCAGACGCTAATAAAAAAGTTAGTTTCCCCGCACTGGGGGCTCTGGCGCAAGTGTAGTTGCCGATGGCCCTGCCAGCCCGACTCAATTACCATACCGCTGCGCGGTTGTTTCTTCCTCATAATGCGCAAACGCCGTTCTCTTTGCATCGAGGGCGGCGGGGGGCGGTGCTCGCGCGCTCCTCCCGAGTGGACGTTTTCGTCAAAATGGACATTTCCGTAAATGGTTTTTGCCCCGGCTAGCGCGTTCCGGCTGCTCCTGCGATGCTCGCTCGCTTGCGCGGCCGGATCGGCCTGGGCGTTGGCCGACAAGACCGATTGGTTTCAACCGTTCGTATCCAATACCTTCACTTACGACACCAACGTGTTCCGCCTCCCTTCAAGTCTCACTGCCGCCGAAGCGAACGCCTTGATCGACAATGTGTCCAACGGAGGCAGCAAGTCCGATTTCATCAACCGCCTTTCCGCGGGCGCCAGGGTGCGCTGGTATTCCGGGCCGCATCGAGTGAATATGAATCTTGGCGTCGATGACAACATTTTCGTCCGGAACACTGCTTTACAGAATGTATCCACAATTAACGACGCCTCCTGGAGCTGGGACGTTTCCAAAGCGTGGGTGATCCAAGTCGGAGCCGAATATCAGCAGTATCTGGCTGCGTTTGGAAACTATGTCATTCCGCGCAAGAATATGTTGACAAATATGGCTTATTTCGGGAGGCTGAAATACCAGTTCTCACCTGATTGGCGTGCAGGGGCCGGCGTGGGATGGGGCGAAATCAGCAACAGCGTGCGCGACCGAAGGCGGAACGACGTCCAGGAGCTGAGCGGGACGGTGGAGGTTGTATATCAGAACGCCGCAGGTAACTCGGCTGGAATCGAATATCGCCACGGCACAGGGTTTTTTCCCGAGAGAAATCCGGCGAAATTCGGCTTCGACGAATACGATGTCGATTCCGCAAAGTTTGTAGCCGCTTATGTGTTTTCCGCCAAGACCCGTTTCGACGGATATGTTGGGTATCTTGCCCAGACCTTTGCCCAGGCGCCGTCGCTTGATTTTTCCGGCGGTATCTGGCGCCTAGGCGTGGAATGGTTGCCGACGGACAAAACCAGCATAAAGATTTCGGGTTGGCAAAATCTTGAGGCTTACCAGGACGTTGCGTCAAGCTATTTCGTCGCGGATGGAGTCAAATTGCTCTCCAATTGGGCGGCGAGCCCGAAACTCGAAATTGCCGGGGAGTTCTCATGGGAGAGCCGGGATTACATCGGAGGCGGTGTATCCGATTTCCCCGAAAATCGTGTATCACGCCGTGTCGACGATTTTTTCGCAGCGCAGGTCGGGGTCACCTACAGGCCGGTGGAGTACCTGGACGCCTATCTAGTGTACCGGTATGAAAAAAGAAAAGTTAACCGTGTGTTTTTCAATTACGAATACGATGGTGTGGGGATTGGGGTAGTCCTGCGTTTTTGATGTGCGAAGCATTATGGATGGATGTCACGATGTCATTGAGCGGAGAGGGGGTTTTTTCAAGAAGGCGGTCTCTGGTCGTATTGTTGCTGGCAGCGGACGCCCCCTGCCTCATCGTGTTCTGCGATGCGCCGCGCAGCGGGAGCCACGGTCATCGTGCTGGGCAGCAGGCGCGCGATACTATTGGCATCTTCCCGCTATTTTTCTGGGCAGGGTCTGCTCTGTGTGGCGCGGTGTGAAGGCCAGGTTTCCCGAGCTTTCAGGCGGCAGCGCCCAGGTAGTCTCGCCGGCGGCTTCAATGTCATCATTTGCGGTTGGCTGTCCGATGTTGTGGTTATTTACTTGTCAAGGATAGAGGTATGGGTATGACGAATGTCAGCGCTCCTTCGGTTTTTGAAAGCCCTTTGGTTTTTTTGCTCAAGACGCTGTTCGCGCCGGTGGTCGCCTCCGGGGTATTCCTGGCAAGCCTGAGATTCGAGGGATATCCGCTGGAGGGCGCGAACATCCTGATGTTTTTTCTGGTGTTCATCATCGTCTCCCACACCTTCAAGGTGACGCGGTTGAACGATAGGCTGAGCGCACGTTCTTTTTTCGAGACGGCGTTCGATACCCTGGCGCGATGGGTTTTTACGCTGGCCGTAGTCGCGTTGCTGACTTATATCGCCGGCATCGAAGATTTTCTGGACGAGCCTGGGTTTTTGGTCTGGGCGGCCGCCACGCCATTTATCCTGCTGTTCGGCCAACTCGCCGTAGGGCCGATGGTCAGGATCTATTTCCGCCGGTATGGCGGCCATCGCAAGGCGGTGATCGTGGGCGTGACGGAAATGGGGGTGAAGCTGGCGGAGGCGATCCGGAGCCATACCTTCCTGCGCACGGACATCGTCGGCTTTTTCGAGGACAGGCCGGCGGACCGCACCGCAGATCCCGGCGATCTGCCGGTTCTCGGGCGTACCGCGGATCTGCCGGAGTTTCTTCGGAAACATGAGGCGCATGCGGTTTACATCACCTTGCCCATCGCCCGCCAGCCGCGGATCCTCGAGCTGCTGGACAACCTGAAGGATTCGACGGTCTCCGTGTATTTCGTCCCCGACCTGTTCATGACGGACCTGCTCCAGGCCCGCTGGGATACGCTGGCCGGCATTCCGGTGATGGCGGTCTGCGAATCGCCCTTCATCGGGATACGGGGTTTGAGCAAGCGTCTGATGGACATCGTGGGTGGGGCTGCGGCGCTGGTGCTGCTGGCGCCGGTAATGTTGCTGATCGCGCTGGCGGTGCGGCTGTCGTCGCCGGGGCCGGCGTTGTTCAAGCAGCGGCGCTACGGTGAAGACGGCGACGCAATCTTCGTCTACAAGTTCCGTAGCATGACGGTTTGCGAGGATGGCGGCACGGTGACCCAGGCGAAACAAGGGGACGGCCGGGTGACGCCCTTGGGCGCGATCTTGAGAAGGACCTCGCTGGACGAATTGCCCCAGTTCCTGAACGTACTGCAGGGCACCATGAGCTTGGTGGGGCCGCGTCCCCATGCGGTCGCGCACAACGAGCTGTACCGGGGGCTGATCAAGGGTTACATGGTGCGGCACAAGGTGAAGCCCGGCATCACCGGCTGGGCGCAGGTCAACGGCCTGCGCGGCGAGACGGAGACGGTCGAGAAGATGGCGGCGCGCATCCGGTACGATCTGGAGTACCTGCGCAACTGGTCGCTGTGGCTGGACATGTGGATCTTGCTGAAGACCGTGGGTGTGGTCCTGAAGCAAAAGAATGCCTATTGATGGGCCGGGTCCGATGGATTTGCGGGACGTGCAATCTGACAGCAGGAGAATCGCGATGCCCGCGAGGATTAGTTCCGCCGTGAAAGCGGCGTTGTGCTGCGTCGCTTTGGCCCTGGGGCTGATGGCCGGCTGGGGGGCCGTGGCCGGGGATGCGCCTTTGCACGAGACGGGGGACTACCGGCTCGGGCCGGGCGATGTGGTGAGGATCAGCGTGTTCAACTATCCCGAGCTGGCCCTCGAAACCCGGATCAGCCAGACGGGGAACATCACGTTTCCGCTCACCGGCCCGATCGGCATCGGCGATTTGACGGCCGCCGAAGCCGAGGCGCGCATCGCCGGCAAGCTGCGCCAGGGCGGGTACATCAGCGATCCGCATGTCACCGTGGTGGTCTCCCAGTTCAAGGCGAGGGAAGTCGCGGTGATGGGACAGGTCAGGAATCCCGGCAAGTACCCGATCGAGAAACAGAGCCGGGTGATGGACATGCTGGCTGCCGCCGGCGGGGTGACGGCGGACGATGGGGGCGATACCGCGACGCTGCTGCGCGCCAACGGCGAGAAGCTCGTCATCGATCTCAAGGCCTTGTTCGAGGGAAGCCCCAGCCATAATCCCGAGGTGGGAGCCGGCGACACCCTCTTCGTTCCGAAGGCGCCGCAGTTTTATGTCTATGGGGAAGTCCAACGGCCCGGCGTCTACCGGCTTCAGCGAGGCATGACGGTAAACCAGGCGATTTCCTCGGCCGGCGGATTGACCCCCCGGGGGACCGATACCTGGCCCGCACCGGTCGTCAAACGGCGCGACGCGGCGGGAGCGGAGCAGGAAACATCGGTCGAAGGTTCCCATCTGTTGCAGCCCGACGATGTGCTTTACGTTCGCGAGCGGTGGTTCTGATCCATGAACGCCAACCGGCTCATTCTGATCCTCCTCGCGCGCTGGCGGGTGTTCGGCTGGACGCTGGCCGTGACCGTACTGACCACGCTGGTGGCCAGCGTCGCGATGTCCAAGACCTATACAGCGTCGACCACCGTCGTGATCGATTACAAGGGTGGCGATCCGCTGACCGGCTCGGCGTTTCCGTCCGATCTCATGGCCGGTTACCTCGCGACCCAGGTGGATATCATCGGCAGCCACGCCGTGGTGGCGCGCGTCGCTGATGCGCTGAAACTCTCGGAAATTCCCGCTTACCGCGACCGTTTCGAGAAAGTCGCCAGGAAGACGGGCGCGCGCGCGGTATTCCGCGACTGGGCGGCGGATAAGCTGCTGGAAGACCTGGACGTATCGCCGTCGCGGGAGAGCGATGTCATCACCATTGCTTTCGCCGCCTCCGATCCCCTGTTCGCTACGGATGTGGCGAACGCCTTTGCCCAGACCAGCATGCGCGCAAACCTCGAACTCAAGCTGGAGCCGGTGAAACGCCAGGCGGCCTGGTTCGACGAGCAGGCGCATGCGCTGCGTAGCGCGCTGGAAAAGGCGCAGGCCGAGCTGTCGAGCTACCAGATCGACCACGGCGTGCTCGCCGCGGGCGACAAACTGGATGTCGAAACCGCTCACTTGTCCGACCTTTCTGCTCAGCTGGCCGCGGCGAAGGGCCAGATGTACGACAGCGGGGCGCGGGAGCAGCAGATGAAGTCGGCGGCGGACCGCGGCAGCCTGGACGAGCTTCCGGATTTGTTGCAGAGCCAGGCCCTGCAGGTACTGAAGGCCGAGCTGGCCCGCGCCGAGGCCCGGCTCGCCGAAGTCGGTTCGCGCTACGACTGGAATCATCCGCAACGGCAGGCGGTGGCGGCCGAGGTCTCGAGCCTGCGGAAAAAGCTTGCCGCCGAGGTGGCGAATGCCACGGGCGCCATCGGGCTCGCCGCCGAACTCGCCCGTCAGCGCGTGGCGGATCTGGAACACGCCGTGGCCGAACAGAGGAAACGCATACTCGATCTGGGCGCCGAGCAGGACAAGCTGAGCGTGTTGAAGCGCGAGGTCGAGAACGCCCAGCGCGTCTATGACGCCGCTCTCCAGCGAGCAAGCCAGTTGCAGCTGGAAAGCCGGCTGGAGGGGACCAACATCGCCGTGCTGTCGCCCGCGGTGCCGCCGCTCAAGCCCAGCAAGCCGAAAGTGCTGCTGAACCTGGCGCTGTCGTTCATTCTGGGCGGAGGACTGGGATTGGCTTTCGTCTTGCTGTTCGAATTCAAGGACCGGCGCATCCGCTCGGCCGAGGATGTCATCGGCGAGCTGGGCCTCCCCCTGCTTGCCCAGATGCCTCCGGAAGAGACCGCCTGGCCACACGCCGCCCGGCTTGCCTCGCCGCCCTCATTCTAAGGACCGACGAGAAAGTTCCGGGACGAATGCCATGAAAAATCTCGCGCTGTCCAATGGCTCGGGTTTGCCCCGCGTCGATGTCCAGTTGGGGCAGCTTTTGCTGCAAGCCGGCAAGCTGTCGGAAAAGGATATCGAGGCCATCGCGGAAAAGCAGCGGGAGGACGGGCTTAGGTTCGGCGAGGCGGCGCTGAGTCTGGGGCTGATCGGCGAGGATGATCTGCGCCACGCGCTCGCGCGCCAGTTCGCGCATCCTTGCCTGCCCGACTCGGACACCAGCGTCGATGCGGATCTGATAGCCGCCTTCTGCCCGCCGGGGCCGGAAGGCGAAGCGCTGCGGGACTTACGCAGCATCCTGATGCTCCGCTGGTTCGGGGGGCACAGACGGCTGCTCGCGCTGACTTCCGGACTGCCGGGGGAGGGCTGCGGACGGTTGGCCGCGAATCTCGCCGTCGTATTTTCCCAGTTGGGAGAGCGGACCTTGCTGATCGACGCAAACCTGCGGGAGCCGGAGCTGCACCGGCTGTTCAAGCTGCGCGGCGACCCCGGATTGTCGGGCGTCCTCGCCGGCCGCCACAGTCCGGATAAGGCGATCAGCGGCATTCCGGCCCTCGGCGATCTGAGCGTGCTGCCGGCCGGTGCGCCGCCGCCCAATCCCCAGGAACTGCTGAGCCGGGCGTCTTTCATCCAGCTCTTGGACGCCGCCGCCGACCAATACGATATCATTTTGCTGAATACATCTCCGGCACTGCGGAGCGCCGATGCCCGAATCGTGGCGACCCGTGCCGCCGGCTGCGTGATCGTGGTTCGCCGCCATACGACCCGGCTCGGCGCCGCCGCCGCGGTGAAGGACCAACTTACCGGCGCGGGCGTCGAGGTGCTGGGCGCGGTCCTGGCCTCGTGATGCCGGGCGGGGGCATGCGGTTGCGGCTCGGCGGTTCCGGTGACACTGTACCGGCCTACCGGCCATGGGAAATCGGCCTCGTGACGGCCGTGGCCATTCTTGCGGGCCTCATTGCCTCCCTCGGCCAGCCCCTCGTTCTCGCCGTTTTCGTGGGCGGTTTCCTGAGCGTTTTCCTGCTGTCCCGGATCGACCTGGCGGTGTGGCTGCTGCTGCCCGGCACCTTGGTCGTCAATGGCGCCGTGCTCCTGATGTTTCCCCGCATGACCAAGATTTCCTGGGCATTGTCGATGCTGGGGTTTTTCCTGCTGGTGGCCGGGCTGTTCTCGCTTTTTCTGTCGCGCCGCGGGGAGCCGGTTCGACTGCCCGGCTTCCTCGTGCTGCTTCTGGTTCTGGTGGCGGTATCCGTGGGAAGTTCGCTGCTGGGCAAGGGATCGGCGCTGGAACTCCTGGCGGGCGTCAAGCGCTCCCACCAGATGCTGGGGCTCGCCGTGGCGCTGGCGCTGACCCCGCTGACGGCGGTGTGGCGGCGCCATTTTCACGCTTGGGGCGGGTTTCTTCTGTTCGCCGCGGTCCTGCAATTGCCGGTTGCGCTCTATGAAAGAATCGTCCTGGTGCCGCTGCGCGCGGGGATGGGGGGAGGCATCGTCCCCATCGACATCGTTTCGGGGACGTTCGAGCCGAATTTGGAAGGCGGGGGAGAAAACGGGACCATGGTCATCTTCCTGGTCGTTTGCCTTGCCTATGTGTTGACCGCGTGGCGGGAGCGGGTGTTGTCGGCCTTATGGGCGGCGGTTCTCGCGGTTCAACTGGGGGTGCCGCTGTTCCTGGGCGAGACCAAGATCGCCCTGGTACTGCTTCCCATGATGTTCCTCCTGGTGTTTTCGCGGGAAATCCGGCGCAATCCGTTGGTTGCCGCGGCGGCCTTGACGGCCGGGGCAGTTGTGACCGTCTCATTGGCCTGGCTGTATTTCTCGGCGTTCGCCATCCAGGGGAAGTCTCCGGAACAGATGGTGCAGAACACCATCGACTACAATTTCGGTTCGGCGGGCTACTATGGAAACAAGGCCAGCCTCAACCGCACCACCGTCCTGACCTTCTGGTTCCAGGAACATGGGCTGCATAATCCGGTGGAAACCCTGTTCGGCCATGGGGTGGGCGCGTCCTATGCGGGGGCCGGCGCGCTGGTGGAAGGGCATCTCAACCGGAAGTACCCGGGCATGGCCATCAATCTCAATACGGCTTCCACCCTGCTTTGGGACGCCGGTATCGTCGGCGCCGCCCTCTTTCTGGTTGTGCTCACGGCCGCCTGGCGCGCCTCGGGAAGGCTGCTTTCCCGGTGCGAGGACGGCACCGAACGCGGCCGGCTGGTGGCGCTACGGGTTTGCCTTGCCGCCAGCGTCTTTTCGCTGTGGTATTCGAACAGCCTCATGAACAGTCCGAGCCACGAACTGCTGTTCGCATTCACCCTGGGTTATCTCGCCTGGCTGGTTCGAGCGGACCTGCTGAAACAGTCCCCGGAGAATTCATCGCAACGCCATGGATATCAGACTGCTCTATCTCACGCGTGAGCCGTTTCCCACCTTCCGCGTCGACGTGGCGACGCTGTTCGGCCGTTACCTGCCCAGATTCGGTGTGTGCTCGGACATCGTTGCGTTACATCAGGGCGGTGGCGATGAATGCGTCTGGGCGGGGGGCAGGGTCTTCACTCGAACAGCCCGCGGCGGATGGGGGCGGATTGGGGCGAAGCTGATGCTTGCGCTGGATCTTTTCCGGCTGGCGCGAGCCGATTATTCCGCGGTCCAGGTCCGAGACCGGATAGTCGGGGCGTTGATCGGTCTTTGGGCCGCCCGGTTGCGGAGAAAGCCGTTTTATTACTGGATGTCCTTCCCTTTCCCCGACTACTGGCTGGAACGCGGCTCGCCCGACCCGTCCGGGCTGGTCGGGGCCGGCCGGCACCTGCTGTTCCGGCTGCGCGGGCGCCTTTCCTTCTGGCTGCTGTATCGCCGCGTCCTGCCGGCGGCGGACCATATTTTCGTGCAAAGCGATGCCATGCGGACGATGCTGGAGAGCTACGGCCTGCCTGCCGCGCGCATGACGCCGGTGCCGATGGGGGCGGCGATTCCCGCTCGGCTCGACGACATTTCCCCCGCGGACGATCCGCGCCTCGCGGGGCGTCGCGTCGTCGTCTATCTGGGGGCATTGGAACGGGCGCGCCGCTCCGAAGTGATGATCGAGGCCATGGGCGCGGTGCGCGCCGAGTTTCCGCAGGCCCTGCTGGTTTTCGTGGGTGATGCGGAAGACCCGCGTGAAAGGCCCTGGTTCGATGCCCTGGTGGGCGAGCTCGGATTGCAGGGCCATGTCCTGTTCACGGGCTGGCTGCCGGGGGAAGAGGCGCGCCGCTATCTGCGGAACGCCGAGATCGGACTGTCGCCTTGCGCGCGCACGCCGTCTCTGGAAGTGGCATCGCCCACCAAGGTGGTCGAATACCTGGCCTGGGGTGTCCCCGTGGTCGCCAACGATCATCCCGACCAGGCCTGCCTGATAGGCGAAACCGGCGGGGGGCTTTGCGTGCCGCTGACCCCGGAGGGCTTCGCCGCCGGGATACTGCGATTGCTGCGGGACCCCGCGGCCGCTCGCCGCATGGGCGAGATGGGGCGGCGGGCGATCCCGGCTTTGCGCAGTTACGAAGTCATCGCACGGAGCCTCGCCGAGCAATATCGGCGGCTGGCCGGCGGCGAGGCGCGATGAGCGGTTCCGGCAATCCCTACGCCGCCGGCGCGGTCCGGAGCAGCGCGCTGGCCTACCTTTCGGGACGGGCCGTGTCCGCCCTGTTGACATTTTCGGCGTTCGCGCTCGCCGCACGAGTCTTGCCGCTGGAGGCATACGGAACCTACATCGCCACGCTGGCGACCGTGGATACCGGGCTGGCGCTGTCGACGGCGGGGCTGGACTGGGTTGCGGCCAGGATACTGCCAGAGTACCGGCTGCACGCGGGGGGGCGGGCGATCATAGGCGTGGTGGCCCGCCTCAGCGGGTTGCAGACGGCCTTGTACGCCTGCGCTGGCGCTGCCCTGTATTTCCATGCGGAGCCTTTCGCGCGCCTGTTGCGGATGGAGGGAGCGGGTACTGCGCTGTCTCTGGCTGGGGGCCTTCTCGGCGTGGAGGGGTTCGGGCGCCTGTGTCGGGACCAGATGCTCGGCACCCTGATGCGCCAGGGCGCTGCCCAATCGTCCCAGGTGCTCCGTTCGGGAGTGCTGGCTTCTCTGCTGGGCTCTGACTGGTTGGCCGGGCGCGAAATAGCGGCGCTGGATGCAGTGCGCTACGAACTGACGGCATCTTGCGGAAGCGCAATATTGGCCGGCCTGCTCTTGCTACGCGAACTTTATGCCATTTACTACCGCTCGACGCCTTCCGGGAACTGGACGCCTCCCCGCCCGAGGCAGCTCGTCAAGCTGGCGGTCAATACCTACATCAGTTGTCTCCTGGCCTTCGCCTATGGCTCGCAGATGCTGACCCTCATCGTCGCCCGCGTTCTGGGAGCGGAGGCTGCAGCGGTCTTCGGATTCAGCACCAACTTTTCCGACCAGGTGCGCCGCTATCTGCCGACCGATCTTCTGCGCAGCGTCATTCAGCCCACCTTGATCGCCTTTTTCAGCCGGCGCCGGGACTTCGGCGGCTTCATGGTGCGGCTCGGAATCTGGTTCAAATCTTCCATGATCCTGCTCATGCCGGTCATCGTCTATTTCATCGCCTTCGGCGGGATGGGTGCTACGCTTCTGGGCGGGGAGCGTTTTCGGGAGGCCGGCGCGATCGTCGCGCTGATGCTGGTCGCAGCCGGGTTTGCTCCGTTGCGCCGGGTGGTCGAGCTGTCCTGCAATGTGGTGCTGGCCACCGATCTGTATGTCCGGTGGGGTTTCTGGCTGCTCGCGGTGCCGGTCGTGGCGGTTTTCCTTTTGACTTCAGGCGGGAGCCTGACGGAACTGATAATGCTCGTCATAGGTTCGGAAGCATTTTTCAATTTCGGCATCATCCTGGCGCTGCGGCGGCGGGGATATCCTTTCAGATTGGCTTGGGGCGGATTGCTTCGTCTGGCGGTCTGGTATGGCGTGGGCGTCGGCGTACTGGTGTGGTCTGGGCCGCTGGTCCACTTCGATATGCCGACGAGCGTTGCCGTCTGTCTGCTGCTCGGCGCGGTGGGAACGGTTATTGCCAAGCCTTTGAGCGCCGCCGAAGCCGCGCTCGTAGCGGACTGGAGTCCGCGCGGCGCCAGGCTGTTGTCGCGTACGCCTGCCGCATGACGGCTGATTCCGGGGAACGGGGAATATTGCGCAAAGTTCTGATGATCGGGCCGGGCACGAATGGCGGCATTGCGGCGGTGATCGAGGCCTGTCTCGAGCCGGATTTCGTTTCCCGCTGGAACATCGAGCGGCTGTGCTCGTATGAGGGGCCCGGCCTTCCGACCCAGTTCCGTGTCATGGTGGTCGCCAGCGTCCGGTTGCTGGGCGCCCTCCTGGCGCGCCGTTTGGCCATCGTGCATGCCCATAGCGCTTCGCGCGGCAGTTTCTGGCGGAAGTCCGTACTTTGTGCGTTGGCGGACCTGTTCGGCGTCCCCTATGTCTTCCATGTCCACAGCGGCGAATTCGGCGTGTTCTACGCTAGCGAGTGCGGGCCTGCGGCGAAATGGTGGATACGGCGGACCTTGCGGCGCGCCGCTTGCGTGATCGCTCTCACCGAAGCCTGGTCCAAGGTGCTGCTAGCCATCGAACCGCAGGCAAAGGTTCGGGTGATAGGCAATCCGGTGCGGGTTCCATGCGCCCTGCCGGAGGAACGCGACTGGGGGCGGCCGGAGGTGCTGTTCCTGGGGCGCTTGCGCGAGAAGAAAGGCGTCTTCGATCTGGTCCGGGCTGTTCCTCTCGTGCTGGAACGAGTCCCGGACGCTATGTTTACGCTTGCCGGGGACGGCGAGAGGGCGGCAGTCAGCCGGCTAGCGGGTGAACTGGGGGTACACGACGCCGTCAGCCTGCCCGGCTGGCTCGACGAGACGGAGAAGACCGCTGCCTTATCGGCGGCACGGGTCCTAGTGCTTCCGTCCTACTTTGAAGGGCTACCCGTCTGCATATTGGAAGCGATGGCGGCGGGCGTTCCGGTCGTGGCCACACCGGTGGGAGGCATTCCAGAACTCCTCGGCGACGGAGAGTGCGGTCTGCTGGTGCCGCGAGGCGACGTGGAAGCGCTGGCCGAGGCGCTGGTGCTGATGCTGGAGGATGCCGGCTTACGCCGGCGATTGCGCGAAAGTGCATTTCGCCGCGCGGTGAACTACTATGCATGTGAGGAAGTGCTACGCCAGCTCGATGCCGTTTACAGGCACATTACGGTTGCCGGTCGTGCAACAAAAGTTGCGGACGGATAGGGACGGTAGGAATTTTGGCGGCGGACAGTGTTCTTAAGGACACGGGGGATCGTTCGCCGCGGGACTGGCGACGGGCGTGGATTAACGTTCAGATCAACAGCCATCGGGACTGACGCGGAAGGGGGGCATGGACATGAATATGGACTCTTTGTTTACAAGCGGTGCCTCGCGGCAACGTCGGGTTCTCAGGCTTATCGCCGGTATCCTGGCTTTCGTCGTCCTGGCGGCCTCGCTCCAGACCGCGAATGCGGCCAAGAGGAAGAGGACAAAGCCGACTCCCACGCCTACACCGACGTCGACGCCCACTCCTACGCCTACTCCTACGCCTACTCCTACGCCTACTCCTACGCCTACTCCTACGCCTACTCCTACTCCTACTCCAACCCCCGCGCCGGGCGCGACCATTACCGGCTCGGTTTTCGTCGCCTCCGATCCCTATGACATCATCGTCGGCAGCCAAACCCAGCGCATCGACCTGAGCGGCAAGCCGCGCACTTTCGACTTTGGCGGATCGGTGCCTTTCGTCAATCCAAACATAGGCATCGCCGATTTCGATACCATCAATTACTGGGATGCCGCGGCGGGCAAAGGCAAGGTCATCAACGGCTGGAACGTCACCAATGCCGGTATTCCGGGACGGGTGTTCAAGACCGATGGCACCAATGGCTATACGGCCATCGGCTACAAGGCCGGCGACGGGATTGTAGAGGGCACGCTCAGAACCCAGCTCAACAGTGTATACGTCCCCTCCCGCCGGCGCTTCGTCTGGGATCTGTGCGTCCGGTTCGGTGGCGCCGATCTGACGAAGTCCTGGACGTTCATGCCCAATGGTGTTCATCCGGCCACCGTTTGGCAGCTCAAACCGGATTCCGCGCCACCCTCTCTTATCATGGAGGCGGACACCGATCCGGCCGACAGTCAGCGGCTGGCCTTGAGTTTTTATGTGAGGGATTTCGCTCAAGGCAGGAACGATAAGGTCGGCACGGCGGCAGGATTGTTACCGCAGCAGGATATCGATATCGTCATCGACGCATTTCTCGATGACCGGGCGGCAGCGAGCGGAGGACAAGGGTATTTCAAGGCATGGGTGAATGGGACCTTGGCCACCGACGTGGTGCGGCCAACGCTGGTCCCGAATGTCGACTCGCCGCATTATTGGGCTATGGCGATGTACCTTTGGAACGACACGGTGCCACTGCAGTTCGATTATTTCGGATTTTGGAAGCGGGCACGGATGATCGTGCCGAACTGATACAACTTCTGGCAAGAGCGGAGCCAGTTGACGGATGAAGGGAGCGCACGGCGGCGCAGCGTAGCTTCCAATGCCGTGAAGTTAAACTCGATCTGTCGCTCAGCGAACGGCTTAAGTTAACGGCATTAGCGTAGCTTCTCGCCCCTCCGGGCGTGGCTTTATGCGACAGCAAAGCCAAGATGCCCGCAGCCTCGGTTTTTGGCCAGCTCCCCCGAGTTCAGGGAGATTTCCCTATCCGTCCTGCCCCATCCATATCTCCGCGTCACACCGCGCAAAGGTACCAAGAGTTAAGAAAGTAATGCCATATATTAGCTTCCCTCACCCCGGCCCAATCATCGGGCTATCCTGCCCGGCAGCCGTCAGGTCAATGCACAAATCGGCAGGAAAGCCGATTGGTACGCGCAGCGCCCGACGGGGGCAGCATAGGGATGTACCGCATGAAATCTGCTCCTGGCGGATTTGTCCCAAAGGGAGAGGAGGCGGATGTGACATTATTTTCTTTATCCTTAGTATTTTTCCGGTCCAGCTTCGCCCCTTCACCGCGACGCTTGCGAAAAGAACATGAATGTTGCCATTTCTGAAGAGGTTTGGGGCTGGCTTTCCTGTCCTCAGTGCTCGGGCGATATCGAACTTGTCGAGAATGCTTCATACTGCCATAACTGCGATATTAAGTTTCCCGCTCGTCCTAACGGAGGCTTAGACCTGAGGCCGCAGCGAACAAAGAATATTAGGCATGACATCTCGATAGGCCGGGAAGCATCTGCTCCTCCTCCACCCATTGAGCGATTCAACAGCAAAGCACGGAAACGAGGCGAAAGACTACCCTTTCGAATGCCGGCTGAACTGGTGGAATATTTCCCCAAGCCAAAAGGCCACACCCCGATGATGCTTGATGTTGGCTGTGGCCCCATGCTTCATCGAGAGCTTTGCGAGGCTCAGGGGTTTCGTTATGCGGGGTTGGATTACAGCGACCCGGAAGCCATGTTTTTAGGGGACGCTCAGGCTCTGCCATTCAAGAGCGATACATTCCAATTTGTCTTGTCCATCGCTGTTATGCAAGAAGTCGCGCACCCTCAGCTTATGGTCCAGGAAGCATACCGGGTTCTTGCGCCGGGTGGCGCATTTGTGGGCGGAGCTTCTTATCTGGAAGCATATAGAGGGACCCGGTTCCATTTTACCCATCTGGGTCTGAATTCGCTGTTGTATGAAGGCGGCTTCATTGTTGATGCGATCATTCCGAATCATCGATGGACAGCCCCAAGATCATTATTGAAGAATGCATTGTTTCCATTTGTTCCTCAGCCCGTAGCTATCGCTATGATCGCTCCCCTCGTCGCGGCTCACCGGCTTTGGTGGTGGATGGGGAGTTTCGCTAGCTCTAAGGCTTCAGAGATTAACAGACTATTGCTGACCACCGGCTCTTTCTACTTCATAGCCCACAAGCCGGATGTGAGTGACGAATATTTGGCTGGTGGGAAAAATAATGGGACGGTGGCTGCCGCCTAGTTGTGGCCGTTGATGAAGGATGTGTATTATGAGATTATTATCTAGTTTGCTAGATATATGTCAGTCAGTGATCTCTTGATGGTTTAAGTAACGCTATTGAAAGAGCGAGAGCCCATTGATGGACGATGGAAGCAAACAGCCGCGCATCCTCGCGGTTGCTTCCGGTGGCGGGCACTGGATGCAGCTTATGCGGCTACGGGACGCCTTCCTCGGCGGCGACATGGCATTCGTAGCGACCCATTTTTCGGATTATCGGAAAAGCATCCCGCCAGGCGCGCGGTTTTATCTGGTAACGGATGCCAACAAGAAGGATTGGCTACGTGGGACGCTGCTGATCTGCGAATTGTTCTGGATCATTCTCCGCGAGCGGCCCGACGTCGTGATATCTACCGGTGCCGCGCCAGGCTATTTCGCTTTGCGTTTGGGCAGGCTGCTGGGTGCGCGTACCATCTGGGTCGACAGCATCGCCAACGTGGGCAGAATGTCGCTGTCCGGTCGCCTCGTGCGCCGTTATGCGGATTTATGGCTGACCCAATGGGAACACCTGGCGCGCCCCAAAGGGCCGCATTACATCGGAGCTGTCCTTTGATTTTTCTGACTGTGGGTTCCCAGGTGCCGTTCGACCGGCTGTCCCGCTCCGTCGACGCTTGGGCCGCAAGGAATTCCCATGCCGAAGTCTTCGGGCAGATCGGCCGTACCGCCTGGCGGCCGGCGACGATGCGATGGGCCGAGGTGCTGGGCGCGGACGAGTACCTGGAGCTCCTGAAGCGGGCGAGGGTGATCGTCGCGCATGCCGGCATGGGAACCGTCATCAGCGCGTCCGAGCACGGCAAGCCCCTGATCGTCATGCCACGCCGCGCCGATCTGGGGGAGCATCGGAACGATCATCAGGAATTCACCGCGAAGTGGCTGACGACCCGTTCTGGCATCAGCGTCGTTCACGGGGAGGCCGAACTTTACCAGTTGCTGGACAAGGCCGGTACGCTCGCGCCTCCGGACGGCCTGAGTTCGGAATCCTGCCAGAGGATGGTCACGGCTCTACGCGAGTTTATTTTCGAGGGCGTAAAGCCCTTTCAATAGCATCGTTCAACTCTGCCAAGGGTCATTCGAGCCCGCAGCATCGGCGGTCCCTGGCGGTTTGGCGGCGGCGGGTTCTCTTTTGGGGCTTTGCCGCCAGAGTCCACCGGCGGAAAAGCATCCCCAACCCCAACGCAGCCAGTCCAGCAGCGCGTAGGCCAGCCATAGGGCCCAGGCCAGCATGAGCAGCCGGTAAGCGAACAGCGGAACCGAGACGACCCAGGGCCGGGGCAGCAGAGGGCCGCTCCGGTCCGTATACCAGTTGAGCCGATACGCATTGGAGTCGTAGCCCGTGATTCCCATGTCCGGCAGGCCGAGCAGCCCCTGGTGCACGGCTGACAACAGGATGCTCAGCGCCAGGACGGTGAGGATGGCAAGGCCCGTCTGGGTAAGGTTGAAGTGCCCCGGCTTGAGCGGCATTTCCGCGCCCCGGCGCCAGTCCAGCGCCACGATCCAGCCGGCGACGACGAGGCTCGCCACAAGGGGGACCTGGCTCAGACCGATCAGCAACAGCAGCCAGTGGCGGAGCTTGAGCGGCAACCGGCTCAGCCGCTTCCCCAGTGCGACTGCGGCGATCACGATCACCCCCAGTGTTCCCCAGAACAGCACGGATGGTCCCAACGGCGGCCCCCCGACCAGAAGGACCCAGCGGTCCTGACCGAGTTCGATGCCGGTCCGGCTGTTGGTACTGGCGCTGCCCAGGTCGACCTCCGGCGCCGCCGTGCAGAGCCCGATTCCGGCCGGTGTGCGCCACGCCAGCCGGACGGCCTGTTCCCCCGGATGCAGCGGTACGGCGACGGCGCGCCCGTTCTGGCGGAGGGGCTGGGCGGTGCCGTCGATCTCGGCCGACCGCAGCTCGGCACCCTCGGGCAGGGTGACGCTGTGTTGGCCGCCTTTCGCGCTGCGGATGCTCAGCGCCAGTTCGGTGTCCGTTGCCCGGCTGCCCGGCCGGGTCTGAAGCGCGCTGCTTTCGATGGTCAGCGCGTTGCCCGGGACGGGCGGCGGGCGGCTGATCTGCAGGGTGACCGTCTCGCCTGGCCAGGGGCGCCATTCAGGCAGCCAGTTGCCGCCGGCATCCTGGTGATGGGTGACGGCAATTCCGCTGGTCTGGATGTGCCAGATCGGGCTGGCGTCGAGGCGCCATATTTCGGTCCAGTCGCCGGTTTGCGGAGCACGCAGTTCCAGGCTGCCGGTCCTATCGAGGGTCGATTCCCAGCTCGCGTCAACGACGCCTGGCGGCAGATGAATCCGCACGCTTCCGTTTTCGGCCGGGATCCCCGGCGAGATGACCGCCTCACCGGGCAATAGGGGAATGTCGGTTGTCGCAGGCGCGTCGGGAGGGGAGAGCCGGGTCACCCTGGTGGCGACGCGCCAGTCCAGTCCCAGCCGCACGGTGCGCTCGACCGTCAGGAACACGGGCAAGGGGGCGCCGTCGAGGCGCGGTTCCAGGGACGCTCCGCCGCCTTTGCGGACGAGCTGGATCTGGGGTTCGGGTCTGCCGTTCGGGTCGACTCCGATGATTTCCCATCCCTCGCTTTCGACTTCTGCCCGGTACGGACGCAAGGGCAGCGGGAGGTCGATGCTGGGAATGTTCGCCAAGGGTCCTAAGAGATCGACGCGATGGACGCCGGGGTCCAGCATCAGCCAGAGAATGCCGTCTGTGTCGGCATAGGGGCCAGTGGCCGGGGCGCCGTCGACCCGGATGCTGGACGGTATCCACTGCGCGGCCCGTGCCGGCAACGGAATGGCGACGCGGTCTTCCGCATGCGCTTCAAGAGTCATCGCCAGTTCGCCGGGGCGGAGCCGAAGCTTCATCCGCTGGAGCTGGGCGCATCCGGCGCCGCATTCCGGTGCCGCGAGGAGGCGCGCCCTGAGTTCGTCGAGCAGCGCCGGCGGCGGGAATTCGGCGGCGCGGCTGTCCGGCGCGGCGAGCAGGGCCAGCGGCAGCAGGATCAGCCCGGAAACGCCGGATTTCGCTCGCCAGCCCAGGAGTAGCAGAACGGTCACGGCAAGCAGCGCCACCCTCAGGACGTTCAGGCCGCGGTTGGCCCAAGGCGGGATCAGCAGCAGCCGGAGCTTTTGCTCCCCCAGCACCGGCCCGTTCCAGTTCAGCGCGATCCGGTTCCATTCCCATTGCGGCAGGCCGGGGCCGGTCTGGGTGAGGGCGTCAGGATCGGTGGTTCGGGCCAAGTCGGCGGGCGGCGGAGTGCCGCCTTCCGCAAGCGAGCCCGATTTCTGCTGCAAGGCCATCGCCGGGGCCGCCGGTGCGCTGGCCTCCGGCTCTGCTGCCCGGTCGCCGTAGTCGAAGGACAGGGCATGCGGTTCGAGCTGCGGATAAAGGCTCAAGCGAAGCTGCTGCACCGCGAACGGCAAGCTTGCGATCGCCAAGGCGGCCAGGACGGTCATCCGGACGATGTGCAGTGCCGAGGCGAAGCCGCCGGGAGGCACCACCCGGCCCAGCGCGGTGACGCCGAGCAGCCAGAGCCAAACGCTTTGCGGCGCATCCGGCTCGTGCCAGATGAGGGCGAGCGTGAGAAGCGTGATGGTTCCGGCAGGCCACCCCCAGAGCCGCGCGGCAGCGAGGGCGGTGATGAGGACCAGGAACAGATCGAGCAGGGACCAGCGGCCGATCCAGGAGTCCGGCACATGGTCGGCGCCCGGTGCGGCGAAGAGGCGCCAGCCCGGCGGCAGGTGGAGCTGGGCGGCTGCGCTCAGGAAGTCGGCGTTCCACCCTCCTGCGGGGAGAGGGGACATGCCGGCTTCCCAGCGGCTTTCCGCCTGGAGCCGGAGCTCGCCTCTTCGGATTTCCACCCCGCCGGAGCCGCCATCGAGGCGGGTGATGGTCTGGGGCTGGCCGTCCACCGTCACCCGTCCCGGCTTCATGGCGGGCGCCGCGTCCAGGCGCCAGCTGCGGGTGATCCGGCCGGAAATGTCATCCAGGATGGTGAGGCCCTGTCCCGAGAAATCCAGCCAAAGCGTCCGGCGGATATGTAGCGCATCCGGTTCGGGCTCCGGGTCGCCCCGCCGGACCTGATCGAACCGCAACGCAGTACCGGGGACCATGGCGTAGGTCGGCAGCGTCCGGTATTCCTCGGGGAGCCGCGTCAGCCGCGGATCGACCGGAGGGGCGCCGGAAACCTCGACTACGCGAATCGAGCGGTCGGCGGCGAACGACCACAGTTCTTCCCCCGGCCACGGCGCAGAGAAAACGGGGAGGGCGATCTCCCGCAAGTCCCGTCCGGCCCGGCTGGTGACGGCGATGTTCCAGTGGCCGGGTCGGATCTGCACTCGGAGGCGGCCATCCGGTTCGAGACGGGCGGGGAGCGGGCTGTCCAGGGAGAGCGGCACGAAATCGGGCAGCATGGAGCCTTCCAGCAGCACCTCGCGCGCCTCCCCGGAGACGTCGAATTCGAGGCGGGTCGCGATTTCCATCGGAACGGCGTCCTTCAACAGACGAAACACCGCGAGCTTGAGCGGCGAGGCTTCGGGCGCGGAGCCTTCAGGAGGCTTGCGCAGCCACAGTTGACCCTGTACGTCGATGGACGGAAACGCTATCGCGCGGCCGCCGATGCTGAGCCGGACCAGTCCGATTTCGATGGGAACGCGCAGGGTATCCGGCAAGGTAGTCCACATGAAGCGTCCGGCGATCGTGTGAGCGCCGGGCGGCAGGCGGACGCCGGGAACCGCGTTGCGGGCCGAGATGGTCGCCGGTTTGCCGTCCAGCTCGACCGCCAGCGGCCAGGATTGAAGGTCGCCCGGGAGAGGCACCCAGGTATCGACGAAGCTTCGCCAGCGGCCGCGGAAACTGCCGCCGCCGTCGTGGAGTTCCAGATCGAGTTCCGCGGGCCAGGCGCAGCGGCGTTCTCCGGGTTGCTCCAGGAGATGCGGGCAGGCATCTGTCTCGTGGCCGTAAAGCGCCCAGGGTATCCAGGGTTTGAGCGCTTCGGGGACGGTTAGCGGGTTCAGCGGGCCGGTCCAGGCGGGGACGGCGCAGGCCAGCAGGACCCAGAATGCGATGTGTCGAACCATGGGAGCGCTCCTCGCCGATGTTGCCCCGACTTTAGGCGTAGCGAAGGCACGGGGCAAGAGCGCCGAGAGTCAATTTTCCCGCAGCGCGGCCTCGGTCTTCTCGTGGATGCCGCCGAAACTTCCGTTGCTCATGAACACCACGTGATCGCCCGCCCGGCATTCCTGCCGCAGGCGCTCGACGATGGCGCCGATGCTGTCGCAAGTGACGATCCGGTCGGAAGCGGAGGCGATTTTCCCGACATCCCATCCCAGGTCGGGTGCCTGGTAGAGGATGGCGAGGTCGGCAGGGGCGAGGGATGCCGCGAGCGTGTCGGCGTGTACGCCCATGCGCATGGTGTTGGAGCGGGGTTCGACGACCGCGATGACGCGCGCACCGTCGACCCGCGCGCGCAGACCTTCGAGCGTCGTGGCGATCGCCGTGGGATGGTGGGCGAAGTCGTCATAGAGGGTGATGCCGCGGATCTGGGCGCGCATCTCCAAGCGGCGTTTGACGCTTTGGAACCGGCTCAGGGCTGAGATCGCAGCGGCCGGCTCGATGCCGGCATGATGAGCCGCGGCAACGGCGGACAGGGCGTTGAGCATGTTGTGCCGGCCGGAGAGCTGCCAATGGATCGTGCCCAGCCGCTTATCCCGGAACACCACATCGAACCGACCGCCGTCTTCCGCCAGCGGGTGCGCCTGCCAGTCGGCGGCATTGTCCGGCCCGAGCGCGGTTTTTTCGATCGGCGTCCAGCACCCCATCCTGAGCACTTCGGCCAGATTTCCATCCTGTTCCGGAACCACCAGAAGGCCGTTGCCGGGGACGCTGCGCACGAGGTGGTGAAACTGCCGCTGGATCGCGGCAAGGTCGGGGAAGATGTCGGCGTGGTCGTATTCCAGGTTGTTCAGGATCGTGGTGCGCGGGCGGTAATGGACGAATTTGGAACGCTTGTCGAAAAAGGCGGTGTCATACTCGTCTGCCTCCACCACGAAAAAACGGCCTTCGCCGAGGCGGGCGGAAACGCCGAAATTGAGCGGCACCCCGCCGACCAGAAAACCCGGCTTGTGGCCGCCGTGTTCGAGTATCCAGGCCAGCATGCTGGAGGTCGTGGTCTTGCCGTGGGTTCCCGCGACTGCCAGCACCCACCGTCCCTTGAGGACGTAGTTGTAAAGCCACTGCGCGCCGGAGGTATACGCCAGCCCCATGTTCAGCACCGCCTCCACCTCCGGATTCCCGCGCGAGAGCGCATTGCCGATGATGACGAGGTCGGGGACGGGATGGAGGTTGTCCGGGCTGTAGCCGTTGCGGAGGTCGATGCCCTGCTGTTCCAGCAGGGTGCTCATCGGAGGATAGACATTCTGGTCCGATCCCGTGACGGTATGGCCGAGCTGGCGGGCCATGATGGCGAGGCCGCCCATGAAGGTGCCGCAGATACCCAGGATGTGAATACGCACTTATCGATGCCTCGGTTTGTTCATCGGAATTGGTGGGGACGCAGTCGCCTGCTGGTGGATACCGCGCATCCGGCAGCGATTTGGATCAAGGGAAATCCGATTATATCGCCGTATCTTTGAGCGGAGGATAAAGGCGCCGCACCCATGGCACCAACGGACCTCGGACGTACTAAAATAGCCGGCCCTGGTTCCCGGGGTGTTCCCTGGCCTCATGAGTGGAGAGTTCGTCTGATGCCGTTGCATTGCGGTAACAAAAGTGTCGCTTTGATCTGTCGGCGAGGCTCCGGCTGACGTGGCCGTCTACGCCATCGGCGATGTACAGGGCTGCTACGCCGAGCTGCAGCGCCTCCTGGACCTGATCCGCTTCGATCCGGCCGCGGACCGCCTGCTGTTTACGGGGGACTTGGTCAACCGCGGGCCCCAGTCGCTGGAAACCCTGCGCTTCATCCGCTCGCTGGAATCAGCAGCAGTCACGGTGCTCGGCAACCATGACCTGCACCTCTTGGCGGTGGCCTGTGGGGTTTCCCGGGTCAAGCACAAGGACACCTTCGGCGACGTACTGGAATCCGGCGACCGGGACGAATTGCTGGCCTGGCTGCGCACGCGCCCGCTGGTTCACCTGGAGGGCGGCTATTGCCTGGTCCATGCCGGTATTCCCCCTTCCTGGAATGCGGAAACGGCTTTGGCCAGGGCTGGCGAGGTCGAGGCCGTCCTCGCGGGCGGGGACATCGCCGGGTTCTGCCGGCAGATGTATGGCGACAAGCCCGACCGCTGGTCCGACGATCTGGCCGGATGGGACCGGCTCCGTTACATCACCAACGCCTTTACCCGCATGCGCTATTGCGATCGGGGAGGACGGCTGGATTTCAAGCAGAAGGGGGAGCCGGGGCGGCAACCTCCGTCCCTGGTCCCGTGGTTCGATGTCCCGGACAGGACGCCGCCGGGCGCCACGATCCTGTTCGGGCACTGGTCGACCCTGGGGTATTTCGCCGGGAAGGACTGTTACTGCCTGGATACGGGCTGTCTGTGGGGCGGGGAGCTTACCGCGCTGAGGCTGGACGAGACCTTACAGCGATATGCCGTGGCATCGCTGCACGGGGGATACCAGAAACCTGCCCTGGCGTAGCCTTGTTTGGGGCCACGGAGGGTGCCGGTTTATTCAAAGGGTAGGCGACATCCCTGTCGATTGCGGCTTGTGCTTGTCGCAAGGTGCTCCACGCGAGGCGCGCGTTCCGGCGCGGAGACCGCGCGTTTAGAAGACAGGAATCAAGGCGCTTTCTTGTAGGCGGAGTTAGCGGAGTCTTCCGCGATGGCCTTGGCAGCGGTGACGTACTTACCATGTTCGCTGCTCTTAACCATAGCGAGCGTCACGACGACTGCGATGACCAGGCCCGCGATGTAAAACCAGAAATAATCTTTCTCTTCTTTGACGTCGTTCATGGTTACTCCTCGTATTGTTTTGATGACGCTGTATTAAGCCAGCGTTGAGAAATATATAGAGACTCCATGGCCTGTTCTTTGACGCCGGTCAAGGTTTCGACGGATGTAAGCCGCCGAGGCGGCCTTATCCCAACCGCGCCAAGGCCTCCGCGATCCGCTCGCGGGAGTCTTCCAGGTCTTCCGGCGCGGCCTGGACTACGGCCGGCAGGCGAGTGATCTCCAGGGTATTGAGGATCAGCTGGCCAGGAGAGTTGAAGTACTGCACCCACCACACGTTCGGCAGGCGGGTCAGGCTCACGCGGCAGTCGCCGTAGCCTCGCGAAAGGATGGAGAGGCCGGCCAGCCCCAGGGTGTCGATCAGGAAATTCGAGTCCTCCGGGGTCAACGGCAGCAGCGAGAGGTTGATGACATGGGGACGGTCGGCCGGGCAGTTCGCCGAATGGTCGAAGAGCTCGGTCAGCAGCGCAGGCGCGTTCATCAGGCCTCCCGGAAAGACCCGGAGACGCTCTGGCGATCCAGCGGCGGTCAGGTGTTCCGCCCACTCGTACACCGCCTCCGGCACCGGCCCGGTTTCCAGATCGTCCCGTCGCAACTGGCCGTTCACGTAATGCTGAACGCGCCAGACCCCGGCGAAGACCGATTCCCGGATCGTCAGCCGGTCCCGCGGCGCGGCGATGCGGATCAGCACCTCGCCTTCGCCGAGCACTTCGTCGACGAAGCGCCTGCCCGCCGGGCCGCAAGAGGCGAGATCGACGACGCCCGGAGCGCCGCCGAGCCGCTCGATCACCGTCTGCAGCACGGCGCGTCCGCCGCCGGTTTCGTCCGGGCTCAGCGCATGCAAGGCCGGCGGCGCGAAGGTCGCCATGGCTTCCGGCATGGGCGGATAGGCGCATTCGGGATCGTCGTGCGGGCGGATGAGCGGTGCGTTTTCGGTCGCTATGAAAGCAGGGTCGTCTTGCATGGGGGCGTCTTTGCGGTATCGGAGCCCCGGACGGGGCGGGTCGGCGGCTAGCCCGGCAGAAAGCGGGCGTCGCCGATTCGGCAGGCTTCTTCCGCCGAGGGCCGGTGGCGCTCGTAGCGCGCCATGTCCAGGGCATCGGCAGCGTCGTCCTGTTCGGTCCTTGGCTGGGCTGGCAGGCCGAGTTCTAAGCAGGCGGCGAGTATCCGGTCGATCGCGGGCTGCAGTTGCGCCTTGACCTCCGGTGTCAGGCTGCCGCCGTAGTCCTTCATGTCGACGGGCTGCACGCCCACCAGGTAGAGCCGCTCCGGCCCTTGTCCCATCAGCTTGCACAAGGCCAGCACCTCCTGGAAGCTGACCTGGTGCAGGCTGGTCTTGCCCGAATGCAGGTAGGCGGGCACATCCTCGTCCCGTGCTTCGACCAGCGAGGCCGGAGCCAGTCCGAAATCCACCGCGTCGGCGATGATGAGCACATCGCTTTCCTGGACGTAAGGGATCAGCGCCAGCCCTTGGGTGCCGCCGTCCATCACGGTGACGTTCTCAGGGAAGACGTAGTCCCGCTGCAGCGTCTGGGCGACGCGCACGCCGAAGCCTTCGTCCGCCCACAGCAGGTTGCCGATGCCTAAGATCAGGACGCGGGGAGGCATACGCTCAGGGACGGTCGTCCTTCCATACCCGCCAGCCGTCGATCATGGTGGTGGTGACGGACTGGCGCGACAGGTGTTGTTCCCGCACCGCCACGTAGACATGGATGAGGGTGAACACCACCAGGTACCACATGCCCAGGTGATGCAGGCTGTGGACCTGCTGGCTGCCGCCCAGGGCGGGCAGCAGCCAGCCGAAGGCGCTGGCGGCCCAGCTTCCGGCTCCCAGTCCCTCGCCGTACAGTGCGAAGCCGGTCGCGATCATGAAGAGGCTCCCGAGTACGTAGAACAGGAACATGGCCAAGCCGGCCAGCGGGTTGTGGCCCGCGTGCTTGCGGGGCTCACCGACCAGGAACAGATACCAGCGGACCTCGTGTACCAGCCCCTGCCACCAAGCGGAATCGTGGACGCGCGGCGTGAACAGTTCGCGGGCGTAGCGGTTGCCCACCAGTGCCCAGTAGGCGCGGCCGATCAGACCGACGGCCAGCACATAGCCGGCGGAGAAGTGAACGAAGCGGATGTAGCCCAGAAGATAGTGGTCGCTGGCCTCGCCGGAAATCACCACCGGCGGCCAGGCAATCAGATAACCCGTGACCACCAGCACGACGATGGCGAGGGCGTTGACCCAGTGCCACAGCCGTACCGGTTTCTCGTAGACGTAGACCGGTTCGCTAAAGCTATCGATGCTCGCCATGGCCGCGGCCCTCACAATGCTTGTGTCAGCAGCGCCAGGCCCATGGCGCTCATGGCTGCGCCGCAGCTGCGGTACCAGAGCGGTTTCGCCAGCAACAGCCGGCCCAGTACGATGCCGGTCAAGTGCAGTAGTCCTGTGGCGGCGACGAAGCCGGTGGCATAAGCCCATAGTTCGACGTCTGCGCCGATCTCGGCGCCGTGCGCGTAGCCGTGGAACAGCGCGAACAGGCCGACGAGGCCGACGGCGGTGAATGGGGACAGGCGGACTCTGCCGCTCACCAGCAGTCCCAACAGTACCACCGAGGCGGCGATGCCGGTTTCGGCGTAAGCCAGAGGAATGCCAGCGGCCCCCAGCCATCCGCCCAGCCCCATGACGGACACGAAGGCGAGCGGCAGCAGCCACACCCGCCGCGGCGCGGCGGCTACAGCCCAAAGTCCTATGGCGATCATGGCCAGCAGGTGGTCGATCCCGAGGAAAGGATGGGCGAAGCCGGACAGAAAACCGGCCACGGGGTGGACACCGGTATGCGCGAGCGCGACCGGGCTCAATGCCAGCAGACTCATTGTTCCGAACCAACGAACAGGATGCATGGTTGTCTCCTTATTTTTTGAACGCTCAGCGCACCTTGACCCGCGTGACTTCCCGCCCTTCCTTGTCCATGACGTGGGTCGAGCAGGCGAGGCAAGGATCGAAGCTGTGCAGGGTGCGCAGGATTTCCAGCGGCTGGTCCGGGTTTTCCACCTTGGTGTTCATCAGGGAGGCCTCGAATGCGCCGATGTTGCCCTTGGGGTCGCGCGGCGAGCCGTTCCAGGTGGTGGGCACGATGCACTGGTAGTTGTCGATCTTGCCGTCCTTGATCTTGATCCAGTGCCCCAGCGCTCCGCGCGGCGCCTCCGTCGTGCCCGCGCCCATGGCTTCCTTGGGCCAGGTGGCCGGTTCCCACCGAGCCGTGTTGGCGGTCGCCAGATCGCCTGCCTTGATGTTGCTAACCAGCTTGTCCTGGAAATGCCGCATCAGATGGGCGCAATACTGGGCTTCCAGACCGCGGGCGGCGGTGCGTCCCAGGGTGGAGAACAGCGCGGTCAGCGGCAGGCCGAGATCGGTGAGCAGCTTGTCGACCGGCTCCTTGATTTCCGGGATGCCCTTGGCGTAGCCGACGATGTAGCGGGCCAGCGGGCCGACCTCCATGGCATGGCCGCGCCAGCGCGGCGCCTTGATCCAGGAGTACTTGGCGCTCTCGTCCAGGTTCTCGATGTTGGTGCGGGTGCCCTTGGTCTTGCGTCCCAGCGCGAAATTCGGCTGGGTGACGCCGTCAAAGGGGTGCAGCCCGCGCTCTTCGTCGTCGTACTTGTACCAGGAATGGGTGACGAACTCCTGGATCTGCTCCGGGTCCTTCAGATCGACCTCGTGGACCTCTTTGAGGTTGCCGTCGATGATGGCCCCGTGCGGCAGCAGCAGGTTGTTCACCGAGCGGTCATTGGCCTTTTCCGGAATGTCGCCGTAGGACAGCACGTTGGTGGCCGAGAGGCCGCCGCCGTACAGCCAGTCCTTGTAGAAGCTGGCGATCGCCTGCAGGTCGGGCAGATAGACCTGCTCGATGAACTCGATGGTCTGGTCGATGATGGAGGACACCAGGTTGAGCCGTTCCATGTTGACCGCACCCACCGCGCCCACGCCGTCGACGTTGATGGCGCAAGGCACGCCGCCGACCAGCCAGTTCGGATGCGGGTTCTTGCCGCCGTAGACCGTGTGGATCTTGACGATTTCCTTCTGGAAATCCAGTGCTTCCAGGTAATGCGCCACCGCCATCAGGTTGGCCTCCGGCGGCAATCGGTAGGCCGGGTTGCCCCAGTAGCCGTTGCCGAACGGTCCGAGCTGGCCGCTCTCGACGAACTTCTTCAGCCGGCTGGCGATGTCGTGGAAATAGCCCGGCGATGATTTGGCCCAGGGTGAAATGCTCTGCGCCAGCTCGGAGGTGGCCTTCGGATCGGCCTTGAGCGCACTGACCACGTCGACCCAGTCCAGCGCGTGCAGATGGTAGAAATGCACGAGATGGTCGTGGGCCTGCAGGGTGAGCTGCATGATGTTGCGGATGGAGTTGGCGTTCTCGGGGATGCTGATCCCCAGCGCGTCCTCCACCGCCCGCACCGAGGTCAGGGCGTGGGTGCCGGTGCAGACGCCGCAGATCCTTTCGGTGAAGGCCCAGGCGTCGCGCGGGTCGCGGCCCTTGAGGATGACTTCCAACCCGCGCCACATGGTGCCGCTGGAGACCGCGTTGCTGATGATGCTGTGTTCGTCCACGTTCACTTCGCAGCGCATGTGGCCTTCGATGCGGGTGACCGGATCGACCACGATCCGCTTGCCGGCGTCGTTGAGGGTGAAACCGTTGGGTGTTTGAGTGACGGTCATGACGTTCCCCGATCCTTATTCTTGCGTTTCTTTTTCCAGGTCTTTCTTCTTGGCGATGGAGACGGCGGCATGCGCCGCGATGGCGGCGCCCACCGCTCCGGCGGCTAACATACCGACCTTGTCGGCATTGGCCTCAACGCCGAACACATTGAGTTCGGTGACGCGGTCGTAGAACGAGCCCTTGTCCCAGAAATTCTCCTCGGAGCAGCCGATGCAGCCGTGGCCGGACTGGATCGGGAAGGAGACGCCGTTGTTCCAGCGCACCGTTGAGCACGCGTTGTAGGTGGTGGGCCCTTTGCAGCCGACCTTGTACAAACAGTAGCCCTTGCGCGCGGCCTCGTCGTCCCAGTGTTCGACGAACTGGCCGGCGTCGAAGTGCGGGCGGCGGTAGCATTTGTCGTGGATGCGCTGGCCGTAGAACATCTTGGGCCGGCCCTGGGCATCGAGTTCGGGAATCTTGTCGAAGGCCAGCATGTAAGTCACGACGCCGGTCATGACCTCGGCGATGGGCGGACAGCCGGGCACCTTGATGATGGGCTTGTCGGTGATGACCTTATGGATCGGCGTGGCCTGGGTCGGGTTGGGGCGGGCCGCCTGCACGCAGCCGTTGGAGGCGCAGGAACCCCAGGCGATGATGGCGGCGGCGTCCTTGGCGGCATAGCGCAGCCGCTCCACGAAGGGTTTGCCGCCGACGATGCAGAACATGCCGTCCTCGTTCAGCGGAGGGTTGCCCTCCACGGCCAGGATGTAACGGCCCTTGTACTTCTGCATGGTGTCTTCCAGCATGGCTTCCGCCTGGAAGCCGGCGGCCGCCATGAGGGTGTCGTCGTAGTCCAGCGAAAGCATGGACAGCACCACGTCCTTGGCCAGCGGATGGGCGGAGCGGATGAAGGATTCGGAACAACAGGTGCATTCCAGACCGTGCAGCCACAGAACCGGGGTGCGCGGCTTGGTCTCCATGGCGTGGGCAATCGTGCCGATGAATTCCGGCCCCAGGGCGAGGGCCGATGCGGTCAAGCCGCAGAATTTGAGAAAACTGCGCCGGGTCACCCCTTGGCGGCGCATCACATCGTAGAACGTTTCCGGGCGTGCGGTCGTAGCCATGCTTCCTCCTCGAAGCCGTTTCAGCCTTTGTATCCGACGCGCCAGCCCTGCCGCGGCTCACTCGCCGGTCTTATTGTTGTCGATTGTGGTTAAACCTTACTTTAAGCATGGGAAATGCTTTCTACGGGGTTTGGGGAATGATGTCAATGGTGGAGGAGAGACCGCACAATCCCGCGGCCCGCGAATCTGGCAGGCTGCCTAGGAGCGGAAGGTGGATGACCAGGCTTTCCACCCGGATCGCGACTCAAGAGAGGATGCAGGAATGGGCGGTGCCGATTGTTTCATGGGCGGGTCTCCAGGCGATGGTGGCGACAGAGCATACCAGCCGTTTCCTCCCTTGCCGCGAGAACTCGCGGGCGATGCGTATCCTTGCTCGTCCTCGACAAGAACGGCAACGGCAGCATCGACAGCTGTGCCGAGGCCAGCGCGTCCTCGGCGCGGCCGAAGGCTATAATTCGGGCACGATTGCCGCCTGCGCCGGAGTTCTGTGAGCAGTCCGCGGCGATTGCCTGGCGAAGTCGAAATACGGGAGCGCGGATGGGGTTTGAACAACGGCTGGGGCGAGGGGCGGGCCGATGGCCATACTGGTAAGGTTCGACCGCGTGTCGGTGGCCGCCGGAGACAGGACGATTCTCCGCAATCTGAGTTTCGAAATCGGGGAAGGCGAGAAGGCGGTGTTCCGGGGCAAATCGGGCTCGGGCAAGAGCACGGTGCTCAAGACCCTGCTGGGGGTATATCCGGTGGCGGAGGGCCGCGTCTATTTCGCCGGCCGGCCCCTCGATCGCGAGGCGGTCGCCGCGATTCGCGCCTTGGCCGCCTACATCGGCCAGGAGCCGGTGCTGGGCGCGGATACGGTGCGGCAGGCGCTGCTGCTGCCTTTCACCTTCAAGGCCCATCGGGGCAAAACGCCCTCTTCCGGCAAGCTGGCGGAAACCCTGTCGCGGCTGGGCCTCGCCCCTTCCATCCTGGATCAGGATTGCAACCGGGTTTCCGGCGGCGAGAAGCAGCGCATCGCCGTGGCCCGCGCCCAGCTCCTCGGCAAGCGGCTATATCTGCTGGACGAGGTGACTTCCGCGCTGGACCCGGAAAGCAAGCGGGCGGTGCTGGATTTTTTCGCAGACCCGGCCCTCACCGTCTTGTCGGTGGCGCACGATCCGGACTGGATCGCCCGTTGCGACACCGTGTTCGAATTGGAAGACGGCCGTTTGGCCGGAGCGGCATGATGGACACGGTCGACATATCCCAGACGAGAATGGTGCTGCTCTACGGCATCGCCGTGCTGCCCTGGCTGCTGCTGTGGGCCGGCGGGCTGCGCCTCTCACACGATCTGTGGCTGAGCATCCTCCGGATGAGCGTGCAACTGGCGCTGGTCGGCCTCTATCTCAAATACCTGTTCGCGATCAACGCGCCCGCGCTCAACGCCTTGTGGATCGCGGTCATGCTGGTCGTGGCCGATTTCACCATCCTGCGGCGCGCCGGACTGCGGGTCCGGCACTTTTTCCTCTCGACCCTCGCTGCCATCGCGGCCGGAACCTTGTTCTCCGTGGCCTATCTGCTCTTCCTGGTGATCCGGCCAGAACCCCTCTACGACGCCCGCTACCTGGTGCCGCTGGCCGGCATGATCCTCGGCAACTGCCTGCAGGGCAACGTGATCGGCCTGGAACGGTTCTATTGCGCGATCCGGAAAAACGAGAACGAATACCTCACCTACCTGCTGCTGGGAGCGACCCGCCGCGAAGCCGTGCGCCCGTATTTCCGCGAGGCGCTCAAGGCATCCGTCAGCCCGACCCTGGCCAGCATGGCCACCCTCGGGCTGGTGTCCCTGCCCGGCATGATGACCGGCCAGATTTTGGGCGGCAGCGAGCCCTGGGTGGCGGTGAAATACCAGATCGCCATCATGCTCTGCATCTTCGCCAGCATGAGCCTGGCCAGCGTGCTCAATCTCGCGCTCAGCCTCTCTGTCGCCTTCAACGACTTCGACGTGCTGCGGGGGGAGATTTTCCGGCAGCGTTGATCACCGCGCGGGTTGCCAGGCCCGCAGCGCGGCGTCTGCCCGGTCGGCCAGCCGCGCGAAAGCCGTCACGGCCCCGGCGGCGTCGGGGCTGGCCGCGGGCTGGTCGAGCTGGAAAGTCCGGGCATCGGACGGCGTCTCGGCCCGGAACCGGATCATCACCCGGGAACTGCCGGGGCGGTCGAAAACCTGTTCGAAAGCCTGAAGTTCGATACGCAACCGATAACCGGCGGAACTGCGGCCATTATTCAATCGCTGTTCCAACAGCGCCGGCGGTGGGGCGACCCAGCGGTCCAGGGCGTAGACGCGCAGTTCGGTCGGCCTGGCATAGAGCAGGCGGTACTGGAGGCGGTCGGTTTGCAGCCAGTCCGGGGCATCGACTCGGACCTGCGACCAGGGCGCCGGCGCGGCGGCGCCGGCGGCGCCGAAATCGTGCAGGGCGGGTGGGGGCGCTCGCTCGGGCAGCACGCTGCAGGCCGGCGCGCTCAGGGACAGCATCAGTATCCAGGGAATCCGTCGCATCATTTCGGCTCCTCGAATCCCGGCTCGCCAGGACCGGGGTTACCCGGCTTGGGTCCCAGCAGCAGGGCCTGCGGGTCTTGTTCCAGCGTTTTAGACAGCTTGCGCAGACTGGCTGCCGCACGGGCGGCGTCGTCGATCAGCGCGTCGAGCTCCGGCAGCCGGTTGCGGACCAGGGTGTCGCCCGCGGCAGCGCTTATTTCGACGACCTTTTGCGCGCTTACGCTCAGCGCCCTGATTTGGCGGGAGGTTTCCCGCATGTCGCGGGTCATGGCGGAATGGTCCGCCAGCGCCCGCCGCAGTCCCTCGTCCAGGGCCGGGACGCGTTCGAGCGCCTCTTCCATGAGCCGTACCAGGCGCACCAGCTCGTTCGCCGCCACGTCCAGGCCTTCCAGCGTATGCGCGATGCGGCGGCGGTTGCTGTCGTCGAGGAGGGCGTTCAAGTGGCTGGTGAGCTGCGCGACCTGGGTGAGGATGTCGGCCCCCGATCCGGCCAGCTTATCCAGCAACGAGGGGCGCAACGGGATGTTCGCCGGGTTCTTCGGGTCGGTGTGGAGGGGCTCCGGATCCTGGCCGTCGTCGCTGAGATCGATCTGGGCCAGCCCGGTGAGCGGCTGCACCCGCAGGGTGGCGTAGGTGCCGCGGGTGATGGGAAGGTTCTTGTTGACTTCGATCCGGACCACGATGGTGCGGGGATCCTCGGGCGCGAAGCCGATTGTTGTCACCTTGCCGGCCCGCACGCCGCGGAAGATGACCAGCGATTCGGGATTGAGGCCGGATACGGCGCCCTGGGTGGAGACGATGTAGACATCGCGTTCCGCGCCGTAATCGCCGAGGAACAGGGCGATGCCGATCAGCGCGCTGCCGAGGATGACCACGAACAGGCCGGTCAGCAGGGCATAGGATTCCTTGACCATTTCAGTCGGACCTTCCGAGTATTCTCTGGGCGCGCTTGCCGTGGAAGAAGTCGCGGGCGAAAGGATGCGTGCAGGCGATCGCATCGTCCAGCGTACCGTAGGATACCAGTTGCCGGCCGGCAAGCACCGCCACGCAGGTGCACAGGTCGCTGAGGGTGTCCAGGTCGTGGGTGACCATGACCACGGTGAAGCCGAGCTCCTGGTGCAGTTGCCCCAACAGGTTGACGAACTCCTCTCCCAGCACCGGATCGAGGCCGGAGGTGGGCTCGTCCAGGAAAACCACTTCGGGCTCCATGATCAGGGCGCGGGCGAGGGCGGCACGCTTGACCATGCCGCCGGACAGCTCCGCCGGCATCAGCAGGGCATCGGCCGCCCCGAGGCCCACCATGGCGAGTTTCATGCTGACCAGCTGGGCGATCAGCTCCTCGTCCAAGGCCTTGAGTTCGCGCAGGGGGAAGGCGATGTTGTCGAACACGCTCAGCGCGCTAAACAGGGCGCCGCCCTGGAACAGCACGCCGCAGCGGTTGCGGAGCTGTTGCTTGCGGCGGGCGTCGGCCGCCGCCAGCGGCTCGCCGAGGAGCCACACCTGTCCTTGGGTGGGCGTCTGTAGTCCGATCATTTCGCGCATCAAGACGGTCTTGCCGCAGCCGGAGGCGCCGACCAGCCCCAGTATCTGGCCACGTGCAAGGCTGAGGCTCACGTCGCGGTGGATCAGATTGTCGCCGAAGCGGGTCCAGACATGCTCCATGCGTATGACTTCGGCCGTCATCGGATGCCCACGCCCCGGAACACGATGGCGAACACGGCGTCGATCAGGATCACCAGGGTGATGGAGACCACCACCGAATTGGTGGTCTCGTTGCCGAGGCTTTCGGTGTTGGGTTCGATGCGCAACCCGTAATGGCAGGCGATCAGGGCGACGAACAGGCCGAACACCGCGGCCTTGCCCAGGCCGATGGCGAAGTTGGCGACCGGGACCGCGGCGGGCAGCTTCTGGAAGAACTGGTGGTAGCCGATTTCCAGTTCCAGGTGGGCCGAGACCGCGCCCCCCGCCAGGGCGACCACATCGGTCCACACCACCAGGAGCGGCAAGGCCACCACCAGGGCGACGACCTTGGGCAGGATCAGGCGCAGCGATTGGGAAATGCCCATGGCGGCGAGGGCGTCCAGTTCCTGGGTCACCCGCATCACGCCGATCCGCGCGGTCATCGACGAACCGGAACGGCCCGCCACCAGGATGGCCGCCAGCAGGGGGCCGAGTTCGCGGATGATGCTCATCCCCAAGATGTTGACGATGTAAACCTGCGCCCCGAAGGTCCTAAGTTGCAGCGAGGACAGGTAGCTGACCACCACCCCGATCAGGAAGCCTACCAATGCCGTGATGCCGAGGGCGCGGCCGCCGGTTTCGTGGATGGTGGCGGAGATTTCGCGCCAGGGGATGTCCCCCGGACGGCGGGCGAGATGAGCCAAGTCCAGGATCAACTGGCCGAGTAGGGCGATGACCGCCAGCAGATGGTCGCCGAGGCCGGCCAGCGCGGCGGTTATCCGCCGGCGCATCGGCACCGGCGGCCGTTGGCGGTCCCGCGGCGAGGGAATCCCGCCCGCCTGCCAGCGGCGGAACGCGGATTCCTGCTCGGGGCGCAGCAACACCCGTTCGGGGAGCCGCTCTCCCCAGGCCTGCCAAAGGACGAAAGCGCCGGCGCTGTCGAGCAGGTTGACTCCACGCAAGTCCCAATCCAGGTCACGCTGCCGCGCCGCGTCGCGCAGCCGCTCGCGCAGGTCCGGCGGTCCCCCTATCAGACTGCGCAGGTTCCAGTTGCCGCGCACGGCCGCCGTGCCTCCAGCCACCGCGAATTCGGGCGGCGCGAGGGGCGGCGGGTTGGATTCTCCTGCTGAGCTTTTCGAAGGGGTCATGCTTCAACGCGCGGAACGAAAGAGGCCCGGGGGCGCTTTTCCGGTTGCCGATATTGGACGATCATGGACCGCATCGCTCAACAGGCAAGCCGAGGTTCGAATCATGAACGCTTCCCGCTGGAATTGCATCTTCGTGTTGCTGCTGCTCACCCTCCTGGGCGTGGGGCCGATGCCCATCACCAGCGTCGTGGGCATCTACGTCGTGATCGCCCGGCCGCGCTGGTTCCGGGAGTTGGTGAGGCGGATTTACGACGAGTGAGGCGGGACAGGGGGCTTTCCTGCCCGCCGGGCAGGGAGCCGTTGGAGCACCGGGGAAGACCTCGCCTTCCCCGGCTGGTAGTGGCTTACAGCACGCGGACCGATCGTTCAAGGAGGGGCTGTCGCTGCGCACCACGCGCCCGTCTGGCAGACTGATCCAGACGGGCGGCAATGCCTTCGGTGCCGGCGGCTCAACGTAAGCCGCTCGAAAAGCAAAAAAACCGGGCCATTTCTGCGGATTTTAGGCGCCTCATCGGCCAGCGCGAATGCACAGTCGCCCCAACAGCCCCCGTACAGTCACGACGGTGGCGTTGGGTTCCTCGCCCATCATGGTGAGATAAGGTATAGAACTATGTCCTATCCTGCCTTGGTATTACGCCTCGCATTGTGTGTCATCTTGTTGCTGATCCACTATCTTGTCATATTTTTGCCGGTTAGCGAGTCGTTCCTGATATACGTTCTGCTGGTCAACCCGAAGTGGTTTCGAGATTTCCTCCAGAGGACGGCGTCCGATACGTAGCGCGATTTTTTTCATGCATCGGTGAGGTCGAACTCGGCGGGACGAATTTACGTCCTGTCAAAATTGTTTCCGCCTCTGCTTAGGAAGCAGTTTCGCGGCGAGCCTCCCCATGCAGGTTTGGCCAGCAGCGTTTTCATGGCGCGGACTCGGCTTTGAATCCAATCGAGCAGTGCTGGGAGCGGTTCGGCGCGTGAACCCGCACGGTTGGACACCCCATCAGCGATTGGGAGGCGGCGGCAGTATAGCTATGCAGAATGTAATCCGGTTCAGCCGTGGGCCGGATCGAACTTGCGCAAAAACCGCCCCCCGGCGGTTTTTGCTCGAAGGGGGCTTACACGACGCCGAAAATCTTGCTCGCCAACTCCTTGTTGGCGACGCTCTCGATCATCGTGTCCACGAAGGCTTCAATCCTGCGTTTTTCTTCCCGGCTGAGGGAGGGATAGGCGCGCTTGTACGCCGTGTTGAAGCCTTGAATGTCCTGGAGCGTATAAGGTGCGCGGATGCTGGCGATGTAGCTCGAAACATCCTGAAACGCTTGTGAGAATAGCGGGATAGCCTGAACGGAACTCATACGACAGTACCTCTTGGCGCAAGATCAGCCGGTGAACAACTGGTGTGGAGTCTATGCCGTTCTTTCAGGGTGAACAATACAAAAAAAGTCTTAGCTATGTTTCTTTTTATTAAACATTTAGGCGGCAAAAAATAGTTGCGAACAATTCTCATTTGCTTTAAGCTGGCTTCGACATCAAGGCGATCTGGGTATTCCCCGAGTGCCCCGATGTCGGCGAGTTCCGGCTGCGATCTCCTTGCCGGAATGTCGTTTCTCTGTGTGGTGTGTGTCTGGGATAAGGAATGCCCCACTTTCCACCCTGGCAGCGCCATCCGCTGCCAGGGTCTTTTTTTTTTCGGAAACCCCGGCATCAGCCGTTCGTTTCCCGCCGTTTCCTGCAATGGCTCTCGGGGTGTTCTTCAGAATCGGGCGCAATATTCCGGTCGCGGTTCTTCATCCTTTGATGCAGACAATGGGTTCCAGCCGGGCGACCAGTCGCGCCAGCCCGGCCCGGTCGGAAGCCTGTACAACGGCGTGGACGTCCTTGTAGGCGCCAGGGGCTTCCTCGGCGACGCCCCGGTACGAAGGGCTGCGGATGAGGATGCCGCGTTCGGCGAGCTGGTCGATCACCTGTCGCCCCTGCCAGGTCCGGGTAGCCTGGTGGCGGCTCATGCTGCGGCCGGCGCCGTGGCAGGCGGAGGCGAAGGAAAGCGCCTCGCTCTGCGAGGTGCCGGCCAGGATGTAGGAGGCCGTGCCCATGGATCCGCCGATCAGCACGGGCTGGCCGGTTTCGGCGAATGCCGCCGGCAGCTCCGGATGGCCGGGGCCGAAGGCGCGGGTCGCGCCCTTGCGGTGGACGTAGAGCCGGCGGCGTTTGCCGGCCACCTCATGCTCCTCGCACTTGCAGGTGTTGTGGGAGACGTCGTACAGCAGCTCCAGCCGGGCGGCGGGAAGCATGCGGGCGAACACCTGCCGGGTGAGGTGAGTGATGATCTGGCGGTTGGCGAGGGCGCAGTTGATGGCGGCGCGCATGGCGCCGAGATACTCCTGCCCGACTTCGGACTCGATCGGAGCGCAGGCCAGTTCGCGGTCGGGGAGGGCGATGCCATACTGCTTCGCCGCGCTCTGCATCAGGCGCAGATATTCGGTGCCGATCTGGTGGCCCAGCCCGCGCGAGCCGCAATGGATGCTGACGACCAGATCGCCAGCCGCGATGCCGAAGGTTTGGGCGGCTGCCGCGTCGAAAATCTCGGCCACTTCCTGGACTTCCAGGTAGTGGTTGCCGGAGCCGAGGGTGCCCATTTCCGCCCGCTGGCGTTCCTTGGCGCGGGCCGAGACGTTTTCCGGCCGGGCGCCCTCCATGCGGCCGCGTTCCTCTATGCGGGACAGGTCGCGCGCCTCGCCCCAGCCCTGTTCCACCGCCCATTGCGCGCCGCCTTTCAGCATGGCATCGAGGCCCTGGGTGTCCAGCCGGATCTTGCCGTGACTGCCGAGCCCGACCGGGATGTCGGCGTAGAGGGCGTCGGCCAGCAAAGCTTTCACCGGTTCGATGGCGGGCCGCTTCAAGCCGGTGAGCAGGGTGCGCACGCCGCAGGAGACGTCGAAGCCGACGCCGCCGGCCGAGACCACGCCGCCCGCGCCGGCATCGAAGGCCGCGACGCCGCCGATGGGAAAGCCGTAGCCCCAGTGGGCATCGGGCATGGCGTAGCTGGCCTGGACGATGCCGGGCAGCCTGGCGACGTTGGCGGCCTGTTCCAGCACCTTGTCGTCCATGGCGCGGACCAGGGCCTCGTCACCGTACAGAATGGCGGGCACATGCATGCCGCTTTCCGGATTCAGGCGCCAGGTGTAGGCGTCGATCTGTTCGAGACGGTCGATGTTCATGGCAATCCTCCCCGTCAAACGTCCACCACGCACTGGGCGCGCCAGAGGCCGCCCGCTGCGCGCTCCACCCTGAGCTCGGTATAGGTCGCGCCCTTGATCTCCACTGCCGGTTGATGGCGCAGCGGGTCCACCGGCTCGCCCCAGGCGATGCCCTTCAACCGGCCATCGGCGATATCGACCCGGAACCGCCCGAACACCATGCGTCGCACCGACATTTCGTAGACCAGCGCATTGAGCCAGTCCGCCAGCGCGAGTTCCAGGTCGGCAGCCTCGCATTCGATCTCGACTTTTTCCGTCGTCCGGATTAGAGCCGGATCGCAGATCACCGCCGACAGCGCCAGCGCCGCCTGGGCGAAGGCTTCTTCCGGCGTGGGGCCGAAGCCGCGCACGCCTATGTCGGCCATGTGCTCGAAATGTTCCCAGCGGGCGGAATCTGAGTCGGTCATTAGGGATACGCCCAACGCGCTTCGGATTATGATCGGCATCGTAGCGAATTTACGGATGCAACGATATGGGCGCCGAAACCACGGGAATGACCGCCCGACTGCTCATCCTGCTGATGATGGCGAATGGTATGCCGATCCTGCTGCGGAAGCTGCTGGGCGACCGCTTCGGCTGGCCGGTGGACGGCGGCGGCAACTTCCCGGACGGGCGTCCGTGGTTCGGTCCGAGCAAGACCTGGCGGGGGCTGGTCTGCGGCATAGGCGCGGCGGCGGCCACCGCGCCACTGCTGGAGCTGCCCTGGGAGATCGGTGCGCTGGTCGGCGCGGCATCGCTGGTGGGAGACCTGTTGTCCAGTTTCCTCAAGCGGCGGCTCGGGATCGGCTCCAGCGGCATGGCGCTGGGTCTGGACCAAGTGCCGGAGTCGCTGTTGCCGCTGTTGGCGGTGCGGGAGCGCTTCGGCCTGGAATGGAGCTACATCGCCTGGTTCGTCATCGTGTTCATCATCCTCGAACTCACCCTGTCCGCCGTCCTTTACCGCTTCCGTATCCGCAACCGGCCTTACTGAGCCGGTAGGCGGGAAAGCCGGTGCAGGGTGATTTCCGGGGGACAATTCAGGCGGGCGTCCAGGATGGAAACGCCGGAGCCGGCCGAGGTGTAGCCCTGCATCCGGTGATAGCGCCAGTAGCCGCGGCCGAACGCGCGGGGGCAGCGGGCGTTCAGCGTCAGCGGGATGCCGCCGGGCAGACAGATCTGGCCGCCGTGGGTGTGCCCGCTCAGCATGATGTCGAAATCGGCGTAGGCGGCATGGCGGTACAGTTCGGGGGAATGGGACAGGAGGATGGAGACGGCGCCTTCCGGGATCGGATCGGCGGCTTTCTCGATGTTGTCCGCCCGGTAGTAATGCGGGTCGTCGACGCCGGCAAGAAAGAGGGAGGCGCCGTCCCGTCTGATCTCGTGGGCCTCGTTGAGCAGTATGCGCACCCCTAAGTCTTCGATCTCGGGCGCCATGCGGATGGTGTCGTGATTCCCCAGGATGGCGAACACCGGCTTGTTCAGGTGAGGGCGCACCCGCGCCAGCCCGGCGATGGCGCCGCGGTAGGGGCCGAAGGTGCGGGCCCGGAAATCGCCGGTCAGCACGCAGGCGTCGTAATGGCCGGCCTGGCCGATGGCGCAGATCAGGGCGTCGGGAAGGTCGACGGCCATGTCCAGGTGCAGGTCGCTGATGTGCAGCAGGGTGTAGCCCTCGAAGGCTGCCGGCAGGTGCGGCAGCCTGAATTCGTTGCGGCGGATTTCGATGCGGCGGGCGGCGCGCTGACCGGGCCGGTACAGGAGGCTAAGCTTGAGCAGACGCCGCAGCAAAGCGTGCAGGCGGTTCCAGTTCTCGATATGGAAGAAGTTGCGGCCCTGTCCGAAGATGCGGGCCTCGAAGTCGTGCTCGATGCCCAGCCGCTGATTCAGGTGGCAGCGGCCGATCCGCCGCTCCAGCCGCGCGTACGCGTCGCTCCGGATCGGCGGACAGGCAGGGTGCCGCCCGGTCACGGCGTATGTACGGCCTGATCGAGCAGACGCGCCAGCTTGGCGATGGCGTTTTCCACGGACTTGAAGGTGTCTCCGGCCTCCGCCGGATTCTTGGCCAGTTTTTCCACCTTGCCCGCCGCCGCCGAAATGGCTTGTAATGCCTGCTGGTACGAGGGGGCTTCGGCATTGAGCGAGGCGGCCACCAGGTCGATCTTCTGCTGGAACAGCTGGTCCAGCAGCTCGTCGCTTTGCTCCGCGAGTGCCGGCTTGGTGGTGCTGATGGTTTCGAGCGCCTGGATGGTTTTCTGCAGGTCGGCTATCAGTCGGTCCATAGTCGGTAAGCTCCCGTGCCTTTATTCACAAAATGTAGCCCACATGATGCCATGACGGAGATGGTCATGGACGGGACGGGCGGGGTTATTTTGACGAGTTGAGTAGAATCAAGCAAAGGCACCGAAGAAGGAGAGAGCCGGTCGTGGACCTGCCCGAGATACAGCAAGAGTTGCGCGAATTCGCCGCCGAGCGGCATTGGGAACCCTTCCACACGCCGAAGAATCTGGCCATGGCGCTGGCGGTGGAAAGCGCGGAGCTGATGGAACATTTCCAGTGGCTGACGCCGGAACAGTCCCTGACCGTGGACGCCGACGCCGACCTCAGGCAGGCGGTGGCCGAAGAGGTGGCGGACGTGGCGATCTACCTGATCCGCCTGGCCGACCGGCTCGGGATCGATCTGGAAACCGCCATTCGGGATAAGATGCAGCGCAATGCCGAGAAGTATCCGGTGCATCTGGCGCGGGGCAACGCCGTGAAGTACAACCGGCGCAAGGCGCCTCCGGCACCCCGTGGGGAAGAACTTAAGGAAACCTAAGTCATGATCAAGACCCTCGCCAACCAGGTGATCGCTTTGGCCGGACTGGCTCAGGCCACCCACCTCGTCAAACAGATCGCCCAGCGCGGCGCCGCGGATGCCGGCGACATGGATGCCGTGGTCCGCAGCGTGTTTGCGATCGATGCCGAGGACGTGCCTTCCATCTACGGGGGCATCGGGAAGATCAAGACCGGCCTGCAGCTCCTGGACCGCCAGCTCACGGGCTTCGAGCCCCCCGATGCGGAGCTGGCGCGCTATGGCGCCAGCTTGATTTTGCTCGAGCGCAAACTCGTCGGCGACCCCCGCATGCTCGAAACCCTGCGCACCGGCATCGAGCAGGTCAAGGAGCAGGCCGAGTATTTCGGAGAACTCAACGATACCGTCTACGCCAATCTGGCCGATCTCTACCAGCGCACGCTGAGCCAGCTGCGGCCTCGCGTCATGGTGAACGGCCAGCCTTCCTATCTCACCAACAGTGCCAACGCCAACCGTATCCGCGCGCTCCTCCTGGCCGGCATCCGCGCGGTGGTCCTATGGCGTCAGTGCGGCGGTGAGCGCTGGAAACTCCTGTTCCAGCGCAGCGCCATGCGCAAGGAGGCGCGGCGGCTGCTCCAGGCGCTGTAGTCCTGCGGGTTAGAAGTCTGGATCGAACGCCTGTGGAAAAAGATGAAGTACGGGTGGTTGCCGTTTCGCGCCCCCACCCGCGAAGAGCTCGAACAGGCCATCGGCCTTATCGGCGCAGGCTTTCGGATCGCAATACCAACTGAAGCCTGACCAGGCAATCGGCCCAGACCTGCATCATCTTACGGCGCTCGGGCAGGCGCTCAGCACAGTAGTAGGCGGCACATATGGCGTTGCGTTCAGCGTGGGCAAGCTTCCCGCTCGATGGCCGCGGTGCCAGCCCTGTTCGTTCAGATAAGGTGGCGCCATGGCATTCGATGTCATCCGGTGATACGGGATGAGACAACAAAAAACCCGCCAGGGAGGGATTCGAACTATCCGGCGGAGGCCCATAGACATCTTGATTCTGATCAGTTGGAGTCTATTGATACCATCAAAAATACCATTTGGTCCTTTTAGCTACCGTCCACGCGGGCTACGGTGTAACGCCCGCTTACCTGTGGATGGGAGCTTCTATTTCCTGTCATTCAGATAACGGTATAAGGTTGCTTCACCGATTCCGACCGTCTTAGCCGTGGCCCGCTTGTTCGCGCCAGATGCCAAGAGCGTATCGATCTGCTGGCACAGTTCCGGGGTTAATTTGGGCGGTGCCCCGAACTTCTTACCCTTGGCACGGGCGGCCGCCACACCTTCCCGCCGCCTTTCGTTGATCAGCTCACGCTCGAATTGCCCGAACGCTGCCAGCATGCTGAGCATCAGGTTCTTGAACGGGTCGGCGTCGGACCCCGAAAAGGTCAGGTTTTCTTTCAGGAACTGGACCGTCACTCCTTTGCCGGTTAATTCCCGGACCAAGCCCAGCAGCTCCTCCGTGTTGCGCGCCAGCCGATCCATGGAATGACAGACCAGCGTATCCCCTGCCCGTGCATAGGACAGGCATTCCGCCAGGACAGGCCGAGCGGTGACCGTCTTCCCGCTCGCCTTTTCCTCGAAGACCCGATCCAACGCTATCCCTGCCAACTGCCTGTCAGTGTTCTGGCCGACAGAACTGACCCGAATGTAACCGATGGTCTGGTGTTTCATGGCAAGCACTCCACGCGTGAGACGAATTGAACACGATAGGAAGTCTATCACAAGTTCTTAAAGAAAAGATCATCCGTCTATCAAAAGCGAAAAATAAACTTATGGTAGACGGTGGAATGCGGGTTTCAGCGGGCTCTATCAAGTCTCTCGCAGGTATACAAAATGATAGACGCGGATCATGGCAGGATCGGGCAGAGCGTTCGCGGCCATGCTCGGCGCGTTTGTACGGCTTGTCGGATCGGGCGACGGTGATGCCGGTGATCGGCGTGTGGCGGAAAGAACGGCTCGTGGGTGTCGCTGGTAGCGCCGCCGTGGAAGATGCCCGACCGAAACCCGGCGGGTTGCCGGGCTTCGGCGAGCAAGGGGCTGCGCCGGCGCAGTGACGCGATCCTAACCAAATCAGGTGCGGTGTGCCGGCCTGTCGCGGGGACGAATGCGACAACTCGTCCGGTTCTCAGTCCGACCGGATCAAACGCCGGGGAGGAGCGCTGCCGGACGAGCGAGGACAGGTTATGGCGGCTGGAGGATCGTCGTCAAGATGGCGGTTCTCGGTGCCGAATGTGGTTAAGCCAAACCATCGGCAGGATCAGAGCCATACAGCCCGCCTGAGGCCGGGCGGTAGTTCCGACCGATTCGGAGAATTATCCGCGGGCGCGGTGCTGCGCGGCTCACCTATGAGCCGCTTCACTGGAGAAACGCAGGTTGAGTCGATGCCCGACCGCCGCGAGGGCTTTTTCCATGAGGTTGGGCTTGCTGCCGTGGTGCGGGTCCAGCAGGCGGCGGGCAACCTTTTCATCCGCCTGGATTCGTCTGGCCAGTTCGACGTTAGTGATGCCCAATTCCGTGACGGCTTGATACAGCGCGGCCTTCAGGGCGGTTTCAATCGGCACGGCGACGTGATACTCGCCGGATTCGAGGGCCGATGGCTGAGGGATGGTTTCTTTATCATCAATGCGCCCGGCGATGGCTTCTTCCAGGCAATCGGCGGCTTCTCGTAGCGCTTCCTGCAAGTTGTCGCCTTGCGTGATGGCTTCGGGAATGTCCCGGAAGGTGACAACGTAGCCGCCAGCGGCGTCCGGGGCGAGAAGGGCGGGATAGGTGAAGTGCATGGCGTTTACCTCTCAAATGTCGTCCAGGCTGATGCCTAATTGCTTCAGCATGGCATGCAGGGTGCCGTCTTTCAGCTCGTCCTTGGGGTTGCGCAAGATGGTCTTGGCGTCGCCTAAATACAGCGTGCCGTGGCTGCCCTTGCCGCGCTTTTTGTCGTGGGTGCAGCTAAGGCCCTGGGCCTTGGCGTAAGCTTTGACACGCTTAAGAAATTCAGACCCTTTCATGAGGGTAAAGTTTCGGACACTTGTATCCGATAATTCAAGAGGTAACATCGGTCGTTTGAGCATCTTCGAAGGCGCTCAACCCATGGGGATTTTGAGCATCTTCACAACTTCGAGACCCGGCCGGCACCCATACATGGCCAAGATCGCCATACTTGTCCACGAAATTGAATGGACAAGTATGGCGATCTTGGACAACTATGGCGCTAAGGCAGACACCAAAGCGAGCATGAGTCCTTTCCGAACCCTACCCGGTGCGGTGTGATCCCCAGCCGCTTTTGAGCGCGTCGCACCGTTCGCCATGCGTACTGGCCCGCTTCAGCGGCCGCTCTGATGTCGGCAACCTTGACCGGCCCCGCCGCCAGCAGTTCCGCCAGAAAGGCGCAAGCCTCCTCCAGGGCCGGCGCATCGTCCTGGCTCCCCGAGGCCTCCGCCCGCGCCAGCAGCGCCCTGGCCGAGCCCTCCACCGCCTCACCCCAGGCCACATACGAAGCCGTCACGCCCGGATGCCCCGCCAGGTCCTCGCTGCTCAGGCCGTAGGCAAACCCGCCATCGTCCGGCCCGAGATTGGACTTCACCCGGCAGAAGCAGCGCCCGCCGCCATCCTCCTCGGATTGCTTGAACGCCGCGAACACGAGCCGGGCCAGGGCGCCGAAGGCCAAGGAGCCCGTCACCCGCTCCAGCGGATCACGGCCCGCCGATCCCTTGGAGAAGTGCGAGATGCCCAGCAAGGCGCAATCCAGCCGCGCCGCCAGTTCCACCAGGGGCGCCAGGCCGCGCCGGGTCTGAGGCGTTCTTGTGGCTGTCGCCCCGGATGGCCGCCACGATCGGATCGACCACCATCAAGCGGACCTCGCCCACCTCCCGCGCCGCGCGCGCCAGCGCCGGCAGGTCCTGCGCCGGGTCGAACGGGCGGCGGCCGTCGTGGGCCTGCATGTCGCCGACGAAGAAGCAGCGGCCCAGATCGGCCCCGGACGCCAACAGGCGCGGGGCCAGGGTGTCGCGGCAATCGTCCTCGCCCGACCACAGCAGGACGTTGCCCGGATCGGCGCCGGTCCCGTCCGGCCAGCGCCCGCCCGCCGTCACCGTCGCCGCCAGGGCCAGGGCGATGCTGGTCTTGCCGGTCCCCGGCCGGCCGGCGATCACGTGCAGCTTGCCCTTGGCCAGCCAGCCCGGCCACAACCAGCGGATCGGCCGCGGCCGGAGGCTGGAACCCCGCACCAGGGTCAACCCCAACGGGAGCCGGCCGCAGTCGCGCCCGGCCGGGGACGGCGCGGGGCGGGGCGTTTCCGGCTGCTCCGGCCGGGGGTCTTCCCTTCGGCTACGCTCGGGGCAAGCCTTGGCCCGCTCCGCCAGAGCGACCACCCGTTGCGCCAGACTCGCCGCCGCAACCGCTTTACCCTCCCGCATCGCCATGTCGCGCCTCCTGCCGTTGTCGCCGGTTTTGCGCCTCGATCGCTTGCAGGAACAGCGGTTCCAGTCCCAGCGCCGATTGCTCCAGCCACCAGCAGAACGCCTCATGCTGATCGTCCAGCAGGCCGCAGCCTTCGCGGCGGTTCGACTGCAACAGCGCCAGCCCCGCCGCGATGGCCCGCACTATCAGGATGCCGTCGTTCATCGCCGCGTTCAGGTCGAGGGGTTCGTTCCGGCCGTTCATGCCCCGCCTCCCGCCAGCCAGGCCGCGAGCGCGTCCGCCGCCGTGCAAATCACGTCGGCCGCGCCCAGGGCCGTCAGGAACAGCTCGATGCGCTCAAGCATGGCGCTGCCCTCCCTGGCCGGCCTCGAACTCCAAGGTCCGGGCCGCCGCTTCCCCCGGATGAAGTCCGGGGCAGGCGGTCGCCGGGGCCGGGGCGTCCTCGATGCGCGCCGCGATCTCGGCCAGCTCGGCGGCCGAACCCGCCAGCAGGTAGGCGACGAGGCGCAAGCGTTCTTAGATCGCGCGTGCCGGGAAAGTGGGGAAAGTCCGCCGCCACATCCAGCAGGCAATGGGCGGTTTGGCTGGCATCGGCCAGCCGGCGCAAGGCGCGGTGGAGTTCGTCGGAATCCGGGCGGTGGTCGCCCTGGGGCTTGGGTGTCATGGCGTGGCTCCAGAGTTGAGGTTGGAGACCGTCACCGGCAGTTTCGACGCTGCGATGGTGACGGACGATACGGGGGTCGAAAACCGGACTCTGGGACCGGCCACGGACGGACCGTGCCCCGCACCGCCCGCCATGGGAACCGACGGGCACAAAAAAGCGCCGGTCAGGGCGCGGGTGCGCCAGAGTTCACCGGGTTTCGACGCCCGGCCCCGGATGCGTCCAGGGAACGGCTCAGAGTGTAGCGCAGGGCAGGGGCGAGAGGGAAGAGCGCAAGGACGCCGGCAAGGGCGTCACGGGATCGAATCAAGGGCTTCCCCGGCGCGCTGCGCAGTCACGCGCCCCGAGCCCCGGCGGCGCGTCCGCCTTCGCGCGCCGGCCTGTCGTGGCAGCCCCGGTCAGGCGACGCCCGGCGCCGGGCGGGGGGAGCCAGCGAATTATAGCCGCGCCTTGGCCACGGAAGAATTGTCGCGTGATGTTAGCTGCAATATCATCATGCCCAATGAGCAAGGCCGAAAAGACCCTCGACAAGATGCGCGCCAATCCCCGCGACTGGCGGATAGACGACCTGGAAGCCGTGGCAACCCGGCACGGTCTGACGATCCGCAAGCCTCGCGGCAGTCACGTCATCTTTCAAAAGCCGGGAACCGTCTTGGCGGTCAGCATTCCCGCGCACCGGCCCATCAAGCCCGTTTATGTGCGCGCCCTCATTGAACTGATCGACGCCTGAGGCAAGCCGATGTCCCTTCCCGATTTCGACGACTATCCCTTTGAAATCCGCCCCTTGTCCAAAGAGGAGGGCGGCGGCTTTCTGATTACGTTTCCCGACCTCCCCGGCTGCATGTCGGACGGCGAGACGCCGGAGCAGGCGATTCAAGAAGGCCGGGACGCATTCCGCTGTTGGATGCAGGCGCATAGCGAGGATGGACGCCCGGTTCCTGCGCCCGGCAGCGGTGGCGAACCGGGAAAGTTCGTCCAGCGTCTGCCGAAATCGCTGCATGCCCGGCTGACCACGCGGGCCAAGCAAGAGGGGGTGAGCTTGAACACCCTGGTGAACTGCCTCATCGCCGAAGGGCTGGGGCGGCGTGAAACCAAGAGCGCCGGGGGCCAGCCGTGAACCCTACCGATCCGATGCATGACCGCTACGCCGCCCTGGACTTCAGCGACGACGCGACGTGAAGCCCCGTGCTAGACTGCCCCCAGGAGGTAACCCCGTGGCAACCATCACATTCGACACGCTCAAGTTCGTGGAAAAGCTCAAGGCGGCCGGCGTGCCGGAAGCCCAAGCCAAGGCGGAAGCCGAAGCCTTGCAAGGCGTGCTTTCGGAATCGCTGGACACCCAGCTTGCAACAAAGCGCGACATTGACGGCATCCGATCCGAACTCAAAGAGTTCAAGGCGGAAGTAAATGGCAAGCTCACCCTGGTGCAATGGATGCTTGCCCTTGTAGTTGCGGCCGAAGTCGTACCGCTGCTGGCGCAGCTTTTCCGATAGCGGCCCCTTTCGGCCGATCCGATCCAAGCCGGTCCGGGAAGAACCGCGCCGGGCCTTAAGAGAGCGGCGCGCCGAAAGTGAAGATCGCGCTCGTTCCCTCGGCCTTTCGAGCTTGCCGAACGCTGTCAGAAAACCAGAATCGCCGCTCCGATCCGGGAGCGGCCCCAAGACCGCCGGAGACTCCCATGAAAGTCCAAATCCGCCTTGCCACGCTGGCGTTGGCCGCGACAGCCGCCGGCGCCGACACCACCTACATCCTCCCCAACATCCCCGGCACATCCGTGCCGGCAGCCTCGCAACCGGGCTACGCCATCGAGGAGATCGGCGGCGTCACCACGATCTACCGCACCCTGCCGGGCGCCGGCCAGCTCCGCGACCCCAAAGTGCCGAGCTACACCATCCAGCGCAACGACTTCGACAGGAACGACCCCGGCGGGCTCAACCGGCTCAGGCGCGAAATGGGAATAGACCCGGAGGACTGACCGTCGTTCGTGCATCCGCCGTGGGAGCGGCTCTTGTGGGAGCGGCTCTGCCGCGATCCCCGCCACCCTCTCGCGGCGCCGCCGCTCCTACGACTTCTTCTCGACCACCAGCTCCCCCGCCTGCTCCCGGCTCATCTGCTCGATCATCGCCACGAACTCCGGCGACGCCTCCGGCTCCTCGTCCGCGTCGTCCTCCGTGTCGTCCGGCGGAAACTCCAGCAGCTCCGCGAACAGCATCTCCTCGATCTGCCGCTCCAGCGCGTTCAGCGCCCCCACCTTCTCCATGTACGGCAGCGCCTGTATCTTCTTCGCGTGCGACGCCTCGCCGTAGGACTGGTTGAACGCCGCCACCATCATCTCCGCGAACTCCGTCAGGTATGCGTCCAGCTCGCCCGCCTCCTCCAACTCCCGCCACATCTTCGGGCGCTGGTCCTTCAGCGCCAGCGCCACGATCTCCCGGTACCTCGCCAGTCTGCTCATCTTGCTGCCCTCTCGCCGTCGTTCGTGCATCTACTGTGGGAGCGGCTCTGCCGCGATCTCCCCCACCCTCTCGCGGCGGAGCCGCTCCTACATCGCGGTCATCCGCCCGCCCGGTCCTGGCCGCCAGATTCGCGGCCGCCTCCATCGTCCCCCGCCTCGACCATGGACTGGTGCAGGGCGCCGCCCAGGTGCTTGATGTCGATGTCGTTTTCACGAAGCACTTCCAGGACCGTTTCTCTGGTCAGCGATCCTTCACGATCACCGCCCGGCTCATCCTTGGCCGGAAGCCTCACGCCGCCTTTCTCTGGCCTTCGATGTAAGAGATGCCCGTATAGGGAAGATGCTCGGATAGCACGCTATCCTTCAGCTCATGGCTTTCAACGGTCGAGTACTCGAATTCCTTCCCTTGCCTGGACAGAAGAGGGACCCAATCGCCCAGGTCGGGGGACCTCATGATGCGTTCGATATGACCGAACCTTTCCAGATGCGCCTTGATCGTGGCGGAAAGCCCGGTTTCGAAGTTGCGTTGCGCATTTTCCAGCGACGAGCCGCCGGCCGCGTAGTCGATGTCAAGGGACTGGGCGAACCACGCATCGTCTCCGTCCTGAACGATGATGACGCGCATGGCGTTGATGGCCACGGCATGATTGCTCCCATGATTCGCGTGCATGGCTTCCCCCTCGCAGCCGCCAAGGTCCGAAATCCAGCGTGTGATCTTGGTAAAGAAGCGGCTCATGGGGTGCAGGATAGTGCATACACGTTTGCGATGGTAGACGGAATTGCTTCCCCCGCAAGTAAGTTCCCTTCACTCCGCCGCCCCGCCGGCCACGTCCTGCACCGGCCGCGCGGGGCGGGAGCGGTGCCCGTGGGAGCGGCTCTGCCGCGATAACGCAGCCGTCCAGGCATCCGCACGCCGCCAACAGCCGGCACGCGGCCTGCCGCGCCTCCTGGGCCGCTCCACACCGTACCAGACCAACCCGCGCGGGCTGCGGTCGCAACCGAACCCGGTCCCGCCGTGGGAGTTCCGGCGCCAGTAGTCATACCGCGTCGTCGTCATAGAACGGTTCCGCGCCGCTCGGCAGATCCTCATTCGTCTCAGCCACCCATTCATGGGTCGCGTAGGCGTCCCACGCCGGGGCGCGGCGTGCCCGCGTATCGGTGTAATCGCCGTAGTTCCACAGGCCGCGCTTACAGGCGAGATGCCGCGCACGCCCTGGCGTTGGCGCGAACACCAGCAACGAGATTTTCCAGGGGTCACCGCTGAATACATGAAACGCCTTCATCATCCCTCCTTCGCGCCGTTGCCGGTCGCGTTATAACCAACGGAATCGGTTCGTCTTCCACTCATGGGCGTCGATCAGGCCCCGGTCGAAGAAGAACGGGGTGAAGCCGCGGCCGCAAAAACGCCCCGCGTGGTTGTCGATCACTCCGCCACCCCACCGGCGACGTCCCGCACCGGCCGGGCCAGTTCCTCCCTGGTCCAGCCGGCCCGCTCCGCCCGCAGCGCCTCGATCTCCCGCGCCGCGCCATCGAGCCGCGCCTGTGCCGCCTGCTCCGCCCGCTGGGCCTCGATCCGCGCCCGCTCGGCCGCG
>JBFMDC010000050.1:0-52708 GCA_040753975.1 Pseudomonadota bacterium
CTGGATTCATGCCGGGCTGTCCTGCCCGGCACCCTGCGGGCCAGTGCCAATCCGCTCCCGGCGGATTGGTCATGCCGGGCTGTCCTGCCCGGCACCCTGCGGGCCAGTGCCAATCCGCTCCCGGCGGATTGGTCATGCCGGGCTGTCCTGCCCGGCACCCTGCGGGCCAGTGCCAATCCGTTCCCGCCGGATTGGTCCGGCAATCCATGTCGGAATGACGAGCAGTATGACATTCATTCCTTTATGCTTAGTAAGAAGAACTCGATAGGGGTGGGGGAAGGCGTGAGCCCTCCCCCACCCCTATCGGCTTAGTTAACGGAATTGGCGGCACAGCGGGTCGGTGGCTCGCGAGCGCGAAGCCCGACCCCGGAAAGCAGCCGATGAAACCTGCAAACCGGCGCCGGCGCAATGATAAGCCGCAGCCTCTCCTGCCCGCACCGGCCCTTGCTATCGGCGGCGTCGTGCTGGTCGGCGGAAATGGGTTTTTTCCTGGGAGTGCACGATGGTCGTCATGGACTGTTGCGGTGCGTTGTCTCGCTGGCCGGTTCGGAGGATCATAAGATTTGGTATGTCAGTGGAAGCAAAAAACAGTACCGGAGTTGATGAAAACTTGACGTACATCAAGGCGGGACGGGAGCGGGATCCCGTACGATGTGTCCCAAGGTTGTCACGGAAGTGGCGAACTGAAGTTACAGCCGATGTTTTCCTCAAGTTTTATCCTCTGGGATGGTGTTTCCGGGCTCGTCATCGGGCCCGGCTTTTTTTTTGTCTCCTGCTCTCCCTAAGCCTTGAAAGCGATGCCCCATTTCGTCGCTTCCAGTGCACAAAAGCGGCGCAGTGGCTTCAATTGTTGCCTCGTTGGTTTTGTGATCTAATACGAAAATCGCTTTGTTTTTCGTGGGTTCAGGGTTCTCCTGGGACGCGTTGCTGCGCCCGGTCGGGCGATTCGCGGAAAGTGCTTTCCGGCGCGCAAACACGCAATCCCTGCATAACAACAAATACAAACACCCTGCACAGTTTCCACGGCTTTCCCCTCGGTGTCTCCACGGATCGTCGACAGGCATGCGAGGGGTTGGCGCGGCCAAATTTTTGTCTGGAAAGTGGGCTTCACTATGGTAATCAAACTGAAGAAAGGCTTAGACCTGCCCATAACGGGAGCGCCCGAACAGGTGATCCATGCCGACGTGGGTGCCGTGAAATCCGTAGCCCTGATCGGGCCGGATTTCATCGGCCTCAAGCCGACGATGGAGGTCTCCGAGGGTGATCGCGTCAAACTGGGGAGCGTGCTCTTCACCGACAAGCAGACTCCGGGGGTGAACTTCACGTCTCCGGGCGCCGGCGTGGTGAAAGCAATCAACCGCGGCGAGCGGCGCGTGCTGCAGTCGGTGGTGATCGAACTGGACGGCAAGGACGAGGTGACTTTCGCCTCCTACAAGGCCGCCGAGCTGGCCGGCTTGAGCGATGCTCAGGTACGGGAGAATCTGCTGGCCTCGGGCCTGTGGACCTTTCTGCGGACCCGTCCCTACAGCAAGGTGCCGAACCCGGAAACCAAGCCGCATTCGATCTTCGTGACGGCGATCGACACCAATCCCCTGGCCGCGCGGCCGGATGTCGTGATCCAGGACCGGGCCGAGGATTTCAAGAATGGCCTCGCGGTCGTTTCCAAGCTGACCGAAGGCAAGGTCTATCTCTGCAAGGCGCCGTCGCAGGCTGTGCCCGTCGTCGACGGCGGCAAGGTCGAGGTTTCGGAATTTGACGGTCCGCATCCCGCCGGCCTGGCGGGGACCCACATCCATCATCTGGATCCGGTCGGTCCGTCCAAGTGCGTCTGGCATCTGGACTACCAGTCCGTGATCGCGATCGGCGCGCTGTTTACCACCGGCCGCATCAACGTCGAGCGCATCGTGTCCCTGGCCGGCCCCGGCGTGGCCAGGCCGCGCCTGCTGCGCACCCGGCTCGGCGCCTGCCTGCGCGATCTCACCGCAGGCCAGACGGTGGCGGAGCAGGAGGTGCGGGTAATTTCCGGCTCCGTCCTGTATGGCCGCGAGGCGAGCGACTGGGGCTGCTACCTGGGACGCTACCACAACCAGGTCAGTGTGGTGGCGGAAGGCCGGGCCCGTGAGCTCATGGGCTGGATCCTGCCCAGCGCCTCGAAATACTCCTTCCTCAACGTGACGCTGGCGAGCCTGCCGAAGGAGCGCGGCCGCAAGTTCCCGTTCACGACTGCCACCAACGGCAGCCCGCGCGCGGTCGTGCCGGTCGGCGTGTACGAGGACGTGATGCCGATGGACATCCTGCCGACCCAGTTGGTGCGCTCCCTGCTGGTGGGCGACACCGACATGGCCCAGGCGCTCGGCTGCCTGGAACTGGACGAAGAAGACCTGGCGCTGTGCACCTTCGTCGATCCGGGCAAGCACGATTTCGGTCCGGTTCTGCGCTCGAACCTCACCCAGATTGAGAAGGAAGGCTAAGTCTAATGTCAGCAAGGCAATTTCTCGACAAGATTCACCCCCTCTTCGCCAAGGGCGGGCGTTTCGAAAAGCTGTATCCCGTCTACGAGATGGTGGATACCTTTCTGTACACCCCGTCCGAGGTGACCCACGGCGCGACGCACGTGCGCGATTCGGTCGACCTGAAGCGGGTGATGACCTACGTCTGGATCGCGGCACTGCCGTGCATGCTGATGGCGCTGTTCAACACCGGCTATCAGGCCAATCTGGCGATGACCTCCCTGGGGATGGAATCGGCCCCCGGCTGGCGCGGCGCGATCATCAACCTGTTCGGCCACAATCCGTGGAATCCGCTGTCGGACCTGGTGCACGGCGCGCTGTATTTCATCCCGATCTACCTCGTGACCATCGTCGCCGGCGGTTTGTGGGAAGTCTTGTTCGCGGTGGTGCGCAAGCACGAGGTCAATGAGGGCTTTTTCGTGTCGTCGATCCTGTTCGCCTTGAGCATGCCGCCGAACACTCCATTGTGGCAGGTGGCTATCGGCATTTCCTTCGGCGTGGTCATGGGCAAGGAAGTGTTCGGCGGGACCGGCAAGAATTTCCTCAACCCGGCGCTGACCGGCCGCGCCTTCCTGTACTTCGCCTATCCGGCTTCGATGTCGGGCGATATGGTGTGGACCGCGGTGGACGGCTTCAGCGGCGCCACCGCCCTGGGCTTGGGCGCGCTGGGTGGAGTCGATGCGATCCGCGAGGCGGGCATCGGCTGGTTCCAGACCTTCTTCGGCTTCGAGCTCGGTTCCATGGGCGAGACCTCGACCCTGGCCTGCCTCCTGGGCGCGGCTTTCCTGGTCTACACCCGGATCGCCTCGTGGCGGATCATCGCCGGCGTGATGGTCGGCATGATCGCGACCTCGACCCTGTTCAACGTCATCGGCAGCGACTCCAACGCCATGTTCGCGATGCCCTGGTATTGGCATCTGACGCTGGGCGGCTTCGCCTTCGGCATGAGCTTCATGGCGACCGACCCGGTCAGCGCGGCGCATACCAACACCGGCCGCTGGATCTTCGGCGCGCTGATCGGCTTCATGACGGTGTTGATCCGCGTGGTCAACCCCGCCTTCCCCGAGGGGATCATGCTGGCCATCCTCTTCTCCAACATCTTCGCGCCGCTCATCGACTACGCGGTCATCAAGGCGAACATCGCAAGAAGGATTAAACGTCATGCCTAACGCAGCAAATTCGACGAATGTGCAGGGCGGTGACAAGTTCGCCGCGCTGAAGGAAAAGGCCAGAGTCTACGCCGAGCGCGTGCTGGCGCTGCCCAACGACAGCTTCGAGAAGACCGTCGCCGTCGCGGTGGGGCTGTGCCTGGTAGGGGCCGTGCTGGTCTCGGGTTCCGCCGTGGCGCTGAAGCCGCTGCAGGAGTCCAACAAGTCCAGGGACGAGAAGGTCAACATCCTCGATGTAGCTGGCCTGCTCCAGGACGGCGCCAACATCGACGAGGCGTTCAAGAACGTCGAGCCCAGGCTCGTCGAGCTCGCCACCGGGGATTACAGCATGGCGCTGGACCCCAAGACCTACGACCAGCGCAAGGCGGCCAAGGAGCCGGCCTTGAGCGAGGCGATTCTGCCGGAGGACGACATCGCCGGGATCAAACGCAAGCCCAAGTACGCCAAGGTCTACCTGGTGAAGGAGAACGGCCAGCTCAAGTCCGTGATTCTTCCGGTCAGCGGCTACGGCCTTTGGTCCACCATGTACGGCTTTCTGGCGCTGGAGGCGGACGGTGAAACCGTGATAGGCCTCAACCTCTACGACCAGGCGGAAACGCCGGGCCTGGGCGGCGAAGTGGTGAACCCGAAATGGAAGGCCTTGTGGAAGGGCAAGAAGGTCTACAACTACTCCAAGACCACGGTGCACGAGAGCAACCTGTCCGAGAAGGGGCAGACCATCGAAATCGGGGAAGTAGCGTTAGGGTTAGTCAAAGGCGGCGTTGAGCCGGGCAGGCCGGGCGCCGAGTACCAGGTGGACGCCCTGGCCGGCGCGACCCTGACCAGCCGCGGCGTCAGCAACCTGATCCGCTACTGGATGGGCCCGGAGGGCTTTGGACCGTATTTGGCGAAAGTGAGAAGCGGAAGAGGTTAACTCCCATGAACGAAGAATCGAAGAAAGTTCTCGTCGAACCCCTGGTCGACAACAACCCCATCACCCTCCAGGTGCTGGGCATCTGCTCCGCCCTGGCCGTCACTTCGCAATTGTCGACGGCGCTGATCATGAGCCTGGCGCTGACCTCGGTCACCGCCTGCTCCAGCGCGGGCATCGCCCTGATCCGTAACCACATCCCGAGCAGCGTGCGCATCATCGCCCAGATGGTGATCATCGCCTCGCTGGTGATCGTGGTCGACCAGCTGCTCAAGGCTTTCGCCTATGAGATCAGCAAGCAGCTTTCGGTGTTCGTCGGCCTCATCATCACCAACTGCATCGTGATGGGCCGCGCCGAGGCCTACGCCATGAAGAATCCGCCCTGGGAAAGCTTCCTGGATGGCATCGGCAACGGCCTGGGTTACAGCCTGATCCTGGTCACGGTTGCGGTCATCCGCGAGCTGCTGGGTTCGGGCAAGCTGTTGGGCATCGACGTGCTGCCCCTGGTCAAGGACGGCGGCTGGTACGTGCCGAACGGCCTGCTGCTGCTGCCGCCGAGCGCGTTCTTCCTGATCGGCCTCCTGATCTGGGCGGTACGCTCCTGGAAGACCCAGCAGGTGGAGAAGGCCGATTTCGTGATCGCCACCGCGCACGGGGAGGCACACTGATGGAAGCCTACATCAACCTGTTCATCAAGTCGGTCTTCATCGAGAACATGGCCCTGTCGTTCTTTCTGGGCATGTGCACCTTCATCGCGGTATCGAAGAAGATCGAAACGGCGGTGGGCTTAGGAATAGCCGTGGTCATCGTGCAGACCCTGACGGTGCCGGCCAACAACCTGATCTACAGCTATCTGCTCAAGGAAGGCGCTCTGTCCTGGGCGGGCCTGCATGACGTCGATCTGAGCTTCATCGCGCTGATGGCCTGCATCGGCGTGATCGCCGCCATGGTGCAGATCCTGGAGATGGTGCTCGACAAGTTCTTTCCGGCCCTCTACAACGCTTTGGGCATCTTCCTGCCGCTCATCACGGTGAACTGCGCCATCCTGGCCGGTTCGCTGTTCATGATCGAACGCGACTACAACTTCTCGGAGAGCGTGGTCTACGGCGTGGGCAGCGGCTTCGGCTGGGCGCTCGCCATCACCGCAATGGCCGGCGTGCGCGAGAAGCTCAAGTACAGCGACGTACCGGCAGGCCTGCGCGGCCTCGGCATCACCTTCATCTCCGCGGGTCTGATGGCGCTGGGTTTCATGGCCTTCTCCGGCATACAGTTATAAGGATGTAGGTGATCCCATGTTGGAAATTATCTTAGGCGTATTTTTCTTCACGGCCATCGTGGTCGCTCTGGTCTTCGTGATCCTGGGCGCCAAGTCGAAGCTGGTGGCCGAGGGCAACGTGGAGGTGCTGATCAACGGCGAAAGGACCATTCATGTGCCGATCGGCTCCAAGCTGCTGACGGCTTTGGCCGACAACAACCTGTTCGTGTCCTCGGCCTGCGGCGGCGGCGGCACCTGCGCCCAGTGCCGGGTGCAGGTGTTGGAAGGCGGCGGCGAGATCCTGCCGACCGAGCTTTCGCACATCACCAAGCGCGAAGCGGCCCAGGGCGATCGCCTATCCTGCCAGGTGACGGTCAAGCAGGACATGAAGATCCATGTCCACGAGGAGGTGTTCGGCGTCAAGAAGTGGGAGTGCACCGTGCGCTCCAACCATAACGTCGCGACCTTCATCAAGGAACTGGTGTTGGAACTGCCAGCCGGCGAGAACGTCGACTTCCGCGCCGGCGGCTACATCCAGATCGAATGCCCCCCCTATGACTGCAAATTCTCGGACTTCGACATCGAGGCCGAGTACCGCGACGACTGGGACAAATACAACCTCTGGAAGATCGAGTCGCACGTCAAGGTGCCGGCGATCCGCGCCTACTCGATGGCGAACTATCCGGAGGAACAGGGCCTCATCATGCTCAACGTCCGCATCGCCACGCCGCCCTGGGGCAAGGAAGACCAGCTGCCGCCGGGCGTCATGTCGTCCTTCATCTTCAATCTGAAGCCAGGCGACAAGGTCACCATTTCCGGTCCGTTCGGCGAATTCTTCGCCCGAGACTCCGACAAGGAGATGGTGTTCATCGGCGGCGGCGCCGGCATGGCGCCGATGCGTTCGCACATCTTCGACCAGTTGCGCCGCTTGAAGAGCAAACGCAAGATAACCTTCTGGTACGGCGCCCGCAGCCTGCGCGAAACCTTCTACGCGGAAGAGTTCGACAGGCTGCAGGCGGAGAACCCGAACTTCCAATGGTTCCTGGGTTTGTCCGATCCGAAGCCGGAAGACAACTGGACCGGCTACACCGGTTTCATCCACAACATCCTGTACGAACAGTACCTCAAGGAACATCCGGCGCCGGAGGACTGCGAGTACTACATGTGCGGCCCGCCGATGATGAACACCGCCGTCATCCAGATGCTCCTGGACATAGGGGTCGATCGCGAGAACATCATGCTGGACGATTTCGGCGGCTGATCGTCGCGGAAGCCGCCAGGGAATGGGGAGCCTCGCGCTCCTCGTTCTTTTTGGGGCCTTGCCGGACAAGGCAGTACGCCGGTCCGAGGCATTTTCGCTGGAGAAAACACCATGACTCTATTTCTCATAACTTTCGCCGTCATCGGCTTCGTGATTCTGATGATGTCCGTCGGCGTCATTTTCGGGCGGCCGGCGATCAAGGGCAGCTGCGGGGGGCTCAACGGGGGCGACTGCATCTGCACCCGGAAATGCGAGAAGCGCCTCAAGCTGGAAGCCGAGGGCAAGGCCTGAAGTCTCGGGGGTCGGATGGCTGGCGCCTCGTCGTTCTATTGGTACGATCTGGAGACCTTCGGGACCGACCCGGCCCGCGACCGCATCGCCCAGTTCGCCGGGCTCCGGACCGATCTGGAATTCAATCCTATCGGACCGCCCGACGTGCTGTATTGCCGGCCTTCCGACGACATGGTTCCGCATCCCGAGGCCTGTCTCGTCACCGGCATCACCCCGCAGCGCGCCGCCGAACTCGGAGTGCCGGAGAACGAGTTCATCTCCGCTATCTATCGCATTTTCATGCAGCCGGGTACCTGTGTGCTCGGCTACAACACGCTGCGTTTCGACGACGAAATGCTGCGGCATGCTTTTTACCGCAACCTCTACGATCCTTATGCCAGGGAATGGAAAGCGGGCAATTCGCGCTGGGATGTCATCGACCTGGCCCGGCTGGCCCAGGCGCTGCGGCCGGACGGGATCGAATGGCCGCGCGATCCCCAAGGTTTTCCCGTTTTCAAGCTGGATCGCCTGGCCGCGGCCAGCGGCATCCGGCATGAATCGGCGCATGATGCCTTGTCCGACGTGCGGGCAACCGTGGGCTTCGCCAAACTGGTCGGCGAACGGCAGCCGCGTCTATTCAAGTTCGCCCTGGAAAATCGGGCTAAACACGCGGTGGAACGGCTGCTGGCGCTGGGAACCTGGCAGCCGGTCCTGCACGTCTCCGAGAAGTTTTCCGCCTCCCGTCAGTGCATCGCCTGCGTGCTGCCGCTGTGCCGGCATCCCCGCATCGCGACGCGCGTCATCGTGTTCGATCTCGCCTGCGATCCTGCGCAATTGCTCGATTTGCCGGGGGAGGAGATTCGCCGTCGCCTGTTCACGAGGGCCGCAGACCTTCCCGAAGGCATCGAGCGTATTCCGTTGAAGGGAGTGCATACCAACCGTTGTCCGGTGGTGGTTCCGACCTCGGCATTGCGACCGACTGACGCGGAGCGGCTTGGCATCGACCTCGCCATCTGCCGGGAACGCGCCCGGTGGGTGCGGGACCACGCGGGCGATATTCTCCCCAAGGTCTCGGTGGCATTCGAGGCGGAGTTGCCGGCTGAGCCCGGACTCGATCCGGAGCTGCTCCTTTACCGGGGCGGATTTACCGTCGACGCCGACCGGCGCGCGCTGGATCGTGTGCATACCCTCTCGCCCGAGCAGTTGGCCCGCTACCGCCCCCAATTCGCCGATGGCCGTTTCGGCGAGCTTTTGTTCCGTTACCGCGCCCGGAATTTTCCGGATACTTTGAATTCGGAAGAGCAAGAGCGCTGGGCCGCATTCCGCCGCGGCCGCCTTGACGGCGAAGGCGGCGGGCTGAGTCTGGCGGAATTCTTTTCCCGCATCGACCGGCTCCGGAGCCAGGAGTCCGATGCCGGCAAGCAGGCGATCCTGGACGCGCTGGAAGCGTACGGCAGGAACTTATCCGGTTAACCGCGATGAGGTTTGCCCTTATACTTAATGGCTACCTTCCCATCTATCCCAATTCGGAGGAGTAATGAAGAAGATTCTGCTTGTCGCCACCGGCTTGCTGGTGGCCTGGACCGGTTCGGCGTTCGCCCACGGCCCCACCCGCCAGAAGGTCACCGAGACCATCGAGATCAACGCCGCTCCGGCGGTAGTCTGGGGCATCATCAAGGACTTCGACAAAGGCGAATGGATGCCTCAGGTCGCCGCTACCACTGGCAGCGGCGGCAACGAGAAGGGCGCGACGCGCGACCTGAAGCTGAAATCCGGCGGCATCGTCAAGGAAGAGCTCAAGAGCTATGACGCCGAAAAGATGAGCTATTCGTACAAGATCACCGAGGTCGATCCGAAAGACCTGCCGGTCGCCAATTATTCCTCCACCATCAGCGTGACGGCATCCGACGCCGGCTCGACCGTGGAATGGAATGGCGCATTCTACCGCTCCTTCATGAACAACAACCCGCCGCCGGAACAGAACGACGAGGCTGCGTTGAAGGCCGTCACTTCGGTCTACAAGGAAGGCTTGGCCAACCTGAAGGCGCTGGCCGAGAAGAAATGATCGTCTCATGGCCGCGAAGCGATCGATCCTTTTGAACGTCGGGGAAGCGGTGGCACTGGCCGCCGCCTTTTTCGCATCCGCCGTTTCGGCGGCGCCGTTCGCTTACGTCACCAATCAGAAAGACGACAGCGTCAGCGTCATCGACACCGCCAGCGGAGAGGTCCGGGCCACGCTGAAGGTGGGGAAGGAACCGGCTGGCGTCGCTGTCAGCCGGAACGGCGACCGCGTCGTGGTGACCAATGCAGGCGGCGGCAGCATCACGCTGATCGACGGCCGGAACCAGCAGGTGATGGGTGAGATTGCCGCCGCCGAGGGCCAGGTCGGCGTGGCGGTCGATGCCGAAGGGCGATTCGCCTATGTGGCGGACTGGTACGGCAGGACGGTCTCGGTGGTCGATCTGGAGAATCGAGTCGCCGTCCGCCGATTGCCGGCGGGGAACGTCCCGGCCGGATTGGTGCTTGCGCCCGGTGGTTCGCGCCTCTACGTCGCCAACCGCGACGACGACGCCATCGCCGAACTGAATCCGGCGAGCGGGGAGACCCTGCGTACGGTCAAGGTGGGGAAGCATCCCTTCGGGATCGCTCTCGACCCCTCGGGTGAACTCTTGTTTTCGGCCAACGTCGAGAGCGACGACGTTTCCATCGTCGATGTCCGGACGCTGTCGCTGATCGCGACGGTGAAAGTCGGCGAGCGTCCCTACGCCGTGGCTTATGTGGCGCCGTACAAGCGCCTGTTCGTCACCAACCAGTACGACAACACCGTGTCGGTAATCGACGTCGAGAGCAGGAAGGTCGTGGACACCATCGCGGTGGGGGAATACCCGGAAGGCATCGCCCTGCACCCCGACGGCATCCATCTCTATGTCGCCAATTGGTTTGACAACACCGTATCGGTCATCAACGGCTTGTCATTGAAGGTCGAACGGACGATTTCCACCGGCAACGGCAGCCGGGCCTTCGGCGAATTCATCGGCGGCGTCTGAAAGACATCAGGGCGGCGCGGGGACCGGCAGTTCCGGCGCCGCGCCGTCGGGGCCGCAGGCCACGGTGAACGGTGCCTCGTCCTCACCTAGCGGCAGCCGGGACCGCAGTTGCTTTTCCAGCACGCCGAGGTCCGCGTCCGAAGGGTCGGCCCCCGCTCTTTGGCGGGCCAGGATGCGTTGGCGCAGGATCGCCTCCGGCGCCTCCATGGCGACGATGGCGAAACCGGCGTCGCATCTGTCGGCGAGCCGTCTCGCATCGTCCCGATGCCGTCGTTCGAGGAACGTCGCGTCGAGCACGACGGACAGCCCGGCGCGCAATGAAGGCGTTGCGAGTTCCACCAGCTTGTCGTAAGTGACACGGGTGAATGCGGGGAGGTACATCTGGGCCGGATCGGCCTGGCGGTGCGACGCCAGCCGTTTGCGTTCGACGTCTGAACGGATCATGATCGCCCCCTCCCGCTCGGCAATCTGCGCCGCCACATGGGTTTTCCCGCTGCCGGAAACGCCGTGCATGACGATGAGCCGGGGCTTCCGGCTGGGCGAAACCGAAAGGGCGTAGTCGACGTAGCGGCGGAAGCTGGCCAGATGCTCCGTTCTCGCGGCTTCCTGCGCGACGCTCTGCCAGCTCAGTACGGCGATCTTGGCCCGGACCATGGCCCGGTAACGCCGGTAGTAGTGCCAAAGCGCCATGCCGCCATAATCGCCGGTGACGGACAAATACCCGTTCACCAGCCTGACCGCGAGCCGGCGTAGGCCGCGCGCTTCGAGGTCCATGGCGAGGAATGCGAGCTCGCTGATGACGTCTATCCAGCGCAGTTCCGGATTGAATTCGATGGCGTCGAAGGGAACCGGCTTGCCGCCGATCAAGGCGATGTTGGCGAGATGGAGATCGCCATGGCATTCCCTGACGTAACCTTCGCGTTTCCGGGCAAGGAACACGCCTTCCAGCGTTTCGTGGTCCCTTTCGGCGGACTCCTTCAGCACGGCGATACCCGTGCCCAGTTGGTTCGGCGGTAACACGGCCTCGATATGGGCGAAATTATCCATCGTTGCGCTGCGGATACGCGACAAACTGCCGTAGACGTCTTCGCTCCCCGAGCGCGGAATCGAACCGTGGAATTCGGCGATCAGGCGGGCCAGCGCATCGATGTGGTCCGGTATCAATGTGTTCGCTGCCGCCATGTCGGTGAGCAGTGAACCCTCGGCAAACTGGCGCATCTTCACCGCGTATTCGAACGGCGGGCCGTCCCCGTCGACCCGTGGCGTTTGCGGCGAACCGGTGATGGGGCAGACGGCGAGATAGATTTCGGGTGCGAGCCTCCGGTTCAGCCTGAGCTCCTCCTCGCAGAAGCGCAGCCGCCGATCGAGGGTGGAGAAGTCGAGGAAGCCGAAATCGACGGGTTTCTTGATCTTATAAGCGTAGATGCCTGTCAGGATCACCCAGGAAATATGGGTTTCGATTACGCGGATGCCGGAAACCGGATGCGGATAGGCATCGGCGGCCGTCAGTCTGGCCGGGAATGCGTCCTGCATGGCGATTTCATTCATGGTCGCCAAGGGCGAGTTTGCCGCCGCTCATGCGCAGGGTCGCTTTCCCTGCCAGGAAGGCGCGTATGTCGTTTCCCGCCAGGCTGCGTCGCCATCCCTGCAAGACTTTGGCGCTGTCGGGCGACTCCAGCGCCTCTTCGAGGTCCCTGCGGCTGGCGACTACGGAAGGGTTGATGGTGTGCTCGACGCAGCGCAGCCGGACCAGTGCGGACATGGCGTCGAGGATGGCTTCGGTCTGGGCGTTGCGGCGCTGGACGCGGCGGGGCTGCGGCGGTACGGTCCGGCCGTCGTCGGGCGCCTGGGCAAGAGCGGTTATCGCATCGCCATAGCGCTGAACCGAGCGCGAGTCTATTCCTCTTAAGGCTTGCAGAGCATCCCGGGTGCGGGGTCTTCTCAGCGCAACTTCCAGCAGTGCGTCATCACGAAGTATCCAGTTGCGTGGCAGGTCGTTCTGCTGAGCGGTGCTTTCCCGCCAGGCAGCGAGGCGCACTGCCAGTGCGAACTGGTCGGGTTTCAGGCGCTCCAGCCCGCCGATGCGCTCCCAGGCGTCCTCGGGCCGGTTTACATACAGGCCGGGATCCTCCAAGGCGGCGAAATCGTCCGCCAGCCAAGAGCTGCGTCCCAGCCGGTCCAGCTGTTCACGAATCTTCGGATACAGTGTCGCGAGATGGATCACGTCGTTGGCCGCGTACTCCATCTGTGCGGCCGAGAGGGGGCGCCGGGTCCAGTCGGTGCGGGTGTGCTCCTTGTCCACCGTGAGGCCCAGCGTCACCGACACGAGGCTGGCGTAGCCGATTTGCTCGGGATGGCCGATCAAGGGGGCGGCGAGCTGCGTGTCGAATATCGGGGCCGGAACGGCTTGGAAGCGGTGAAAGAAAACTTCCAGATCTTGCCTTGCCGCGTGGAACACCTTGGTGATCGCTCGATTGAACAGCAGCGCTTCGACCGGCCGCAGGTCCTCGATGTTGAGCGGATCGATGCAGGCGGCCTGGCTGTCGTTGGCGATCTGCAGCAGACAGAACTTGGGATAGTAGGTCTTGTCGCGCACGAATTCGGTATCGACCGCGATCCATGGCGAAGCGCCGATGGACTTGCAGAACGTCCCAAGTTCGTCGGGGGAATCGATATAAGTGACGGCCGAAGGCATGATGGGGCTAGGGGGGCGATAGTGGAATCGTGATTGTAACCGGCCGTCTTCACCGGGGGAGTCCGAACCGGGCATTCTTTCAAGATGTCGTGTCGTCCAAGTGTGGGTGTTGGCAAGCGGGAATGACGCCGCTATAATACGCGCTTCTTGTCGACACGACAGGCGCGTAGCTCAGTTGGTTAGAGCACCACCTTGACATGGTGGGGGTCGTTGGTTCGAGTCCAATCGCGCCTACCAGATATCCCGGGAAGCATCGCGAGGCGATGCTTTTTTGTTTGTGGGTTCGAGTCAAACCGCGAGCGCGATACTATGCCCGTCGTTACCTTGCCCGACGGTTCCCGCCGGGAATTCGATCATCCCGTCACCCTCCTGCAGGTGGCCGAGTCCATCGGGCCGGGGCTCGCCAAGGCCGCGCTGGCCGGGCGGGTGGACGGCCAGCTCGTCGATCTTTCCCATCGCATTGAAGCCGATGCCCAGGTCGCGCTGGTCACCGCGCGCGACGCCGACGGCGTGGAAGTCATCCGCCATTCCACCGCCCATCTCCTGGCCCAGGCCGTCAAGGCGCTCTATCCGCAGGTCCAGGTGACCATCGGCCCGGTCATCCAGGACGGCTTCTACTACGATTTTTCCTTCGAGCGCCCGTTCACTCCGGAAGACCTGGAGGCGATCGAGGCCAAGATGCAGGAACTGGCAGCCCAGGCTTTGCCGGTCGAGCGCAAGACCATGCCGCGCGAGGATGCCATCGTCTATTTCCAGGATCTCGGCGAGGACTACAAGGCCGAGATCATCGAGGCGATCCCCGCGGGCGAGGTGATCTCGCTGTATTCCCAGGGCGAATTCACCGATTTGTGCCGCGGTCCGCACGTGCCGGATACCGGCCGGCTCAAGGCCTTCAAGCTGATGAAGATCGCCGGCGCCTACTGGCGCGGCGACTCGCGCAACGAGATGCTGCAGCGCATCTACGGCACGGCATGGGGCGACAAGAAGGATCTCGCCGCTTATCTCCAGCGGCTGGAAGAGGCGGAACGGCGCGACCACCGCAAGCTCGGCAAGGCGCTGGACCTGTTCCACATGCAGGAAGAAGCGCCTGGCATGGTGTTCTGGCACCCCAAGGGCTGGACCCTGTGGCAGGCGATCGAGCAATACATGCGCCAGGTGTTCCGGGACAACGGCTATCAGGAGATCCGCACCCCGCTGGTGGTGTCCAGGACCCTGTGGGAGCGCTCCGGCCACTGGGAGAAGTTTTCGGACGAGATGTTCACCACGGCTTCCGAGGAGCGCGATTACGCCATCAAGCCGATGAACTGTCCCTGCCACGTGCAGGTCTACAACCAGGGCTTGAAGAGCTACCGGGATTTGCCGCTGCGGCTGGCCGAGTTCGGTTCCTGCCACCGCAACGAGCTGTCGGGGGCCTTGCACGGTCTCATGCGGGTGCGCGGCTTCACCCAGGACGACGCGCACATCTTCTGCACCGAGGAGCAGATCCAGGACGAGGTGTCCCGCTTCATCGACCTGCTGTTCAAGGTCTATGCCGATTTCGGCTTCAGCGAAGTCCAGATCAAGCTGTCCACCCGGCCGGAAAAGCGGGTCGGTTCGGACGAGGTCTGGGACAAGGCCGAGCATGCGCTGGAAACGGCACTGAACGCCAAGGGGCTGGCCTGGGACTTACAGCCCGGCGAGGGCGCGTTCTATGGCCCCAAGATCGAGTTTTCGCTGAAGGACTGCCTGGACCGCGTCTGGCAGTGCGGCACCATCCAGGTGGACTTCTCCATGCCGGACCGGCTCGGCGCCAGCTACGTCGCCGAGGACGGCGCGCGCCATGTGCCGGTCATGCTGCACCGGGCGATCCTCGGCTCCCTGGAGCGGTTTGTCGGCATCCTGACAGAACACTACGCCGGGCACTACCCGTTGTGGCTGGCGCCGGTGCAGGCGGTGGTGCTCAACATCACCGACCGGCAGGCCGATTACGCGGAAGAAATCGCACAAGAGTTTGTCTCTAAAGGATTTAGAGTCGTGGCCGACTTGAGAAATGAGAAGGTCGGCTTTAAAATCCGCGAACATTCCATGCAGCGGGTACCTTATTTGCTTATCGTTGGCGATAAGGAGGTCGAAGCGGGAAGCGTCAGCTTGCGGACGCAAGACGGTAAGGATCACGGCGGTTTCGGGATCGGCGATCTGGTGGTGAAGTTCACCGAGGAATCGACGAAGCGCGCTGTGAGTCATTAACACATCGGAGGACTGGGGTTATCACTGCCAACGACAAGAAAGAGCCGCGACTCAACGAGGAGATCACGGCCCCCGCCGTCAGACTGATAGGCGCGGATGGACAACAGCTCGGGATTGTTTCTTCGCGAGAAGCCAGACAGATGGCCTACGATGCCGATCTGGACCTGGTCGAGATCTCGCCCGGTTCGGACCCGCCGGTGTGCCGGGTCATGAACTACGGCAAGTTTCGGTTCGAACAGAACAAGAAGCTTCAGGCTTCCAAAAAGAAGCAGAAGCTGATCCAGATCAAGGAAGTCAAATTCCGTCCGGGTACGGACGAAGGCGACTACCAGGTCAAGCTGCGCAATCTCATTCGCTTCCTGAATGACGGCGACAAGGCCAAGATCACCGTGCGGTTCCGGGGGCGCGAACTGGCGCACCGCGATCTCGGCATGGACCTGTTGAAGCGGATCGAGACGGATCTGGACGAATACGCGTCGGTGGAACAGTTCCCGAAACTGGAGGGGCGCCAGATGAGCATGACCCTGGCCCCCAAGAAGAAAAAGGCTTAGAAGACTCTAGGAGATTAAAGAAATGCCCAAGATCAAAACCAATCGCGGCGCCGCCAAGCGCTTCAAGCGGACCGGCTCCGGCGGGTTCAAATGCGTGCAGTCGCATCGCCGTCATATCCTGACCAAGAAGTCGACCAAACGTAAGCGCCAGTTGCGCAGCCCGGACATGGTGCATCCGTCCGACGTGCGCGCGGTGGCTCGCATGCTGCCGTACACCTGAACAGTCCCGTTACCGAGTTACCGCAAGAGGAATAAGCCATGGCACGAGTCAAGCGCGGAGTGATAGCGCGCGCCCGTCACAAGAAGGTCCTGAAACAGGCCAAAGGTTATTACGGCGCCCGCAGCCGTGTTTACCGCGTCGCCAAACAGGCGGTCATCAAGGCCGGCCAATACGCCTACCGCGACCGCCGCCAGAGGAAGCGCCAGTTCCGCGCCCTGTGGATCACCCGCATCAACGCCGGCGCCCGCGAATTCGGCCTGTCCTACAGCCGTTTCATCGCCGGCCTGAAGAAGGCTTCCATCGAGATCGACCGCAAGGTCCTGGCCGACCTGGCCGTCCGCGACAAGGACGCCTTCGCGGAACTGGCCCGCATCGCGCAGGGCTGATCGCTTACGAGCCGTTTCCGGCGGAGGCTGGTGCTTCCGCTAAGGCTCCTTTTGCTGCCGATAAGATTTTAGCCCCGCCGTGAGTTCATCGCCCGAATCCACTCTGGAACAAGCAGCGCGCCTGTTGGCCGAGGCCGGAAACGCCGCCGAGCTGGACCAGGTCCGGGTGCGTTATCTGGGCAAGAAGGGCGAGTTCACCGAGCAGATGAAGACGCTCGGGACGCTTTCGCCGCAGGAGCGCAAGGAATTCGGCCAGCGCGTCAATCAGGCGCGCGATGAATTCCAGCGTTTGCTGGACCGGCGCAAGGCGGAGCTGGAGGCCGAGGCGCTGGCTCAACGCCTGGCCGGCGAAACCGTCGACGTCACGCTCCCCGGCCGCGGCCAGCGGACCGGCGGACTGCATCCCGTCACCCTGACCCTGCGCCGCATCAGCCAGCTATTCCGCAGCGTGGGTTTTTCGGTGGTCGAGGGACCGGAAATCGAGGACGATTTCCACAATTTCGAGGCGCTGAACATCCCGGCCCATCATCCGGCCCGCGCCATGCACGACACCTTCTATTTCAGCGAGCACACGCTGCTGCGCACCCACACCTCGCCGGTGCAGATTCGCGTCATGGAATCGGGGCAGCCGCCGCTGCGGGTCATCGCGCCCGGCCGGGTCTACCGCTGCGATTCCGACCTCACCCACACCCCGATGTTCCATCAGGTCGAGGGTTTCTGGGTGGACGAGCACGTCAGCTTCGCCGATCTCAAGGGCACGCTGTACGAATTCCTGACCGGTTTTTTCGAGAAGGACTGCGCGGTACGGTTCCGCCCCTCGTACTTTCCGTTCACCGAGCCTTCCGCGGAAGTCGACATCGAATGCGTGATCTGCGGCGGCCAGGGCTGCCGGGTGTGCAAGCATACCGGCTGGCTCGAAGTGATGGGCTGCGGCATGATCCATCCCAAAGTGTTCGAGGCGGTCGGCATCGATCCGGAGCGCTACAGTGGCTTCGCCTTCGGCCTCGGGGTCGAGCGCCTGACCATGCTGCGCTACGGCATCAACGACCTGCGCCTGTTCTTCGAGAACGACCTCAAATTCCTGCGGCAGTTCAAGCCGTTCTGACCCTGAAAGTTCCCGCTTAAAGAGCCGACATGCGCCTGAGCGAAGCCTGGTTACGCCAATACGTCAATCCCGCAGTCGACACGGCCGGGCTGGTCCACCAGTTGACCATGGCGGGCCTCGAAGTCGACAGCGCGGAAGCCCCGGCGGCCGATTTCAGCGGCGTGGTGGTGGCCCGGATCGTAGAGGCGGCGCCGCATCCCGAGGCTGACCGCCTGCAGATCTGCCGGGTCGATATCGGCCGCGGCGAGCCGCTGCAGATCGTCTGCGGCGCCGCCAATGCCCGTGCCGGCCTGGTGGCGCCGCTGGCGACCGAAGGCGCGGTGCTGCCCGGCCCTTTGAAGATCGAGCGCTCCCCCCTGCGCGGCGTCGACTCCTTCGGCATGCTGTGTTCGGCCAAGGAGCTCGGCCTCGATGAGAACGCCTCGGGCCTGCTGGAGCTGCCGGCCGACGCGCCGGTCGGCGCCGACATCCGTGATTATCTGCAACTCGATGACCGGATTCTGGAAATCGATTTGACTCCCAACCGCGCCGACTGCCTGAGCGTGGAGGGCATCGCCCGCGAACTGGCGCTCATCAACCGGTTGCCGTTCCATGGTCTAGAAGCGGAAACGGCCGCCGTCGGCAGCGACCGGCGGCTGGCCGTGCATCTGGACGCCCCCGAAGCCTGCCCGCGCTATCTCGGGCGGGTCATCGCCGGCATCGACGCCAGGGCGGCAACCCCGCCATGGCTGAAGGAGCGCCTGCGCCGCAGCGGGCTGCGCAGCCTGGGGCCGGCGGTCGACGTCACCAACTACGTGCTGCTCGAACTGGGCCAGCCCCTGCACGCCTTCGACCTGGCGAAGCTCTCCGGCGACATCCATGTGCGGCAGGCCCGTGCAGGCGAGCCATTGAAGCTGCTCAACGGGGAGGAAATCATCCTGTCCCCCGAGGTGCTGGTCATCGCCGACGAGGAAAAGGCTCTGGCGCTGGCCGGCATCATGGGCGGGGAACACAGCGCGGTGGGCGAGGCCACCACCGACCTTTTCCTGGAATGCGCCTTCTTCTCGCCCGCTCTCATCATGGGCAAGGCGCGGCGGTTCGGCCTGGCGACGGATTCCTCTCACCGTTTCGAGCGCGGCGTCGATCCGGAGTTGCAACAGCGGGCGATCGAGCGGGCCACTGCCTTGCTGCTGGAGATCGCCGGCGGCCGGGCAGGTCCCATTACGGAAAGCGTCCACAGCGACTTGCTGCCGGTTCGTCCGCCGATCCGCCTGCGGGAGCAGCGCGTCGGGCAACTGCTCGGCCTGAGCCTGGCCCGCGGCGAGATCGCCGACATCCTGAACCGCCTCGGCATGGGCGTCGCTCCAGACGACCAGGGCTGGACGGTCACCCCGCCGAGCTTCCGCTTCGACATCGCCCTGGAGGCCGACCTCATCGAGGAAATCGGCCGCGTCTACGGTTACGACGACATCCCCCGGCGCCGCCCCGCCGTGGCCTCGGCGATGCAGCCGGCGCCGGAAACGGTGCTCGGGCTGGACCGGGTCAAGGACCTGCTGGCCGACCGCAGTTACCAGGAGGTCATCACCTACAGTTTCGTGTCCGCCGAGATGCAGCGGCGGATCGATCCGGCCTCCGAGCCCGAAGCCCTGCTGAATCCGATTTCCGCCGATCTGGCGGTGATGCGGACCAGCCTTTGGACAGGCTTGCTGGACGCCGCGCAGAAAAACCTGAGCCGCCAGCAGGAGCGGGTGCGCATCTTCGAGACCGGGCTGAAATTTTCAAGGCGCGGCGGGCTCCTGGAGCAGCGCAACACCCTGGCCGGCCTCGTGCTGGGTTCGGCGCTCGACGAACAATGGGGAGAGAAATCCAGGCCGGCGGACTTTTTCGATGTGAAAGCCGACGTCGAGGCTATACTGGGCTTGACCGGCAAGACAACCGTTCGTTTCCGCCCCGCGGTTCATCACGCCCTGCATCCCGGCCAGAGCGCCGAGATTCTGATCGGCGGCGCCGGCGCCGGCGCCGGCTGGCTCGGCATGCTGCATCCGCAAATCGAGCGCGACCTCGGATTCGAGCAGCCGGTCTTTCTGTTCGAACTCGACGCCGGAACACTGCTGCAACGCGATCTGCCGCGGTTCGCGCCCTTATCCCGCTTCCCCCAGGTGCGACGCGATCTGGCCCTGGTGGTGGAGCGGGCGCTGCCGGCCGCGGAGCTGCTGGAAGCCGTTGCCGCGAGCGGCGGGGCACTGGTTCGCGACACGGTGCTGTTCGACGTTTACGTGGGCGCCGGCGTGGAAGCCGGCAAGAAGAGCGTGGCGCTCGGCGTCACCTTGCAAGACACCGAGGATACGTTGACCGACGATCGGGTGGACGAGGTCATGGTCCGGATCGTGGCACGGTTGGCGGCTGATTTTGGTGCGAAATTGAGAGAATGAGGCGATGGCGCTAACCAAAGCGGACATGGTCGAAAGGTTGTTTGCCGAGCTTGGCTTGAACAAGCGGGATGCCAAGGAACTGGTCGACCAATTTTTCGAAGTCATCAAGGCTTCGCTGGAAAGCGGGCGTTCGGTAAAACTCTCCGGTTTCGGCAACTTCGATCTGCGCCACAAGCGCCAGAGGCCCGGCCGGAATCCCAAGACCGGCGAGGAAATCCCGATCACCGCGCGGCGCGTGGTGACCTTCAAGGCGGGCCAGAAGCTCAAGGCCACGGTCGAGGGGCAGCAGGACGAAGGCGAAAACTCGTCCGGAGTGTCGCAAAGCAAGGATTTCTGACTCGGCGTCGGTTTGTCGCCAGCCCGACGCCTGAAGAAGCTCGGCCATCGCCGTTCTTAGTGGCTGTCCGGCCTATGGCCGCGGGCCTCGACGCAACGCAAGGGGTCCTCGCCCACAAGTCCCCGTTGGCCGGATGGGCAGGCCGCTGTTCAATGGCGAATCGAGCCAAGCGTTCGATTTGCGGTTTGGCATTCGCAAACACAAACCGGCAGCCTTTTCCGGGGACATTTGTAAGCCGCCTGCGCTCGAGGTCGAAAACTTCATGTGCGATCTGACGAGCCTGGGTCGCCGGTGTCGGTCGCAGGGCGATCGCACCTTGCCGTTCTTAAAGATATTCCCCTTCGCAAACGGTTTGGCTCAAGTGACGGTGTTTTCTCGGATTTTCATTCCGAAGCCGGCGCAAACTCCGGAAAAAATACTCTGGTTTCAGTCGCGATAAGGCTCTTCAAGTCTGCGGGTAGGGACTCGATCGGCCATCAGTGCGTTTCGAGACCAATGTAACCCGGGGTTCCGTGGATGTCTTGATTCGCGAATCGCGCCTGCACTCGGGGCAGGCATAGACTTGCATGTTCTGGTTGGCCTTGTACGAATAGGATATCTGCCATGTAATGTCCACACGGAATACGCACCCGCAGAATCCGCACGTTTGCCGAAAATTGCTGGCGGTAAGAAGGTGATCGCCGAATGCTAAGTTCATAGATGGTATTTCAACCTCTGGAGTTTGAATTGTAGTCCACCTGTCCTTGGATATCCTATCGAGTGGCGAATATCAACTTCGAATCGAAGTCGAGTTTATGCTCGGCCCTCACCTGGAAAAGCTGAGTCGGAAGGATATTGCTCTATCCCGCAGTGTGGGAGAAGTTTTAATTACTGGCAAAGGCTTCCTGGCGCCGAGTTAAGAGTAGGATTGCCAAAAAATCGGGTGACGGAATCAATAATCGTATGGCTCTTTCGCTGTACAGATAGGCCACACGAATTTCGCCGGTTCTCTTTTCCCCTTAAGCCTCCGCGAAAGGCCGGGTAGATTTTCTCGAGGGCCGGCAGCCGGGTGTGTTTGTTTTAGAATTGACGAGATCCAGGGTTCAGCTGAGCGTGAGCTAATTTAAAAGGAAAATGCCATAAAACCATCTCCGTATTGTTTTCCACAACATCGGGCGCCTGCATTCGCGAAAAGGCCGTGAAAGTTGTCCGGTTCGGGGGGCGGGGTTGGCAGTGGATGGCGGTGCCGGTGAGCCGGCCCTGAATGGCCATGGAGCGCCTCTCTGGGATTCGTCCCGCCTTGCACAATGCGCCTTCACCGAAGAAATGTCCATAAGATTGGCAAAAATACGATTAGGTAAGTCCGGAAAGATCGTGTATGCTGCCGATGGTTTGCCGTGGTGCAAAATCGGTCTTCGTCAGGAGGGTACGGAATTTCCTACTCAGCCCATGCCGCCAGGTACCTGCTAGTCCCGCCTCCTCTTGCAAACCGTCCGCGGTGTTTCCGTTTCGGACGGCCCTGTGGTCATCTCATCCCCATGTTCTTGCTCCCCCCGCTGTCGTGCTTGTCCGCATGGAGGGACTGAGCGAGGAAAAAACATGGCTTTTTCTGTCTTGGGCCTTTCGGATGCCCTTTTGTTTACCGCGACCCGATTGAGCCGGCTCGCTGCGCGCTTTGATGCGTCGCCGGGCACTAACGAGAGTAACAAAATATCATGTTGAGAATTTATGCCGGCAATCTACCGCCCGATCTGACCGAAAATGAGTTCACCGAGTTGTTCGCCAAACACGGGCGGGTGCGGTCGATGGACTTGGCGCGCGACCTCTTCAGCGGTCGCTGTCGAGGTTTCGGCTTCATCGAAATGGAGGGTCACGAGGCGCGCGCCGCGATCAATGCCTTGAACGGACACACGCTGCGAGGCAACTGTCTTCGCGTCAATGAAGAGCGTCCCCGTGAGCGGAACGGCGGCAGAAGACGCCGTTAATGGAGGGCCGACCGCGGCGACGGGGTCGGCGTCATCGTTTTTTACTTTTCTGTTATTTAGTTAGGAGTTTTTCATGAGCAAGAAATTGTACGTTGGCAACTTGAGCTACACCATCACCAACCGTGATCTCGAAGGCATGTTCGCTGCGCATGGCGCGGTGGAATCCGCGAATGTCATAATGGATCGCGACACCGGCCGCTCGAAAGGCTTCGGCTTCGTCGAAATGAGCAATGACAAGGAGGCCAAAGCCGCCATCTCCGCCTTGCACGGGAAGGATGTCGACGGGCGCGCCCTGACCGTCAACGAAGCCCGTCCGCAAAAAGAACGATCCGTCGGCGGTTTTGGCGGAGGACGAGGCGGTTTCGGTGGTGGACGCCGCTATTAGCCCACCCCCAAAAACTCCGCTGTGCTCCATTTTTGAGCCCTCAAGGGGCAAGAAACACTTGGGGCGGCCCGGCGTGTTTCTTGAGAGAGTCGCTGACGGTAGGGTGCCGACTCGCCTTACCGACGTTACACCGACTTGCAAAGGCCGATTCGGGAGGTCGGCCTCTTTGCTATCGCCGGAATTTGCCTCGAAATCTAATCCGCGTTGCCTTTCGGCATCCTGGGAAAAAAGAAGGGTGATTGATCCGGTTCATTGAGGACTGGGCTTTTTCCCGAGGAGAACCCTTTCCGCTCCCCGAGGGGCGGTCCGATCCAATACGCCGAACAGAAACCGGAAATGAAACCCGATCCCCGCCAGCACACTGATATGCAGCAGCTCGTGAGGCCCTATCACGCCCGGAATGAGGATGGGCATCCGGAGAAATTCCAGCAAACCCCCGACGGTGTATGACAAGCCACTGAAAACCAGTGGCCTGACCAAAGCGCCGCCGTAGCGGCGCCAAAGTGTAATGCCCGATGCCAGACCGAACCACCCAAGGCTCAGATATAACGTCAACCCCAGCCATTCCGGAATGCTGTCGAAGAATATGACCTTGAGCGTGATGCCCGTCGCGGCAAGAGCCCAGATCAACAGCAACACCCCCCAGCGTCCCCACCCGGTGAACAGAATCCCATGGACGGGAGTGAAGCTTCCGGCGATCAGCACGAAAATCCCGGCATGATCCAGCCGCTGCAGCACCCTATGGCCAGCTCCGCCCGGTGTGAGCAGATGATAAACGCCGCTCATGGACAGGAGAAAAACGCAGGAAAACACAAAGACTGCCAAGACGGTCAAGCGCGTAATGCTCCCCTGGCCTCGGCGCAGTAACAAGACGCCCAGGGCGGCAAATATGCCGGCACTCAACAAATGGCTGATGGAACTGACCGGCTCGGCAAAGCCCGGGATGGAATAGGTGTACATGGTTGGCTTCGGGTATGGACTCTAAGTGTCTAAGTGTTGGAACAGGATTTCAGTGCCGATAAACCTGCATGGAGATGGGCGGTACCCTTCTGCTTGGAAGTGGCATCGTGACCTATTACGCCGCGCCACGCCGGATTCGCTCGTCGATCCCGGATTCTCGTATCTCCCGCCCGCTGCGGGCGGCTCAGGTCTGGCGCGTATTCCTTAAAGACGGCGGCAGTTTGCTGCCGAACAGGCGGCGGTGACGGCGGTCCACGTTCCTGCCCCGACCTTGGCGAGAAGGGTCGAGGTCGCGCCGTTCAGAACGCCGGTGAATGTCCCGGCGATTCACCGCAAGTTCGGCACGATCGCCCGTTTGCAGGCGGAGCCCGCCTTGGCTTCCTGAGCCTTTCCCTGCCCCAGCAGGCGGGGCAGCGGCGCGAGGGTAGCGCCGAGCAGGCTGATGTCGGTCGGCTCGCCGCCTCCAGCGATGCCGCCCAGTCCGATCGTGACGTGAGCCGCCGTGGCGAGTTCGTTTGGAATTTCCGCGGCATTGCGGTTCATGCTTGTGCTCGTTCTCTAAGGATCGGGAAACGAAGGCGGCATGCGGCAGCAATTCTCATTTTGGCTCAAGGCCATAGTTCCGGCGTAGCGGAACCGTCTCTTCGGGTTCCGCCAAACCATGTCCTAAGACCCCGATCCGGGAGGGGTCTCCTGGCGTCGGAACCCGATGAAGCCGGTTCCGACCTACGAAATGCGGCTCTCAGGCAAAATGAGAATTGCTGGGATGCGGCCTGCCCGCGGCTCAGTTTGTTATAGTATGAGAAAATATTCAGTTTTTTGATGTCCGGAACAGACATGACCTCAGGCAAGCCGATCGAAGTCGGGATTATAGGCGGCAGCGGTTATACCGGTGTGGAATTATTGCGGATTCTGGCGCTGCATCCCGGCGTCCGCATCCACGCCGTCACCTCCCGCGCGGACGCCGGCAAGGCCGTCGCCGATCTCTATCCCAACCTCCGCGGCTACGTGGATGCCGTCTTCAGCGAACCCGAGGTGGAGAATCTTCGCGGCTGCGATGTGGTGTTCTTCGCCACCCCCAACGGCGTCGCCATGAAATCGGCGCCGGCGTTGCTGGAAAAAGGCGTCGTCGTCATCGACCTGTCGGCGGATTTCCGCCTCAAGGACGCGGACGAGTGGGCGCGCTGGTACGGCGAGCCCCATGCCTGCCCCGAGCTGCTGGACGAGGCGGTCTACGGCCTGCCGGAAGTCCGCCGCGATGCGATCCGCTCGGCGCGCTTGATCGCCAATCCGGGCTGCTATCCCACGGCGGTCCAGCTCGGCCTGCTGCCTTTGCTGGAAGACCGGCTGGTGGCGGCGGACCGGCTCATCGCCGACGTGAAATCCGGCGTCAGCGGCGCCGGACGCAAGGCTGAGATTCCGCTGCTGATGAGCGAGACCGGCGAGAGCTTCAAGGCCTATGCCGTGGCGGGCCACCGGCACTGGCCGGAAATCGTGCAGGGCTTGGTGCAGATGGCGGGGGAGCCGGTCGGGCTGACCTTCGTGCCGCACCTCCTGCCGATGATCCGGGGCATCCACGCGACCCTGTACGCCGCGGCGATCGACGAGCCGGGCGATATCCAGCGACTCTACGAGGAGCGCTACCGCGGTGAGCCTTTCGTCGACGTCCTGCCGGCCGGCAGCCATCCCGACACGCGCAATGTCCGCGGCTCCAACCGCTGCCAGATCGCGGTATTCCAGCCCCAGGGGAGCGGCCAGATCGTGGTGCTGTCGGTGATCGACAACCTGGTCAAGGGCGCCGCGGGCCAAGCGGTGCAGAACATGAACCTCCGATTCGGCTTCGAGGAAACCACCGGCCTTAAGGCCATCGGCCTGTATCCATGAAGACGACGCAGCCTTCCGTGCTCGAAACCTTGACCACGGTGCGCGACTACATCCGCTGGGGTGCGACGCGTTTCGCCGAAGCCGGCGTGTTTTTCGGCCATGGCACCGGGACCGCGCTGGATGAAGCCGCCGCCCTGGTCATGCACGTGATCCGCCAGCCGCACGACCTGCCCTCGGGGTATTTCTCCGCGGTGCTGACCTTCGAAGAGCGCGAGCGCATCCTGCACCTGGTCGAGCGCCGGATCGGGGAGCGCGTGCCGCTGGCCTATCTGACCCACGAAGCCTGGTTCGCGGGCCTCAAGTTCTACGTCGACGAGCGGGTGCTGGTGCCGCGCTCGCCCATCGCCGAACTGATCGAAAACCTGTTCCAGCCCTGGCTGGAGCCCGATGCGGTCGGCGACGTGCTCGACCTGTGCACCGGCAGCGGCTGCATCGCCATCGCCTGCGCCGAAGCCTTTCCCCAGGCGCGGGTCGACGCCGTGGACATTTCCAACGACGCGCTGGAAGTGGCGCGGATGAACGTCCGCGCCCATGGGCTCGAGGAGGCCGTGCGGCTGGTGCGGTCGGATCTGTACCGGCAGCTCGACGGGGGGCGCTACGATCTGATCGTGAGCAACCCGCCTTACGTGAATCTGCAGGAATGGCGCGATCTGCCTTCCGAGTACCATGCCGAGCCCAGGCTCGGGCTGGAATCGGGCGAGGATGGACTGGATTGCGCGCGCCGCATCCTCGCCGGCGCGGCGGACCGGCTCAAGCCCGGCGGCGTCCTGGTGGTCGAAGTCGGCTCCAGCGCCGAAGCGCTGGCGGCGCTGTACCCGGAGGTCGATTTCCTCTGGCTGGATTTCGAGCACGGTGGCGAGGGGGTTTTCCTGTTGACCGCAGCCCAGGTGGAAAGGCACAGGAGTCTGTTCGAGAGTCCGCTCGGTCCGGAAGCCGCGGCGGTCCGCAAGACCCTCCAATAATTCCAGCGAGAGACCATGTCCGGAAACACCATCGGCAAACTGTTCACCGTCACGACTTTCGGGGAGAGCCACGGCCCCGCGCTCGGCTGCATCGTCGACGGCTGTCCGCCGGGGCTCGCGCTGTCCGAGGCCGATCTGCAGCGCGACCTGGACCGCCGCCGGCCGGGTCGGTCCCGCCACACCACCCAGCGGCGCGAGCCGGACGCGGTCAGGATCCTGTCCGGGGTGTTCGAGGGCCTGACCACCGGGACGCCGATCGGCCTCTTGATCGAGAACGAGGACCAGCGTTCCAAGGACTACGCCAGCATCGCCGACCGCTTCCGCCCCGGCCATGCCGACTACACCTACCACATGAAATACGGCTTCCGCGACTACCGCGGCGGCGGCCGCGCCTCGGCGCGCGAAACCGCGATGCGGGTGGCGGCGGGGGGTATCGCCAAGAAATACCTGCGCGAGCGGTTGGGCGTCGAGATTCGCGGCTACCTGGCCCAGCTCGGCCCGATCCGGCTCGATCCGGTCGACTGGAGCGCCATCGACGACAATCCCTTCTTCTGCCCCGATCCCGCCAAGGTTCCCGAGCTGGAAGCCTACATGGACGCCTTGCGGAAAGAAGGCGATTCCATCGGCGCGCGGGTCAACGTCGTGGCCAAGGGCATGCCGCCGGGCCTGGGCGAGCCGATCTTCGACCGGCTCGACGCCGAACTGGCGTATGCGCTGATGAGCATCAACGCCGTCAAGGGTGTGGAAATCGGCGCCGGCTTCGCCTGCATCGAAGCCAAGGGCTCGGTGTTCCGCGACGAAATGAGCCCGGACGGTTTCCTGGGCAATTCGGCAGGCGGCATCCTGGGCGGGATTTCCAGCGGCCAGGACATCGTCGCCAGCATCGCCTTGAAGCCCACCTCCAGCCTGCGCATCCCCGGCCGCTCGGTGAACCTCCGCGGCGAATCGGTGGAAGTCGTGACCACCGGCCGCCACGACCCTTGCGTCGGCATCCGCGCCACGCCGATCGCCGAGGCGATGATGGCCATCGTGCTGATGGACCACTATCTGCGCCACCGGGGCCAGAACCAGGACGTCGTGCGCACGCTCGATCCCATCCCGCCCAGCGCGCTTTAGTCCGCCGGCTTCGCCCATGCCCGGCACCGTGCCGTACTGGCGGCTTTCCGGCCTGTACCTCTGGTATTTCGCGGCGCTGGGCATTTTTCTGCCGTACTGGCCTCTTTACCTTCAGTCACGGGGGCTTGGGCCCCAGGACATCGGCATCGTCATGGCCGTCATGGCGGGCACCCGCATCGTGGCGCCCAACTGTTGGGGCTGGTTGGCCGACCATACCGGGCGCGACCTGTTCCTCATCCGCCTGGCCTGTCTGCTGGCGCTCCTCGGATTCGCCCTGATCTTCGTGCTGCCGGGCTATGGGGGGCTGCTCGCCGCGGTGGGGCTGTCCGGCTTTTTCTGGAACGCCTTCCTGCCCACCCTGGAGTCGCTGAACCTGGCCTTGCTGAAGGGCGATGCCAAGGGCTACAGCCGGATCCGGCTGTGGGGTTCGGTCGGCTTCATCCTGGCCGTGCTCGCCGTGGGCGCGGCGCTCGAAGCGCGGCTTTCGATCGCATGCCTGCCGCAGGTGCTGGCCTTGCTGTTCGCGCTGATGTGGCTGTCCAGCCTCGCCATTCCGGGCGGCGCCCGGGTGATTCACGCGCCGGCCCACGACACCCTCTGGCGGGTCGTCAAGCGGCCCGAGGTCATCGGCCTGCTGCTCACCTGTCTGCTGATCCAGATGGCTCACGGCCCCTATTACAGCTTCTATTCGGTGCATCTGGAGAACTACGGCTTCGACCGCTCCCGCACCGGCCAGCTTTGGGCCTTGGGCGTGGTGTCGGAGATCATCCTGTTCCTGGTCCTGCCGGCGATCCAGGCCCGCGTTTCGCTGCGCGCCATCCTGCTCGCAAGCATCGCCCTGACGGTCTTGCGCTGGCTGCTGATCGGCCGCTGCGCCGAATGGCCGGGAGTCCTGGTTTTCGCCCAGACGCTGCACGCCGCCAGCTTCGGGGCGTTTCATGCCGTCTCGATCGCCCTGGTGCACCGCTATTTCCAGGGGCGCAACCGCAATCGCGGCCAGGCGCTTTTCACCAGTCTGAGCTACGGCGCGGGCGGCGCGCTGGGGAGCTTCGCCAGCGGCTACGCCTGGCCGCTCGGCGCCGGGGCGGTGTACGCCGGCGCTGCGGCGGTGTCCTTGGTCGCTTTGATCATCGCCTGGCTGCTGGTGGATCGTGGCCACTAATGTCCTGTTGTTCCGGCCAGCACTTCCCTGTCCGCCACCGGTCACTCCCGCTGCAGCCGCAGGGCGTTCAGCACCACGCCGACCGAACTCGCCGCCATCGCCGCGGAAGCGGCCATCGGGTGCAGCTTGCCGAAGGCGGCCAGCGGAATGGCGACGAGGTTGTAGCCGAAGGCCCAGGCCAGGTTCTGGCGGATCACCCGCAGCGTTCGGCCGCTGAGTTCCATGGTCTCCGCCGCCTTGGAAATATCGCCGGTGAAGAGGGTCAGATCGGCGCTCTGCTTGGCGATGTCGGTGCCGCCGCCGACCGCCAGGCCGACGTCGGCGGCGGCCAGGGCCGGGGCGTCGTTGATGCCGTCGCCGATCATGCCGACCCGTTCCCCGCGGTTTTGCAAGTGGCGGACGATTTCCAGCTTGCGCCCCGGGCGGGCCCCGGCCTCGGTCCGGTCGATGCCGACCAGGGCGGCGATGTGCTCGGCGGCGGGCGCGACGTCGCCCGTCACCATGAGCGTCCATACTCCCCGCCGGTGCAGGCGGGCGATGGCCTCCGCGGCATCGGGACGGGGGCGGTCGGCGACGCCGAGCACCGCGGCGGCGCGCCCGTCCAGCGCGACGAACACCGGCGTCTTGCCTTGCGATCCCAGCCTGCGCGCCGCATCGCCCAGCTTCCCGCCGCTCTCGATCTTGTGCTTATCGAGCCAGCGCTGGTTGCCGATCAGCACCTCGCGGCGCTCGACCCTGGCCGCGATGCCCAGTCCGGGTTCGACGCGGAACTCGGCCGGTTCGGGCCAGGCCAGGTCCAGGGTGGTGGCCTGGGCGCGGATGGCCTTGCCGATGAAGTGCTCGGAATGCGATTCCGCGGCGGCGGCGAGCCGCAGCAGTTCCGCATCTTTTAGATCCGAGACGTTGACCAAGTCGGTTATCCACGGCCTGCCCTCGGTGAGGGTGCCGGTCTTGTCGAACACGATGACGGTCAGACCGGACGCGGTTTCCAGGCTCTCGGCGTTGCGGACGAAGATGCCGCGCCGCGCCGCCTGGCCGGTGCCGACCATGACGGCGGCGGGCGTCGCCAGCCCCAGCGCGCAGGGGCAGGCCACCAGCAGCACGGTGACGGCGCGGGTCAGCGCGGCGCCGAAACCGGCGCCCGCCGCCATCCAGCCGAGGAAGGTGGCGCCCGACACCGCCATCACGGCGGGCACGAAGAAGGCCGATAGCCGGTTGACCGTGCGCTGAACCGGCAGCCGGCTGGTCTGTGCCTGTTCCAGCGTGCGCAGGATGCCCGACAGCACGGTGTCCGCGCCCACTGCGCAGACCCGGATCTGCAAGGCCCCGTTGCCGTTGATGCAGCCGCCGGTGACTCGGTGGCCGGTCTCCCTGACCACCGGCAGGCTCTCGCCCGTCACCATCGACTCGTCCACCGCCGACAGTCCGTGGACGACTTCGCCGTCGGCGGGGATGCGCTCGCCGGGCCGCACCAGCACCAGATCGCCGACCCGGACCTCCTCGATGGCGAGGCTCACGGCCCGTTCCGCCCGCAGTACCGTCGCCGTCTGCGGCTGTAGTTCGACCAACTGGCGGATCGCCTGATGCGCCTGGCCGCGCGCCTTCTCTTCCAGATAGCGGCCCATCAGCACGAAGGAAATCACGCCCGCCGCCGCCTCGAAGTAGTAACCGCCGCGTCCGGTCGCCAGGGCGAAAAAGCTGTAGGCGTAGGCCGAACCGACACCGGCGGCGACCAGCGTGTCGGTACTGGCGGAACGGCGTTTGGCCAGCTGCCAGGTCTTGGCGAAAAGCTCCCGCCCCCCGCCCAGCAGCACCGGCGCCGACACCGCCAGTTGCACCCAGCCCATCAGCCGGGAACGCGGCGCGAACAGGCCGATCAGGAAGGTGGGCACGCTGAACACCAGCGACCAGAAACAATGCTGCCAGGCTTTGCCGATACGGGCTTTCTCCCGCGCCAGCAAAGCCCGGCGCTGCGCCACGCTGTCCATCGGCTGCGGCTGATAGCCCAGCCGCCGCAAGGTCCCGTACAGCTCGTCCCGGTCCATCGACGTCAGCACCTGGGCGGTTTCCGTCGCGAAATTGACGCTCGCCGAGGCCACCCGCTGATCGCGCCGCAGCAGCATCTCGATCAACAGCGCGCAGGACACGCAACTCATGCCTTCGATCGCGACATGGAATTCGCGCAGCGGCAGCTCGGGGCCCGGCTCGCGCCTGACAGTGGGGGAAAGCGTCGGCGAAGGCCCCAGATTGTCCAGCACCTTGCCGAAAAAGGCCTGGAGATCGGCCGCCGCTACCGCAGCAGGGTCGAAATGCACCGTCACCGACCCCAGCGCCGGCACCACCCGGACCCGCTTCACCGCCGGGTGCTTCCGCAGCAGCACGCCGAAGATATGAGTCCGCTCGGCTTGCTTACGCAGGGCGGGGGCTACGATGCGCAAGCGGGAGCGGGTCTGGTGGGCGACCTGAAAGCGTTCGAGCGTGTTCGATTCGGCGGCCATGCCCAGGACCTCGGGGTTAGAGGAGGAACCATTATAGTCATGCGATAGGCAAACCATGCCGAACGGCCCTGGGAGAAGCTGAGCATTCGCCTGCCTTGATGACAGCCCCATGGTATTTCCGCGCGATCAGCCCGAATTTCTCGCGCTGACTCTTGCTCGGGGCGTTTTTGTTCTTCAAATCGCATTCACCGATTTCGCAAATCAAGTGCCGGCCGGTGGTCCGACCGCTTGACACTCACCCGTCCGCCGCTATCATTTGGCACTCGCTTCAAGGGAGTGCTAACAACTGGTTTGGGAGCGCCCTTGGAATTTCAGCCGATTTCATCAGGAATTCAGGAGATTACCGTGAAAATTCGTCCTTTGCATGACCGTGTCATCGTTAAACGCCTGGAAGAGGAACGCACCAGCGCAGGCGGAATCGTGATTCCCGATAGCGCCGCCGAGAAGCCCATGCGCGGCGAAGTCCTGGCCGTCGGCAACGGCAAGGTGCTCGACAACGGCGAGGTGCGCGCCCTCCAGGTCAAGGTGGGTGACAAGGTGCTGTTCGGCAAGTACGCCGGCACCGAGGTCAAGGTTGACGGCGAAGATGTGGTGGTGATGCGTGAGGACGACATCCTGGCCGTTCTCGAGAGCTGATCTTTAACGTGAAACGACGCGAAGCGCTTCCTTGTCCCCCTCTCCCGCAAGCGGGAGAAGGCCGGGGTGAGGGACAACCCGGCAGGACAGCCGGGTTGCACGGCCTGGCCGTGATTCCGTGCAGGCCGCAAGCGGCTCTCAGGCGGCACCTCCCTGTGCCACACCCTCCGGGCGCTGCGCGTGCACAAATTTGCCGGGAGCAAATTTGAACATGCGGAGCATGGCCCGGAGGGCAGGGCCCAAGGACGGGACCTGTGAATCGGCTGTCCTGCCGATTCGTCATGTTCGGGGGCGCCGCTTGCGGCAGGTACGGTTAGCTTCGCCCGCAGATTCCCAATCCCTTATCAATCATCAATATCGCAGGTAAATCCAAATGGCAGCTAAAGAAGTCAAGTTCAGCGACGACGCACGCACCCGCATGCTGCGCGGCGTCAACATCCTGGCGCACGCGGTGAAGGTCACCCTGGGTCCGAAGGGCCGCAACGTGGTGCTGGAAAAGAGCTTCGGCGCTCCCACCGTCACCAAGGACGGCGTGTCCGTGGCTAAAGAAATCGAGCTGTCCGACAAGTTCGAGAACATGGGCGCGCAGATGGTGAAAGAAGTCGCTTCGCAGACTTCCGACGTGGCCGGCGACGGCACTACCACCGCCACCGTGCTGGCCCAGTCGATCCTGACCGAAGGCCTGAAGGCCGTCGCCGCCGGCATGAATCCGATGGACCTCAAGCGAGGCATCGACAAGGCGGTTGCCGCTGCCGTCGAGGAAATCCACGCCATGTCCGTGCCCTGCACCGACAGCAACGCGATCTCCCAGGTCGGCACGATTTCCGCCAACTCCGACGAATCCATCGGCCAGATCATCGCCGAGGCGATGGACAAGGTGGGCAAGGAAGGCGTCATCACCGTCGAGGACGGCTCGGGCCTGGAAAACCAGCTCGACATCGTCGAGGGCATGCAGTTCGACCGCGGCTACCTGTCCCCGTACTTCATCAACAATCAGCAGAGCATGAGCGCCGAGCTGGAGAATCCGTTCATTCTCATCAACGAGAAGAAGGTCTCCAACATCCGCGAACTGCTGCCGGTGCTGGAAGGCGTGGCGAAGGCCGGCCGTCCGCTGCTGATCATCGCCGAGGACGTCGAGGGCGAGGCCCTGGCCACCCTGGTGGTCAACAACATGCGCGGCATCCTGAAGGTCGCGGCCGTGAAGGCGCCGGGCTTCGGCGACCGCCGCAAGGCCATGCTGGAAGACATCGCCGTGCTGACCGGCGGCACCGTCATCTCCGAAGACATCGGCCTGAGCCTGGAGAAGGCGACGCTGGCGGATTTGGGTACCGCGAAGAAGGTCCAGATCACCAAGGAAAACACCACCATCATCGACGGCGCCGGCTCCAGCGAAGCGATCCAGGGCCGCGTGGCGCAGATCCGCAAGCAGGTCGAGGACACCACCTCCGATTACGACCGTGAGAAGCTGCAGGAACGCCTGGCCAAGCTGGCCGGTGGTGTCGCGGTCATCAAGGTCGGAGCGGCCACCGAAGTCGAAATGAAGGAAAAGAAGGCCCGCGTCGAGGATGCGCTGCACGCCACCCGCGCGGCGGTCGAAGAAGGCATCGTTCCGGGCGGCGGCGTCGCTCTGATCCGGGCGCTGGCCAAGCTGCGTGAGCTGAAGGGCGTCAACCACGATCAGGACGTCGGCATCAGCATCGCCCGCCGCGCCATGGAAGAGCCGCTGCGCCAGATCGTCGCCAACGCGGGCGACGAGCCGTCGGTGGTGTTGAACAAGGTCGCGGAAGGTTCCGGCAACTTCGGCTACAACGCGGCGACCGGCGAGTACGGCGACATGGTGGCCATGGGCATTCTCGACCCGGCCAAGGTGACCCGTTCCGCACTGCAGAACGCCTCTTCCGTCGCTTCCCTGATGATCACGACCGAAGCCATGGTCGCCGAGGAGCCGAAAGAAGAGACTCCGATGCCGGGCGGCATGGGCGGTATGGGTGGCATGGGCGACATGATGTAAGCCCAAGGCTCGCTAAAGCCGTTCCAAGGTCTTAAGGAAAGGCCCCGCCCGTCAGGGTGGGGCCTTTTCCTTTTTGTGGGGTGGCCGGTGAGCTTCCGGCCCTGGCGGTTCTGCCTTACTATCACGGTGGGCCGCATTGCCGGACCGATCTGAACTGCGGGGCGAGATGATGGGGCACAATTTCGAAAGGTGCGAGGGGCGGGAGGTGCCTGAGCCGTTACCCTGGTCGCCGTGGCGCGAATCGCTCTACCAGTACCTGGCGACCATCGCGCTGGCCCTGGGAGCCTGGTATCTGGCCTGGCGCTGGACTGCATCCCTGAACGAACACGCACTGTGGTTCTCGGTGCCGGTGGTTCTTGCCGAAAGCTGCGCCTATCTCGCTTGGGCGTTGTTCGCCTACAACCTGTGGCGGACCGCCGACCGGCCTTCGCGTCCGGCGCCTTATTGGATTTCCGAGTGCGTTTCCGATCTCGCGGCGCCCCACCGGCCGCTGGCCGTGGATGTGTGCGTCGCCACCTGCGACGAGGATGCGGCGCTGGTCCGCCAGAGCCTGGAAGATGCGAAAAGGCTGAGTTATCCCTATCCGATCGATATACGGTTGCATCTCTACGATGCGGGCCGCCGCCTCGCCATGAAGCAACTCGCCGAGTCCCTGGCGGTCGCCTACATCGTACCGGAGGAGCGGGACGGCCTGGGGACGCACAATCTGCGCCGGATCGTCGAGCAGACGCAAGGGGATTTCATCGTGTTCTGTGACGCCGACACCCGGCTGTTTCCCTCTTTCCTGGAGCATACGCTGGGGTATTTCCGTGATCCGGACATAGCGTGGGTACAGACGCCCCAGTGGTATGACGATATTCCCCAGGGCGTTCCGCTGGGCGATGTCCTGGGCCGCCGTTTCGGCTCCACGGGTCTGGCGGTCGGAAAAGCGTGCGAGGCCGTGGCCGGGCCGGTGCGGATCGGTAGGGACCCGTTCGGCAGCGATCCGGCTATGTTTTTCGGCGTGATCCAGCGCAGGCGCAACCGCGCCGATGCAGCCTGTTCATGCGGCGCGGGGGCGGTCTACCGCAGCGACGCGCTCGCGGAGGCGGTGGATCTGGCGCGCGCCAGGCGGGTGGGCCAGGAGGTCGGCCGGTTCGCGAAGGGGATCAGCGACCAGGAGTGCCGGGCCGATTTCGTCGAATCGGTGACGCGCCAGGCGGCGGCCGACGCCGGGGTGGCGCCGTATCATCTGCGCGAGTCCGAACATTTCTACGCGTCCATGGTGCTCCATGGCTGCCGCAACCGGCGCTGGGGTTCGGTGCTGCATCCCTGGATCGAGTCGAGGATGCTCTCGCCCCAGACTTCGCGGGACGCGGTCGTCCGGCGTTTCCGCCGGACCCTGGGCCTCATGGAAATCGCGCTGCGCGACAACCCCGTTTTTTCCCGCGGACTGAGCCTGCCGCAACGGCTCATGTACGCCCAGACCCTTTGGTCCTGCTTCGGCTCCCTGTGGCACTCGGTGTTTCTGCTGGCGCCGATCGTTTTTCTGTACACCGGCATTGCGCCGGTCGCTGCTTATTCCCCCCGGTTTTTTCTCCATCTCCTGCCGTTCCTGCTGGCTGCGGAGCTCGCCATGATGACGGGCACCTGGGGCGTGTCCTGTTTCCGGCAGCGGGCCGCTTCGCTGGCCTTGCTGCCGGTCGATCTGCATGCCTTATGGTCGGTGCTGCGGGGACGGCGGCTTCCCGCGGTTTCGAGAAGCAACCGGGCGCGCGATTTGTCCCGGCTGGCGGAATTCCGCATCGCGGCGACGGCTTTGACCCTGGGCGGGATGTTTTTCGCTTTGGCGCGCTTGGCCTTTGGCAGCCAGGCGGACCCGGGCGGCCTGCTCGCCAACGGCCTGTGGGGACTTTACAACGTCGTTCTGCTGTCGGGCACGGTGAGCCTCTCGGCACGGAGCGTTCCCGTCGAATCATCTGACGCGCAAGAGGTCCAGGCATGAGCTTTCCGAGCGCATTACTCGCCGCACGCCAGCATCTCGTGGTGATCCTGGGGCTCTTGACCGCCGCCCTGCTGGTGTCGCGGCTGGAGACGCCTTCCCGCCCCGTGCCGCCGCCGCTTCCCGGCGGGGAAATACCCGCTTCCCGCCACGGCGCCTTGTCGGAAGAGGAATCCCGCTGGGCTCGAGCCGCCTGGCACTATTTCCAGCGCAATTCCAGGGAGGAGACGGGGCTGGCCGATGCGGTCGAAGGCCGCCCCATTACCACGCTGTGGGACACGGGCTCGTACCTGCTCGCCATGATTTCCGCCTACCGTCTCGGCGTCATCGAGCGGGCGGAGTTCGACCAGCGGATGGGCCGGGCCCTGAACGCCCTCGCAAGGATACCCTTGTTCCAGGGCGAACTCCCCAACCGTTTCTATCACACCGAAACCCTCGGGATGGCGGATGCCGAAGGCCTGCCGTCGGACCAGGGCGTCGGCTGGTCGGCGGTCGATGTCGCCCGTGTGCTGGTTCCGCTGAATGTCATCGTCTGGAACTATCAGGGCCATGCCGCCGCAGCGAGGGCCGTGGTGCGGCGCTGGCGGCTGGACCGGCTGGTACGGGAAGGCATGCTGACCGGCGCGGTCGTCGATGCGCAAGGCCAGGTGGAGTACTCGCAGGAAGGCCGGGGAGCTTACGAAACCTATGCGGCGAAGGCCCTTGCGCTGATGGGGGGCGGCGCGCCCGCGACCGGGGCGTCGTACCGGTACGCCAAGGTCCAGGGTGTGGGGGTTCCGGTCGACCAGCGGCCGCCGGAAAAGTCTTCCGCCCGCAATTATACCGTCGGCGAGCCCTATATTCTCGAAGGACTGGAATTCGGGCGGGACCGTAGCGGACGGGAGGACGCCTGGCGCATATTCCGCGCTCAGGAAAACCGGTTCAAGGCGACCGGCAAGTTGACGGCGGCCAGTTCCGGCCCGGTCGACGAGGTGCCGTATTTCGTCTACAACACCGTATATGCCGGGGCCAAGCCGTGGCGGACGCTCACGGCGGACGCGAAGGACGCTTCGGATCTGCGTTTCCTGAGCGCCGGCGATGCCGTCGGCTGGTATGTCCTGTACGATGCGGGCTATGGCAGGCAATTGGCGGATAAAGCGGCAAGCCTGTTCGATCCCGACCGGGGCTGGTATGGCGGCTGGTACGAAGCCAAGGATCGCCCCAACCTGACGCTGAGCGCCGCTACCAACGCCATGGTGCTGGAGGCGCTGCATTACCGGCAGATTGGCGAGCTGGTGGCGGTTTATGCGCCGGCGGATGTCGCCGAATCCGCAGCGCCCGCCCGTCCGCTAGCGGGCCAGCCTTCGGCGGACAGCGGCGGGGCCGCGGCCCGGCCCAAGCCGGCGGCCAAGTCCGGCTTGGCTCACAAAGCCAAAACCGGGGCCGCCGGCTCCCGGAAAGGGAAGAGGAGTTCCTCCGTGGCCAAGGCTTCTGGCAAACATGGCTCGAAGTCCCGGAAACCGGAAGCCAAGCCGGCAAAGAAACACCGCTGACGGCGGTTTCCCGGCGGCTTCGGCCAAGAGATCCATGAGGAAGACGCTCGTGCTGGGGCTGGTCGTCATGGCGGGTTGCGCCACCGCGCCGCCCCGCAACCCCGCCGACATCTGCTCCATTTTCAGGGAAAAGGACGACTGGTACGAAGGGGCCCGCCGGTCGGAACTGAAATGGGGTCTGCCTATTCCCGTGCAGATGGCGATCATCAAGCACGAGTCGGATTTCGTGGAAGATGCGCGGCCGCCGCCGGTCCGATTCCTGGGGATACCGCTTTGGCATCCGACCTCGGCTTACGGCTATGGCCAAGTGCTGGACGGCACCTGGGACCTTTACACCGAAAAGAGCGGCAATTCCGGCGGCGACCGGGACGACCTGGCGGACGTCGCCGACTTCATCGGCTGGTACGCGCATCAGGCGCGGAACCGGCTGGGGATCCCCAAGCGCGACGCCTACAACCTGTATCTTGCCTATCATGAAGGCTGGGGCGGGTGGCAGCGCCGCAGCTATGTGTCCAAGAGCTGGCTGATGAAGATCGCCAGGAAAGTGGCGGCCACCGCCCAAACTTACGAACGGCAACTGCACCGCTGCCGGCCCGACCTGGAAGCGGCGGCGGAATGAGAAATTCGATTTTTTTCAGATGAACCTTCCCAATCGGCTATCGGTCCGCGAGGCGTACGAGGCGGTGCGCCGCGGCTTGACCGTCGTTCTGCGCTGGGTAGTTGCGCTGGCAGGGGAAATCCGCGCCGGCGGGCTGGACTACCGCGCCATGAGCCTGGTGTACACCAGCCTGCTGGCGCTGATTCCTTTGCTCGCCGTGGCGTTTTCCGTGCTCAAGGCCTTCGGCGCGCACACCGAGCTGGAACCGCTGCTGTCGGAGCTGCTCGCTCCTTTGGGAGCCAACGCAGAGGAGGTGAAGGACGCCATCATCGACTCGGTCAAGCGGCTCAAGGTCGGGGTGCTCGGTTTCCTGGGTTTTCTGTTCCTGTTCTATGTCAGCATCACGATGCTGGACAAGATCGAGGAATCCTTCAACCATGTCTGGCGCACCCGCACCTCCCGCAATCTCTGGCGGCGGCTGGGGGACTACCTGAGCTTCACCCTGCTCGGTCCTCTCCTGCTGTTTTCGGCTTTCGGCAGCATGACTGGACTCCTGGGCCGCCACTCCGGGCGAGGCGCGGCCGGCTGGGCCTGGAGCCTGGCGGATCATGTGCTGCCGTACGCGGCGATCATTCTGGCCTTCACCCTGTTCTACTGGGTCATTCCCAGCGCCCGGGTCAAGCTGCGCTCGGCCCTGTTCGGCGGCGTCGTCGCCGGCGCGATGTGGGAAGTGGCCGGCTGGGTGTTCGGCAAGTTCGTCGCGGGGTCTTCGCAATACCACGCGGTGTATTCCAGCTTCGCCATCCTGGTGCTGTTCATGGTCTGGCTGTACGTGAGCTGGCTCATCGTGCTGCTGGGCGCGCAGAGCAGTTTTTTCTTCCAGAATCCCCAATGCATCGGCCAGTCGGCCGGCAGGGTGAGGGCGGACAACCGCCTGTGGGAACGCTGCGGCCTGGCGGTTGTCTACCTGATCGTCCAGCGCTTCCTGGCCGGACAAAAACCCCCGAGCCTCCCGGACCTGGCCGAATCGCTCAAATTGCCGGAAGTCCTGACGGGGGAGCTGCTGGCGCTGCTGCAGCAGGCCGGCTTCATCGTCGCCATCGACCGGGGCCGGCCGGGGTTCCTGCCCGCCCGCGATCCGGCGACGATCGCCGTGCTCGAGGTGCTGGAAGCCCTGCGCGGGGGCGAGGACGGCTTGCCGGTCCCGGAGCCGGTCGCCTTGGGGTTGGCCGCCGCCGAGACCTCGCTGTGCGCCGCCCTGGCCGGCACGAGCCTGCGCGACTGGGTCGCCTCGGCCCCCTCCTGATAGTTCGATCGATACATCATGCCAACAACCCGAGATTTTTTTGCCACGGCCCCCAAGGGGCTGGAACCTTTGCTCGCCCGCGAACTGGACGGCCTGGGGGCCGGGTCCGTCAAGGAAACCCGCGCCGGGGTCGAATTCCGCGGGACGCTCGAAACGGCCTACCGCGCCTGTCTGTGGTCGCGGCTGGCCAACCGGATACTGATGCCCCTGGACCGCTTCGCCGCGGCGACGCCCGAGGCGCTGTACGAAGGCGTGCGGCGCACCGGCTGGGTCCGGCATTTCGAGCCCGAGGCGACCATCGCCATCGACTTTTCCTCCCGCCGCTCGGCCATCACCCATACCTTGTTCGGCGCCCAGAAGGTCAAGGACGCGATCGCCGACCAGTTCCTCGAACGCTGCGGACGGCGGCCCTCGGTGCAGCTCGAACAGCCGGACATCCGCATCAACCTGCATCTGGATGCCGATCAGGCCGTCATCAGCCTGGACCTCTCGGGCGACAGCCTGCACCGGCGCGGCTACCGCACCGAAGCCGGGCCGGCGCCGCTCAAGGAGAACCTGGCGGCGGCGGTCCTGATCCGCGCCGGCTGGCCGGAGGCCGCGGCGCAGGGCGGCAGTCTGATCGATCCCATGTGCGGTTCCGGCACCCTGCTGATCGAAGGCGCGCTGCTCGCGGCGGACATCGCCCCCGGTCTGTTCCGCGACTATTTCGGCTTTCTCGCCTGGAAGGGGCACGACCTCGAACTATGGCGGAAGCTGTTGGCCGAAGCCCGTGAGCGGGGCGATGCCGGGCTGGCGAGCCTCCCGCCCATCCTCGGCTACGACCTGGACCGCCGCGCCATCCATCTGGCGCTGGGCAACATCGACAGAGCGGGCCTGCGCGGCAGGATCCACGTCGAACGCAAGGCTGCCGCCGAGGCGCGCCCGAAAGGGGCGGCGGGGCTGGTCGTGGTCAATCCGCCTTACGGCGAACGGCTGGGCGACGTCGAGAGCCTGATCCCCGTCTACCGCGAATTCGGCGAAGCCTTGCAGCAGCATTTCCGGGGCTGGAAGGCCGCCCTGCTCACTGGGAATTTCGAACTGGCGTTCCAGATCGGGATACGGGCGGGGCGTTACTACACCCTCTACAATGGTGCGCTGGAGTGCCGGCTGTTCCTGTTCGACATCGCGCCCGAACGGTTCTTCACGCCCCGCTCCGGCGCCCCGGAGACGGAAGGCCAGAAGAAGCTGCGGCAGATCATGGAAAAAGCCGGGCGCGGCGCCATCCCTGCGGAACAGGCCGAGATGTTCGCCAACCGTCTGCGCAAGAACCTGCGCAATCTGGGGGCCTGGGCGCGCAAGAGCGGGGTGAATTGCTACCGGCTGTACGACGCCGACCTGCCAGAGTTCGCCGTGGCGGTGGACATCTACCAGGGCGAGCAGCTTTGGGTCCACGTGCAGGAATACGAAGCGCCTGCCAGCGTCGATCCGGCGAAGGCGCAAAGCCGTCTGGCCGGAGCGGTCGCCATGATCCCGGAGGTGCTGCAAGTGCCGCCCGAACAGATTTTCCTCAAGGTACGGCGGCGTCAGAAGGGCGAGGCCCAGTACCTCAAGCAGGATCAGACCGCGCATTTCCATGTGGTGGAGGAGGGGGGCTGGCGCTTCTGGGTCAACTTCGAGGACTACCTGGACACCGGCTTGTTCCTCGACCACCGCATCACCCGCGGCCTGATTCAGCAGACAGCGCGCGGCCGCCATTTCCTCAACCTGTTCGCCTACACCGGCACGGCTACGGTGTACGCGGCCGGCGGCGGCGCGGCCTCGACCACCACGGTCGACATGTCGCACACCTATCTCGACTGGGCGGGCCGCAACCTGGCGCTGAACGGCTTCGGCGAACGCGATCACCTCCGCATCCAGGCCAATTGCCTGGACTGGCTGGATCAGGCGATTGCTCGAAGCCGACGCTACGGCCTGATTTTCCTCGACCCGCCGACGTTTTCGAATTCCAAGCGCATGGCCGGCAGCTTCGACATCCAGCGCGACCAGGGGCCGCTGCTCAAGAACGCCGTGTCCCTGCTCGAACCCGGCGGCCTCCTGATCTTTTCCACCAACTGCCGCAGGTTCAAACTGGACGAAACGGCGCTGGCGGGCTGCGCGGTCGAGGACATCAGCCGCCTCACCTTGCCGAAGGACTTCGAGCGCAACCCCAAAATCCATGTGTGCTGGCGCATCCTCGCGCCGGCTGGCCATCGTTGAAAGATAAGGAGCGAGCGGGAAAAATGAAACGGGTTCACGTCCATGTCGCAGGAAGGGTGCAAGGGGTCTGGTACCGGGCGTCGGCGGCCAGGAAGGCTTCGGAACTGGGCCTGACCGGCTGGGTGCGCAACCTTCCGGACGGACGGGTGGAGCTGGTCGCCGAGGGCGATGCGGACACGGTCGACGCCCTGCTGTCCTGGTGCCGGCGCGGCCCGCCCCTGGCGCGGGTGGCCGGGCTCGACGTCCGGGAAATGGCGGTCACCGGCGAGTTCGCCGAGTTCGCGGTGTTGCGCGACGACTGATGGCCTCAGGACGGCGAGGACAAATCCTGCAGCAGCTTGACGAACGGTTCGGGCCGCGCGCCGAGATCGCCCGAGAGGGGATTGTTCATGGACAACACCAGGATCAGGACCAATGACAGCATGCTGGTGACGATGCCGGTGAGCATGAGCTGGACTCTCTGGTTTTCGGCGCCGAAGAACCAGAGGAAGGCGATGGTGAAAGCAGCGCCCACCCACAGCACGAACTGGAGCAGGTCGCTCAGATCGTCGTTCGCCGCGGAAATCCGTTCGTAGCGGGCTTCGGCCAGATTTTCCAGCATCGAGACGGTCGTGTCGTAGAGCGCCTGGCCGCGCGGCTCGGTCGGGTCGATCGCCTTGCTGACCCGCCACAGATGCTCCAGCGGCGCGCGTTTGATCCGCCCGCCCTGATGTTCGGCCAGCAGCGGCCACTCCTGTTCGATGACCGCGTTCGCGTAGCCGATTGCGGCGGTGTGCACGGTATGTCCGACTTTGTCGTTGTAGGCTTCCGCCACATTGACGAGGTCCATCAGGATGGCGGCTTCGTGCACGGCGGCTGAGGAAAGGTCGCCCAGCCGCTCCTCGCCCTGGCCGACCAGGATGCCGAGGATCAGGCTGAACAGTACGCCGAAATTGGTGTACACGGCCGCCGCCACGTCGTTGTGGTTGCGCAGTTTGCGGTGGTCCACCCGCCGCTGGATCAGGCCGTGGATGCCCATGCTCGCCAGCCCGGCGATGAAGGTGATCAGAATGATGCTGAGGATGGTCATGTCGGGTGATCCGGTCGATGTGTGCGGCGGACTTGGGCAAAGCCGCGCAATCATGCCATCAAGCGGGTTCGGGAGATAGAGGAATTCGGGGGATGGCCCGGAGCGGAGGCGTCCATGCCTCCAGGAGACGGGCAGCCCCGCCGGAGCGGGGCCGGGGAGACAGCGCTTTGTCAGGCGCTCAGGCAGGGACCGTAGGGTTTGTCGACTTTGGGGATATGGTTGACCAGCCAATCCCGGACGAAGCGCGTGGTGTCCTGGTTCACCTCGGCCTGGCCGGCGTGGAACTTTTTCTGCAGATCGGCGCAGACTCCGACGAGCTTGTCGTGCTCTGCCTTGTGCGCGGTGAATTCGGCGTAGCCTTTCTTCTGCATTTCGGTTTCTTCGGATTTGAAATGCATCACGACGTAATCGACCAGCGCGTCCAATTGCTTGCCGATCTCGGCGCGATTGCCCGTGCCGGCGGTATCGTGCAGTTTGTTGACCATGTCGAAAATGGTCTTGTGCTGGTCATCGGCAAAGCCTACGTTGGTGCCGAACTCTGCTGCGGTCCAGGTCATTAATGCCATGGATTCTTTCCTCCTCGTTTTAGTGTGTGTCTGAGCGCGGGCTTCGTGCGCCAGATTGGGGCGTGAAACCCGGATGTAGATCGGGGCGCTAGCCCCAGAGGTGGACTATACGGATTCTGGCGCATCAAAATTTGATCTGGATCAAAACTTTAACGATTCTGTCGCAAGGCGCGCCGCCCTGCCCCGCGGCTTGCGGCGCCCGATCCGTGATAGGATCGGGCGGAAAACCGCGGCGGGTGGTGCCGCGCATTGAGTGACGGGTGGCCGATGTTCATAGCGTTCTGGCGCCGTGTGGTTGCCGTGCTGAGTCTCGCCGGGCTGTTCGGGGAGGCGGCCATGGCCGAGGTTTCCGGTTTGCCGCCGTGCGGGTCCGCTGTGCCCGGTGCTTCGATCCGGGTCTCGCCGCGCGTTCCGGTGCCGGGTGAACCGCTGAAGATATTGGCGGTTTCCGCCGACGCGCCGATCCGGAACCTGTCCGTGCGTACTCCTGATGGAACCGATCTGCCGCTCGATCCCGAGCGCCGGGGCGGTCCGCCCTGGAGCCTGGCGGCGGAAATCGGCCGGGCCGGGCGCGGGGACTATCGGGTGGAGGCGCGCGGCGCGGACGGCGTCCTTGCCTGCCTGGATCTGAGCGTGGACGGCGGCACGGCGGCCGGGCGGGCGGGGCGTTGGGACCGGGCCACCGAGGCGTTCTTTTCCGCCTGGCTCGAAACGCTGTTCGACTATCCGCTCGAGGAAAGCGTCAACCTCCCTTCGCTCAGGCCGGTGCTGACGGACCCTTCCCGCAATTTTCTGTACGACTATTTCGGCGCGGGCGAGGACCGGCGCATTCCGACCGATCCCGACTGCGCGGATCTGCCGTATTACCTGCGGGCCTATTTCGCCTGGAAGATCGGCTTACCCATGGCTTATCGCGGCTGCAGCCGCGGCTCGGCCAGCCAGCCGCCGCGCTGCGGCGCGGCGAACGTCGCCGACGCCTTCGCGCGCGGGCCGGCGCCGGCGGGGGTTTTCACGGGGGTGATCCGCAAGGTGATGGATACCGTGCATTCCGGCAGCGCCCGTACCGGCCTCCGCGACGGCGCCACGGATTTCTATCCGGTGCCGCTCAAGCGGGAGTATCTCTGGCCGGGCACGGTCTACGCCGACCCGTACGGCCATGTGCTCATGATCGCGAAATGGGTGCCTCAGGCCGCGGACCGGAACGGCATGCTGCTCGCCGTGGACGCCCAGCCCGACAACTCCATCAGCCGCAAGCGGTTCTGGGAGGGGACGTTTCTCTTCGCCGACGACGTGAGGGGCGCGGGTCCGGGCTTCAAGGCTTTCCGGCCGCTCGTGTCCGCCAGTGCGCCGGTAAGGATTCCCGGCAACGCGGAGCTGGAGGACTCCCCCTTGACCGCTCCGTTCTCGGACGAGCAGGGCGATCTGTCGCCCGAGGATTTCTATGCCGAAATGGGGCGGCTGATCAATCCCCAGGGGCTGGACCCGCAGCAGGCTTACGAGGCCATGTTCGAGGCCTTGATGGAACAGTTGGAGACGCGGGTGGCATCGGTGGAAAACGGCGAGGCGTACTTCCGGAAGAATCCCCGCGCCGTGATCGCCATGCCTTCCGGCAGCGCGGTCTTCGAAACCATCGGCCCCTGGGAGGATTATTCGACCCCGTCGCGGGACATGCGGCTGATCATCGCCCTCAACGTGATGTCGCAGCTCCCGGAACAAGTGGTGCGTTATCCGGAACTGTTCGTCCTGCACGGCCAGTCTCCGTCGGAGGTCAAGGCGCGGCTGGAGCGGATGGATTCCGAGCGCCTCCGCGACGCCCACATCGCCTACCGCCGCAGCGATGGCAGTCCCTGGCGGCTTTCGCTGGCCGAGGTGTTCGCCCGCCGGAAAGCCCTGGAAGTCGCGTATAATCCGAACGATTGCGTGGAAGTGCGCTGGGGCGCCGAACGCGGAACCGAAGAGTATTCCACCTGCGCCCGGCATGCGCCGGCGGATCAGGCGGCGCGCATGGAGCAGTACCGGTCTTGGTTCCGCGAGGCCAAGCGCCCGCCGCGTTGATGTGAAACAACGCGAAGCGTTTCCTTGTCCCCCCGGATCGTTCCCCGGAACCTACAGGGTGGATAAGCGTAGCGCATCCACCCCCCGCGCCGACTCGAAGAGCGGCGGAGCCGAATTTGGCGGATGCGCTGCCGCTTATCCGCCCTTGCCCCCTCTCCCGCAAGCGGGACAAATCCGCAGGGAGCGGATTTGGTCGCGCGAAGCGCGCCCGAAGGGCTCCGGGCGGGATCGCCCGGAGACAATGGGCCGGGGTGAGGGAAACCGTTCATGCCGCCAGCGGCTTTCATGTTCCGGGGTGCCGCTCGCGGCATGAACGGTTAGCGGGTGGCTTCGGAACTGGATTGGATAAAGCGGGTCCATCGGGAAATCTTGCTGGAAAATCGGGATGAATCGCTTGAATCAGGGAAATTTTCAGGAATGCGCCGGGCGGCGGAGTCTGCGCCTCTGCGCTTTGGCTTTTTGCGTCGCCATCGCCGGCTGCGGTACCAAGAAGGCGCCGATTCAGCCTGCGCCGTCGGCCGAGCCGGTCGCCTCGGCCGAGAAGCCTGCCGCGAGGGAACCGGCGCCGTCGGCGATCAAGCGCCGGATACTGGCGCTTGCCAACGCCGAGTGGGAGTTTTTCGGCTCCCAGCGCGTCGTCTACGACGGCGGCCAGGAAAGCATTCCGCATGTAGGCTACTGGGAGGACGAGGACGAATCCCATATCCAGCGCGTCAGCCGCTACTGGCAGGCGGTGAACAAGCCGGGGCTGTCCGGGCTCAACTGTTCCCAGCCCTGGTCCGCCGCCTTCGTGAGCTGGGTGATGGAAATGGCCGGCGTGTCGGAAAGCCAGTTTCCCCCGGCCAGCGCCCACTGGGTCTATCTGAGCCAGATCATCCGCAAGTCCGATGGGCCGTATTCCTCCTTCCTCCCGCACTCGATCAAGGAATACAGTCCCCGTCCGGGAGATCTCATCTGCGCCAGCCGGGAGCGCTACGGACTGCCCAGCGTGACCCGGCCATTGGAAACCTACATGCTGGAAGACGCCAAGCTGCATTGCGACATCGTGGTCGAACGCAATGGCGCAAGCGTGGATGCGATCGGCGGCAACGTGCGCAATTCGGTTTCGCGCAGCACGGTCGCGCTGAACAAGGACGGCATGCTCCAGCCCACGCGGCAGCGTCCGTGGTTTCTGGTCCTGGAAAACCGGTTGTGACCCGTCCGGTATCATGCCGCGGGGTCTTCGTTCGCTCATGTCGCGGGAAATAAAGCCATGCAGTCGCCGGATATGCGCGCGCCGGAGCTGAAGCGCGCCCTGGGCTGGGCCAGCGCGGGCGCCATCATGGCGGGTTCGGTGATCGGCACCGCCATCTTCCTCGTTCCTTCGACCATCGCCCGCGAAGTGGACTCGGTGGGCTGGGCGTTTTTCGTCTGGGTTTTCGGCGGCCTGCTGTCGCTCGCCGGGGCGCTGAGCTACGCCGAGCTCGGCGCGGCCTTTCCCGAGGCCGGGGGGGAATACGCCTTCCTCCGCCGTGCCTATGGCCCCCTGTGGGGCTTCCTGTTCGGATGGCAGCAGGTGGTCATCGGCAAGACCGGCTCCATCGCCACCATCGCGACCGGCTTCGCCATATTCCTCGGGTTTTTCATCGACGGCTTGCAGGAGGAATGGCTGCGCCTGCCGTGGGGAGAGGGCGGCTGGGGGGTGACGGGGCTACAGTTCGCAGCGATGACGGCGGTCGCATTGTTCTCCCTGATCAACTGTCTCGGCGTCGGCCGGGGCGGCGCGGTGCAGAGCTTCCTGACCGTCCTGAAGGTGGCGGCCATCGTGGCCTTGGCCGTGCTGGTATTTAGCGCCGGCAAGGGCTCCTGGGAGCATTTCCGGCCCGCTCCAAAAAGCCCGGCCTGGGCCGGATGGGGGCTGGGCGCCTTCGCCGCCGCGCTGGCCGCGGTGCTTTGGGCTTACGACGGCTGGAACAATCTGACGATGGTGGGTTCGGAAATCCGCGATCCGGAGCGCACCATCCCGAAGGTGTTCCTGTTGGGATTGCTGGGTGTGATGGGGGTCTATCTGCTGGCCAATTTCGCCTATTTCTATGCCTTGCCGCTGGAGGCGGTGAAAAACTCGGAGCGGGTGGCGCAGGAGGTTGCGCAGATCGTGTTCGGCAACTGGGGGAGCGCTGCAATCACCGCCGCCGCCGTGGTGTCGACCCTGGCCGCGCTCAACGGCTCGATCCTGTCCGGCGCCCGGGTGTCCTACGCGATGGCGCGGGACGGACTCTTCTTCAGCCCGCTGGCAAGGCTGAATCCGGCCCATCGTACCCCGGTCAACGCCCTCGCCATCCAGGCGCTATTCGCCTGCTTTCTGATCCTCCTTTTCGGCCAGGACCGCGCCGGCTTCGACCGGCTGTTCAACTATGCGATTTTTGGCCTGTGGGCGTTCTACGGCGTTACCGCGCTCGCCGTCATCGTGCTGCGGCGCAAGTCGCCGGACGTGGCGCGGCCCTACCACGTGGCGGGCTATCCCTGGATACCGCTGATTTTCGGCGCGGTCGCCGGCCTGTTCTGCCTCAGCATGATTTTCCGCAACCCCGGCGAGACCGGCATCGGCCTGGCGTTCCTGTTGCTGGGCATCCCCTTCTATCTTTATTGGCGCTCCAACGGCGAGGCCGAGGCTTGCCGTGAGCGGAGTCGAACGGAATGAGCGAAATCGTATACGCCTACACCGACGGCGCCTGCCGCGGCAATCCCGGCCCCGGCGGTTGGGGCGTGCTGCTGCGCTACGGCGGCAAGACCCGGGAGATCTACGGCGGTGAGCGCGAGACCACCAACAACCGGATGGAACTGATGGCCGCCATCCAGGCGTTGGAAACGCTGACCCGTCCCTGCACGGTGAAAATCGTCACCGACTCCCAATACGTGAAGAAGGGCATCACCGAATGGGTCGCCCAGTGGGAGAAGCGGGGCTGGAAAACCGCCGCGCGCACCCCGGTCAAGAACGTCGACCTGTGGCAGCGGCTGATCCAGGCGGAGCAGCGCCACCAGGTGAGCTGGGGCTGGATCAAGGGACATTCCGGGCATCCGGAAAACGAGGCCGCGGACCGCCTCGCCAACCGCGGCATCGACGAACTGCTCGCGGTGAGCGGAGCCGAACCGCTGCGATCGAACAAAACCCCCGCTTGAAAGACAGACCATGCGCCAAATCGTACTGGACACCGAAACCACCGGCCTCGATCCCAAGGCCGGCCACCGCATCATCGAAATCGGCTGCGTGGAGCTGCTCAACCGGCGGATCAGCCAGAACCGCTTCCACGTCTACATCAACCCCGAGCGGGAAATCGACGCCGGGGCGATCGAGGTACACGGCCTGACCAACGAATTCCTGGCCAGCAAGCCCGTGTTCAAGAGCATCGCGGACGATTTCCTGAACTTCATCGGCGGCGCCGAACTCATCATCCACAACGCCGCCTTCGACGTCGGCTTCCTCGACCACGAACTCTCGCTCCTGGGCGAAAACCGTGGGCGGATCGCCGACTACTGCGGCGTCTGCGACACCCTGGCGATGGCGCGCAAAAGCCATCCCGGCCAGCGCAACAGCCTGGACGCCCTGTGCAAGCGCTACAACGTCGACAACAGCCGCCGGGAACTGCATGGCGCCTTGCTGGACGCCGAAATCCTCGCCGACGTCTACCTGGCGATGACGGGCGGCCAGATCGCCATGCTGCTGGAGGCCGACGGTGAATCCGGTGGGACTCTTGGCCCGAGCGGAGCCGGGGGGAGACTCGAACGGCTTGCCGTGAGCCCCTCGGCTGGTTTCGGCTACGCTCAACCCGGGCCGCTAGGGGGAAACTCCGTCGAACGGCTCGCCGTGAGCGGAGTCGAACGGGAGCAGGCTGCGCCGAAGTCGGTCGACACCAGCCGCCCGCCGCTGCGCGTCATCCGCAGCACGCCCGAAGAGGCCGAAGCCCACGCCGCCCGCCTGGAAGCCATCGCCAAGGCGAGCTCCGGCAACTGCCTGTGGTCCAGCTAGCGCGCGGCTACCGCATCGGGTATCCTACGCCGCCTGATTGGAAGCGGTGGCTGAACCCGCAAACTCCGATTCTTGTCTCTAAATGGAAGCGTGGCCGAGTGGTTGAAGGCACCGGTCTTGAAAACCGGCAACGGGAAACCGTTCGTGAGTTCGAATCTCACCGCTTCCGCCAATTAAAACAAGCTCTTACGATTTTTAGCGGTGTCCAGAACAGGGCAAAGTGCTTGCTAGATGTGGAAAATAAGCGCCGAATTGTAAGGAAGTGCGCGATTTGGCACACGTGTTCCGTAAGTTCTTAGCAATCAGTGCGAATTCCGCGCTCATTCGGCCACTGATTCCATGAGCATTCGGCCACCCGTTCCACGGGCATCCGGCCACTGATTCCACGGCCATTCGGCCACCCCCCGGGCGGGGGCGACGCGGGGTCCTTTCACCCTATGATCGGTCGCTTTTTCGGAGCGAGAGGCCGAGGTGGAGCGATTCCCCATGCGTAGATTTCCGAAGTTCTCCGGCTCAAGCTGGAGTGTGGTCTATCCGACCGGCAGATCGCCAAGACGACCGGCATGGCCCGCAGCAGCGTCGGCGAGTACCTGCGCCGGTTCCGCGAGTCGGGCCTGGTGGGGCCCTTGTCGCCGGCACTGCAAGACCGGGATCTGGAGGCCTGCCTGTTCCCGCCACCGCCTGCCATTCCCAGCGAGCAACGCCCGGTGCCGGACTGGCCGACGGTGCATGCCGAGATGCGCCGCAAAGGCGTGACCCTGATGCTGCTGTGGCAGGAGTACAAGGCGGCGAACCCGGACGGGTTCCAGTATTCCTGGTTCTGCGACACCTACCAAGCCTGGCGCAGCCGGCGCGATCTGGTGATGCGCCAGAGCCACCGGGCCGGGGAGAAGTTGTTCGTGGACTTCTGCGGCCAGACGGTGCCGATCACCGACCCCAGGACCGGCGAGATCCGCCAGGCGCAGATCTTCGTCGCGGTGCTGGGCGCCTCCAGCTACACCTACGCCGAGGCGGTGGAAACCCAGGGCTTGGCCGACTGGATCGGCCACCCATGTCCGGGCCTTCCAGTTCTATGGTGGATCCACCGAGGTCCTCGTGCCCGACAATCTGAAATCGGGCGTCACCAAGGTCTGCCGCTACGAGCCGGATGTGCAATCCACCTATGCCGAGATGGCGGCCCATTACGGCGTGGCGGTGGTGCCGGCGCGGGTGCGAAAACCCAAGGACAAGGCCAAGGTGGAAGCCGGCGTCTTGCTGGTGGAGCGCTGGATCCTGGCCCGGCTGAGAAATCGCCTGTTCTGCTCGCTGAGCGAGCTCAACCGGACCATCGCCGAGTTGGTTGAACACCTCAACCTTCGTCCCTTCAAGAAGCTTCCCGGTTGCCGCCGCTTAAGCCTTCGAGGCACAGGACCGTCCGGCGCTGAAAGCGCTGCCGGCTTTGCCGTACGAGTTCGCTCAGTGGAAACAGGCTAAGGTCCACCCGGACTATCACGTGGAGGTGGAGGGCCACTCCTACTCGGTGCCTCACACCCTGGTGGGCCGCAAAATCGACCTGCGTTACACGGTAACGACCGTCGAAGCCTTTCACCAGGGCCAGCGGGTGGCCAGCCATCCGCGGGTGGATTTGCGCGGCCGGCACACCACGGTCGAGAGCCACATGCCGCCCCACCACCGCAACGCGAAATGGTCGCCGCAACGGCTGATCAACTGGGCGGAAAAGACAGGACCTGCCACCGCGCAGCTGATCACCGCCATTCTCCACAGCCGCCGCCACGTCGAGCAGGGCTACCGGTCCTGTCTGGGCATCCTGCGGCTGGGCGAGCGCTTCGGCGCTTCCCGCCTGGAAGCCTCCTGCCAACGGGCACTCTCGATCAAGTCCCTGAGCTACCGCAGCGTCGAATCCATCCTGTCCCACGGCCTCGACGCTCAGCCCATCCTCCCCGAACCCGTCACGCCCAACCTGCAGCACGACAACCTGCGCGGGCCCGAGTACTTCCATTGAGGAGAGACACCCCCATGCTGAATCATCCCACCTTCGAAAACCTCCGCCGCCTCAAACTGACCGGCATGCTCAAGGCCCTGCAGGAACAGGGGCAGATGCCCGACATCGATCAACTCGGCTTCCTGGAACGCCTGGGACTGCTGGTGGACCGCGAGATCCAGGAACGCGACAACCGCCGCCTGGCCTCGCGGCTGCGCTTGGCCAAGCTGAAACAAACCGCCTGCCTGGAAGACCTAGATCTGAAAACACCCCGGCAACTGGACCGCTCCTTCATCCAGCAACTGGCCGACGGACGCTGGATCGCCCAGCACCTCAACGTGCTGATCACCGGCCCCACCGGCGTGGGCAAATCCTTTCTGGCCTGCGCCCTGGCTCAGAAAGCCTGCCGCCAGGGTCACACCGCCTTCTACCAGCGTTTGCCGCGGTTGCTGACCGAACTGGAGATCGCCCGCGGTGACGGCCGCTATCCCCGGCTCATGCGCCAACTCGCCAAGGTCGACGTTCTGGTGCTGGACGACTGGGGTCTGGACAGCGGCCTCAACGATCGCCAGCGCCGGGACCTCCTGGAAATCCTCGACGACCGCTACGCCAGTCGCGCCACCGTGGTCACCAGCCAACTCCCCGTCGAGCATTGGCACGAAGCCTTGGGCGATCCCACCCTGGCCGACGCCATCCTCGACCGCCTGGTGCACAACGCCCACCGCATCCAACTACAGGGCAAGTCCATGCGCAAACAGGCTGCCGAAGCCCTCACCTCAGACAGCGTTACGCCGTAACGACCGCATCCCGGAGCACACCCCATGGCAAAAACACCAGCACAACGCCAAGCCGCCTACCGTTCACGACGTCACAACGGCGAAGGCATCCAGCGACTCAATACCTGGATCAGCACACCGGCCTTCTGCGCCTTACAACGACTGGTTCGCCACCACGGACTGAGCCAACGCGCCCTCATCGAACAGATCCTGTTCCGAATCGATGACGAGGCCATCAGAACCCTGGAAATGGGCACCCCGGAATGGGACCGTTATTTCGGCGTTACGCGGTAACGGACGCCCGGACCCACTCGCCGGATCGGTTGCCACCAAGAAAACATTGACCGCTCCGGCAACCTCTGAGTAACCTCAAAAAACCCAGCGTCGCTTCGCTCCGACCGCCCCGGCCGAATGGCCGTGGAATCAGTGGCCGAATCAGCGTGGAATGGGTGGCCGAATGGCGTGGAATACGCACAATCAGCTCAACGTTACCGTGAAAGTTGCGAAGCGAACACCTTGTCCCCCTCTCCCTTTGGGAGAGGGTTGGGGTGGGTACAAACCGGTATGATCCTTTACAAATTAAACCGGGCACAGGGTTTACATTCTGTAAGGTATTGGCGAGGAGGACACGCCAATGCCGTGGAAAGAGACCTGTGCGATGGATCAACGAAT
>JBFMDC010000051.1:0-113547 GCA_040753975.1 Pseudomonadota bacterium
TTGGATTCGTTGATCCATCGCACAGGTCTCTTTCCACGGCATTGGCGTGTCCTCCTCGCCAATACCTTACAGAATGTAAACCCTGTGCCCGGTTTAATTTGTAAAGGATCATACCGGTTTGTACCCCTTAATCTCCCTCTCCCAGCGGGAGAGGGAGATTAAGGTGTCGCTACGCGACGCTTTCACGGTAACGAGAACATTGCGAATGCAAGACGAATTCGACGACGTTGGAGAACAAGAAAGCCACGGCCGCCGCAGCCATGCGAAAATGAAGCGCGAGAGCGCGGTGTTGCTGGAACTGGGCCGGGAACTGGTCCTGCTGCCGCAGGAAACCCTGAACCGGCTGACACTGCCGGAACAAGTGGCGGAGGCCGTGCGCCTGGGGAGGACCATCAGCGCGCACGGTGCGCTGAAGCGGCAGATCAAGTACATCGGCAAGCTGCTGCGCCAGATCGACTCAGGACCGATCCGCAGCGCCCTGGACGACATCAAGAGCGACAGCGTGGAGGCGGCCAGGCGGCAACACCGCATCGAACGATGGCGCGACCGCCTCATCGCCGAGGGCGATGAAGGCGTCAATGCGCTGGCGGGGGAGTTTCCCGGCGCGGACCGCCAGTTGCTCAGGAAGCTGGTCCGCGGAGCCCGCGAAGAGCGGGAGCAGGCCAAGCCGCCGCGCCACGCCCGCCAACTGTTCCAGGAAATCCGCAGGCTGCTGGCGGACGCCGCCGAGCCCCCCGAATGAGTTAGCGGTCCCCTCCGGAAGGCCGGTCCGCCCGTTCTCCGAACGGGAACGGCATGGCCTCGGTCTCGTAGGTCAGGAACAGCATGATGCGGTAAATGTATTCGGCCAGCTTGGCGCCGCTCCTGACGGCATTGGGATTCACGCCGCCGGTGAATAGATGGCTCAGGAACTGGAACGCGACGATGGCCCAGAACACGAATCGGACCGCGCCCAGCACCACCATGAAAAACACCATGAACACCAGGCGCCGGCCGATCCCGGTGATCACAGGACGTTGGAAAGTCTCGTCAGGCATGAATCCTCCTTTGCAGCATCGAATCAGCCTTGCTGGAGCAGGTTGCGCAGATCGATCGTCGCCGCGTTGGCGCGGGCGATGTAATTGGCAAGGGTCAGCGAATAATTGGCGAAAATGCCGAAGCCGTCGCCGTTCAGGATGACCGGGCTCAGGAACGGTGCCTGGCCGTCCTCCAGCTCGTGGATGATCGACTGCAGCGAGACCAGCGCGGTCTTGTTGCCGAGGATGTCGCGGAAATCGAATTCGATGGCCTTGAGAATATGGATCGCCGCCCAGCTATAGCCCCGGGCTTCGAAGAAGATATCGTCAACGTTCCACCACGAGGTCTTGGTGACCACCCCTCCCTTCTCCTCTCCGCGGCTCAGATCGCCCGCGCTCGCGCTCAGGCGGTTGGACAGGCTGCCCAGGCGCTTTTCGAGGATTTCCAGGTACTGGCGCAGATTGTCGGCGCGGGAGAAGAAACTCGCCTCGCGCTTCATCAGCCGGGCACGGTAACGCACCATCGCCTCGATCCCTTTCTGGTATTCCGATTCGGACGAGGGCAGCTGCCAGGAGGTATGGTCGAAGTAGAAGAATGGTTCCGCCTGGGCCAGGTCGGGATCTTCCTTGGATTGCGACTGGGCTCGGGCGATGTGGTTGCGCAAGGCCGAGGTGGCGTCGCGCAGAGCGGTCAGCGCGCCGTACTCCCACATCGGCATGTTGTCCTCGAAGACGCCCGGCGGGAACATGTCGTTGACCAGGAATCCGCCCGGCTTGTAAAGCAAGGTTTCGCCGATGTCGATGAGCGTCGTCGCATAGGTGTAGCCCAGCGGCAGCTCGCGGGAATTCTTGACACCGGCATCCTGGATGGCCGAAGCGAGCACGTCGAACTCTTCCGGTTCTTCGCCCCAGTACTCCGCGATCGCCAGGAAAACCCCCAGCACCAGAATCGTCAGCATCGTCACGGTCCAAACCAGACCCTTCTCGCGCATGGTGCGCGGATGAAACGCGCGTAGGACGCTGCCGAAGAACGACTTCAGCAGACCTGGACGTTTGGGTGACGCAGCCATGAGGAATCCTGTAGGGGGGTTGCCCGTCGCGGGAAGATGGGATTATATCCAAAAAACCAGGAGGAGACTCAGGCTTTCCGGGAGCGGTCGCGCCGCGCGCGGGGATGCGCCTGATCGTAGACAGCGGCCAGCCTCTGGAAATCGACGTGCGTGTAAATCTGGGTCGTGGCCAGCGTGGCATGGCCGAGCAGCTCCTGCACGGCGCGGAGATCGCTGCTGGCTTCCAGCATGTGGCTGGCGAAGGAATGCCGCAGCATGTGGGGATGGACCCTTTCGGGCAGCTTCAGCTTGCCGCGCCAGCGTTCCAGCCGCATTTCGACGGTGCGGGGCGCGATGCGCCTGCCCTGCCGGCTGAGAAACAGCGCCGGCCGCACCGCGCCGGTCCGCGGACGGCGAACCTCCAGCCATGCCCCGATGGCCTCGAGCGCCTTGGCGCCGACCGGCACATAGCGCGCCTTGCCGCCCTTGCCCTTCCGGACGAACACGCTGCCGCCGGCGAAATCGACATCGGAGATATCCAGCCCTACCAGTTCGCTCAAGCGCAGGCCGGAGGAATAAAACAGCTCCCACATCGCCCGGTCGCGGGTCTCCAGCCCATCGTCGGCGGGCGCGTCGAGCAGCCCGGCCATCGCGTCCACGTCGAGCAGACGCGGCAGCCGGCGCCCGGTCTTGGGCGGACGCACCCCACGCGCCGGGTTGGCTTCGATTACCCGTTTTTTCAGCAGATCGTCGAAAAATCCGCGGATGGCGGAAAGGCCGCGCCGGAGGCTTCGAGCCGATAATTTGTTCTCATGATGCCTGGTGCCGATGTAAGCCCTGATCCTGGCGCCATCGACGTCCGCCCAGCGAGCGATATTCGTCGACTCGCAGTACGCCTGGAAAGCGCGGAGATCCCGCCGGTAGGCCGCATGCGTGTGCCTGGAGCCCCGCCGTGCCAGCCGCCCGAGGTAGTCGTCGAGCTGCTCGTGGGACTCCGGCTCCACGGAGCTTTCAGCGCTCGCGGTCGATCAGGGCGACGAGGCGGGCGGCAACGATTTCGCCCATCTGCACCAGAAACAGATTGCCCATGTCCGGACTGAACCGTCCGGCGTCCAGGCTGCCTATCGCCAACAGCCCCTTGAGCCCGGCATGGCAAAGCGGCACCAGGGCGCAGGATGCCACCTCGGGAGCATCGGCGCCGAAAAGAAACTCAAGCAAAGGTTCGGGCGGCGAACCGCACACCGGTTCGCAGGAAGCCAAGAGGGGTTCCAGCAGGATGCTCACGGCCGGCTCCGGCATCACGTGCAGGTCGCCGACCGCAGGATGCGAGACGGTGCGAAAAACCCTGACGGCGACGAAGTCGGCCTGGAATCCCTCGTGCAGGCTCCATTTCAGTCCCGCCAGCATGTCATCCACCGAAGCGGCATCGAGCAGACTCAGCGTGAGCCGGTGAAAACGGACGAACAGCGCATCGTTCTCGCGGGCGATCTTGAGAATGTCGTTCAACTGTCCCTGCTGTTTCCTGTTCTGGCCGCGCAGCAGCTCGATCTGGCGCGCCACCAGCGAAACCGCCTCGCCGCAGGGATGGGGCACGCGCAGGGCTTCCAGCAGATCGAGCTGATCGTGGAAAAAGTCGGGATGCTTCCACAGGTAGTCCGCCACCTGGGAGGCCGACAGCTCCTCGTTGTCCGCGCGCCTGGCCTTGCCGAAATTCATGCGTCTATGCTCCCCTCGAACACGGTAACCGCCGGGCCGCTCAGGTAGACTGGCGCGCCCCGCCCCTGCCAGCCGATCCGCAAGGTACCGCCCGGCAAATCGATGTGCACGGGATCTTCCAGTGTCCCCTGCAGTATTCCGACTACCGCCGCGGCGCAGGCGCCGCTGCCGCAGGCGAGGGTTTCCCCCGTCCCCCGCTCGTAAACCCGAAGCCGCGCATGATGCGGTTCCAAGACCTGCATGAAACCGATATTGGCGCGCTCGGGAAACAACGCGTGCCGTTCCAGGGCGGCGCCGACGCGCGCCACCGGCGCCTCATCGACGTCGGGCACCATGATCACCGCATGGGGGTTGCCCATGGATACGGCTCCGAACACCCAGTTTACACCGTCGACGGCGGCCGTATACTCCAGCCGCTCTTCATCCGCCAGCAGCGGTACCTCATCCGGCGCATGGCGCGGCACGCCCATCTCGACCCGGACCTCGCCGCCCGCCTCCAGCCGCAGCGCCATGCGGCCGGATGCGGTTTCCACCCGGATTTCGTCCCGGTCGATGAGGCCCTTCTCGCGCACGAAGCGGGCGAAACAGCGCGCGCCATTGCCGCACTGCGCAACCTCGCCGCCGTCGGCGTTGAATATCCGGTAGCGGAAATCCACCTCGTCCGATGCCGGCGGCTCCACCAGCAGAATCTGATCGCAGCCTATACCGTAATGCCGGTCGGCCAGCCGGCGCAATCCCGCCGCATCCAGGTTCACTGTCTGATGAATGGCATCGATCACGACGAAATCGTTGCCCAGCCCCTGCATCTTGGTGAATCGCAGCATGGCCGACCGCTACGGCAGCAGCCGCTCGCCGGCGAACAGTTGGGCGACGGTCTCCCGCTCGCGGATCAGGTGCACTGCGCCGCCATCCACCAGGACCTCGGCCGGCCGCGGCCTGGAGTTGTAATTCGAACTCATGCTGAAGCCGTAGGCACCGGCGGAACGCACCGCCAAAAGGTCCTCCGGCGCCAGCGCCAGATCCCGCGACTTGCCCAGGAAATCGCCGGTTTCGCAAACCGGTCCCACGATATCGTAGGTGTGCGATTCCGCATCCGGGCGCGGCGCGACCGGAACGATCTCCTGCCAGGCACCGTACAGCGCCGGGCGCAGCAGGTCGTTCATCGCCGCATCGACGATCGCGAAGCGCTTGGCCTGGCTGGCTTTGAGATACTCCACCCGGGTCAGCAACAAACCTGCGTTGCCGGCGATCGCGCGGCCCGGCTCGATCAGGATCTCGAAATCATGGCGGCCGAGCCGGGCGAACAGCTGCTCGGCGTATTCCGTCGGATGCGGCGGATCCTCGTCGCGGTAGCGGATGCCTAAGCCGCCGCCCAGGTCCAGGTGGCGGATCGCGATGCCTTCGCCGCGCAACTGAGCGGCCAGCGCCAGCACCCGGTCCAGCGCGTCGATGAACGGCATTGAACTGGTTAGCTGCGAGCCGATATGGCAGTCGATGCCGACGACTTCCAGATTGGGCATCCGCGCTGCCCGGCGGTACTGCCTGAGCGCCTCTTCGACTTCGATGCCGAACTTGTTCTCGATGAGGCCGGTCGAGATGTAGGGGTGGGTGCCGGCGTCGACGTCCGGATTCACCCGCAGCGATACCGGCGCCTTGACGCCCCGCTCGCCGGCCAGCCGGTCGAGCCGGTCGAGCTCTTCGGCCACCTCGACGTTGAAACAGCGGATACCGGCATCCAGGGCGCGCGCGAGCTCGTCCTCGCGCTTGCCGACGCCTGAGAACACGACCCTGGAAAGATCCCCGCCCGCCGCCAGCACCCGCTCCAATTCGCCCGCCGACACGATGTCGAAGCCCGAACCCAGCCGCGCCAGGAGATTCAGGATGGCGATGTTGGAATTGGCCTTGACGGCATAGCAGACCAGATGCGGACAGCTTCCCAACGCGCGGTCGAAGGCGTGCCAGTGCCGCTCCAGCGTGGCGCGGGAGTAGACGTAACACGGCGTGCCATGGCGTTCGGCAATGGCGGAAAGCGGCACGTCCTCGGCGTGGAGGATGCCGTCGCGATAATTGAAATGATCCATGAAACCTTAGGATTTCTGCTTCTTGGCCGGCGGCGGCTCCCGGTCCGGGAGATACAGCGGACCTTTCTGCCCGCAGGCGCCCAACAGCAAAGCCAGCGCCACGGCCAGCCAGAGTGCGGGATGGTTGTTGCTCATACCGGATGGTCTTGCGAGACGTTAGGTAGGGCCGGCATTCTAAAGCAAACACCGCCCACTGTAACGATTTGCGACCGCCATGCCGCTTCTAAGCTTTCAGCAGGCCGTGCTCGACTGGTTCGATCTGCACGGACGCCGCGACCTGCCCTGGCAGCGGCCCCGCACGCCATACCGTGTGTGGATATCCGAAATCATGCTGCAACAGACCCAGGTCGCCACGGTCATCGGCTATTTCGAGCGGTTCGTGCGGCAGTTCCCCAATCTGGCGGATCTGGCCGCCGCGGACGTCGACGAGATCCTGGCGCTGTGGTCCGGCCTGGGCTATTACAGCCGCGCCCGCAATCTCCACCGCGCCGCCCGTATCGTCGCCGATTATCACGCCGGCGAACTGCCCGCCGACCTCGCCGGGCTGGCCGCTCTGCCCGGCATCGGCCGCTCCACGGCGGGCGCGATCCTGAGTCTGGGATTCGAACGCCGGGCGGCGATCCTCGACGGCAACGTCCGCCGGGTACTGGCGCGCCACCACGGCGTCGAAGGCTGGCCGGGACAATCGGAAGTGGAGAAGGAATTGTGGCGGCTGAGCGAGGAACTGACGCCTTTTAAGCGGTGCGCGGACTACAACCAGGCGATGATGGACCTGGGCGCGACGGTCTGCACGCGCGGCTCGCCGGCCTGCGGAGCCTGCCCCCTGGCCGGAACCTGCATCGCCCGGCGGGAAGGCAGGCAGACTGAACTGCCGGCGCCCCGCCGCGGCAGGCCGATACCGCTGCGCTCGACCTTCATGCTGCTGATGGTCGATCAGGACCGGCGGGTACGGCTGCAGAAGCGCCCGCCGGCCGGAATCTGGGCGGGCCTGTGGGCATTCCCGGAATTCGATGGACTGGAGCAGATGACCGCCTGGTGCGCGCTACACGGCATTCACTCCCGCCGGATTGAGCCCCTGCCGCCGCGCCGTCATACTTTCAGCCATTTTCATCTGGACTACACGCCGGTCGTCGTGCATTGCGATGCGCACCGCGGCGGCGTCGAAGAAGCGGCGCAAAGCCTTTGGCATCCCGTGAACGCCGAGATCGAATTCGGAATTCCCACGCCGGTCCGCCATCTGCTGAACGAACTTGAAAAACTCATCTGAACCCGGAGAACACCATGGCAAGACAAATCCTTTGCGCGAAACTGGGCATCGAAGCCGAAGGGCTGGACGCCCCGCCGTTTCCCGGCCCCAAGGGCCAGCGCATCTTCGAGCAGGTGTCCAAACAGGCCTGGCAGGACTGGCTCAAACTGCAGACCATGCTGATCAACGAACACCGCCTGACCCCGTTCGAAGCCAACGCCCGCAGGTTCCTGGAACAGGAGCGGGAGAAATTCCTGTTCGGCGAAGGCGCCGCCACGCCGGAAGGCTACGTGCCGCCCAAGTCCTGACGGTCTTCGCGGCACTTCAAGAATCGAAAAAAGGCCGTTGCCATACGGCCCTTTCCTTTATCCGCAGAAGGAAGCCCGTCAGAACAGGCTCTCGGTCGACGGGCGCTCCTCGGTTCCATATGAGGTGGCGGGGTCGCTCATCCTCGGCGCTTCGATCTGGGTCTCGTAATGGGGCGCTGACGGTTCCACCGTCGCGGCTTCCGGAGCATGCTCGCTTTCGCCGCTCCGCGGTTCCACGCCGCCGGCCGGAGAATAAGGGGCTGCCGCCTCGAGCGGCGTGGCGCCGGACAGGCTGATGACAGTGGGAATTCCGGTGGGTTCCTCGACGGCCTTCCTCAGCACCGCCTCGTCGATGGTGACGGGGCGGGTGGCGGTTTCCTTCTGGATCAGACTCACCGCTTTGGCCATGAGGTCGGCGGAACTCAGCCGGTCCTCGTCCAGCGATTCGCTCACTTCGATGTAGAGCGTATCGCCCCTCCAGCCCAGCTTGACCGGCTGGTTCACCAGATTGACCGGCGTTCCGACGGCGACTTCGGGAAACAGCCTGGCGACGTCTTCCGGATACATACGGATGCAGCCGTGGGTCACCCGCATGCCGATGCCATAGGCCTTGTCCTGGTCGGTCCCGTGGATGAGATAGCCGGGCACGCCCAGCCGCATGGCGAACTGGCCCAAGGGATTGTTGGGGCCTGCCGGGACGACGTCGGGCAGGATTTCGCCGTTCTTGGCGTGCTCGGCCTTGATCGAGGCGGGGGGGCGCCACACGGGGTCCTTCACCTTAGCCACCACCTTGGTCACGCCCAAGGGGGAGCGCCAGTCCATCCGGCCGATGCTGATGGGATAGGTCACGACCGTGGTCGGCTTGGCGCCCTTGCCCGCGCTGGGATAAAAATACAGCCGCATTTCAGGGATGTTGACGACGATGCCGTTGCGCGGCGCATTGGGCAGAATGAACTGCCGCGGCACCGTGACTCGGGTGCCCGCGCCCGGCAGCCAGCGGTCGACCTTGGGATTGGCCATCACGATCTCGTCCTGGCCCACGCTGTACTCCCTGGCGATGTCGATCAAAGTGTCTTCCTGGCTGGCCGAAACGTACTTGGTCTGGCCGACCAGGTCCGAGCCGTCGGCCGGCAGCGGCAGCACCTCGGCGCAAACCGCGGACGACAGCAGGCCGCCCAGGGCAATCGCGGCGCAGTGCTGCGCCAACAGGGTCATCCGATTTGGACTCATGCACACCCTCAGCTGTTGTTGTCCGGCGATGCTTGTCGTTGGACGGCCTCGCCGCCGAAGAGTTCGACGAGCCGCGCCAGAAATTGTGACAGCTCCAGCGTCATGATGGCAAAGTCGGCGTCGAAACGCGCCATTTCGTCGGCCGCATCGATTTCCGCCGCCTGTTCCTGGATCACGTCCAAAAACCGCAGTTTCTTGATTCCCAGCGCATCGTCCAGGGTGAAGCTCAGGCGGTCGTTCCAGCTCACCGCCAGGCGCACGACTTCCTTGCCTGCATCGATGTGATTGCGGATTTCCGGCGCCGACAGGTCCTGGCGGCGGCAGCGGACGATACCGCCCTCCTCGTCCGGCGAGCGCAGCTCGCATTCGTCTTCTATGACCACGTCCGACGGCAGATCCTGCTCCAGCAGCCAAGCGGTCATCACCGACGGCGGACGGGCCTCACTCGCGACCGGCGCCACGGGGAGGGAGCCGAGCGTCTGCCGCAGCAGGCTGACCAGTTCCTCCGCCTTCTTGGCGCTGGCGCTGTCGACCACCAGCCAGCCGCCGCGCGGATCGACATAGGCGTAGGTCCGGCGGGTATGGCTGAAGGCGCGGGGCAACAGGCTGTTGAACACCTCATCGCGCAGGTCGCGGCGCTCCTTGCGCCCGACCGGGGTACCGCGCCGCGCTTCGATCTCCTCGGCCCGCTCTTCCAGCGCCTCGTTCACCACCGAGGCCGGAAGGATTTTTTCTTCCCTGAGCAGGGAGACCATCAGGTAGCCGTTGGCGGCATGCACCAGCGGCAGATCGTCATGGCGCAGCGGCGGATGCCAGCCGGCGCTGGCCAGCTCCATGCTGCCGCAGGGTGCGAAACGGCGGCCCTCCAGGGCTTCTTCCAGATGTTCCGCAGTATGAGGGAAGGCTTCGGTGAAACGGTAGAGGACGAGGTTCTTGAACCACATGGGGCGGTCGGTCAAAAAGTGCAGGATTATCGGCGCAATCGGACCGGCTGTCACGGACCATGCGCCCAATTGCAGCCACCTGCCGTTTGAAGGATCATGAGCCCTCCCGCAGTTCGTCCACGACAAGGAATCATGAACGGCCATCCCGCTGCGCTCCCCCCCGACCGTCTCCACACCTCCTGCGACCCTGCCCGATTCTGGTTCGAAACGACCGCCGAGCTGGCGGACACCGACATCATCATCGGCCAGCCCCGCGCCCTGGAAGCGATCCAGCTGGGCCTTAAAGTCGCGCAGAAAGGCTTCAACGTCTTCGTGCTGGGTCCGCCCGGCAGCGGCAAACTGACCGCCGCGCGCGAACTCGCGGAACGCATCGCCGCCAGCCAGCCGCCGCCGAGCGACTGGTGCTACGTCAACAATTTCGCCAATCCCGCCCAGCCCAAGGCGCTGCGCCTGCCGGCCGGCTGGGGGCGGCATCTGACGCACGACATGGAGGTGGTGGTCGAAGACCTGATTTCCGCCCTCCCCGCGGCATTCGAAGGCGAGGAATACCGCAGCCGCGCCGAAAAGATCGAGCAGCAGGCGCGCGAGCGGGAGGCCGAAGCGGTCAACCGGCTGAGGAGGGAGGCCTTGCGGAGCCGCATCGCCCTGATCGAGACCCCGACCGGTTTCGCTTTCGCCCCGATGCTGCGCGAGGAAGACGAAATCATCAGCCCGGAACAGTTCCAGAACCTGTCGGACCAGGAACGCCAGACCATCGAATCCACCGTCGCCGACCTGCAGCAGCAGCTGCAGAAAGTCCTCCGCCAGTTCCCCGCCTGGCGCAAGGAGGCGCGCGGCAAGCTCAAGGCGCTCAACCGCGAGATCGCCGAATTCACGGTGTCGCATCAGTTCGCCGACCTCAAGGCCCGCTATGCCAGCCTGCCGGGCGTGATCGACTACCTGAACCTGGCCCAGGCCGACATCATCGAGCACACCGAGTCGTTCCTGCCCAAGTCCGAAGGCGTCATCAGCCTGTTCGAGGGACCGCAGAAAGCGCCGGCGCAGCGCTACCGGATCAACCTGGTGGTCGATCACGCCGCACTCACCGCCGCGCCCGTCGTCCAGGAGGAGCTGCCCACCCACGGCAACCTGATCGGGCGGATCGAGCATCAGGCCCACATGGGGGCGCTGGTGACGGATTTCACCATGATCCGGGCGGGAGCGCTGCACAAGGCCAACGGCGGCTATCTCCTGCTCGATGCGCGCAAGCTGCTGACCCAGCCGTTCGCCTGGGAGACGCTGAAGCGCGCCCTGCACGCCGGCGAGATCCGCATCGAGTCGCTGGAGCGCAGCCTCAGTCTCATCAGCACGACCAGCCTGGAACCCGAGCCGATTCCGCTGGACCTCAAGGTCATCCTGTTCGGCGAGCGCATGCTCTACTTCCTGCTGGACATCTACGACCCTGAATTCCGGGAGTTCTTCAAGATCGCCGCGGATTTCGAAGATACCCTGCCGCGCGATGCGGATTCGATGGAACTGTACGCGCGGATGGTCGCCACGCTCGCCCGCCGCGAGAAACTGCGGCCGCTGCACCGGGAGGCGGTGGCCCGCGTCGTCGAGCATGCCTCCCGGCGGACCGGCGACAGCGAGAAGCTGAGCGCGCATCTGCGCAGCCTGGCCGACCTGATGAGGGAGGCCGATTTCTATGCGGGCAGCGACGGACGCGGCCTCATCACCGCCGGCGACATCGAACACGCCATCGACCGCCAGATCCGCCGCTCCGACCGCATCCGCGGCCGGGTGCAGGAAGCGATCCGGCGGGGGCTGATATTCGTCGCCACCGAGGGCGCTGTGGCCGGCCAGATCAACGGCCTCTCCGTGTTTCAGCTCAACGACTTCGCCTTCGGTCAGCCTTCGCGGATCACGGCCACCACCCGCCCCGGCAGCGGCCGCATCCTCGACATCGAGAAGGAAACCGAACTCGGCGGCGCCCTGCACAGCAAGGGCGTGCTGATCCTCGGCAATTTCCTGGCCTCGCGCTATTCCGGCGCCCAGGGCTTCTCGGTCGCCGCCAGCCTGGTTTTCGAGCAGTCCTACGGCGGGGTGGAGGGCGACAGCGCCTCCCTCGCCGAGCTGTGCGCGGTGCTGTCCTCGATCGCCGAAGTGCCGATCCGGCAGAATCTGGCCGTCACCGGTTCGGTCGACCAGCACGGCCGGGTGCAGCCCATCGGCGGCGTGAACGAGAAAATCGAAGGCTTCTTCGACGTCTGCGCGGCGCGCGGCCTGACCGGCGACCACGGCGTGATCATCCCGGCGGCCAACGTGGTGCACCTGATGCTGCGGCAGGACGTGGTGCAGGCCGCCGCCGAAGGCAAATTCCAGGTCTATGCCGTGTCCGAGGTCGACGAGGCGCTGGAACTCCTCACCGGCGTCCCCGTGGGCCGGCGCGACGAAGCCGGCGTGTTTCCGGAAGGATCGCTGAACCGGAAGGTGGAAGAACGGCTCAAGGCCTTCGCCGCGGTGCAGCGCAGCCTGCAGAAGAGCGGCGAAGAGGCGGGCGAGGAGAAACATTGACCGGGCCGCCCGGACGATTTCCGGCCAAATAGCCGACGGCGTTTCGAATCACCCGCATACCTCGCATCCCATGGAAAGCAACCCGTTCGCCGCAAGCGGCAGCGAAATCCCTGCCGTCCGCCTCCCTCCCACCGACGGCCCGTTCCGCCATCGCGCGGCCCGCTTCCGCCAGTTGGCCCACTCCCGGTCCTCGCTGGCCGGCTACCTGAACCTCATGGCCGACCTCGCCGAAATCCAGGCCAGCCTTTGGGAACAGGCCGCCGCCGCGCTTCCGCCGGATATATCCAGGCTACCGAAAAATCCCGCATGGCGGGCAACGCTGCGGTCGATCGCCGACCGGCTGAAGCCGGGAGAGGCCGGGCTAGGCTCATTGCTGGACCGCATCCGGCAAGCGGCGGACGAGGAGCTGGAAGCTTGGGGCGGCCGCCTTATGGCCGGCGATTTCGACCACACCGATGCCGGGATCGCCCCCCTCGTGGCCGCAGCCCTGCAGGTGCACATGACTTCGTTCGCCTCGCGCCTGGCAAGAGAACGGATCGGCCCGGCGCGGACCGGCGCCGCCTGCCCGGTCTGCGGCTCCCTGCCGGTCGCCTCCCTCCTGCAAACGGGGGGGGCGGTCCACGGCCTGCGCTACCTGGTCTGCGGCCTGTGCGGCTGCGAATGGAACCGGCCGCGCATTCTCTGCATCCATTGCGGCTCCAGCCGGGACTTAGCCTACTTCGCCGTCGAGGGTCTGGGCGAGGCGGTGAAGGCGGAAGGCTGCGGCGCCTGCAAGACCTACCTGAAGATCATGGATCGCGGCAAGGACGCCGCCATCGATCCCTTCGCCGACGACATCGCCAGCCTGGCTCTGGACCTTCTCATGGCCGAGGAAGGTTATCAGCGGCTGGGACTCAATCCGCTGCTGGTGCCGGGCGGGCGATGAAGCAAGGAACCATCCGAAGATACTAATCGTCAAGAAAATAAAGTCACCCGTCATGCCGGGCGGGACACCGGCATCCAGTCACATGGACGTGAAAACCTTGCCATCCCTGGACCCCAGGATTTTTCGGATTCCGGTCCGAAAATGACGCCTCGATGACATTCTTTAGTTACTAAGCATAAAGGAATGAATGTCATACTGCTCGTCATTCCGGCATGGATTGCCGGACCAATCCGCCGGGAGCGGATTGGCGCCTGCCCGCAGGGTGCCGGGCAGGACAGCCCGGCATGACCAATCCGACGGGAACGGATTGGCACTGGCCCGCAGGGTGCCGGGCAGGACAGCCCGGCATGAATCCAGGGGCCAGGGATGGTAAGGCTTATACATCCATGTAACCTGGACCCCCGCATTCCCTGCCGGGGTGACATATGACTTTTCTTTCTTAACGCTTAGTAACGACCAGTAACCGACGTATTACGATAGACTACAATCTCTGGTCCCCTTCTGTCGGAAACCGCCATGCCGACCTCCGCTTCCCACAAGAACCCTTCCGCAATCCGGCTCCCTCCCGAACTTCTGCAGCGTGTAGACCACTATGCCCGTCAATTGGAATCCGAACTGCACGTCAGCGTGTCCCGCTCGGATGCCATACGCCGGTTGATCGTGCTGGGACTCGAAGACGCCGAGGACGTTCGCGACGCCGAGCATGCCATGCAAGAAAAGGGGGGCATCTCCCTAGGCGCGGTGAAGGCCGAATATGGCCTATGAGCTGGAGCGCGGCATATCACGGCGGAGCCGCTCCCACATCTTTCCTACACCTTGCTGTAGGAGCGGCTCCGCCGCGAGCCTTAAGCTCCGTCCGTCTCTTAAGCGACGCACTCCGCCAAGGCTCCCACAATGACTCGAAGCCGTGTCGGTTCCCTTAGGTTTTGTCTCCATCCGCAATCAAGCCGCGGCCTTAAGACAAAACATCCGGGGCCTCCCCCGGACTCGATCCGGGGCCTATGGCTTCGCGCGGGTCGAAAGCACTCGCTCGCTTCGCTCGACTTCCTTGTGCTCCTTCGTAGTTCTGAAGCCTTCCGCCAAGAAAGCGTTGGACGAACTGCCCCGGCAGGCCCAATCTTTGGATCATCGCCGCGCTGGAAACCTTGGCGGAAAACCCACGCCGCCACGGCGCCATCAAACTGGAATCGGAGCTCGATCTTTACCGGCTGCGCGTCGGGAGCTACCGGGCGGCATTCACCATCGAGGATGAAAAGCTGCTGGTACTCGTATTGAAAATCGGCAACCGGCGGGAAATCTACCGATAATGCTGGTAGCGCTGCGTTGGATAACGCTTCGGCTCTTCGACCGCTCCCGGTTCCCGACTTCCCCCCAACACCACAGACGCCATGCCTTCGTCCGCACATGCCCGCCTGCCCTCGGTCGACCGTCTTCTGAACCAGGCGGATATCACCGAGTTGAAACAGCGCTACGGCCACACCGCCGTGGTCGCCGCGCTCCGCGCCGAGCTGGAATCGCTGCGCGATGCACTAAAAGCACAGCCAGAGACGCCGGTCGACCCAAGCCGGATCGCCTTAGCCTGCCGGACCCGCCTGCAAACCCGGTTCAGCCCTAGCCTTAGGCCGCTGTTCAACCTCACCGGCACGGTGCTCCATACCAACCTCGGACGGGCGCTGCTGGCGGAGGAGGCGGTCGAAGCCGTGCTGGCAGTGTTGTCTCGCCCGAGCAACCTGGAATACGACCTCGACGCCGCCCGCCGGGGCGACCGCGACGGCCACATCGACGGCCTGATCCGCGAACTGACCGGGGCCGAGGCCGCGACGGTCGTCAACAACAACGCCGCCGCCGTGTTCCTGCTGCTGAATACCCTGGGCCTGCGCAAAGAAGTCATCGTCTCGCGCGGCGAGCTGATCGAGATCGGCGGCGCCTTCCGCATCCCCGACATCATGGCCCGCGCCGGCGCCCGGCTGCGCGAGGTCGGCACCACCAACCGCACCCACCGCAAAGACTACGCGGAAGCCCTGAATCCGCGCACCGCCCTGATCATGAAGGTCCACCGCAGCAACTACGCCATCGAAGGCTTCACCGCCTCGGTGCCGGAAGCCGAACTCGCCGAACTGGCCCACGCCCACGGCCTGCCCTTCGTCGAAGACCTGGGCAGCGGCACCCTGGTCGACCTCGGCGCTTATGGCCTGCCGAAGGAGCCGACCCCGCAGGACGCCTTGAACAACGGCGCCGATCTGATCAGCTTCAGCGGCGACAAGCTGCTGGGCGGCCCGCAGGCCGGCATCCTCGTCGGACGCAAGGAACTGATCGGCAGGATCAAGCGCAATCCGCTCAAGCGCGCCCTGCGGGTGGACAAGATGACCCTCGCCGCCCTCGATGCGACCCTGCGGCTTTACCGCAGTCCCGAATTGCTGGCGGAAAGGCTGCCGACTCTGCGGCTGCTGACGCGGACGCAAACCGAGATCCGTGAGCTGGCGCAGCGCCTCCTGCCCGCCGTGCAAGCCTCGTTGGGGGAGCGCGCCGTGGTTTCGGTCGAAGCCTGCCGCAGCCAGATCGGCAGCGGTTCGCTCCCGGTCGACCGCCTCCCCAGCGCCTGTCTCGCCATCCACCCACAGCGTGGCGGCGGCCGCGCCCTCGACCGGCTGGCGCAAGCCTTCCGCGACCTGCCCCTCCCGGTCGTCGGACGGCTCGAAGACGGCGCCCTGCGCTTCGACCTGCGCTGCCTGGAGGACGAGGCCGCCTTCCTCGGCCAGCTGCCTTTGCTGGAATTCCCGGGATGATCGTCGGCACCGCGGGCCATATCGACCACGGCAAGACCGCGCTGGTGAAGCAACTGACCGGCGTGGACGCAGACCGCCTGGTGGAAGAAAAATCCCGCGGCATCACCATCGACCTGGGCTATGCCTACACCCCTCTGACCAGCGGCGAAATCCTCGGCTTCGTCGACGTGCCCGGCCACGAGAAATTCATCCACAACATGCTGGCGGGCGCGACCGGCATCGACTTCGCCCTGTTGGTGGTGGCGGCCGATGACGGCCCCATGCCCCAGACCGTGGAACACCTGCAGATCATCGACCTGCTCGGCATCGGGCACGGCGCCGTGGCCCTGACCAAGACCGACCTCGTCGACCCCGGCCGGATCGCCGCAGCCCGTGGAGCAATCGAAGCCGTGCTGACCGGCACCCGCCTCGCCGGCTGCCCGGTGTTCGAGGTCTCAAGCCACACCGGCGCCGGCGTGGCCGAACTCCGCGCCCATCTGGGCCTGGCGGCAGCCCGGCTCGACGCCCGCATCCCCGGCGGCGGCTTCCGCCTGGCGGTGGACCGCAGCTTCACGGTGGCCGGCATCGGCACGGTGGTGACCGGCACCGTGTTTTCCGGCACGGTCCGCGCCGGCGATCATCTGCTCGTCGCCCCGTCCGGGCTGAAAGTCCGCATCCGCGGCATCCATGCCCAGAACCGCCCCGCCGAATCCGGCCACACCGGCCAGCGCTGCGCCCTCAATCTGGCCGGCGTGGAAAAACAGGAGGTGCAGCGCGGCGACTGGGTACTGGCGCCAGTCCTGCATCGGCCGACGCGCCGGCTGGACGTCCGGCTCCGGCTGCTGGGCGGCGAAGCCCGGCCGCTGCGCCACTGGACGCCGGTACACGTCCACCTCGGCGCGTTCCGGTCCGCCGGGCATGTCGCCCTGCTCGAAGCGGACACGCTGGAGCCGGGCGCGAGCGCCTGGGCGCAACTGGTGCTGGACCAGCCCACCTGCGCGGCCTGGGGCGACCGCTGCATCCTGCGCGATGCCGCCGCCCAGCGAACCCTGGCCGGCGCCGCCGTGCTCGACACCCAGCCCCCCGCCCGGCACCGCCGCTCACCCCAGCGCCTCGCCATCCTGGCCGCCTGGGAACAGGACCTTCCCGAAACCCGGCTCAAGGCCCTGCTGGACTGTGCGCCGAACGGGGTCGATCTCGGCGCCTTCGCCGCCAACGCCAACCTGACCGAAGCCGAGACCGACCAGCTCTGCGCCGGCCTGGCTCTGAAGAAAATCGACGGCGCGAATCCGATCGCCTTTTCCCCGGCGCATTGGGCGGCGCTCCGCGCCGGCGTCATCGCCGCGCTGCAGCAGGAACATCAAAACGTGCCCGATTCGCTGGGCCTCAACACCGAGCAATTGCGCCTGCGCACCGCGCCCCGGATGGAACGCCCGGCGTTCGGCGCGCTCCTGGCCGAACTGCTGGCCGAAGGACACTGCCGCCGCGACGGCTCCTGGTGGCACCTGCCCGGCCATGAACTCAGCCTCGCCCCGGAGGACGAGGCCCTGTGGCAGCGCCTCGCTCCGCTGCTGACTGCCGAGCCGTTCCAGCCGCCCCGGGTGCGCGACATCGCCCGGACCGAAAACCTCGACGAAACCGCGGTGCGCCGCTTGCTGATGCGCGCGGCCCGGCTCGGGCGGGTGTACCGTATCGCCCAAGACCACTATTTCGACCGGGCCGCCGTCGCCCGGCTCGCCGCCATCGTCCGGCAGGCCGCCGGCAACAGCCCGGACGGCGCAGTTTTAGCCGCCGAATTCCGCAACCGCATCGGCACCGGCCGCAAGCTCGCCATCCACATCCTGGAATTCTTCGACCGCGTCGGCCTGACCCGCCGCATCAAGGACAGCCACCGCCTGCGCAACGAAACCTTGGACTTCTAAGACGCCGCAGCCCGGGGGTTTTTCGATAGAATCCGCCCAACCCTGGAAGAGCAGCGTCCCCGGTGGGGCGGCCGGTCTTCAAAACCGGATGAGGCCGTGAGACGGCCTCAGGTGGGTTCGACTCCCATTCTCTTCCGCCAACTGACCTCCCGTCGTGTTCCATGAAGCCAGCCCATAGGTAACTTGCTTTTGCTTCCTGGGCTTCGCCAGGATGTCAAGTCCTGGACGATCATGAACACTCCGATGAAAAAATAGGTAACTTTTGCCTATGCGAAGCCGACATCAAGACTGCCAACAAAGCCTTGCGGCGATCGGGCCTGCCGATGGCGGAAAAGCTCGCCGAGAAGCGCCGGATCAGCTCCCTGGAGGGCAAGCGCGACAAGATGAAGGCTGAATTTTGACCGGCGCGGAAATCCGCGCCGAGGTGGAGGCCATGCTCGATCAGATACAGGAACACCTGCGGGTGGAGCCAATCATGGTGCCGCTGTTTACCGTAAGATGGGAGGTTCTATGAGCATGCGCAGTCGTAATTCAAAACGAATACCGCAAAAAGTGCTGGGTTGACCTTCGGCAACCAATTTCCAGCTTACAAAGGGCGCAGGGGCATAATAATGTATATCAGCAAAGTTACTATCAAGAATATACGAGGATTTGAATCCCTTGAGTTCGATTTGTCGCGCGGCAACGATAAATACGCAGGATGGACGGTGTTCACCGGTGACAATGGCTCGGGAAAGAGCACTTTGCTTAAAGCCATCGCCGTAGCGCTGACAGGAAAAGACACGGCGCGCGCATTGCAGCCGAGCTTTCACCGTTGGATTCGTGACGGGGCAAGTGACGAAGCATGCATTCAACTTGAGATCGTGCGTTGCATCGAAGATGATTCTATCACTGAGCCAGGATCAAAACCGTCCGCACAGTTTCCAGCAAAAATAGTGCTGCATGGTATTGGGAAGGACACCGTGCTTCAATCAGCAATACCGCAAAAAAAACCTAAGAATTACTCGACACCGGAACGCACCGTTTGGTCAGTTGATGCAAAAGGCTGGTTTTCTTGCGGCTATGGTCCATTCCGCCGGGTATTCGGTGCTTCACCGGAGGCCGCACGGCAAATGGTTGCTCCCGCAACCGAGCGGTTCATTACCATGTTTCAGGAAGCCGCATCGTTGGCGGAAGTTGATCAGTGGTTGAGGAATTTAAAACATAAAGATTTTGAAGGTAGGGCAGCAGAGCGCGAGCAGCTAAATTTATTGCTGGAAATTCTGAGAGACGACTTGCTGCCAAACCAAATTACCATAGACCGCGTGGATTCGGATGGACTTTGGTTGAAGGACCGAAATGGCGTGCAACTGGCCTGGCCGGAAATGAGCGATGGATATCGCGCCGCACTGGCGTTGCTTGCCGATATTGTTCGCCATCTTATCAATGCTTATGGTATTGAAGGGCTAACCGAAAGAGATGACGACAATAGGGTTTTTATCAAACGCAGCGGTGTTGTGTTGATCGACGAAGTAGATGCCCACCTGCACCCCGAGTGGCAGCGTGAAATTGGATTTTGGCTCAAGCGACATTTTCCGAATATTCAATTTTTGGTTACGACCCACAGTCCGATTATCTGCCAGGCGGCCGATGAAAATGGGCTGTTCGTTCTTCCAGAGCCTGGCAGCGATGCAAAGCCAAGGGCATTGACGGAGGAAGAATACAATAAAGTTATTTCATCCAGACCGGATACCATTTTACTCACCCCCGCTTTTGGGTTACAGAACACGCGTTCGCCACGGGCCGTCGAAGGCCGTGCCGAATTTGCCAAACTGCAAGCGAAGCGGCGCGGCGGCGGCAAACTCACAAATGGAGAAGAAGCCAGGCTGAAACAGGTCGAACTCTTCGCTGATACGCAGGAGGAAATTTAGGCTGTGCGACGCGTCACTCGTCCGCCTTTAGGCAAAGGTATACAAGCGTATCTGTGCAGGCGACAAAAACAAGCCGATGAGAAGTATCGCAGCGGAGGCCTTGATGTCGAAAGAGAATGGAAGGGAGCCCGCGCTACCAAAACTATGCGAAAGGTGCTTACATCGCTGCAAAACATGATGGGAGCCAGAGAACGCTGCATGTATTGTTTGGATTCGCACGGCTCCGATATCGAGCACTTTCGGCCGAAGGCCGGTTATTCGAAGCGCATGTTCCGCTGGAGGAATCTGTTATTGTGCTGTACCGAGTGCGGACGGCTGAAAGGCAACCGCTTCCCCCTTCAGGGAAAACGTCCTTTGCTGATCGACCCGACGAAAGAAGAGCCATGGCGCCATCTGGACTTCGACCCCATCACGGGCAACATTACTGCACGATTTGATGCGCAGATCAACGTCTGGTCGCCTAAGGGAACCGCAACCGTTGAAATACTTCAATTGGATCGCCGCGAAGCATTAGCCGCTGGATATAAAGCGACCTTTCAAAGACTATCGGATATTGCCCGCCGGTTCTTGGCCGATTCAGATACGCCATACAGCCAGTTCATTGATGCTTTGCGCGAAGCGGATGACCACGGTTTACTGGGTTGGATTTTTGTTGGAACTGGTCGAAACGAGCCCCCCTTTTCTGAGCTGTGGAAACAGCGTCCCGCAGTGTGGAACGAATGTGCCCATACTCTCAAATTCAACTGACATGTTTGTCCCATAGACGCTATGGTCAGAAAGCAAAAACTCGAACTCACTTGGATCGGCAAGGACAAGCGGCCGCAATTGGAGCCGCGGATTTTGCTGGAAGACCCGGAGAAGTCGTATCACGCCAAATTCCGGAACTCCCCTCTCCCGGCGGGAGAGGGGCAGGGGGTGAGGGAAGACAGCTTCGACAACCGGCTGATCTTCGGCGACAACCTGCTGGCGTTGAAGGCGCTGGAAGCGGAATTCACCGGCAAGGTGAAGTGCGTGTTCATCGATCCGCCGTACAACACCGGCAGCGCGTTTACCCATTACGACGACGGGCTGGAGCATTCTATTTGGCTGTCGTTGATGCGCGACCGGCTGGAGATTATCCGGCGGCTGCTTTCCGAGGATGGGTCGCTTTGGATCACCATCGACGACAACGAAGCGCATTATTTGAAAGTGTTGTGCGACGAGGTATTTGGACGGGAGAATTTCGTGGCGAACGTCATGTGGGAGAAAAAGTTTTCTCCTCAAAATGACGCGAAATGGTTAAGCCTGAATCATGACCACATTCTTGTATTCGCGAAGAGCAAGGAGATTTGGCGCCCTAACTTGCTGGAGCGCAGCCAAAAGCAAGAAAAAAACTTTAAAAATCCTGACAGTGACCCGAGAGGACCATGGACATCAGCAGATTACACATGCGCGAAGTCAAAATATGAAAGGCCCAACCTTTACTATCCTATTATGAATCCCAATACGGGTGAACAGGTGTGGCCTAATCCTATCCGAGTTTGGGCTTTCGACCGACTGTCGCACGAAAGGAATGTAGCGGAAAACCTTATTTGGTGGGGTAAGAATGGAAATAACCCAGTACCGCGTCTTAAGAAATTCTCGGATAGGGTAAGAGAAGGAACCGTGCCTACAACTGTCTGGAGGCACGAAGATGTGGGGAACAACCAAACGGCAAAGCGAGAAGTCATCTCATTTAACAAAGACGATCCTTTTGGAACCCCCAAGCCAGAAAGTCTCGTTCAACGCGTTCTCGATGTCGCTACCAACCCCGGTGACCTCGTCCTCGACTCCTTCGCCGGTTCCGGCACCACCGGCGCCGTGGCCCACAAGATGGGCCGGCGCTGGATCATGGTGGAATTGGGTGAGCACTGCCATACCCACATCATCCCACGCCTGAAAAAGGTCATCGACGGGGAGGATCCCGGCGGCATCACCCAGGCCGTGGACTGGAAGGGCGGCGGCGGTTTCCGCTATTTCCGCCTGGCGCCCTCGCTGCTGGAAAAGGACCGCTGGGGCAATTGGGTCATCGCGCAAAGCTACAACGCCGCCATGCTGGCCGAGGCGGTGTGCAAGCTGATGGGCTTCACCTATGCGCCCAGCGAGCAGCATTATTGGCTGCATGGACATTCGTCGGAGCGCGATTTCATCTACGTCACCACCCAAAGCCTGACTCATGACCAACTGCGCGCCATCGCCGAGGAGGTCGGCGAGGAACGCAGCCTGCTGGTGTGCTGCAAGGCGTTCAACGCCAATCCGGACGCTTTCGCCAACCTGACGGTGCGGAAAATCCCCCATGCGGTGCTGCGCCGCTGCGAATGGGGCAAGGACGACTACAGCCTGAATGTGGCCAGTCTGCCGATGATGGCCAACACGACAGAAGAATCACCGCCGCCCCAGACGGAACAGCGACACGCACGTCAGCCGGATTTGTTCGATGAGAGAGCGCTGCGATGAGGGAAAAGCGTATTCTCATTATTGCCGGTCCCAACGGCGCCGGGAAAACCACCTTCGCTCGCGAGTTTCTGCCCAACGAGGCCGGCTGCCCGCAATTCGTGAATGCAGACCTGATCGCTGCTGGATTATCCCCGTTTGCCCCGGAAACGGCGGCGATCAAGGCGGGCCGTTTGATGCTGGAAGCCATTGGGGACTACTCGGCGCACGGAGAAAGTTTCGCGTTCGAGACCACGCTGGCGGGACTGGGGTACGCAAGGCATGTTGTCCAATGGCAGGCCGCCGGTTATCACGTCACCTTGATTTTCCTGGCCTTGCCCACGCCGGAAACGGCTATCGCGCGCGTGGCCGAGCGCGTACGCCAGGGCGGCCACGGAATCCCTGAGAAGGTGATTCGGCGGCGATTTGCTGCAGGCCGCGCCAATTTCGAGCGCGTTTATCGCGGCTTGGTGGACGCTTGGGCGCTTTACGATAACGCCGGGCTGGAACCCGTCCTCATCGACTGTGGAGTCAAAACGTGAACCCCAGCAAACTCGAACAAACGCACGATCCTGACTTGATCCATTCCTTCGCCGCGCTGAAACGCGCGGCGCAACGTGCCCGCGACGAAGCCGCCCGTACCGGTACCCTGCTGGTTGTCGTGCGGAATGCGCGCTGCGAGCGCCTGCCTCCGGATCAAGTAGCAGAACTGTACAGGCAGGATTTGTCCGTCAAGCCTGGAGAGTCATGATGACCGACCGCGCCCTACGAGCCATCGTTCGACGCCTTTCCCTGCGTTCTCCCTAGGCCGAATCCCTGGGAATTCTCGCCGAAGTGCCGGAGCACGCCTGGGCCGTATGTGCATGGGGTGTGTGGAAACAAGCTGACAGTGTAAACGGGAGAACCCTATGTTTTCGCTGAAAATTGACTACGAAGTGCCGGAAGACCGGACTTTGCATGTTCAATTACCCAAGGAGATCAAACCGGGAAGGCACGAATTCATACTGGTGGTGGACGAGGGGGACACTGTGGAAATTTCTCCCAGCGAGCAACACAGGGAATTGATCGGCAGCATTTCCTGGCCGGAGGAGCCCTTGGAATATCAGCGCCGTTTGCGCACCAAGTCTCGGGAACCATGATGACCGACCGTTCACTGCGAGCCATTATCCAGCGGCTTTCCCTGCGTCCGCCGCAGGCCGCTTCTCTGGAAATCCTCGCAGAGTTGCTGGGCCGGGTCGACCTGAACGGGGATTCGGCTGCGACCTTGGCCGAAATTCAGGCGCTGTGCCCCGACGTGGAGGACTTCGAGCGAGACTTCCCGTCGCTTTGCTTCGCCCTGGCGACCGGTGTGGGTAAGACGCGTCTCATGGGCGCATTCATCGCCTACCTCTATCTGACCGGCAAGAGCCGGCATTTCTTCGTGTTGGCGCCCAACACCACCATTTACCGCAAGCTGATCGGCGACTTCACGCCGGAGCACCCCAAGTACGTGTTCAAGGGCATTGCCGAGTTTACCCAACGCCCGCCGCTCATCATCACCGGCGAAAACTACGACAGCGGGCGCGGCGCGCGCTTCGACGGCGGCGGCTCCACCGACTTGTTCGGTTCCGACGTCCACATCAACATCTTCAACATCGACAAGATCAACAAGAAGGAAGGCGCCAGGATGCGGCGCCTGCACGAAACCATCGGTGAGAGCTATTACGAATACCTGGCCAGGCTCGATGACCTGGTTCTCATCATGGACGAGGCGCACCGCTACCGCGCCAGCGCCGGCGCCAAGGCCATCGACGGCCTGAACCCCATTCTGGGCCTGGAGCTGACCGCCACCCCCAAGACCGTCGGCGCGCGCTCCGCCAATTTCCGCAACGTGATTTACCGCTACGACCTGGGCCAGGCCATGGCGGACGGTTTCGTGAAAGAACCGGCCGTGGCCACGCGCAAGGATTTTGATCCGAAGTCGGTTTCCGAAGAGCGCCTGGAGCAAATCAAGCTGGAAGACGCGGTGCATTACCACGACCACGTGGCCGTCGAACTGGACCGGTATCACCGCGTGTCCGGCCGCCCCAAGGTGCATCCCTTCATTCTGGTGGTGGCCCAGGACACCGAGCACGCCGGACGTCTGCGCGCCCATATCGAGTCCGAGTCGTTTTTCAAAGGCCGTTTCAAGGATAAGGTCGCCGAGGTGCATTCCGCGCTGCGCGGCGAGGAAACCGAAGAGGCTACGGAACGCCTGGTCTCCCTGGAACGGGACAACCGCACGGAGATCGTCATTCACGTCAACAAGCTCAAGGAAGGCTGGGACGTGACGAACCTTTACACCATCGTGCCGCTACGGGCATCGGCGTCGGACATCCTGACCGAGCAGACGCTGGGCCGGGGGCTGCGCCTGCCCTATGGCGAGCGCGTTTCGCGCGGCGACGATGACGAGTTCGCCGCCGTCGACCGCTTGACCGTCATTGCCCACGACCGCTTCGATGAGATCATCAAACGGGCCAAGGAACCGGGCTCCATCGTCATGAAACGGCTGGAGATCGGCGAGGGCGGCGATGTATCGCCAGCCGGCGCCACGTTGGTTGCAGCGCCTTCCGTGGCCGAAATGCTGATTACCGGCGTCGGCCCCTCCGTGGCGGGTGTCGCGGAGCCGGCTCCCGCCTATGCCTTCAAGTCGAAGGAGGAAAGCCGCACGGCCGAAGTGACTTTCGAGGTGATCCGCCGCTTCGAACGCAAGCTGGGCAACGTCGAAGAATTACGCCAACCCGAAGTTCAGCGCCGGATTGCCCAGGAGGTAAAAGCGCTGATCCAGCCGGTCCAGGGGGGGCTGGAAGGCTTCATCGAAGCGCCACGCGTCGATGAGATCGTCGAGGCCGTCTCCCAGACCGTGGCGGAGCGTACCCTCTCGATTCCACAGATCGTGGTGATCCCGAAGCGCCAGGTGACGTTCCGATTCACCGGCTTCGACCTGAAGGACCTGAACACCATCAATGTCCATCCTATCGAGGACGAGCTGGTGATCCAGACCTTGCGCACGGAAGCACGCCGCTATCTGGCCAAAGCCGTGGATGGCCCGCGTGAGGATCGCTTCGAGGATTATCTCGTTCGCTACCTCATCGAACGCAACGAGATCGACTACGACGCCCACGCCGATCTGCTGTACAAGCTTGCCGGGCAGCTTGTGACACGCCTTAGCGCCTATCTGGCATCCGATACGGAGGTGGAAAGCGTGTTGCTGCGCAACGGTCGCCAGCTCGCCGAGTTCATCTTTGTCCAGATGATGCAGCACTATGAGGAAACCCCTTTGGGTAAGGACGACTACGAGGTTCGCGTCACACGTGGCTTCACCCTGCTCCAACCCCAGCCTTTCAACATCGTGCCAGGCCAGCGGGCGCGCGATTTCCGTCAGGCGGTAACGCCGGCATCGGATACCAAACGGCATGTCTTCGGCGGCTTCAATAAGTGCTGCTATTCATTGCAAAAGTTCGATTCCGACCCGGAACGCCGTTTCGCCGTCATGGTCGATGCCGACAGGGACGTGGAGAAATGGCTGAAACCGGGCCGCACACAGTTCCAAATCGAATACCGTTCGGGCAACAACTACGAGCCGGATTTCGTGATTGAGACCGGCAAGGCGATGGTGATTTGCGAGGTAAAGGCCAGGAACGAGCTCACTGATCCAGCGGTTCAGGCCAAGGCGCAAGCTGCCGCGAAATGGTGTGCAGCAGCCAGCCAACACGCGGCCGGCCGTGGTCACAAGCCTTGGATTTATGTGCTCATACCCGATGACAAAATCACTGGCAACGCCACGGTAAATGGGCTTGTGGCTGGCTTTCTGAGCGGCGCTTAGCAGGTCACACAGCCGGATTGCCTACGCTTGCCGCATGTATTTGATCTTTCATTGTCTGACAGAGATCTGTGTAAAGGTATGGGATAAACCCGGGAAGTCAGGAGGAAAACGGCTGGATGAAGCCGTCATGCCTGCCTCTCGACGGATGCATTCGGGTCTTGCAGACTTGTTTGCCGGTCAGCATTTTCAGCAAATCGAGAACGAAGGCTTTACGCTCGGAGAATTTGTTGGAAATGCCCCAGCCGATGATGACGATCTCCGACGCCCTGAGAGCCGCCGCGATGGCCGCATCGTTCCTGGAACCGATATCGTGAGCCTTTCCCTTGAAATCCCGGGTCTGGACCCTGGCAAACAAGTTGACCACGATCAGGCGATTGACACCTTCAAACTCCGGCAGGTTTCTCCTAAATACCGTCTCCTCCATGAATCGCACGGACCTGTCCGCTATCTCCCGGCCGGCATAGCTCGGATTCTGCATGATCACGCACGCCGTTCTTCCCTTCCCAGCTTTATCGGGCACGACGATATCCAGCCAATAACGGTAAAGCAGCCCTCCTTCTTCGGAAAACTCCGCGGATACCTGTGCGCCTTCGATATGCCTATATTTCATGAGTAGACTGAAGCAGGCTGTTTTGCGACCGACACGACGGCGGGAAAGTGAAGATATGAGCACCGCAGTCGGCTTAAGTCCATCCCGACGATTCGGAACGACCGAAGCATGAGCAGACTCCACACCGATTATTTCGCCCGCTGCATCACCACGCTGGAACACGCTTTCGAAGCGTTGAACCAGCCGTCTCCCGATGCGCTGGCGTACGACATTTACCGCGCCGCCTGCGTCAAGGAATTCGAGATCATCCCGGAGCAAACCGGGAAGCTGCTGAAAACGCGCCTGAGGCCCTGCTTTGCCTCCAGCAAGCAGGTGGATCAACTCACCTTCAAGGACATTTTCCGTCATGCGGCCAAGCACGGGTTGCCCACCGTGGAGGAAGCCGAGCGCTGGCTGGAATACCGCGACAACCGCAACGACACCGCCCACGATTACGGCAAGGGGTTTGCCAATGAAACCTAAAGCCCTGCTGCCCCGGTTCATCCGCGATGCCCGCCGTATCAACGAGGTGTTGGATAGCGAATCATGAGCGAGCCAAGCCTCCGCTTACGCGAAAAGGACCGGCAGACACTTTTGCGGCTGCTGGAACGGCATCTGTCCGGCGTCAGCGCCTGGGCCTATGGTTCAAGGGTCAACGGCGACGCCCACGACGCCAGCGATTTGGACCTGGTGCTGCGTTCGGCGGATTTGAGCCCGATCCCGCCCGGGCCGCTGGATGATTTCCTGGAGGCCGTGCGGGAATCCAACATCCCCATCCTGGTCGAAGGCCGCGACTGGGCACGCCTGCCGGAGAGCTTTCACCGGGAGATCCTGAAAAAATACTGCGTGTTGAAGGAGACCAGCCAAGACAGGGAAGCACGAAACGGAGACGGCTGAATGCTTGGGCCGAAGCGAAAATGGGTACGGATGGCCCGGCGCCAGGCCACCCTCTCTCCCCGGAATTTCATGTGAGGATAGACCGATGACCGACGTCCGATTGACCACGCTCTCCCACGGCGGCGGCTGCGGCTGCAAGATCGCCCCCGCCGTGCTGTCGCAGATGCTGGCGGAACTGCCCCTGGCGAGCCGCTTTCCCGACCTGCTGGTCGGCGCCGAGACCAGCGACGACGCCGCGGTCTACCGTATCGGGCCCCATCAGGCCGTGGTCGCCACCACCGATTTCTTCATGCCGATCGTCGACGATCCTTACGATTTCGGCCGCATCGCCGCCACCAACGCGCTGTCCGACGTCTACGCGATGGGCGGCACGCCGATCCTGGCGTTGGCGGTGGTGGGCATGCCGGTGGACAAGCTGCCGGTGGAAACGGTGCGGAAGATCCTGGCCGGCGGCGCGGCGGTGTGCGAAGCGGCAGGGATTCCCATCGCCGGCGGGCACTCCATCGACTCCCCCGAACCGATCTACGGCCTGGTGGTGCTCGGCCTGGTGCATCCGGACAAGCTGAAACGCAACGACGGAGCCCGCCCCGGCGACGTGCTGATCTTGGGCAAGCCTCTAGGCATCGGCGTCCTCAGTGCAGCCCTCAAAAAAGGCCAACTCGATGCGACGGGCTATGCCCGGATGATCGAACACACCACCCGCCTGAACAGTGTCGGCACGGCGCTGGCGGAACTCGACGGCGTACATGCCATGACCGACGTCACCGGCTTCGGCCTGCTCGGGCATCTCCTGGAAATCTGCCGGGGATCGAGTCTCGGCGCCGAGATCGTTTTCGGCGACATTCCCGTCATCGACGTCGCCATGGAACTGGCCCGCCAGGGCTACGCCACCGGCGCCGCGGCCCGCAACTGGGACAGCTACGGCGCTTCGGTCCGGCTGAGCCCCGAGCTGGCCGAATGGCAGCGCAAGCTGCTGTGCGATCCTCAGACCAGCGGGGGTCTGCTGGTCGCCTGCGATCCCGCGAGGGCCGGCGACGTCATGGCTTTGTTCCAGTCGCACGGCTATGCTCAGGCGGGCCGGATCGGGCGGATGGGGGAGCCGGGTGGTGGGACAGACATCTGCGTTGGAATGGTGAAAGATAACCCCCCTCAGTCCCCCCTTGTCAGGGGGGAAGAACAACAGGTGGTGACTGAACACCCGACGGTTTCCGCCCTTCGATCCCCCCTTGTCAGGGGGGAAGAACAGCAGGTGGCGACTGAACACCCGACGGTTTCCGCCCCTCGATCCCCCCTTGTCAAAGGGGAGGGAGATGACGGTTCTCGTCTTCCTGCCAGGGAAGAAGCCCCCTCCCCTGATAAGGGGAGGGCGGGGGAGGGGTTGCTCTACCTCCCCTACGACAAGAACCTCACCGCCCTGGCCCGTGAAAACCGGAAGAATCCCACCCCGGCCGAATCCCTGCTCTGGAACAAAGTGCTGCGCTGCCGCCAGTTCGCTCGGTACAAGTTCCTGCGGCAAAAACCCATAGGCAGCTACATCGTCGACTTCTACTGCTCCGAACTCCAACTGGTCATCGAGATAGACGGCGACAGCCATGCCCGGCAAACCGAATACGATGGCGAACGGACGCGGTTTCTGAACTCCCTTGGGCTGGAAGTGGTCCGCTATGCCAACCAGGAAGTCCTGCACAATCTCGCGGGCGTTTTCGCCGACTTGTCCCGCCGCGTCGAGACCGGGGCCTGAGCCGATCCCGCATGACGCGGCCCAGGGTACCGCCAGCCACCCGTTGCAGCAATCCGGCCCCACAAGCACTAGAATCTCCCCACCGGAACCGACCGTCCCGGCCGTCATGCAGCCTTAACCGGAGACCCCCATGGCCAAGAACACCCAGAATTCCACACCGCCCCGCAAGCTGTTCGACACCTTGAGCGATTTCTGGCAGCGGGCGAAAACCGAAGCCGGCGTCTCGGGCGAGGGCCCCGAAGGCACCCGCCGCCGCAACAACATGATCCTGTACCTGCTGCTGGTGCTGTCGACCCTGTACCTCTTGAACGGCTACCAGGCCCTGCGCAACGAGGAAATCCCCTACAGCGAGTTCCTGAAAGCGGTGTCCGAAGGCAAGGTGGAAGAGGCCGTCGTCACCGAACAGGCCATTTCGGGCACCCTCAAGCCCGAAGCCGAAGGCGAATCTCCCAGAGCCTTCATCACCGTGCCGCTGTGGAACCACGAACTCGCCGCGGAACTGGAAAAAAAGGGCGTGAAATACACGGTCCGCTACGGCAGCAACTGGTTCAGCAACCTGATCTTCAACTGGGTCGTACCGATCGCTTTACTGACCCTGTTCTGGACCTGGATGGCGCGGCGCATGACCGGCGGGCGGGGATTCCTCAGCATCGGCAAGAAGACCAAGATCCAGGCCGACACCGCCGCCAAGGTCACTTTCGGCGACGTGGCCGGGGCCGACGAGGCCAAGCAGGAGCTTCGGGAAACCATCGAGTTTCTGCAGAATCCCGCCCGCATCCAGAGCTTGGGCGGACGCATGCCCAAGGGCATGCTGCTGGTCGGCCCGCCCGGCACCGGCAAGACCCTGCTGGCCCGCGCCGTCGCTGGCGAAGCCGGGGTGCCGTTCTTCAACATCAGCGGCTCGGAGTTCATCGAGCTTTTCGTGGGGGTCGGCGCGGCCCGCGTGCGCGACCTGTTCGAACAGGCCCGCCAGAATGCGCCCTGCATCATCTTCATCGACGAGCTCGACGCCATCGGCCGCTCCCGCGGCGGGCCGGTGGTGATGGGCGGCCATGACGAGCGCGAGCAGACCCTCAACCAGCTGCTGACCGAAATGGACGGCTTTGACCCCTCGGTCGGAGTCGCCGTGATGGCCGCCACCAACCGGCCGGAAATCCTGGACAAGGCCCTGCTCCGCTCCGGCCGCTTCGACCGCCAGATCGTGGTGGACAAGCCGGGGCTGGAGGATCGGGTCGCGATCCTCCATCTGCACACCCAGAAGATGAAACTGGCGGCGGACGTCGATCTGCGCGTCGTCGCCCAGCGCACGCCCGGCTTCGTCGGGGCGGATCTCGCCAACGCCGCCAACGAGGCCGCCATCATCGCCGTGCGCGCCGACAAGACCGCCGTCGGCATGGCGGATTTCGAGGCCGCCATCGACCGTATCCTGGCGGGCCCCGAGAAGAAAAGCCGGCTGCTCAGCGATGCCGAGAAGCACCGGGTGGCCGTCCACGAATCCGGCCATGCCCTGGTCGCCGAGATCGTCCCCACGGGCGAACCGGTGCACAAGGTCTCGATCATCCCCCGCGGGGCGGCGGCCTTGGGCTTCACCCTCCAGCTCCCGGTGGAGGAGAAGTTCCTGTCGACCGAACAGGCGCTGAAGGACCAGATCGCCATCCTGCTGGGCGGCCGCACCGCCGAGGAACTGGTGTTCGGCGAGTCCTCCAGCGGCGCCCAGAACGACCTGGAAAAGGCCTCGGAAATCGCCCGCACCATGGTCTGCAGCCTCGGGATGAGCAAGGTGCTCGGTCCCCTCACCTATGGCCGCCGCCAGCAGCTCGCCTACCTCAACGTCGAAGGCGCGGAGGAACGCAACTTCAGCGAGGAAACGGCGCGGCTGATCGACAATGAGGTGCGGAAACTGGTCGAGGAGGGCTTGCAGCGGGTGCGCGAAATACTCACCCAGCGCCGCCCCACACTGGAAAAGCTCGCCGCCCTGCTCAAGGAAAAGGAGGTCGTGAGCGGCGAGGAAGTCAAAGCCATCATCCGCGAAGCGGCGTCCTAGCGAACGCGAAAAAGGCGCACCGGGTGGCTACGCCGGAATTGCTGAGTCCCTGGACGGAATTCCGTTCTGCGCGGCGCTCATCGCCGTAGCTGCAAGGAATCTGAACCGGAGTTCCACAGTACGCTTGATAAAGCGATCGCCCGGCCCCCTTAGCGGCCCTAGACCACACAAGTACTTAAGGAGCGACCGATCATGGCATTTACACTCCCTCTGGAGAGCATGACAGTGGAGGAAAAAATTCAGACGATGGAATCCATCTGGGACAGTCTTTGCGCCAAGGCAGACGCCATCGTGACGCCAGTCTGGCATGGCGAAGTACTCGCTCATCGCGAGCAAGCGGTTAAAGACGGAGCCGATCAGTTTGAAGATTGGGAACAAGCCAAGAGGGACATCCGCAAGCAAGTGTCATGAAAATCGAGATACTCGGCTCGGCACGCCAAGACCTGATGGATGGCTACCGGTTTTACGAAAAGCAGGCTGCAGGCATCGGCGCCTACTTTCTGGATACGCTGATCTCCGATATCGATTCACTGATTGTCAATGCCGGCATCCACCCTGTCCACTTTGGAAATTACCACCGGCTACTCTCCAAACGTTTCCCCTTCGCAATTTATTACCGGCTGGAAGGCCAAATCGCGCGCGTCTATGCGGTATTGGATTGCCGCCGCAGCCCCGCGTGGACCAGAAATAAGCTGGGCTGGAAAGGCTAAGGCCGGGCGCGAAAGGGCGCCCGGATCGAGACTTAAGGCTGAACCGGTGTTGAAATCGGCCCGCCTTGCCTCCAATTCTCATGCCTGATTTTTCCGTTCGTGTCACAACCAAAAGGGGAACCTACACCCATGACAGTCGCCGAAAACCGAGTGACCCTGGGCTTCGAAGCCGAGGTCAAGCAACTGCTCCAGCTGATGATCCATTCCTTGTATGGCAACAAGGAGATCTTCCTGCGCGAGCTGATTTCCAACGCCTCCGACGCCGCCGACAAGCTGCGCTTCAGCGCGCTCGGCAACGATGCGCTGTACGAGGGCGACAGCCGCCTGCGGGTGCGGATCGAGTTCGACAAGGCCGCCCGCACCGTGAGTATCAGCGACAACGGCATCGGCATGACGCGCGAGGAAGTCCAGCACAACATCGGCACCATCGCCCGTTCCGGCACCAGGCATTTCTTCGAATCGCTGACCGGCGACGAGGCCAAGGACAGCCAGTTGATCGGCCAGTTCGGCGTGGGCTTTTATTCCGCCTTCATCGTCGCCGACAAGGTGGTGCTGGAGACCCGCAAGGCCGGCGCCCCGGCAGGGGAAGGCGTGCGCTGGGAATCCTCGGGCGAGGGCAGTTATGTCCTGGAAACCGTGGAACGTCCGGAGCACGGCACCCGCGTGACCCTGCACCTGCGCGAAGGCGAGGACGAATTCCTGGACGGCTGGAAACTGCGCTCGATCGTCCGCAAGTTCTCCGACCACATCTCCCTGCCCATCGAGATGAAACAGGAAGCCGGCGAGCCGAACGAGGGCGAGGAAGCGCCGGCCGAGGTCTGGGAGACGGTCAACAGCGCCTCCGCACTGTGGGCCAAGAACCGCGACGAGATCACCGACGAGGCCTACAACGAGTTCTACAAGCACGTCTCCCACGATTTCCAGGAACCGCTGGCCCGCGTCCACAGCCGGGTCGAGGGCACCAACGAATACACCCTGCTGCTCTACGTCCCCAAGCACGCGCCGTTCGACCTTTGGGACCGCGATTCCAAACGCGGGGTGAAGCTGTACGTCCGCAAGGTCTTCATCATGGAAGACTCGGACAAGCTGATGCCGCGTTACCTCCGCTTCGTCCGCGGCGTGATCGACTCCGACACCCTGCCCCTCAATGTCTCCCGCGAAATCCTCCAGGAGAACAAGCAACTGGAGAAGATCCGCGGCGGCGCGGTGAAGAAGATACTGGGCCTCCTGGAAGACCTGGCCAGCAACGAACCGGACAAGTACAAGGAGTTTTGGAGCGAGTTCGGCCAGGTGCTGAAAGAGGGCCTCATCGAGGACTTCTCCAACAAGGACCGCCTCGCCAAGCTGCTGCGCTTCAGCTCCACCCACCTGGACAGCGAGGACCAGACGGTTTCCCTGGACGATTACATCGGCCGGATGCAGGAAGGCCAGGACAAGATCTATTTCGTCTCGGCCGAGAGCTTCGGCGCCGCCAAGAACAGCCCGCACCTGGAAATCTTCCGCAAGAAGGGCATCGAGGTGCTGCTGCTGAGCGACCGGATCGACGAATGGCTGGTCGGCTATCTGACCGAGTACGAAGGCAAGTCCCTGCAATCCGTGGCGCGGGGCGACCTCGACCTCGGCAAGCTGGAAGGGGAAGAGGAAAAAGCCGAGGCCGCCGCCGAGAAAGAGGAGTTCGCGCCGCTGGCCGAACGGCTGAAGAAAGCGCTGGAGGCGCAGGTGAGCGACGTCCGCCTCAGCCACCGCTTGACCGATTCACCGGCCTGTTTGATCTCGGAATCCTACGGCATGAGCCGGACCATGGAACGGATCATGAAGACTGCGGGACAGAGCATTCCTGGCAGCAAGCCGATTCTGGAGATCAATCCCCACCATGGCCTGATCGCGCGCCTGAAGACGGAAGCCGACGAAAGCCGCTTCCAGGACCTCGCGTCGGTGCTGTTCGACCAGGCCGTGCTGGCCGAGGGCGGCCAGCTCGACGACCCGGCGGCGTTCGTGCACAAGCTGAACGGCCTGCTGCAGAGCCTGCTCTGAAGCTCCTGCCCCGCTCCCTCGGCGAATGCCGAGGGAGCGGCGCTCAGACCTGCCGCTGGCTGAGCGGAGTCGAAGCCTGCTCGTTCGCTTCGACTCCGCTCAGCGAACGGGCCCTCAACGCTGGGCGATGGGCACGTAGGGACGCAGCCTTTCCCCGGTATAGATCTGACGCGGACGGGCGATCCGCATGCCCGGGTCTTCCAGCATCTCCTTCCAGTGCGCGATCCAGCCCGGCAGCCGGCCGAGCGCGAACATCACCGTGAACATATTGGTCGGGATATTCAGCGCCCGGTAGATGATGCCGGAATAGAAGTCCACGTTAGGATAGAGCTTGCGCTCGATGAAATAGGGGTCGGTCAGCGCGACTTCTTCCAGGCCCTTGGCGATATGCAGGATCGGATCGTCGATGCCTAAGTAATGGAGCACCTCGTCGCAATGTTTCTTGAGGATCTGGGCGCGGGGATCGTAGCTCTTGTAAACCCGGTGGCCGAAGCCCATCAGCCGGTACGGGTCGTTCTTGTCCTTGGCCCGTTCGATGAATTTCTTGTAGCAGCCGCCGGCCCGGTGGATTTCCTCCAGCATTTCGATGACGGCCTGGTTGGCGCCGCCGTGGAGCGGCCCCCACAGGGCGCAGATGCCGGCGGAAATCGCCGCGAACAGATTGGCCTTGGACGACCCCACCATGCGTACCGTGGAGGTGGAACAGTTCTGCTCGTGGTCGGCGTGGAGGATGAACAGCACGTCCAGCACCTTGCGTATCAATTCGTCCGGCACATAGCCGCGCATCGGCCGGGTGAACATCATGTGCAGGAAGTTGGAGATGTAATCCAGCTCCGGCCGGGTGTAGACGAAGGCCTCGCCTACCGAACGCTTGTAGGCGAAGGCGGCCAGCACCCGCACCTTGGACAGGAGCCTCGAAATGGTTTCGTCGCGCTCGTCGATGGTCTGGTCCGGTTTCAGCAGTTCGGGGTGATAGACCGAGAGCGAGCAGACCATGGAGGAGAGGATCGCCATCGGGTGCGCATGGCCGGGATACGAGGTGAAGAAGCTCTTCATGTCCTCGTGGATCAGCGAGTGGTAGTGAATCTTCTCCTTGAACCTCGCGTACTGCTCCAACGTCGGCAACTGGCCGTAGATCAGCAGATAGCTCACTTCGACGAAGGTCGACTTCTCGCAAAGCTCGGCGATGTCGATCCCGCGGTAGCGCAGGATGCCTTTCTCGCCGTCGATGAAGGTGATGGCCGACAGGCAGGAGCCGGTATTGCCGTAGCCGGGATCGAGGGTGATGTAGCCGGTCTGGGCGCGCAGCTTGGTGATGTCGATCGCTTTCTCACCCTCGGTGCCCTCGATCACCGGGATTTCCACGACGCCTTCGTTCAGTTCGAGTTTGGCAAAATTCGACATAAGGAATCCTTATTTTTGGGACAGTAATCAAACTCTGTTGTCGGCGCCTGGGGCCCCGAAAACCGCTCGGCGTGCTGCTTCGCAGACCCGTACCGCTCGCCACGGGATGAATGCATCATATCCGGGAACCGGACACACTTGACGTGATCTTAACATTCCTTTTGCGCGCACTGGACTTCATCGGTTAGGGTTACAGGCTGCCGCGTCCCTTCGGGCGCTTGCGGAAAGCTCCCGTGCGCGGACGCCAGCGGCCTTGTCTTTAATCTAATCGAGCGGAACGAGATATAAGGAGAAAAAGGGTGGAGAGCTTCCGGACCGACCTTTTGTTGATTGCACTCATCGCGATGCTCGCGCCCATGCTGGCGGAGTTGCCGAAGAGCTTTCGGATGCCCATCGTCGTAGCGGAGATCGTTCTGGGCATCATCGCTGGACCGCAGGTACTGCACTTGGCGGAACCTTCCCTGGTGGTCGACGCCCTGGCCCATCTCGGCCTGACCTTTCTGATCTTCCAGGTCGGAATGGAAATCGATCTCGGGAAAATCGGAAAACGGCCGCTGGCGATCGGAGCGCTCGGCTGGGCGCTGTCCTTCGGCGTTGCGATTCTCTGCGTGCTCCTGTTCCAGGCGATGGGGCTGATCCGCCTGCCGCCGCTGCTGGCTGCCGCGGCCTTGACCACCACCGCGCTGGGCATACTGGTGCCCATCCTGCGCGACTTGGGGGAAATCGATACCGAATTCGGCAAGTACGTGGTGGCTTCGGGCGCGATCGGCGAACTCGGCCCGATGTTTCTCCTGTCCTTCCTGGCGATTCCGAACGACAGTAATATCCTCCATACCCTGTTCGTGCTTTCCTTCGTAGCGATCACCCTCGTTACGGCATACCTTGCCATCCGGGTCCGATCCTCGAAGGTGATCGACCGTCTCGCCCGCTCCATGCAGCGCAGCGGTCAATTTCCCGTGCGTATCTGCATCGCCCTGCAGGCGCTCCTGATCCTCCTGGCCGGGAAATTCGGCCTGGACATCGTCATGGGCGCGCTCGCCTCGGGCATGGTCGTGGGCCTCGCCAGCAAAGGGCCCGGAGGCGAGGCGCTGCGGTCCAAGCTCGACGCCATCGGATACGGCTTTCTCGTCCCCATCTTTTTCGTCACCGCCGGCATACGGTTCGATCTCGGCGCGCTATGGGCAAGTCCCCTCGCGCCGATCCAGATCATCATCCTGCTCGCGTTGCTCATATTGGTCCGGAGCGTTCCCTTGTGCGTTTACCGGCGCAGCCTGGCACCCGCCGACGCCATCCCTTTCATGCTGTATTCCGCGACGGGACTGCCTTTGATCGTCGTGATCACCGAGATCGCCCTGTCGTCGAACCTCATGTCGCCGGAACGTGCGGCCGTCTTGGTCAGCGCGGGCATGATCTCGGTGCTGGCCTTCCCGATTCTGGCCGACAGGCTGCGGATAAAACTCGGCCTGCCGGCATGAGGAGCCGGAGCCATATCTCATGAGAAGCGAGCATTCATGAAAACCCATGTCCATTTTCCCTGCCTGGCCGTTGCGGTCCTGTTGCTGCAGCCGTCCTTTCCCGGTTTTGGCGCCGATTCCCCCAAGGAGTCACCGTCGATCGAGGACATCGGACACCAGATGAAGGAGACCGCCCAGGCCATCGGCGAGTACTCCGCTCAGAAAGGAAACGAAGCCGCCGACGCCGTGAAATCCGGATTCAGCGAGCTGAAATCCAGGACCAGCGAACAATGGCAGCAGGTCGACCGGACAGCGCGGGACAAGTCGAAGGAAGCGATTGACCAGGCCTCGACGCAGGCGGACCGCCTGAAGAACGGCTCACAAGACGCCTGGGGCCATCTCAAGAAAGGGTTTTCCGACGCGTTTTCTTCATTCCGGCGGGCTTGGGACAACGACGGGGAGGAAGGCGGCTCGAGCGAGTAAAGCGCCCCTTGCGGCTCCCCATCGCGGCCGTGGCGCGACATGCAGTACCATCAGCCGCTACTCGCCGCCGGAGCTTAGGAGACTGCCATGCGTAACGCCTGCTCACCCAAAATCGCCCCTTCCGAAATCACGCCGCGGGACATGTATTACGGCCGCCGCCGCTTCATGCAAACGGCAGCCGGCGCGGCGGCGGCCGCCCTCCTGCCCCGCTGGCTCAGCGCGGGCGAGAAGCTCCCCGGCGTGCGGACGGGCGCCTACCTCCTGCCGGACGCACTGACTTCCTTCGAAGACGTCACCCATTACAACAACTTCTATGAGTTCGGAACGGACAAGGAATCGCCGTCCCGGACCGCCGGCAGCCTCAAGACCCGCCCCTGGACGGTGGCTGTGGACGGCGAAGTGCAAAAACCCAAGGTGTTCGACATCGACGAACTCCTGAAGCTCGCCCCCCTGGAGGAGCGCATCTACCGCCTGCGCTGCGTCGAAGGCTGGTCCATGGTGGTGCCCTGGGTGGGTTTTCCGCTGGCCGAACTCATCAAGCGCGTCGAGCCCACCGGAAACGCCAGATTCGCCGAGTTCATCACGCTGCACGATCCGGCCCAGATGCCCGGCCAGAAGTCGGCGGTACTGGATTGGCCCTACCGCGAAGCCCTGCGCCTGGATGAAGCCATGCACCCCCTCACGCTCCTGGTCTTCGGGCTTTACGGCGAAGTGCTGCCGAACCAGAACGGCGCCCCGGTCCGGGTAATGGTGCCCTGGAAATACGGGTTCAAGAGCGCAAAATCCATCGTCCGCATCCGCTTCGTCGAACAGCAGCCGGTTTCGACCTGGACCCAAGCGGTGCCCAGCGAATACGGCTTCTATGCCAACGTCAACCCGGAAGTGGACCACCCGCGCTGGAGCCAGGCGAAAGAGCGCCGGCTGGGCGAATTTTTCAAGCGGCCCACGCTGATGTTCAACGGTTACGCCGAACAGGTCGCCCACCTCTATGCCGGCATGGACCTTAAGAAATTCTTCTAGCGGGAGGAAGCGCCTGCGGCCCGATAAGAACACCTTGAGGGCCGTGAAAGCCGCCGTGTTTCTCGCGGCCCTGATTCCGCTGGCAAGGCTCGCCGCCGGCGCCGCGCTCGGCACCCTGGGCGCCAATCCTATCGAAAAGATCATCCGGACGACGGGCTACTGGACCTTGAGCTTTCTGCTCATCACCCTCGCCGTCACGCCCTTGCGAATCCTGTCGGCGCAACCCTGGCTGGCACGTCTGCGGAGAATGCTGGGCTTGTTCGCGTTCTTCTACGGCACGCTGCATTTCACCAGTTATCTGGTGCTGGACCAGTTCTTCGACTGGCCGGCGATATTGAAGGACATCGCGAAACGCCCTTTCATCACGGTGGGATTTCCATCTTTCGTGCTGCTGATTCCGCTAGCGGTCACCTCGACCGATGCGATGATGCGCCGGCTCGGCGGCAAGCGCTGGCAGCGCCTGCACCGGCTGGTCTACGTCTCGGCCGCCGGCGGGGTGGTCCACTACCTGTGGCTGGTGAAGAAGGACATCTCCGATCCCCTAAGGTTCGCGATCCTGCTTGCCATGCTGCTGGGGTTCAGGGCGATCGTCCTGTTGCGCCGCCGCCGCCACGCAGTTCCGGCCGCTTGAGGCATTCCCTCAACGCACCAGGGCCCAGGGGAAAACCACCGTGTAGGTCATCCCGTACACCGCCCCATAGACCGTCAGCCGGCAAGCGCGGCCGATCGCCGGAACGACTCCCGCGCGGCCGGCCGGCGCAGCCGCGACCGGGACGTCCATCGAGCCGGAGCCCGGAGCCGCTGCCGCGGCCGGCGTTGTGTCCGCGCCTTCGGCTGGCTTCCGCCGTGCCTTGCGCACGGCGGTCGAGAGTTTCACCTTGCTGTTGTTAGCCACGAGGGATGTCCTTCCAACGATGAGGATTCAGATGGCGGCGGAGTCGCATATCCACCGATACAAGCGATCGATCTCCTCCGCGCCCTTGCCGCGGGGTTCGAACTCCTGGATCGACTTGCCGCAGGTCAGCGAATGCACGTAAGCCGCGCGCTGCACGATGCGCACCGGGGCCAGCGGGACCTCGTAGCCGGCGACGGCCTCCGCCGCTTCGTCCGCCAGCGAGCCGCGCGAGGGAATCGAATTCAACACCACCGCCGAGGGTGTTCCGGCCAGCCGGGCCAGGTCGATGGTGGTGCCGATCGCGTGCAGATCGAGCACCGCGGGCCGGCAGGGAATGAGGATCAGATCGGCGGCGCGCGCCGCGGCCAGCGCCGCGGTTTCCGAATGCGGCGCGGTGTCGATCACCGCCAAGCCTGCGCCATCGGCACGGGCTCTGTCCAGGCATTGCTGCAAACGGTTCGCCTGGGCCGATTCGACCCGCGGCGTGGACGCCTCCCGGTTGTCGCCCCAGACGCTGGCGCTGGCCTGGGGGTCCAGATCGACCAGCGTCACGCCCCCGGTTCCCGCAAGCTCGGCCGCGACGGCCAGGTTGATGGCCAGCGTGGTTTTTCCTGCTCCGCCTTTCTGCGAGATCACTGCGATGATTTTCATGGCCCAAAGCTACTGGACAAGGCGTATCCCGGTCAACCCGCGGGACGCTGTCCGGCTGACGGAAAGCCGGCTAAACTCAAGGTGGATAAGGGAAACGCGCTCCCCGCAAACTTGGAACGCCACGATGCTCCGACTGACTCGTAAGGTCTTCGTCGATCTCTCGATCTGGATGATCGGCTTCGGTCTGTTGATCGGTCTGGTCTTTCCGTTCTTCGCGCTGAGCCTGGGGATTCCTTTCACCGGCGCCTATAACCGCCATTTCGGGATGGCCCGGCTGCGCGAGGAATCCGGGCGGGCGCAACCGCGTGGTCGTCGCCTGAGGACGCATTCCCCTCGCCCTTGCGAAAGGATTTGAGACATGAACATCTACGACTTCGAGGTCCGCACCCTGGAGGGCGAAACCGTTCGCCTGGACAGCTACCGCGGGAAGGTTCTCCTGATCGTCAACGTCGCCAGCCGCTGCGGCTTCACCCCGCAGTACGCCGGCCTGGAAGCGCTGTACCGGCGCCACCGCGGCGCCGGCCTGGTGGTGCTGGGCTTCCCCTGCAACCAGTTCGGCGCGCAGGAACCGGGCGGCGAGGCGGAGATCCGACAGTTCTGTTCGAGCCGGTACGAGGTGAGTTTCCCGCTATTCGCCAAGATCGAGGTGAACGGCGACCATGCCCACCCCCTCTACGGCTTTCTCAAGTCCGCGCAACCGGGGCTGCTCGGCAGCGAAGCCGTCAAATGGAATTTCACCAAGTTCCTGGTCGGCCGCGACGGCGAAGTCGTCAGGCGCTACGCCCCGACCGCTTCGCCGGAGAGCATCGAGCCCGACCTCTTGCCGCTGCTGGCCGCGGGAAGCGACGGCTAAGGGCGGTAGTTGTGGGCATCCAGAATCCGGCCGTAGGTGCCGTCGTTCTTCATCGCCTTGAGCGCCCGGTTGAAATCGTCGACGATCCGGGCGTGATTGGGGTTGGCGCGGCTGACGGCAATGTGTAGCTGCTCAAGGCCCACCGGCCGCGGCAGGAACTCGAGGCGGTTCTCGCTTTCGGGCAGGTATTTCTTCGCCGTGTACTCCAGCACGTGCTTGTCGTCGATCACCAAGTCGCATTGGCCTTCCACCAGTTCGGTCAGCGCCTCGACCAGGGTGTCGTTGGCGATCTTCAGCACGCCGCCCGCGCGGAGAAATCCCGAAGGATAGCCGTAGTTCTTCACCATGCCGATCCGCAGGCCCCGGATGTCGCCGTAATCCTCGAACTCGATGTCGGTCCACTTGCGCTTGACGAAGCGGACGTCGTTGACCAGGTAAGGATCGCTGTAATCGAGATACTGGGCGCGTTCGTCGGTGTACCAGATGTTCGCGACCACGTCGTAGACGCCGATGCTCGCTCCTTCCAGGTCGCGCGACCAGTCGTCCACCGTGAGCTGCGTGGTGTAGCCGGCACGTGAAAACACGGCTGACACCAGATCGATGGCCAAACCTCCCCCCGCCGCGGTTGGATCGACATAGGGAGGCCACTCGTCGGCCACTACGCGCAATTGCTCGGCCCTGGCGGCCAGGGCAAAGAACAACAGCATGGCGGCCAGGCTCAGCTTCGGCAGTTTCGACATCTTGGGACCCCGCTCCTTGATGAAATTCGTGGGTGGCGCGATGCCGGCGGCGGGGAAAAACGCGCCCGCGCAGCCGGCCGGTTCGGCCCGGAAGTGTAGAGGGAGTCGGCGCCGAAATCGAGATGGCGGAACTTGCAAAACGCGTCGGCGACGGCTTCGTTCAGAGGTGACTATACTTACCGCCGCCGCTGGAGTTTTGCATTCCAGGCGTCACCGGCCACCTGGCTGCGCCCCGGCCGGAACCGGAAACCACGCGCATGGGGTCCTCAACCCCGTGGGCAACTACGAAAAGAGGATGCCATGACCCGCGCAGAAATCCCCGACATCTGGCTGCACAGAACCCGAAAGCCAGCGTTGGAAAAAGTGTCGAAACCCGGGCGCTGGCTGCCAGCCGCCGGGGCCGTTTTCTTGGCCGCGGCCGCTTTGGGAGCGCAGGGCGCGATGGCGGCGGTCGGTACTGCCGACGCGGTGCGCTTTCTTGAGCAAAGCAGCTTCGGGCCTACCGATGCCGCCATCGCGGAAGTGCAGAAACTCGGCTTCAGCGGCTGGCTGGACGCGCAGGGCAAGCTGCCGGCTTCACGGTTTCCTGACCTGCCGGAGTTCCCCGCGAACCCTGCCGAAGGCTGCCCCAAGGATGATCCGTCGACATCCTTGAATTGCCGCAGGGACCATTACACCCAGTTCCCTTTGCAGGTGCGGTTTTTCCTGAATGCCTTGGGCGGAGCGGACCAGTTGCGCCAGCGGGTCGCCTTCGCATTGAGCCAGACGTTCGTAGTCTCGGGGGTCGAGATCCGCCAGCCCAGCGCCTTGGCGCCCTACCTCAACATCCTGGCGGACAACGCATTCGGCAACTATCGCGACCTGCTGGAAAAAATCACGCTGAATCCCGCCATGGGCGATTACCTCGACATGGTGAACAACGACAAGCCGAGCCGCGACGGCAAGTTCAAACCCAACGAAAACTACGCCCGCGAAGTCCTGCAGCTGTTTTCGATCGGCCTCTATCAGCTGAACACGGACGGCACCCTCAAGCGGGATGCCAAAGGCCAGCCCATCCCGACCTATACCCAGGACACCATCGGGAACTTCGCCCGCGTCTTCACCGGCTGGACTTATGCCCCCAAGGACGGCGCCACGCCCAGGAAGCACAACCCCCGCAATTATCTGGTTCCCATGGCGCCGTACCGGGTCAACGGCGCGGACACCAATCACGACAAGGATGCGAAGCAGCTGCTCAGTTATCCGGGCGCGGTGTATTCCACGCTGCCGGCCAACCAGGACGGGGAAACCGATCTCAAACAGGCGCTGGACAACATCTTCCGGCACCCCAACGTCGGACCGTTCATCTCCAAGCGGCTGATCCAGAACCTGGTCACCAGCAACCCGAGCTCGGCTTACGTGGGACGCGTCGCCAAGGTCTTCAACAACAACGGCTCCGGCGTCCGGGGGGATCTGTTCGCCACCGTGAGGGCGATCCTGCTCGACAAAGAAGCGCGCGGCGCTTTGCGCCAGGAGGCAGGCTACGGGCGCCTGCGTGAGCCGGTGCAATTCGTGGCCGACCTGCTCCGCGCATACAACGCCCAGAGCGACGGAGTGCTGGCCGAGCTGCCCAAAGCCATGGGGCAGGATCTGTTCTACTCACCTTCCGTCTTCAACTACTACCCTCACGAATACACCGTCCCCGGCACCACGCTGCAGGGGCCGGAATTCGGCATCGAATCCAGCGCCGCCACGCTGAACCGCGCGAATGTCGCCCATCTCCTGATTTTTTCGAAGCTGCAACTGCCGGGGGCCACGACGCCGACCACGCTCGATCTGAGCGGACTCGACGCCCTGGGCGCCAATCCCGACGCCAGCCCGCTCATCGAATCGCTCAACCGGCTGCTGATGCACTCCTCGATGTCGAAGGACATGAAGAACACCGTCAGCGCCGCCCTGCCCTGCACCCGCAAAGCCGGCCAGAGCACCTGCACGGAAGCGCATCTGCGCGCGCAGATCGCCCTCTATCTCGTCGCGACCTCGTCGCAATATCTGATCCAGAGGTAACCGCCATGATGTCACGCCGAAAATTTCTTAAGCAGTCGGGCCAGGCATTGGGCGCAACCGCCCTGCTCTCCAGCCTCGGCCGGATCGTCCCCGCCCAGGCGGCCACAGGCGATTATAAGGCGCTGGTCTGCATCTTCCTGGCCGGAGGCAACGACAGCAACAACACCGTCATTCCCTACGACGACTATGCCGCGTATCAGGCGGTCCGCGGCACCGGCGCACTGCTGAACATCCCCCAGGCCCAGCTGCTGCAGATCGCCGCAGCCAGCCACCAGAACAAGCTGTTCGGGCTCCATCCCAGCCTGCCGGAGCTACAGGCGCTCTATGCCTCCGGCAGACTTGCGGTGCTGGCCAACGTGGGCACGCTGGTCCGCCCGGTGACCAAGACCGAGCTGCTGGGCGGCGGGCCGCGCCCGGAGAACCTGTTCTCGCATTCGGACCAGCAGGCCCAGTGGCAGGCGGCCACGGCTTCGAGCTCCGGCCAGTCGGCGCCCACAGGCTGGGGCGGGCGGCTGGCGGACGACATGGGGAGCGCCTACAACCCGGGCATCAGCTTTCCCATGGTCACTTCCCTTGCGGGCGTGACCCTGTTCTCCACCGGCAAGACCACCAGCCCGATCGTTCCGGGCGCGACGCTCATCGGTTTCGACAGCCAAAATGCCGTGGTGGTGGCGGCTTACAACGCCATGCGCAAGCTCCAGGGATTGGATGTCGGGATGACCCTGGTCAAGGCCAAGAGCTCCATCACCTCAGCGGCCATCGACAACAGCCGGATCCTGCAATCGGCGTTGAAAAACGCACCGGCCCCGGCCACGCCCTTCCCCGGCACCGGCATTGGCGGGCAGCTCAAGACCGCGGCCAGCATCATCGCCGCACGCGGCACGATCGGCCTCAGCCGGCAGATATTCTTCTGCACCCTGGGCGGCTTCGACACCCACGCCGGACAGGCGGGAACCCAGAGCAGCCTCCTCGCCCAGCTCAGCCAGGCCATGAAGGCGTTCTACGAGGCCACCGCCGAACTCGGCGTGGAAGCCAACGTGACCACCTTCACCCTCTCGGATTTCAACCGGACCTTCCTGCCGAACTCCGGCATCGGCACCGACCACGCCTGGGGCGGCCATCATTTCGTCATGGGAGGCGCCGTGAACGGCGGGGATTTCTACGGCCGGTTCCCGGCGCTGCAACTCAAAGGGCCGGACGATCTGACCGGCGAGGGACGCTGGATACCCACCACCTCCGTGGACGAATACGGCGCGAAACTGGCGGAGTGGTTCGGAGCGACGGACCTCGCCGCGGCCTTTCCCAACCTCGGCAACTTCGACACCGGCCGCACCGACCTCGCCTTCATGAAGAGCGGCTGAGCGGCGATCGGACCATCGATGTTCCGGAGCGGGGAGCCGGCACCGGAACCCTTGCGGTCAATCGAACTTCAGCTCCAGAACGGAAACGTCGTCTTCGAACTCTGCACTGTTCTGGATGCCGCGCATGGCCGCCAGCAACTCCCGTGGCCCGCCGCCGGCCGAAACGACCGAGGCCAACTGGTCCATGAATTCGCTGAACGTGAACTCGTTCCCGCCGGGGCGGGTGACCTCGTAAATTCCGTCGCTGAACAGATAAACCGCAGCAGCCGGCGGCAAGCGGCATTCCGCTGCCGTAAAAGCGGCATCGCCCATGACGCCTATGGGCATGGCCTGCTGCCGCAGCTCGGCGGGTACGCCGCCGGCCGGGATGACGATCGCCGGCGGATGCCCCGCGCTGGCGTAGCGCACCGTGCGGGTGGCCCGCTCGAACACCCCGTACCAGATGGTGAAATACAGCAGATTGTGCTCTTCCATGGCGAAGGCTTCGTTGAGCGCGCCGAGCACGGATACCGGGTCCAGGAAATCCACCTCCGGCAGGGTGCGCCGGGTGATGGCCGCCATGGCCGAGACCGAGAGCAGGGCGGGCCCCACGCCGTGGCCGCAGACGTCCAGGAGGAAAAACGCGAAATGGCCGGGATCGACGTCGAAATAGCCGAAGGAATCCCCTCCCAGCGTGGTGGAAGGCACGAACTCCCAGGCGCTGCGAATGGGCCCCGCGAGTATCGGCGCCGGCAATTGCGAGCGCACGTAGCTCGCCGCTTCGTGCAGTTCCGCCGCCAGCGCGTCGTAGGCTTCGTCGCGTTGCAGCTGGGCGATGTAGGCGTTGGAATGGTAGCGCAGGCGGGCGACCAGCTCGATGCGGTCAGGGAGCTTGACCAGGTAGTCGTTCGCGCCGCGCGCGAAAGCCTCGGCCTTCACCGTCGGCTCCTCTTTGCTCGACAGCACGATCAGCGGGATGTTGCGGGAAGCCGGATGCTCCCGGAACCGCACCACCAGATCGAGCCCGTCCACGTCCGGCATCACCAGGTCCTGGAGGATGACGGTGGGCCGTACCCGCTCCGCTTCCGCCAGGGCCTGGGTCGGATCGCTCAGGAAATGGAACTCTATGTCCGTCTCGTCCTTCAACAGGCGGCGGACGGCTTCGCCGATGATCTTCTGATCGTCGATCAGCAGTACGACGACGGGGTGGGCGACCGCGAGCGCCGCGGCCACCCCTTTCTCTTCACTCATCCGAAGCTCCCTGGGAAACTCGTCCCGGTTCCGTTAACGAACGTATGTGCCGCACTACGGCGGGCGCGATCCGATCCAGAGGCAGAACGGCGCTGGCCGCTTTCTGCCGGACCGCGGCCCCCGGCATGCCCCAGATGACGCTGGTGTTCTCGTCCTGTGCGATCGTCATCATGCCAGCCCGGCGCAAAGCCAAAAGGCCCGCTGCGCCGTCCCTGCCCATCCCCGTCAGCAGCACTCCGCAACCGACCAGACCGGGGATAACGGCGAGGCTTTCGAACAGCCGGTCCACCGATGGGCAATGGTTGGCCTTGTCCTCCGCTTCCACGTACTGGAGCCGCAGCCGGCCGTCCAGCACCATGTGCGCCTCGCGGGCCGCAAGGAACACCGTGGCCGGCCTGATCCGCTCCGGCCCCTCCAGCAGCCTGACTGCCAGCGGCGTCTGACGCGACAGCCAGTGCGCCAGATTGTCGGCGAAACGCGCGTCCAGATGCTGCACCACCAGTACGGCAGCGGGAAAATCGGCCGGCAGCCCGGAGAGAACGACGCCGAGCGCCTGGGGACCGCCGGTCGAGGAGCCGATCGCCACCACCGGCACCTCCCCTCCGTTCGACGGCCGCGTCGCCGGCTTTCCCGCAGATGCTCCGTGGGACGGCGCGGCCATCAGGGCGCCCACCGTCGCGATCTTGCGCAACAGCTCGCCGGCACCATCGATTGCCGTACCGTCCTCCAGCCTTCGCGGCGTCTCGACCGCATCCAGCGCACCGGCCGCAATGGCCTCGTAAACGCGGGTGAAGGCGCCGGCGATCGTCGCCGTCACCACCAGGATGGGGCAGGGAGTCGTACCCATGATGCGGCGCGTGGCTTCGACCCCGTCCATCGCCGGCAGGTGCATCGCCATCAGGATCAGGTCCGGCCTGTCGGCGGCGCAGCGGGCCACGGCGTCCTTCCCGTCGAGGGCGGTCCAGCAGACCTCCAGGCCCGCCTCCGGCTCGACCACGCCGCGCAGGGTTTCGATCGCCTGGCGGTCGGCGTTTACGATCGCGATCCTCAAACCGCGGCCTCCCCGATCAGTTCTCGCACCGCCTGGATCAGCGTATCGTCACGGAACCCGCTCTTGGCGAGATAGTAGTCCGCGCCCGCCTCCAGTCCGGCCATCCGGTCCTCCTCCCTGTCCTTGTACGAAACGATCATGACGGGCAGCCGCTCGAAACGGGCATCGGCCCGTATCCGCCGCACCAGCTCGATGCCGTTCATGCGCGGCATGTCGACGTCGCTCACCACCAGATCGTAGCGGCCCAGCCCCAGCGCATTCCAGCCCTCCATGCCGTCGACCGCCACGTCCACCTGGTAGCCGTGGTTTTCAAGCAGCCGCCGCTCCAGTTCGCGCACGGTGATGGAATCGTCCACCACCAGGATCCTGCGGACGCGCTGGCGTTCCGGCGCCGACCGGCCGCGCCGCCCGACCGCCAGACCGCCCGACAGCATCGAGGCGATGGACCGGAACAGATCGTCCACGTCCAGAATCAGGACCGGCATGCCGTCCTCTCCGACCGAAACGGCGCTGACGTGTGGGACCTTGCCGAATCGCGTATCCAATGGCCTGACCACCAGCTCGGATTCGCCGAGAAACTCGTCGACCTCGATGGCATAGGATTCCCCCTGGTTGATCAGAACCACCGCATGGATGCGGTCCGCCATCGTATCCGGAACCCCCATTCCCAGCAGCTCGCGGGCGGCGACCAGGGCGATGTTCGCGCCGTCCGCGACGAAATAGCTGCGGCCCTCGACGGTCTTGAGTTCGGAAGGCTCCAGCGCCGTCAGGTAGCCGATGCGCGCCAGGGGAAAGGCATAGGGCTCGCCGCCGAGCCGGACCAGCAGGGCGCGGACCACCGAGCGCGTGACCGGAAGCTGGAGCCGGAATACCGTGCCGCGGCCGTTTCCCGACTCGACCGATACCGAGCCGCCTTCGGCATGCACCATGGATTGCACGACGTCCAGGCCCACACCGCGGCCCGATACCCGGCTGGTCATGTCGCGCGTCGACAGCCCCGGTAAAAACAGGAAGTCGAACAGCTCCGTGTCGGTCATGTGCGTCGCCAGCGCCGCCGTGGTCAGGTTGCGTTCGACGATCTTCCGGCGGAGCCGTTCGCGGTCCACGCCACGGCCATCGTCACTCACCGAGATCAGCAGCAGCCCGGCGTGATGACGCGCCTCCAAACGCAGGCTGCCGCTTTCCGGCTTCCCCGACGCCCGCCGCTGCTGCGGCTGCTCCAGGCCATGATCCAGCGCGTTCCGAAGCAGATGGCCGAGCGGTGCCTCCAGCTTGGCGAGGATGTCACGGTCGACCAGGGTTGCGCCGCCGCTGATCTCGAAATGGACCTGCTTGCCCAGCTCCCGCGCCAGATCGCGGACCTGGCGCGGAAACGAGCGCGTCCCCTCCTCGAACGGGCGCATCCGGCCAGCCACCACCTCCCTGAACTGGGATTCGGCGGTCGACGCCGCGCGGCGCGCGTGGGCATCCAGCTCCTCGAGCGTCCGCTCCAGTCCGCTGCGCATCTCCTCCAGCAGCCGGAGCGTGCTTCCACCCCGATCGTCTTTCTGCAGCACGGCTGCCAGCCGGCCCAACCCCTGGCGAGTGGTCTCCAGCCCGGCAAGCGTGTCCTCCATGCGGTGCGCCTCGACCAGTGACTCGGAGGCCAGGCTGATGATCCGGTTGAGCACCTCGGCGCTGATTTTGACGGAGCGGTCCGGCGCCCCGGCGGCCGCGGGTTCCGGTACCGGCGCGGCGGGCACCGCCACGGCTTCGGCGGCGGGCGGCGCGGCTTCGGCGATCGCCGCCGGGACGGGCGCAGCGGACGCGGCTGCTTCCGCGCCGGACGAGCCTCCGGCCGTACCCGATCCCACCTGCTCGAGATGCCGCAGGCGGCGCTCCAGATCGTCCGCCGCGTCCGCCTGCGCCACCAGCCAGGCCGGCAGGTCCGGCTCGTCCACCTGCGCCAGGGCGACGATCCAGTCGACGCCCTTGAGCAGCACGTCGACCCGCGCCGGAATCAGCGCCAGCCTGCCCTCCTTGGCCGCCACCAGTCCGTCCTCCATGGCGTGGGCGACGCCGACCGCTGCGTCCAGCCCCAAGACCCGCGCCGCACCCTTGAGCGAATGGGCCGCGCGCATGAGCGGTTCGATCTGCCCGGGGCCGGCCGGTCCAGCTTCCAGCGCGATCAGACCCGCGGTCAGGACGCCCGCATGGGTGTCGACCTCCTCCCGGAACAGATCCAGCAGGGCGAAATCGCTCATCGCAGCATCGCCTCCAGCGCACCGAACAGGCGCTCGGCGTCCAGCACCGCTATGCTGCCCACATGATGCGTCACCAGCCACCGGGTATAAGCGTCGGCGGCTCTGCCGACCGTCGCCGGCGGCCTGTTTTCCTCGTCCAAGATCAGACGCCTCGCGCCCAGGACGGCTCCGACCGGAAACACCAGCCGGCGCCCCTCCCCGCCGCAGACCAGGACCAGTTCACTCGCGGAATCGGCTTCGCTTTCGACGCCCAGGACGGCGGCGAGGGAAAAATACGGAATCAGATCGCCGCGCACGCTCATGATTCCCAGGAATTCCTTCCCGCTGCGATGCGGAACGCTCCGCCAGGGGCCCGCCGCGACACCTTCCCGCACCCGCTCCGCCGGCAGGGCGAACCACTCATCCCCCAGCCGGAAGACCACCAGCGAGGTCCGTTCCGCAACGTCCTCGTCCGGCACGGCTGCGAGCTGTTCGGTCCAGCGCTCGATGCTGTCCGCGGCAGGCGGGCGGTCGAACAACGCGCGGCCCGCGGCCTGATAAACGCCGCAACTGCGGCAGTGGATCACCTCGGCGAGGCGGGAACACTCCCGGCTGCCGTAGATGCCTGTCCGGTTCCAGCAGCTCCCTTCCGGGATTCCGGCTTCCTTCATTGTCCACCCTCACCGGCGGCGGAGCGGTTACGGAAGTGGCGCGCGCGCGCTCCTTCCCCTCGCCGCTCGTGCAAAGCGGCCATGTGCAGCAGGCTTTCGCCGTGCGAAGGAGCCAGATAAAGCGCCTGCCGGAAATATTTGAGAGCTTCCTCCTCCCGGTTCGAGGCAGACATGATGATCCCAAGCAGTGCGTGAACCTCGGGATCATGAGGATGCGAAGCCAGATAGCCGAGACAAAGGCGTTCCGAGTCCGTGTAATCCCCCCGATCCGCCAGGGCACGTGCGGCACTCAGAGTCGCGCCATCGCCCAACGGCGCGGTACGCGCGGTTTGCTTGGCGCCAGATGGCAAATCCGGCCTCGAAGGCTTCGCGCCACCTGCAGATCCGCCCGCCTTGGCATGCACCGGCCGGGCAGGGGGAGCGGGAGGGGTTCCCGCTTCGGCCGCGTCCTGCCGCACCCAGGAAAACGCACCGGCCACGCCATGCCGCCGGAAACCGCTGTCGAGCCCGCCGATGCCGTCGGCGTGCCCCAGAACCAGCAGCCCGCCGGGATTGAGCGCCTCACGGCACCGTCCAATGACTCGGGCCCTGAGATCGGCCTTCAGATAGATGAGCACGTTACGGCAAAACACCGCGTGGTAGCGACGGCCGTCGTCGCCCCAGCCCGCCTCGGCCAGATGGGCGGCCCGGAACTCGGCGTCGCCGCGCAGTCCGTCCTTCACACGGTAGCGGCGATGACCGATCTCATCGAAGTAGCGGCTGCGCCAGGTGCCGTCCCCTGGGTTCCGGAACGAGCGTCCGCCGTAGATTCCCGCGCTGGCCGCTTCGATGGCTCTGACACTGATATCCAGGGCTTCGACCCGGAAGTCCCCCTTTTCCATCCCGGCCTCCCGCAACGCGATGACGATCGACCAAGGCTCCTCCCCCGTCGAACAGCCCAGGCTGAGCACCCGGAACGGCACGGTCCGCCGTTCCAGACGATGGCGGGCGGCGGACTCGGCCAGCGCCTCGAAAGCCGCCGGCTCCCGGAAAAACCAGGTTTCGGGCACCAATACCGCCTCCAGCAGACGCGCCCGCTCCTCCGCATCAGCCGCCAGCCTCGCCGGATAGGCCGCGGCGGTACAGCCCGCGGCATCGAGCCGCCGTTTCAAGGCGCATTCGACGGCGGCTTCGCCCAAGGCGCGCGGATCGAGGCCAGCCGCCGCCAGCCAGTCCCGCAGCCAGCCGATGCCGCCATTCAATCGCACCGTTCCACCTCGGCGCATAAACGGGCCAGTTCCTCCGTCGCCAGAGGCTGCCAGCGGACGAGCTGCAGCAGAACCCGGTCCAGCCCGGCCACCTCGCCCAGCCACTCGGCGCCGGGAATGCTGACGCCGGTCTCGCGGAGACCGGCCCGATCGACGGTCTCCGTACCGGTCACCCGCTCGGCCAGCAGCCCCAGTACCGGCATGGCCTCCAAGCCTTTGGCATTTCCGACCAGAAGCAGACGGGTGCTGAGGAGGCTGCGGGAGGGCTGCCCCGCGATCAGCAGGCTCAGATCGACAGCCGGCAAAACGGCGCCGCGATAACGGAAGACGCCCGCCACCCAGGCCGGCGCCTGCGGCAGCGGACGCAGCCTAGGTACCTGCGCCACCGTGAAAACATCGGCGGCGGGCAGTGCATAATGCTCACCGCCGATTTGGAAGGGTACGAGCAACATAGGCTGAAGATCATACCGGCCCACGCATTTTTCTGCATGCCGCGATCCTCGGCCATGCCGGCGGTCCCACACCCCCCAGACCGGCTTCACGACTCCATAGAATCAGCAAACCCATGAACGAAAGCCCGTTTTTCGCCCACCTGGGCCGCCTGCGCTGGATCAAGCGCTGGGGCCTCATGCGCAACGCCTACGAAGAAAACGTCATGGAGCACGGCTGGGAAGTGGCCGTGATCGCCCACGCCCTGGCGGTGATCCGCAGCGAAATCTTCCGCCAGCCCATAGACGCCGACCGGGTCGCGGCCGCCGCGCTTTTCCACGACGTGAGCGAAGCCATCACCGGGGACCTGCCCACGCCGATCAAATACCACTCCCCCGCCATCCGCGACGCTTATAAGGACCTGGAGCAGAAAGCCTCGCTGGAATTGCTCGCCCTGCTGCCGGAATCGCTGAAACCGGCATTCGCCCGGATGCTGCTGCCCGAGGAAATCCCCGAGGACGTCCGCGCGATCATCAAAGCCGCCGACCGCATCGCCGCCTATCTGAAATGTCGCGCCGAGCGGCGGGCCGGCAACACCGAATTCGTCAATGCGGAAGAGGAAATCCGGGAAAAAATCGGGCAGCTGGGGCTGCCGGAAGTCGACTATTTCATGGACATGTTCGTGCCCAGCTATGAACTGACGCTGGACCGGCTGGTGCTTTGAAGAACGCCCCGCTTGAAGCAACGCGGCGCGGAAGCAACGCCAGCTCCTTCCCTGCCTGTACCTGTAGCCAATCGACCAAGAAACTGCCTCTTGCCTGGGCCCTTACTCAAATCACCTTCAACCTGTAACCGGTAACGCCCCAACTCGCCTACCCCGCAAGGTCGCGGAAGCTTTCTACAACGCGCATCCACATGGAGACGTCACCAAAGCGCAAATCTTTTCCTCCAAATGACATCGATTATAAATAGCTCGGTAATATAAATGGCCTACTTTCCCACCGCCGATTGGAACCAAAGTCGACAGCCTAGGCCCCCGCCACCGCCAACGGGCGCTGGCGAAACTTTGAGCTGGTTAGCCGATCGCTTCTGCAGCGCACTGCCAAAGAGTGAATCGAATGACAGCATCAAGTGAAAACCAGTTGGCAGTATAGTGGCCCCCGATTTTGAGACCCGGTTTAAGCTGTTGTCCATGGAGGACGATGGCATGAGCGAAGGCAAGAAGCGCAAGGTGCATGGCGCGGAATTCAAGGCGAAAGTTGGGATGGAAGCAGTCAGGGGAGTGAAGACGCTCAATGAGATCGGACAGCAGTATGGAGTGCATCCGGTCGTGGTAGGGCAGTGGAAGAAGGAAATCGTGGAACGGGCGGCGACCTTGTTCGAGGGCAAACGCGGGCCGAAGCCGGCGGAGCATGCCGACGAAGAGCGCCTGTACGGGGAGATTGGGCGGTGCGAAGATGGAACTGGACTGGCTGAAAAAAAAGTCGGGGCTATGAGCGGCGAGGCGCGAATCGGCTGGATCGACCGACAGGATGAACTGGCGGTAGCGCGGCAATGCGAACTGGCGGGCGTGGCGCGGGCAACCTTCTACGGCCGGCAGGCGCCAAGCCAGGAATCGGCGGAGGATCTGTTGCTGTGCCGGCTGATCGACGAGGAGTACACGCGGCGGCCGTTTTACGGCAGCCAGCGGATGGTCGTGTATCTGGGACGCCAGGGGCATGTCGTCAATCGCAAGCGAGTGCAGCGGCTGATGCGCCTGATGGGGCTGGCGGGCATGGCGCCGGGGCCTTCGACGAGCATCAAGCATCCCGATCACCAGGTCTATCCCTACCTACTGCGGGGCATCGAGGTCGTGCGGCCCGACCAGGTGTGGAGCACGGACATCACCTACATTCGGCTGGCGCGTGGCTTCGTGTATCTGGTGGCGATCATCGACTGGTACTCGCGGCGGGTGTTGGCCTGGCGGATCAGCAACAGCATGGATACCTCGTTCTGCATCGATTGCCTGGAGGATGCGTTGAGCCGGCACGGTAAGCTAAGAGGTCTTCAACACCGACCAGGGCTCGCAGTTCACGAGCACGGCGTTCACGGGGGTGCTCAAGCGCGCGGGCATCGCCACAGCCAAGGACGGGCGCGGCCGCGCCTTGGACAACATCTTTGTCGAACGGCTGTGGCGTAGCGTCAAGCATGAGGATGTGTATCTGAAGGGATACGGCACGGTCGCCGAGCTGACCCTCGGGCTGGCGGAGTATTTCGCCTTCTACAACGGCGAGCGCCCGCACCAGTCGCTGGGCAACCGGACGCCGAACGCGGTCCATGCCGATGGCGATGGTGGCGGGGCGAGCATCCCGGACACAATCGCGGCGCGGGGGATTCTCCCCGCGCAACAACAGGGCAGCGCTGCTCCGCTGCGATTGAAGCGATGGACGCAGCTTAAACTCGGATGAAATCTGTCTTGACATCGGGGTCCAGTTCAGTCGGATGTGGTAAAAAGCTATCTGGGTCTCCTGACCTTGGGCAAGAGCGATTTCGAGGCCATCGAAGCGTATCGCCGGGACCGGTTCTTTCAGGAAGCCCTCGGAATCCGCCAGGTGCCGGGGAGCGTCTGGCTGCGGCAGCAGTTGGGGGCCCACGCTGCGGCGATTCGCGAGCACACCGACGAGTGGAGCGTGCGGCTGATCCGGCGCAGCGGGGCGCCGATTACGGCCGATGACGGGTTCGTCTGCCTGGATTTCGACACTTTCGTGATGGCCAACGGCGGCACCCGGAAGGAGTGCGTGAGCCGGACCTACCAAGGGGTGGACGGCTATACCCCGATCGCGGCCTACCTCGGCAACGAAGGCTGGTGCGTGGGCCTGGAACTGCGCCCCGGCAGCCAGCACAGCGCCCTGGAAACCCATTATTTCCTGGAGCGGGTGCTGCCGCGGGTCTATGAACTGATGCCCCCCGAGCAGGCGGTGTTGTCGCGTTCGGATAGCGGTTTCGATTCGGCCCGCTTGCTGTTTCAGCAGGACGATGCCAGCAAGACTTGGACCGCAGCGGGGCGGACCTTCGCCTACCTGGTGAAGTGGAACCCGCGCCGGCAGGACCGGTCGGACTGGGCGGCCCGCGCCGAGGCGGCCGGGGCCTTCAAGGAAACGCGTCCGGGCAAGCGGGTGGCGCTGTTGGACTTGACCGTCGAACGCGCCTGGCAGAAAGAGAAGCGGGACTTCCGACGGGTGGTCCGACTGACCGAACGCACCATCGACCGGCACGGCCAGCACCTGTTGTTGCCCGCCTATACCCTGGAAGGCTGGTGGACCAACCTCTCACGCAGGCCCCGGCGCAGGTCATCGCCCGCTACGCCCGGCACGGCGCCCACGAGCAATTCCACTTGGGAAATCAAATCCGACCTGGATCTGGAACGGCTGCCTTCCGGCAAATTCGACTGCAACGACCTCATCCTGCACCTCGGCATGTTCGCCTATAACTGTTTGCGCTTGATCGGCCAAGGGGGCCTGACCGGCGAACTGGCGAAGGTAGCGCCACCTGGCGAAACGCCGCCGGCTCAAGACCGTGTTGCAGGAACTCATGTACCGGGCCGCCCAGTTCATTCGCAAAGCCCGGCAGCGGATTCTCGATTTCGGCCGGAACTGCCCGGTCGTCGCCGTCTTCGCGGCGCTTCAGGACGACTTGCTGGCGGCGGGCCAATCGCCATGAGAACTGCGGCGGGAACGGGGGTTTTCTGTCAAGGCTCGTGCTGGAGAGTCCTTCGAATCCCTTTGCCAAAACAACCGGAACAACCCCGCCACAGGCTTACCCTGCCGGGAGAAACCGTATTCTCTGGGCATTTTTCGAGCTGATTGGACCGCTATGACCATCCTTTTTCCCGCTTTCCGGTTTTCAAATTTTGACCTCCCGGGTTTCCGGACTCCACTCGGCCAGTGAACACGGATTCAGGAATAAACGCCTCATGGATGATAATGAAAGAAGGCCACACGTTAAACGCATAGAGAGAAACGAGACCCCGATCATCAGCGCTGTGGCGATCTATTCTTGGATCACCGCCTTCGGAAGCGTCAGCGACCCAGGGTAGATCCCATCGATTAGTCGTGGGGCGGAGCGGTTCGTTACAGCCGCTGAGAGAAGTGAGTGTTCAGTGGTAAGCTCATCGCGTGAAGCTCGCTGGCCATGCCACTCTCTTCGACTTACGAAATGTCCGGGCTTAGAGCCTGGTTAATGAGGCAGTATGCCGGAGCATCCAATGTCACCCCAATTGTCCATCATCCTGCCTACACTGAACGAAGCCAGCGGCATCCTAACCACCCTCGAAGCACTACAGACGATGCGTCGCCAATGCGTGGACGTTATCGTCTGTGACGGCGGCAGCGACGATGCAACCGCGGCGCTTGCCGCTCCTTTGGCGGACCGTGTGTTGTCCGGGCCGAGGGGACGGGCACGGCAGATGAACGCGGGCGCAGCGGCGGCTCGAGGAGAAGTTCTGCTGTTTTTGCACGCCGACACATTGTTACCGGAGCAAGCCAACAGGCTGGTGTTGGAAGGACTGGAAACTAGCGGCAGATTGTGGGGCCGCTTTGACGTGCGTATCGGCGGCCGCCCGTGGTTGCTGGGCATTGTGGCCTTTTTTATGAACTGCCGCTCACGGTGGACCGGCATCGCCACGGGAGATCAGGCGATATTCGTGCGACGGGAGACGTTCGACGCGCTCGGCGGCTTCCCCGACCAGCCATTGATGGAAGACATCGAACTGTCCAAGCGATTACGCCGTCTTGGGCCACCGCTGTGCCTGCGCGAGAAAGTCGTCACCTCCGGACGCCGCTGGGAGAGAGGGGGGGTGTGGCGCACCATCTGGCTCATGTGGCGGCTGCGCTGGCTTCATTGGCGGGGAGTGTCTGCGGAGATGCTGGCGGAGAAGTACCAGTGAGCCGGCCTTCGGTCGGCCGACTGCTGGCCGTCTTGCTGAGCCTCGCCTTGCCTACCCATCAAGGGCCGCTGGCTTCGGCGGAATCATGGATGGTCGGCGAATTTTCCCGACTGGCTCCCGGCGACATGCTGCCGGAAGGCTGGCAACTGGTCCGGCCCAACGACGATTTTCCGGCAACCCGCTTTCGGCTAGAAGCAGACAGCGGGATGACGGTGCTGCGGGCTGATGCCGATCACTCCATGGCTGGGCTGTCGCGCGAGGTTCGCGTCGATGTGGGACATCTGCCCTATCTGTGCTGGAGGTGGAAAATCGCCGCGCCGCTCATTAGTGCCGACATGCGCACCAAAGGGGGTGACGACTATGCTGCGCGCCTTTACGTATTGTTTGACTATGACACCAGCCATTTACCGCTGGGCACCCGCCTCAAGCTTGGCGCGCTGCGCGGATTGTTCGGCATCGACGTGCCGGCGGCGGCGCTCAATTACGTGTGGGACAACCGCTATCCCGTCGGCACAGTGATCCCCAATGCCTATACCGACCGGGCCATGATGTGGGTGTTGCGCAGCGGCGCCGGCGAGGCGGGCCGCTGGATCGGCGAAATCCGTGACTTGGCCGCCGATTTCCGCCGCGCTTTCGGCGACGAAGCGCCGAATGCCGTGGCAGTGGTGATCGCCAGCGACACCGACAATACTAGCGAAAAAGCCACCGCCTGGTTCGGCGACATCCGCTTCGCGGCCGACCCAAGCGTTTGCGGCCGACAATGAGCGGTTAGAGCAAGCCGCCTAGCACCCAGGTCACCCCCTTACCGATCAAGGCGCCACTGGCAGAGTGACAAGCCAGGCAAGGAGAATAGTGCGAAAGGCGTCGGCTTGGCGGGGCTGGGAACGGTCGGTGAAGCGCACGCCCATCAGCGAACCGGTGCTGACGTGGGTGGTGGAAACCGGCAGGCCTAGCGGCGAAGCCCCCAGCACCAGCAGCGAAGTGCTGAGGTTGGCGACCAAACCCTGGCGGGTGTCCAGTTCCGCCACCCGGAAGGCCATCACTCGCGACACCCGCAATCCGCTCGACAGACTGCCAGCCACCATGGCCGCCGTGACCGTTCCCACTGCCCAGAAGGTGGTTTCCGTCTGAGAAAGTCCTAAGGCCGGCAACGCCAGGATCAGCAAGGCGGCGATCTTAGGCACATCGTTCAAGTTGCGGGGAAAGCTTACCGCGCCGCTGCTCAACCAGTGCAGCCATCGAGGTACGGCCATGCGGAAAGGACTCACCACTGAATTCCCGTCAGCGCAGCAAAACGGATCGGCCTGCCACTTCGCTAACTCGCGGCAACCCGGCCACCAGACCGGCATGCGCTCGGCGAGCCAACGCACCGCCGACGACAGCACGCAGCACAGCACGATGGCTAATAATGGGCTGGCCAAGAGAGGCAGTAAGGCTTTTCCTGCCACAGCGCCGCCATTCAATCCCGCCCGGCCCGGCTTCCGACAGGGCTGCGCCTGCGATGCCGCCAAGCAGGCCGTGGGTGGTGGATACTGGCAAACCCAGGCGGGTGGCTATGCCCACCCAGCCGAATGCGCCGCTCAGGGCACCGGCAATGAAGGCCGTGTCCGGACGGAAATCGGTAGCCAAGTATCCATGGGCGAAACTCGCTGCCAGGACCGACCCCCAAAAAGCCGCTGCTATACTGCCCGCGAGGGTCCAGAACGCGCCCCACAGAATGGCGGGTGCCGGTTTGGCCAAGCCGCTGCCAATCAGCGTGGCGATACCCTTGGACACATCGTTGGCACCGTTAGCTCAGGCCAGTAGCAGCACCGGCAGGGTGACGGAATAGACTTGTACGCTCATCTTTTGTCCTCCTGCCGTTGTGCAATGAGGCTCCGGCTCCAGGCGAAGCGTCGCAATCCTACCGGCAGCAGCGCCAGCAGACCCAGCAACCCAAGGGAAATCAGCACTTCCGCGGAAATCAGTCCCTGCAGCGAACGGATGTTGCCCAGGGACTGCCCCAGGTTGGCGAATACGAAACTGCCGGGCAGGATGCCGACTACCGTCGTCCACAGGTAAGTGGAGGCCGGAACCGGTGCGAAAGCCGGCGCCAAGTTCACCAACCAGAAGGGGAAGACCGGCACCAGGCGCAGAAACAGCAGGTAGCTGGCGGCATCCCGGCCGAAACCGCTCAGGAGCTTTACCGCCGTCGGGTTCCGCTCCAGACGCTGCCGTGCCGCGTCGGCGAACAAATAACGGGCCGCAGAAAACACCGCCGTCGCCCCCAGGCTGGCGGAGACCACGATGAGAACGGTACCCAGCCAACGGCCGAAGAGAAAGCCCGTGGCCAGGGACAGCAAGGCTCCCCCCGGCAGGCTGAAAGCCACCACGGCGGCATAAAGCAGCCCCCAGCCGACGAAAAACAGCCAGAAATGGCTTTGCACGTAATCGAGAAGCTGGTCGCGGTGGGCCGCGAACGCCTCAAGGCTCAGCCACTTCCCGCCGCCCAGTGCGAAAAAGGCCGTCGGCGCTAGCAGAAACAGAATCAGGACGAGCCCCCTGGGCGAAGCCAGGAACCGGCCGACGGAACGCATCGTGGCGTTCACGGCCGCACCTCCCGTCCGGCCCGGAACACCGCCGTATCGGGATGAAAGGCATACCAGGCGAACCAGTAGGCGACGACGCCCGGCAGTTCCGCGCCGTCCGGATCGTACACCGCAGCGGTACGGTGCCCGGGATCGAAGCGTACCCACGGTGTTTTCCCGCCGACGGGGTTTTCGATTTCACCCTCGGCCTTGGCCAGTTCGGTGAAGGGGTAAGCCTTCGCAACCCCATTCACCTCGACGCCAAGAACCCATTCCTTGGGAGGATAGCGGCCGCTTTGCGCCTTGACCGGAAAATACAGATCCCGGGATTGGGCGTAATCGGCGTAGGGGTCGCGGCCGTAATCGCGGTGGTAACCGGCATCCGCCAACAGCACGAGGGTGTTCGGGTGGCGCTGCCGCCAGTCGGCCCAGGTGGTATGCAATAGAGGCAGGGGTTTCAGGGTTTTCCCCTTGAAACGGCCGCTCACCGCCCGGTTCATCAACTGCGGCCATAGGGACAGGGTCTCGCGGTCGTACATCACGAGGTTGCTGTTGTAGAGCAGCCCCGAGGTGCCGAAACTGACCGGCCGGCCGTCAATATGGGCGTGATAGGCGACGCCACTGAAGGCCAACGGGCAGTAGGTTACGGCCACCGGCTCCCCGGCGAATTGATCGTTGACGATTTCGTGCCAATTAAGGATGGCGATGGGGTATGCTTTGGCGACGCCTTTGTACGACAGGCCCAGCACGCGGTCCTGGTCCCGCAGGACGCCGGCGCTTTGCGCGGAAACGAAGCGCGGCGCGTCCAGGGCGGGAATGCCGTCGCGCGGCGGGCCGCCGGACACGATTTCGGCGCTGGATACCGTGGCGTCCGAGAGATCGAAGCCATTCTTGAACGATCCGGCCGAACAGGCCGAAGCCAGGGCCGCCAATGCCAGAAAGGCTACCTTGCGGCGGGCGTCAGCTTTCATGGATTGCCTCCTCGCAGGCAGAACAGGCGCTGGATCCAGCGCCTCCGCTCCGGCGTTAGCTTAGCCTTCAAGTGGAGTTCGGTCACGCGGCGATTGATTTGCGCCAGGGTGGGGTAAACGTGGATGACACCGGCCAAGTCGGACACCTTCATGCCCTTGGTCAGGGCCAGCACGTATTCGTGGATCAGTTCGCCCACGTGGGGGCCGCACAGGGTGGCGCCCAGCAACTTGCCGTTCGGCGCAACCACCAGTTTGGCGCGGCCTTCGGTGGCATCATCGGCCACCGCCCGATCGATATGGGCGAAGTCGAAGCCGTACACGCAATGGGGCACGCCGGCTCGCACCGCTTCGCTTTCCGACAATCCGACGCGGGCCAGTTCCGGATCGGTGAAGGTGCACCACGGCACGGCGCGTGGGTTGAAGCGCGCCGGCCAATGGAACAGAGCGTTCCTCAGCACGATGCCGGCCTGGTATTCAGCCATGTGGGTGAACAGGTACGGCCCGGCCACGTCGCCGCAAGCGTAGATGCGCCGGTTGGTGGTGCGCAGGCGCGCGTCCAGCTTGAGCCGGCCGTTTTCCAGCGCCACCCCGGCGGCTTCCAGACCCAGGCCGTCAAGATTGGGCCGGCGGCCGGCGGCGATGAGCAGATGGCTGCCCTCCAGACGTCCCTCCTCGCCCTCTTCTGTAGTGAGGTGCAGCCGCAGTGCGCCGGCTCCGCCCTCGACGGACCGGCTCGGACAGCCGCAATAAATGCGTACTCCCTCCCCTTCCAGGCGTTGCCGCACCACGGCTGCGACGTCGGCGTCCTCGCGCGGCAGGATGCCGGAGCCGGCTTCCACCAGGTCCACTTCCGAGCCCAGGCGGCGGAAAGCCTGGGCCATTTCCACGCCGATCGGGCCGGCTCCGATGACGATGAGACGGGGCACCGGTTCACGCAGGTCGAACAGGGTTTCGTTGGTCAGGTAAGGCACCCGGTCCAGGCCCGCTATGGGCGGCAGCGCCGCGCGGCTGCCGGTGGCCAGGACGAAGCGTTTGGCCGTGAGCGCGCGCCCTTCCACCTCGAAGCAGTGCGGTGCGGTGAAGCGGCCGGTGCCGAACAACACCTCGACGCCCAGGCCGCGGAAGCGCTCCGGGCTGTCGTTGGGTTCGATGGCGCGGATCACCGAGCGCACCCGTTCCATCACGCGGGCCAAATCGACGCCGGGCTCGGTATTGTCCAGGCCGGCCAGCGCCGCCGTGCGCAGGGTGTGAGCGACCCTGGCCGAATGCAGCAGCGCCTTGCTGGGCACGCAGCCGTGCCAAAGGCAATCTCCGCCCAGCCTGTGCTTTTCCACCAGCGCCACCTTGGCACCCAGCGCGGCGCCGCCGGCAGCAGCCACAAGGCCTGCCGCACCGCCGCCTATCACGCAGAGATCGTATTCGGGCTTGTCCATGAGTCGTTCCTCCTCCGGGTTCGCTATTGGCCATTCAACGACCAGTCGTAAGGCAGGTCGGCCCTGACCGGCAGCCCCGCCGGCAGTTCCGGGTAGTAGTGGCTCAAGAACACCGCCACGCCTCCGGCGGCCTCGAAGTCTCCGCTGAACCAATCGAAAATTTTCGACACGCGGATCGCGCCGTTTTCCACCCGCAGGCCCTTGGCCGGATTGCTCAGAAAGGCTGTAGCGGCATCGCTGAGTTGCTGATCCAACTTCGCCACCGCATAAGGTTCCCGGCGCAAATCCGGGCAGCTCTTGGAGGCGCAGACTATGGCCATGTGGATGCGCGGTTCGCCCAGTTTGCGCAGGCCATTCTCGATCTCGTCCAGGCTCAGGGTCTTGCCGCCCACCTCGCCCGCGGGCCGCTTCCATACCGGCCGCAGGAGGCTGCCGGCGTCCTTGATGCTTTCCACCGGCCAGTGGTCCAGCACAGTCTTGATGGCCAGTATGTTGTAGGCATTGATGCGGAACGCCAGCCGTTCCTCGCGGGTTCGCAGGCTTTCCGGCGGATAGGCGGCGATCTGCTCGACGACTCGCGAAAATGCCGGGTCTTGCCGCAAGGCCGAATAATCCAGCCATGCCAGTTCGATGCCGGCGGCACTGCGGCGGCCGAGATGGCGTTCCAGGAGCTGGCCGTAAGCCGACCAGTCCGGCTCCGCGGCGCAAGCCGCCGCGCTCAGGCAGGCCAGTAACACGCCTATGGCGGCGAAAACGCTGCGATGTTTTCCCAGAACAAGACTGCAGTTGGAAAATGCGTTGCCGTTCATGCTTCAACTCCCAAAGCGGTGTTGAACTTGGCGGACAGGTTCTGGTGGGCGACCAGAGCCGCCAGTTCGACGATGGCGTCGTCGCTGTAGTAGCGCTTCAGACGCACCATCAACTCTCCATCCACCCGGCGACCGGTAGTGGTGATTGCCTCGGCGAACGCCAGAGCGGCTTTTTCGGCTTCGTCGTACAAGGGGGATACCGCGAACTCAGCCAGGGCGAACAGCTTTTCTTCAGCCACCCCCAGTTCCAGCGCCCGGCTGCCGTTGAGGTCGATACAGAAGGGGCACACCTCGATTTGCGAGATGCGGGTGCGGATCAGCGCGCGTAGTTTGGCGTCCAAGGGCGAAGCGCGCCGCTCCAAGGCGCGCAGCATCCACAGGAAGCCGAGAAAAGCCAGCGGCACGCGGCCCCAAAGGCGCACCGCATCGGACAAGACACCGGATTTGCGGCGCAGGAGGAACAAGAGGGGCCTGAGGTACCAACGGTAGGGATAGGAATCCGGCGTCTCGATGTAGCTCATGGGATAAAGTCCTCGGCAGTCAGGCCGTGCCAGAGCTGGGGCCGTTCCCGGCTCAGCTTCAGGCAGTCTTCCGGCCGGTCCAAGTCTGGCAAGGGATCAAGTTCGCTGAAACGTAAGTCCAGCTTTTCCAGGCACGCGCGGGTTTGCGCCAATACGGCGCCGGTTCCCCAAGGGATGCCGCGAAACAGTTCCGGTGCCACCCGCGCCAAGCCAAGCAACACGTATCCGCCATCCTCGGCCGGGACGATCACCGCTTCCCTTCCCCATCGCAGTTCGTCCACTACGCGGCGGAAATGAGTCCAGGCCAGCAAAGGGCAATCGGTACCCAGTACCAAGGCGTAGGGGGAGCAGGCTAGGGATTCCGTCACCGCGTGCAGCATTCTCTCGCCCAGGTCGGCACCATGCTGGGTGCGGAGGGCGACGCCGGATTCCTCGGCAAGGGCGGCAAAGAAGGGGTGACCGGCGTCCGGCGCGCACCAAAGTTCCACTTGGCCGACACCGGCGGCCTGGGCGGTGACAACGGCGCGCCGCGTCAGACGTGCCTGTAGGCGGGCCGCGCCTTCCGCCCCCAACAAGGGGATGAGCCGGGTCTTGGCCAGGCCGGGTTCCGGAGCCTTGGCGAACACCAGGAGGCGCACGCCTTTGTCAGCGGACATTTTCATGGCTTGAGATCGGATTCGACCAGGAGTCCGTCCAGGAATTTGTTGAAGCCGCTGTACAAATCCACCACCGCCATGAGCTCCACGATGGCCGCGTCGTCCAGCCCCAGGCCCTTGAGCACGGCGGTATGGGCATTGACGCAATACTCGCAGTTATTGGTAGCGGACACGGCCAGGGCAATGATTTCCTTGGTTCGCCGATCCAGCTTACCCGCCAGCATGATGGCCTTGTAACGGTTCCAGGTGGTTTCGAGATAAGCCGGATGGTGCGCCATGAGCTTGAACAAGTTGGGCACGAAGGGTGTGCCCAGGGTTTTCCGAATTTCGGCATAAAGAGGCGCGAGCCGGGCATCGGCTTCGGCTTCGGCTTCGGCTTCTTCTAGTAGCTTGACTGTGGCCATGAATGGCTCCTCCAGTGGTCTCGATGTGTCAATGGGAATGTTTCATCCAGCGGCCCGCATGGGCGCGCCGGCCAGAATCCGCGGTTTTCCGGCCCCAATGCAGGCAGGGACTGGTCTCCTCGATCAGACGGCCGATCGGGTCGTGATCGAAGTCCGGCGGAACACGAAATAGCCCTCCCAATGGAAGCGATACTATCGATCGTTGTCCGTTGGTCGCCGCCGTTGGCCATTCCTTACAACGGATTCGCCATCTTCTGCGGGATACTGTTTCCCCGGCATTTGAGTCACAATTTAGCGGTTTTCCTGCCTACGAGAAATGCCATGAATCCGTCTCCGCCCCCCGATGAGAGACAGCCTTCGGCCCCGGAAACCTGGCTGGACGCCTACGGCGACTACCTGTATCGCTACGCCCTCCTGCAAGTCCGCAACGAAACCCTGGCCGAAGATCTGGTGCAGGAAACCCTGCTGGCGGCGCTCAAGTGCCATGAAGGTTTCAACGGCCGTGCCTCCGAACGCACTTGGCTGACCGGCATCCTCAAGCACAAGATCCTTGACCAATTACGCCGGCAATACCGGGAAGTGCCCTTAGGGGATGAAGCCGGAGCCGCCTGCGCTGAGGAAGACTTCGGCATGGACGATTTCTTTACCGCCCGCGGCCAGTGGGCCGCCAAGCCCTTGTCTTGGAACGATCCGGCCAAAGCGACCGAGAATGCCCTTTTCTGGGAAGTGCTGAACCTCTGTATCGAGCGGCTGGCGCCTAAGCAGCGCCAGTTGTTCGTATTGCGCGAACTGCACGGAAGCAGCAACGAAGAAATTTGTAAGGACATGGGCATATCCATGACCAATGCAGGAGTGATGCTGTACCGTGCACGCCTGAGCCTCCGGCAATGCCTGGAACTCAACTGGTTCGGCCAGACACGGGAAAAGGAGACAGGTTGATGCTGAATTGCCAGGAAACCAGCCGGCTGCTATCTCAAAGCCAGGACCGGCCTTTGACGATAAAGGAGCGACTGTCGTTACGCCTGCATCTGCTGATGTGCGACGCCTGCGATCGTTTTGCCCAACAACTTCGCTTCTTGCGCCAGGCCGCAGCGACTCTGGAAATCCAGGCCCTCATGGACGACCGATTACGGCTCGATGAGCGTGCGCGTAACCGAATTCAACGGGCATTACGGGACAGCGGGCTACGTGGCGAGGGCCACGTCGGAGAAGGTCCCGAGAGATAGAAGCCCGTCCGTGGCCCCAACACGATACTTCAGGCGCCACCAGTTGCAGTCCTTCGGAGTAATCGGTAGGAACAGACCTTGCTGGCCGACCCACTTGAGCGGGTCTGTCGCCGGGCTCGGCCGCGCCAGTCAGCGGCAGCGTGGCCAATCCCGGGCGCTGAATGGCGGGGGTAACAAGCACCGTGGGTGCAACCGCTTACCCCAGGCTATCTCCCGCCCGCGACACGTCAAAGCACTTCTTACCTTGGCTGAGTATCTCGGCTGCGAAGACATTCCATGAATGTGGGTGTCCCGAACGCGGCATGGTGTATCGCCAAACCACCACCTCAACAGCAACACGCGCTATCTCCGCAGTCAGCGATTTGCCGCCCGCCTTTGGTTTCGCTCACGGGGCGGCGGGTGCCGGGCGGGGCGCACCAGGGAACCGAGTCGGCGAGCACCCGGGGCTCAACACCGATGAAGTCGTTCCTGAAAGGGCCTTCGGTGAGAAAGCGGAAGGTGCGCTCGCACACGGCTATGCGCTCGCCGCGCGGAAAGATGTGACCCTCGTCGTCGCGGATTTCCCCGTAGGGTCCCCGGTAGATGACCGCGTGACCGCGGTCCAGGCACTCCCGCCCTTGCCCCTTGACAGCTAGCAAGGTGACGGCGCGGAATTCGACGTTCTCAATCACCCGCCACGGGTATTCGCTCCATCTATCCAGGCACACGCCGGCAAAGCCGGCCGCGGCGAAAGCACGGGTAAATTCCTGCTCCTGGAAGGCACCGGACAGGCAACCGCTCCACAGTTCCGGGTCATTTTTCAGGTGTGCCGGCACCGGCTCGTCGGCGACGATGTCGGAGATGGCCGCCCGGCCGCCGGGCTTGAGTACGCGGAAGATTTCCCGTACCAATTGCTGCTTGTCGCCGTCGTCCACCAGGTTCAGCACGCAGTTGGAAATCACCAGGTCCACCGAGTGGTCGGGGATCAGGGGACGCTCGCGCCGCTGCTCCACCTGCCAGGCTTTCAGCCGGGCTAAGGAAGCGGCGTCCATCACAGGGTATGCAGCCAAATAGCTCTCCATAGCTTCCACGTCCAGACTCAAATCCTGGATGTAACCCTTGACGAAGCGCACCCGGTCACCCCCCAGTTTGGTGGCCATCTCCGCCTGATATTTGCGCGCCAGGACAAGCATGTCGTCGTTCATGTCCAAGCCGACGACGCGCCCCTCGGGCCCCACCAGCTGGGCTGCCATGTAACACACCTTGCCGCCACCCGATCCCAGATCCAGCACCGTCTCTCCAGGCCGGACGTAACGGGAGGGATCGCCGCAGCCGTAGTCCTTTTCGATGATTTCCTCGGGCAGCAGGGCAAGCAGTTCGCGGTCGTAATCCACGGGACAACAAAGCGATTCCTGGCGCTCACGGGCGCCTTCAGAATAGCGTTCGCGCACGGATTGTTCGATAAACATGGTTTCATTCTCCTGTAGGTAAGGTTGGGGGATGATTGGCCGCCAAAGCCCCGCCACAGCCGCTGCCTGCACCGGCGGTGCAACCGTAACAGTGATTGGCAGTGGCGATGGGGGCACCTTCCAGACGATCCGGGACTAGACCACCGATTCGTGGCGCGGCATTGCCGCCGCCCAAAGGCAAACCGAGCATCTGGTTGAAATCGCAGTCGTAAACCCGGCCCTGCCAGTTCACGCTGATGAGACTCCGGCACATGACCCGCGCCAAGTTCTCCGTACGGTGGGCGTCACGCAGCGTATCCATGTAAGCGTGGAACACGCCTTGGGAAACGAGCGTGCTGCCGAAGCGCTGGATCGGCATGTTGGTCAAGGCGTAAAGCCGGTTGAAGACGATGCCGTAGCGGGAATCCAGCTCGCGCCGGTAGGCCGTTTCCAATTCCGCCTGGGGCGGCGCCAGAACGGCGCCCTGAGGGTTGTAGACCAGGTTGAGGACGAGGCCCGAGCGTTCTTTCCCGTAACCCAGGTCGTTGAGTTTCCGCAGGGCACGGATACTGGCCGCGAAGATACCGTTGCCGCGCTGGCGATCCACGTTGTCTTCGAGATAACAGGGCAAGGAAGCCACGATCTCCACCCCTTGTGCGGCGAGGAAATCCGCCACGTCCTCATAGCCCGGCTCCTCTAGGATCGTGAGGTTGCAGCGGTCAATGACTCGAAGGCGCAGGTCCCGCGCCTCCTCCACCAAGTAGCGGAAATGAGGGTTCATCTCCGGCGCGCCGCCGGTAAGATCCAGTACGGCGGCACCCGAGCGCTTCAGGAAAGCCAATACTTCTTCGACAGTCTCCCGAGCCATGCTCTCCTTCCTCGACGGCCCCGCGTTGACGTGGCAATGCAGGCAGGTCTGGTTGCAGCGATATCCCAGGTTCACCTGCACCGTATCCAGCCTATCCCGCACGAGGGCAGGAAAATCTGAAGGTTGCAGAAGGGGCAGACAGTTGTGCATGACGGCGTGGTATACGGCTAGAACTTGCCCATGAGTCGTCGCAGAGCCCCAAACCTTACAGGCGAGTGAGTGTTTTCGGGTTTCCCAAACATCGCATGCCGCCGCTGCTGTTTTCCCGATGGGTTCGCGCCCATTGTACGAATGCCAACAGGCACAAACCGACAACCCAGGCCAGCAGATGATCGCCAGCGCCGGGCCGGCAACACCGACTTCGTCAACGCGGAAGAGGACATCCGCAAAAAAATCGGACACCTGAGGCTGACGGAAGTCAACTATTTCATGGAAGTGTTCGTACCCGGCTACGAACTGACGCTGGACCGGCTGGTGCTCTGAAGTATTTGTCGTTACGCGCCGCGTAGATCCCTTTCCATGCCATCGATACCGTCGCTTATGGCACCGTGCACCAGCTCCGCCACCGATGCGGCATCTTCAGGCTGCGACTCGAAATCAATGGTCCAAACCACGGTCCCTAAGCCATCATAAGACTTGAATACTTCCACCGTGCCTTTGTAGTAGGTGACGGGAAACGGAGACACTGGCCGGAGATAGGTCAGCCTCATGCTGATGTCGTCGATCTCTTCAATGGTGTCCTTGATCTCGCCGCCACCCGCCACGGTCATGTACCGCAATGCACCGGCTCCCTCGCCCTCCACCCTGCACGTCTCGATGATCGGAAACCAGACATCGAGCCGCCCTATGTTTCGGACCGCTTTCCAGACCACATCCGCGGATACGTTCAGTTTTTTTGCAATGGGTTGCTTGGTAAGCACAGATATCTCCTCGATCAATTTGGACAACACAATCGGGATAGGAAGAAGCTTCACGGCCCCTCCCTCCCACAACACCGGACATACGGGTCACGTATCCGGCGTTTCGATGATCAACAAATCTGCCGCGCCTCATCGTGAACCACACAAGGCGGGCAGCCCCAGGCTGCTGAACAGTTTCGCCGGCAACGCCAGGGTTAGAGCCGGTGTTCTCGAAAGGCGCCACGGGCCATGGGCGGATTTGCTGGTGTTCTTTGGCTTCCCGCACCGTCACGCCGCGTTTGCGTAACTCTCGATAACCGGCACTCCCCCATTGGTTCCACTGGTAGCATCGGAGCCTGCGCCGTATCCACTTGTCGATCTCCCGCTTCAGGACTCAGCACTTCGGCAATGCCGAAGTACGCTTTCCATCCAAGCAGGGCTACTCTCAGCTCGGCGATGATATCGATCAAGCGGCGGCCTCGGGTACGGCGGGTCAGTTCGCGAATGCGGTCTTTGAGCTTGTCCAGTGACGGATCAGCCACCTTGAGCCGGGCATCTCCCCGACTCAGCGTAAAGCCCAGAAACTTGCGATTCCACGGCCTGTCCACCGCGCTCTTGCGCTCATTCACTGTGAGCCGCAGTGTCTTGTCGATCCAGCGCGTCAGGCTGGCCATCACCCGCTCGCCCGCGGTCTTGCTTTTGACGACGACATTACAGTCATCGGCATAGCGGGCAAAACGGTGGCCACGTCGCTCCAGTTCCCAGTCCAGTTCATCGAGTACCACGTTGGCCAACACCGGCGACAGCGGCCCGCCTTGCGGTACGCCCTCGGTCGTCGGTAAGGTCGTGCTGTCGATGCGCACACCCGCCTTGAGGTAAGCATTGATCAGGCGCAGCAGCGCCCGATCCGGCACATGGCGCTGAAGCCGATGAATCAACCGGTCATGGTTGACACGGTCAAAGAAGGCCTCCAAGTCCATGTCCACCACCCAGCGATAACCGTTACGAACTTGACCCTGGATTTCACGCACTGCCTGATGGGCCGAACGATTAGGGCGACAAAATCGCTGGGAGCGATTTTGAACAGCCGAAGGCTGGCCCGCAGGGTGAGCCCCAAGGATGGGGCGAATAGCGCCGTAGCTGTGGGGATGGAAGTGTGGTTCCCATTGCGCCGATACGACCTGCGCAATGGCTTGCTGGATGAAGCGGTCCACCACCGTGGGAATCCCCAAAGGTCGGGTTTTCCCATCGGGCTTGGGAATTTCCACGCGTTTGACTGGCTTAGGGCAGTAGTTGCCTGCCACCAATCGCGCGCGAATTTCCGGCCAGTATTGCTTCAGGTAACCGCGGAGTTCATCGACCGTCATGCCGTCGATCCCCGGTGCCCCCTGGTTCTGGCGGACCTGTTTGAGGGCACGTTGCAGGTTGTCGCGTGACAGCACGCGATCCAGCAAGGTCATGGGGTTTGCGGACTCGGGTGCTCCAGGCTCTCCAACCGCAGGTTCATCGTACGGCCCAGCCGCACCCAGCACTAACCGGTTGCCCCTTTGGCTAACCTTCGGCTCTGCGAAAACCTGGTATCGGGACTTTCACCCGACTAGCTTCGTGCCAGGCACGGCACACACGCTCGGCTTAACCGGCCGGCTTTGGAGCGCTAGCGGAAAAGCCGGTCCGAGTTGAAGCTGTTGTTATGCAATTACTGATGCGCGACCGGGCGAAGCTCGTAGATTCGGCCATACCGAGCTGCCGAGTCCAAGTCGCCTTGGCGAAGCGCATCTCTTACGTCGTCTAATTTGTATGCGTCCTTGATGCTCAGGTAGGGAGACCACTCGGTCTCGTCCTCGATCAACGCGACTTCAACCTCTGCTACATATTGCCCTTCGTGCACGTATTTCGTTTTCATCCGCCGCTTCATAATCACTGCCTCTTCATGAAACTTTTGTCCCACCGGTCAGGGTCCGGCCTGTAAGCAGTGACCAAGACGACAGGTTTGTCATAACCCCTCGGAATACCCCATACAACATGAATTGGCTCTCCTGTTCGATCCTTTTGCAAGAGCAGGACGCTCGGTCCCTTCGGATAATTCGGATACTCCTCCACGACCACCGCCTCCCGAACTCCAGCAACCACTTCTCTTGCCGTCAGCTGATCCCCTGCCAGTTCATCGTATCCATGGTCCGATACGCGAACTTCTCCGGCGCTGACGAGAGCGCGTATCCGTTCAAGGAACTCACTCAAGCCATATTCTCCAATTCAGCCGACGCTACAATCACTGCATAACGTCTAAGCATTTAACCGTCGTGCGCAGACGAGGAGAGCTGGATTCATGGATTCCCACTTGCGCGCATGACGGGTAAATGTCTGTTGGACTAAGCCGCGACCACGCTGAGGTTGCGGAGTGGGTACGGCTCCCTTTGATTTAAGGGGATTGTATTCCGCGGACGGAGTGGGGGGAACGTGCGGGGTGCGAACATTCGCCGGCCGGCAGGATGGAATCGAGGGTGTGGGCGCGTCATGGTGGCTGCGCAAAGCCGGTACGGAGCGGCCTTTGCGCTCGCAGAAGGGGGGCGATCGGTGCCGTTGGCACGAAGGGGCTCCCAGACCGCATCGGGCCTGTCGCGAAGGGAGCGGGAGGGGCTGGAAAGGATCGTGGGTCGTCGTCAGCCTCCGGTCAGTCGTTTCGGTGTCAGAGCGGCGACGATCCGCAGGTGACCCTGGCGGCAGAACGGGGAGGGGCAGCCGTCGAAAGGCGCAGGCGCTTGCCTATCCTCAGCGGTCTCATACTAGGCGTTAAGAAATAGAAGTCATTCGTCACCTTGGCAGGGATTGCCGAGATCCAGGTTACAGAGATGTATCAACCTCCCCATCCCTGGGGTCTGGATTCCGGCAATCCATGCCGGAATGACGAGCTAAGCGACATTCATTTTTTTACGCTTAGTAACGCTAACGCCTTATCTACGACTAAAACCGCTCCAGCCGCTCCACCCGCTGAAATCCCCGAGGCAGCGGATTGCCGCGCCGCCCTCTGGCTCCCAGGTAATTTTCCAGGTCGCCCGGCTGCAGGGTGAGGGTGCGCTTGCCGGCGATGGCGCGGAGCGGCGCCCCAGGGGGCAGGGCGGCCATGGCGACGAGGTAGTCCTGCCGTGCTTCGAGGTCGGCGGGAGCGATCTGGATCAGCTTGTTGCCCTTGCCTTTGCTGAGGCGGGGTATTTCGTCCGCCGGATAGACCAGCAGCCTCCCCTGCGCCGAGACGAAGGCCAGCCGGTCGGCGTCGGGGTTCGTGACCCGGAGGGGGGTCATGACCTTGGCGTGATCGGGCACGGTCAGCAGCGTCTTGCCTGACCGGTTCTTCGATCCCAGTTCGCCGAGCTGGACCAGGAAGCCGTAGCCGCCGTCGGTGGCCAGCAAATACCAGTCTTCATCCGATCCGGCCAGCACCGCGGTAAAAGTAGCCCCCGGCGGCGGATTGAGGCGGCCGGTCAGCGGCTCGCCCTGGCTGCGGGCGGAGGGCAGGTCGTGCACGCCTAAGCTGTAGCCGCGGCCGGTGGAGTCGAGGAAATAGGCGGGCTGGGTGGAACGGCCCTGCGCCGCGCACAGGAAGCCGTCGCCGGCCCGGTAGCTCAGGGTTGAGGAATCGACTTCGTGGCCCTTGGCGGAGCGTATCCAGCCCTTCTCCGAAAGCACGATCGTGACCGGCTCGCTGGCGATCAGGGCGGTGGTGTCCAGGGCCTGCGAGGCCTGGCGGGCGACGATGGGCGAGCGGCGGGCGTCGCCGAATTTCTCCGCGTCCTGCTTGAGTTCCTGCTTGATCAGGGCGTCGAGTTCGCTGCGCGAGCCCAGGGTCTTTTCGAGCTGGGCTCGTTCCTGTTCAAGGGCGTCCTGTTCGCCGCGAATCTTCATTTCCTCCAGCTTGGCGAGATGGCGCAGCTTCAGCTCCAGGATCGCCTCGGCCTGCCGGTCGGTCAGGCCGAAGCGCGCCATCAGCACCGGCTTGGGCTCGTCTTCGCGGCGGATGATGGCGATGACTTCATCGATGTTGAGGAAGGCTATAGCTAAACCTTCGAGGATGTGCAGCCGCGCCAGCACCTTGTCCAAACGATGCTGCAGGCGGCGGCGCACGGTCTCGGTGCGGAAGCTCAGCCATTCCGTCAGGATGTCGCGCAGGTTCTTGACCTGGGGCCGGCCGTTCAAACCGATGATGTTCAGATTGACCCGGTAGGAGCGCTCCAGGTCGGTGGTGGCGAACAGATGCGACATCAAAGGTTCGACCTCGACCCGGCGGGATTTGGGCATGATGACCAGCCGGGTCGGATTCTCGTGGTCGGATTCGTCGCGCAGGTCTTCAACCATCGGCAGCTTCTTGGCCTGCATCTGGGCGGCGATCTGTTCCATCAGCTTGGCGCCGGAAACCTGGTAGGGCAGCGCGGTGATGACGATGTTGCCGTCCTCCAGCTCGTAGCGGGCGCGCAGGCGCACCGAGCCGTTGCCGGTCTGGTACAGCTTCAGCAGCTCCTCGCGCGGGGTGATGAGCTCGGCCTCGTTGGGGAAATCGGGGCCGCGGATGCAGCCGCACAGCTCTTCGACCGTGGCCTCGGGCCGGTCGATCAGCAGGATGCAGGCTTCGACCACCTCGCGCAGGTTGTGCGGCGGGATGTCGGTCGCCATGCCCACGGCGATGCCGGTGGCGCCGTTGAGCAACAGGTTGGGCAGGCGCGCCGGCAGGAGCTGCGGCTCCTCCAGCGTGCCGTCGAAATTCGGCACCCAGTCGACCGTGCCCTGCTCCAGCTCGGACAGCAGGGACTGCGCGTAGGGCGTCAGCTTGGCCTCGGTGTAGCGCATCGCCGCGAATGATTTGGGATCATCGGGCGAGCCCCAGTTGCCCTGGCCGTCGATCAGCGGGTAGCGGTAGGAAAACGGCTGCGCCATCAGCACCATGGCTTCATAACACGCCGAATCGCCGTGCGGATGGTACTTGCCCAGCACGTCGCCCACGGTGCGGGCGGATTTCTTAGGTTTCGATTGCGCCGACAGGCCCAGTTCGGACATGGCGTAGACGATGCGCCGCTGCACTGGCTTCAGGCCGTCGGCGATGTGCGGCAGGGCGCGGTCGAGGATGACGTACATGGCGTAGTCCAGGTACGCCTTCTCGGTGAAATCCCGCAACGGGATGCGCTCGTAATTCGCGGCTTCGTTCATGGTGGATTCTTGCACGGGTCAGATGTCGGCCAGATTGCCCTTTTCTTCCAGCCAGAGGCGGCGGTCCCCTGCCCGCTTCTTGGCCAGCAGCATGTCGAGGCGCTCGTCGGTCGCGGCGGCGTCGTCCAGCGACATCTGCACCAGCCGGCGGGTGTCGGGACTCATGGTGGTTTCACGCAGCTGCGAGGGGTTCATCTCGCCCAGCCCCTTGAAGCGCAGCACGTTGATCTTGCCCTTGATCTTCTCGGCTTCGATGCGGTCCAGCACGCCTTTCTTCTCGGCCTCGTCCAGCGCGTAATACACCTCTTTGCCGACGTCGATGCGGTACAAGGGCGGCATGGCGATGAAGACGTGGCCGGCCTCCACCAGGGCGCGGAAATGACGCAGGAACAGGGCGCACAGCAGGGTGGCGATGTGGTTGCCGTCGGAATCGGCGTCGGCCAGCACGCAGATCTTGCCGTAGCGCAAGCCGCTCAGGTCGGTGGCGCCGGGGTCGACGCCGATGGCCAGGCTGATGTCGTGCACCTCCTGCGAGCCGAGGATGGCGCCGGGTTCCACTTCCCAGGTGTTCAGGATCTTGCCGCGCAAGGGCATGATGGCCTGGAAATCCTTGTCGCGCGCCTGCTTGGCCGAACCGCCGGCGGAGTCGCCCTCGACCAGGAACAGCTCGGTGCGGTTGAAGTCCTGCGCCGCGCAATCGGCCAGCTTGCCGGGCAGCGCCGGGCCGCTGGTGACTCGCTTGCGGGTGACCTGGCGGCTGGCGCGCAGCCGCCTCTGGGCGCTTTCGATCACCAGTTCGGCGAGCGACAAGCCGACGGACGGGTGCTGATTCAGCCACAGGCTGAAGGCGTCCTTGACCACGCCGGAGACGAAGGAGGCGCATTCGCGCGAGTTCAGCCGCTCCTTGGTCTGGCCGGCGAACTGCGGCTCCTGCATCTTCACCGACAGGACGTAGTTGCAGCGTTCCCAGACGTCGTCCGGCGCGATCTTGACGCCGCGCGGCAAGAGGTTGCGATATTCGCAGAACTCCCGCACCGCCTCGGTCAGGCCCGTGCGCAGGCCGTTGACATGGGTGCCGCCCTGCACCGTCGGCACCAGATTGACATAGCTCTCGGCCACCGGCGCCGTGCCTTCCGGACACCAGAGCAGCGCCCAATCCACCGCCTCCTGCCGGCCTTCCATCGCTCCGACGAACGGCTCCTCCGGGATGCACGCGCTGCCCTGCAGCTGGTCCAGCAGGTATTGGGGCAGGCCGTTCTGGTAGCACCAGGTTTCGGTCTCGCCGCTGGTGTCGTCGGTCATCCGGATTTCCAGTCCGGGACACAGCACGGCCTTGGCGCGCAGCAGGTGCCGGATGCGCGATCGGGAAAACCGGACGTTGTCGAAATAGTGCGCTTCCGGCCAAAATCGCACCGTGGTGCCGGTTTCGCGCTTGGGCGCGGTGCCGGTCTCAGCAAGCTCCTCCACCTTTTCGCCCTTTTCGAAGGCGATGGCGTGGACCTTCCCGTTGCGCCGCACCTCGACCTCCAGCCGCAGCGACAAGGCATTGACCACGGATACGCCGACACCGTGCAGGCCGCCGGAATAGCGGTAGGCCTTCTGGGAAAACTTGCCGCCGGCGTGCAGTTTGGTCAGGATCACCTCGACGCCGGAGACGCCGAGCTCGGGATGGATGTCGACCGGCATGCCGCGGCCGTCGTCTCTTACCTCCAGCCCGCCGTCGGCCAGGAAGCGGACCTCGATGAGGCGGGCAAAACCGGCCAGCGCCTCGTCCACGGCGTTGTCTATCACCTCCTGGGCGAGATGGTCGGGGCGGCTGGTGTCGGTGTACATGCCCGGCCGGCGGCGGACCGGGTCCAGGCCGCTCAAGACTTCGATGGCTGAGGCGTCGTAAACTTCGTTCATGGGTGAGGGCGATACAGGGCGGGGACAGGGGAGGCGGCGGCCGTCACGAACAGCAGCAATTCTCATTTTGGCTCAAGGCCACAGTTCCGGCATGGTGGGGTCGTCCGGCGGCGTATCGCGGCGGAGCCGCTCCCGCAGTTCCCGAACAATCGGGAGATTTAGAGGGGATGCACGTCCAACCCACCGTACGAAATGCGGCTTTCAAGCAAAATGAGAATTGCTGCACGAACAGCGGCGCATTTTAATCAACTTGACAAGTTTGAGATAATGCCGCGTTTGGCCTCGACGCGAACCCGTCATAGCCACACCTTCGACCACCGCTAAAGAACCGCCATGGCCCGCAAACCCCTAAGCTTTGAAGAAGCCCTAGCCGAGCTGGAGCAACTGGTGGAGCGCATGGAACAGGGCAACCTGCCGATCGAGGAGTCCCTGAAACTGTTCGAACGGGGCATCGAGCTCACCCGGACCTGTCAAAAGGCGCTGCAGGACGCCGAACAGAAGGTCCAGATCCTGCTAGAAGAAAACAGTTTACCCACTTTGAAGCCTTTTCGTGATGAACCCTGAACAATCTCTGCGCGATTTCATGCAGTCCTGCCAGGAACGGGTGGAGCGTGCGCTGGACGCCCGCCTGCCGGCCGCCGACCGCATGCCGGAGCGGCTGCATCAGGCCATGCGCTATTCGGTGATGGGCGGCGGCAAGCGCATGCGTCCCCTGCTCACCTATGCCACCGGCCAGGCCACCGGCGCACACGCCGATCTGCTCGACGGCCCCGCCTGCGCGGTCGAATTCATCCATGTCTATTCGCTGATCCACGACGATCTGCCGGCGATGGACGACGACGACCTCCGCCGCGGCAAGCCGACCTGCCACAGGGCCTATGACGAGGCCACCGCGATACTCGCCGGCGACGGCCTCCAGGCCCTGGCTTTCCACGTGCTCGCGCAGGACCCCAGCATCGCCGTGCCGGCGGAAAACCGCATCGCCATGATCGAAGCCCTGGCGCAAGCCAGCGGCCCGGCCGGCATGGTGGGCGGCCAGGCGATCGACCTGGATTCGGTGGGCAAGAAACTGGACCTGCCGGGACTGGAGAACATGCACATCCGCAAGACCGGCGCCCTGATCCGCGCCAGCGTCCGTCTGGCCTGCCTGGCCCGTCCCGGCCTGCCGGCCGAACAAGCCGACCGGCTGGATCACTATGCGAAGTGCATCGGCCTCGCCTTCCAGATCCAGGACGACATCCTCGACGAAGAAAGCGACACCCAGACCTTGGGAAAAACCCAGGGCAAGGACCGCGACCACAACAAGCCCAACTACCCGGCCCTGCTGGGACTGGGCGGAGCCAAGGAAAAGGCGAGGGAAATGCACGAGGCGGCACTGGAAAGCCTGGCCGGATTCGGTCCCGAGGCCGATCTGCTGCGCGAACTGTCCCGCTTCATCATCCAGCGGCAGAGCTAGGGGAAAACCACCCCTTTCCTTGAAAGGCGGGGACAGCGGTAACATAATTCCCGAGTAACTTGCTTTACTTATTTAGTCTGGACAGCTAAAAGCCTCCGGCCGGACCGAGCAACCTGGAACGCGATTACATGACCGAAACCAAAAGATATGCCCTTCTCGAAGCGGCAGACAATCCCGCCGCACTGCGCAACCTGCCGGAAGACAGGCTGCCCGAGCTAGCCGAAGAACTGCGGGGCTATCTCCTGGAGAGCGTGAGCCAGTCGGGCGGCCATCTGGCCGCGGGACTCGGGACGGTGGAGCTGACCATCGCCCTGCATTACGTCTTCAACACCCCCGAAGACAAGCTGGTCTGGGACGTCGGCCATCAGGCTTATCCGCACAAGATACTGACGGGACGCCGCGCCCGCCTGCCGACCATCCGCAAGAAGGACGGCCTCTCGGCCTTCCCCAACCGGGCCGAGAGCCCCTACGACTGTTTCGGTGTCGGCCACTCCAGCACCTCGATCAGCGCGGCGCTCGGCATGGCGATCGCGGCCGCGCTGGACCGGCGGCCCAGCCATGCGGTGGCGATCATCGGCGACGGCGGCCTCACCGGCGGCATGGCGTTCGAGGCGCTCAACCATGCCGGCACCCTGGACGCGAACCTGCTGATCATCCTCAACGACAACGAGATGTCGATCTCGCCCAACGTCGGCGCGCTCAACAACTACCTGGCGAAGATCCTGAGCGGGAAGTTCTACTCGTCGGTCCGCGAAGGCGGCAAACACCTCCTGGGCCGCCACATGCCCGGCGTGTGGGAGCTGGCGCGGCGGGCCGAGGAACACGTCAAGGGCATGGTGGCGCCGGGAACGCTGTTCGAAGAGCTGGGCTTCAATTATTTCGGCCCGATCGACGGCCACGACCTGGATACGCTGGTCACGACCTTGCGCAATCTGCGGAACCAGAAAGGCCCCCGCTTTCTTCATGTCGTCACCCGCAAAGGCAAGGGCTATGCGCCGGCGGAAAAAGATCCCGTGGCCTACCACGGTGTCGGCGCCTTCGACCTGGACGCTGACGAACTTCCCAAATCCAAAGCCGGGGCGCCGAGCTATACGGAGGTTTTCGGCCAGTGGCTGTGCGACATGGCGGCGCGCGACCGGCGGCTTCTGGGCATCACACCGGCGATGCGCGAAGGCTCGGGGCTGGTGGAATTCTCCCAGCGCTTTCCGGATCGCTATTTCGACGTCGGCATCGCCGAACAGCACGCCGTGACGCTCGCCGCGGGACAAGCCTGCGAAGGCTACAAGCCGGTGGTGGCGATCTATTCCACGTTCCTGCAGCGCGCGTACGACCAGCTGGTGCATGACGTCGCGCTGCAGAACCTGCCGGTGCTGTTCGCGATCGACCGCGCCGGCCTGGTCGGACCGGACGGCCCGACCCATGCCGGCAGCTTCGACCTGAGCTTCCTGCGCTGCATTCCCAACCTGCTGATCATGGCGCCTTCGGACGAAAACGAATGCCGGCAGATGCTCTACACCGGCTTCCTCCACGATGGCCCGGCCGCCGTCCGTTATCCGCGCGGCAAAGGACCGGGCGTCAAGCCCGAGGAAACCCTGACCGCGATCCCCCTCGGCAAGGGCGAAGTGCGCTTGCCGGGCAAGGGTACCGCCATCTTGGCCTTCGGCACGACACTGGCCGCAGCGCTCGCCGTCGGCGAGCGGTTCGGCGCCACGGTGGTCAACATGCGCTTCGTGAAACCGCTGGACGAAGCCTTGATCCTGGAGTTGGCCGGCACGCACGACCGCATCGTCACCGTCGAGGAAAACGCCGTGGCGGGCGGCGCCGGCGGCGCGGTCAGCGAATTCCTTGCCAGCCAGCGCTGCGGCATCCCGCTCTGCCAGATCGGCTTGAAGGACGAATTCCTCGACCAGGGCAGCCGGGAGGAACTCCTGGCCGTCGCCGGCCTGGACCAGGCAGGCATCGCCCGATCGGTCGAGGCATTTCTCCAGGCCACGGCTGCCGGGGAGAAATCGCAGCGCGCCCGCAGCTCGGCCAAGGGCAAGCGCTGATGGACAAGCTGCGCGCCAGGATTCGAGACATTCCCGACTTCCCCAAGCCGGGCATCCTGTTCCGGGACATCACGCCGCTGGTCAAGGATCCGACGGCGCTGAGGTTCGCCATCCGCCAGCTCATCCACCCCTTCGTCGGCGAGAACATTACCGCCGTCGCCGGCATGGAAGCGCGGGGCTTCATCTTCGGCGCGCTGGCGGCCTGGGAACTGGGCGTCGGCTTCGTGCCCCTGCGCAAGCCGGGCAAGCTTCCCTACAACGTCCAGACCATCGACTATGACCTGGAATACGGCTCCGCCAGCCTGGAGGTACACCTGGATGCCTTGGGCGTGGGCGACCGTGTGCTGATGGTCGACGACCTCTTGGCCACCGGCGGCACTGCCCACGCCAGTTGTTCGCTGGTGGAAAGCCTCGGCGCCGAGGTCGCGGCCTGCGCCTTCGTGGTCGAACTCGATGCGCTCGAAGGCCGCCAGGCCTTGAATGGCCGCTGGGTGCATTCGCTGCTGCACTACTGACCGTACGGTTTCCGTCCGGGCGCAAAAAAGCCGGCTTCGAAGCCGGCTTTTTCGCAAGCGTCCTATCCAGGCAAACTATTCGACCGCTTCGATGCGTATCGCCGGACGCACTTTGACGGGAGCCGCCCCGGGCGCCCCGGTCTCATATTCCGGCTCCGGCTCCGGCGCCATGCCCCCCGCCGTCGCCGGCCCGAACAAAGCGACCCAGGCCGCTTTCCAGGGACGGTGCATGGCGTCCTCCACCGCGCTGGCCTCGTAACCGCAGTGCGCCATGCAGTTGGCGCATTTCGGGTTTTTCGCATTGCCGTATTTGTGCCAGGGCGTCTCTTCCATCAAGGCCCGGAAGGAGGGCGCGTAACCCTCGTCCACCAGCAGGTAGCACGGTTTCTGCCAGCCGAAAACGTTCCGGGTAGGATTGCCCCAGGGGGTGCAGTTGTAGCTCTGGTTGCCCGCCAGGAAATCGAGATAGAGCCCTGAATGGTTCAAACGCCAGCCGCGGCCGCGGCCCAGCTTGAACACCTTGCGGAACAGCTCCTTGCTGTCGCGCATCCGGATGAAGATGTCCTGCTGCGGCGCGTGTTCGTAGCTGAAGCCGGGAGCGATGGTGACGCCTTCGACGCCCAGCCGCTTGGTGTGGTCCAGGAACTCGGCCACTTCCTCGGCCGACTCCCCCTGGAACAGCGTGCAGTTGATGGTCACGCGGAAACCCCGGGCAATCGCCATCTCGACGGCTTCGACGGCGCGGTCGAACACCCCTGCCTGGCAGACGGAAGCATCGTGGCGGTCGCGGTTGCCATCCAGATGGATCGACAGCGTCAGGAACGGCGAGGGCTCGTAATCGCCGATCCGTTTCTTGAGCAAGAGCGCGTTGGTGCACAGATAAACGTACTTCTCGCGCGCGACGATGCCGCGCACGATCTCCGGCAATTCCTTGTGAAGCAGCGGCTCCCCCCCCGCGATCGACACGATGGGCGCGTCGCATTCGTCGACGGCCTGCAGCGATTCCTCGACGCTCAGGCGCCGGTTCAATATCTCGTCCGGATAATCGATCTTCCCGCACCCCGCGCAAGCCAGGTTGCAGCGGAACAACGGCTCGAGCATCAGCACCAGAGGATAGCGCTTGACCCCGAAAATCTTCTGTTTGAGCAGATACTTTGCGACGGTCAGTTGTTGACGCAGTGGAACGCCCATTCGATTCTCCTCGATTCTTCATCTGGCGACGGAACGGCTTGGAACAACCGGTCCGGCGATCGTTTCATGTCAGCCCAAAGGCACACAGGTCAAACCATTGCCCGACAAACGCGGCCTCACGGGACCGCGAGGGGACGTTTTCCTAGTCTGGCAGTAGGGATTGAGCCCGGATTGTAACAACAATCCTTTTTCTTGGTTAAAAATCGGGCTTGCGGCATTCCCTTGAATAGGAACGCATGCTAGCATCCAGTTGCATATTACTCAACTCATCTTTGATAAAAAAGCAACAGAACTTGACTCAAGCCTTCGAATCGGTAGACTTTCACCCCTTTTACAAGGGGTTAGCCACCGTGGCCGACTCGAACCCGAGCAACCGACGCCTACCCTAGATGAGCGGAACATCCCCCTCACAACCTGCGATGCACGAGAACCTGTCGGACGACGAGTTCCAGGCCTATTTCCTGGGCGGCGTGTCCCGCACTTTCGCCCTGACGATCCCCAGGCTGCCGGAAGGCTTGGCCCGTCCGGTATCCAACGGCTACCTGCTGTGCCGGATCGTCGACACCATCGAGGATGAGGTGGCGCTCAGCTCGGCCCAAAAGAGGCGGTATTGCGAGCGATTCGCCCGGGTCGTCGCAGGGAATGCGCCAGCCGCCCCGCTCGCCAGCGAGCTTTTTCCGCTGCTCTCCGAACAGACCCTGGCCTCCGAGCGGGAGCTGATCGCCGCCATTCCGCGCGTCATCCGCATCACCCACGGCTTCGCCCGTCCCCAGCAGGACGCGTTGGCCGACTGCGTGGCCACGATGTCCAGAGGGATGGCCGAGTTTCAGGACAAAGATCTCCGCCACGGCCTCAAGGATCTGCGGCAGATGGGCGATTATTGCTATTACGTCGCCGGCGTGGTCGGAGAGATGCTGACCCGGTTGTTCTGCCATTACTCGCCGGAAATCGCCGCACACAGGGCCCGACTCATGGAACTCGCGGTCTCCTTCGGGCAAGGTCTGCAGATGACCAATATCCTCAAGGACCTGTGGGACGACTACTCGCGCGGGGTGTGCTGGCTTCCGCAGGACGTTTTCGCAGAATGCGGCTTCTCCCTTTCCGAGCTCCGGCCGCACCACGGCAATCCCGATTTCGTCCGCGGCTTCGACCGGCTGATCGGCGTGGCCCATGCCCACCTGCGCAACGCGCTGGAGTATACGTTGCTGATTCCGAGCCACGAAACCGGCATCCGCGAATTCTGCCTGTGGGCGCTGGGCATGGCGGTGCTCACGCTGCGCAAGATCCACGGCAACCTGTATTTCAGCGACTCTGCCCAAGTGAAGATCACGCGGCGGGCGGTCAAGGCGACGATAGCCGCCTCGCGGCTGACCCGCGGCAATGACGCCTTGCTGAAGGCTACTTTCCGGCTGGCCGGACTCGGCCTGCCCACTGCGGTGCCTGCCGCCGTGCTCCAGCCCAGACCCATCGACATCTGAATACGTCCCGAACCCCCAGGAAACATCGCCCATGTTGAGAGAAGCGACAGTAATATCCAACCTCGAACCGCCGCTGACCGCCTCATACGTCGAGTCTCCTCTCGATGCGGCGATCCGGCAGGCCAAGGACCGTCTGCTGAGCCTGCAGCACCGGGAGGGCTACTGGGTGTTCGAGCTCGAAGCCGACTGCACCATCCCGGCCGAGTACATCCTGATGATGCATTTCATGGATGAAATCGACGCCGGGCTGCAGGCCAAGATCGCCAACTATCTGCGCGCCCACCAGAGCGCCGACGGCAGCTATCCGCTGTTCCAGGGCGGCGCCGGCGACATCAGCTGCACCGTCAAGGCCTACTACGCCCTCAAGCTGGCCGGCGACCCCATCGACGCCCTTCACATGAAGAAGGCCCGCGAGTGGGTTCTCGCCCAAGGCGGCGCGGCGCGTTCCAACGTGTTCACGCGCATCATGCTCGCCATGTTCGAGCAGATTCCGTGGCGCGGGATCCCCTTCATCCCGGTGGAAATCATGCTGCTGCCGAAGTGGTTTCCGTTCCATCTGGACAAGGTGTCGTACTGGTCGCGCACGGTCATGGTGCCGCTGTTCATCCTGTGCAGCCATAAAGTGACCGCGCGCAATCCGTCCAAGACCCATGTCCGCGAACTGTTCACGGTCGACCCGCAGAAGGAGCGTCATTATTTCGACCACGTCAAGACGCCGCTCGGCAAGGCCATCCTCGCCCTGGAACGGTTCGGCCGGCTGCTTGAACCGGCGATTCCGAGCGCCATACGCAAGAAAGCGACCCACCGGGCCTTCGAGTGGTTCACGGCGCGGCTCAACGGCGTGGACGGGCTGGGCGCGATTTTCCCGGCCATGGTCAACGCCTACGAGGCGCTGGATTTCCTCGGGGTGCCGCCGGACGACGAGCGCCGCAGAGTCGCCCGCGAATCCATCGAACGGCTGCTCGTGTTCCAGGGCGAAAGCGCCTACTGCCAGCCCTGCGTCTCGCCGATCTGGGACACCGCCCTCACCTCCCTCACCTTGCAGGAAGTGGCGCGCCATACCGCGGATCTCCAGCTCGATGCGGCTCTGCGCAAAGGGCTTGAGTGGCTGGCCTCGAAGCAGATCGACAAGGATGCGCCCGGCGACTGGCGGGTCAACCGGCCGGATCTCGAAGGCGGCGGCTGGGCGTTCCAGTTCGGCAACGACTACTATCCCGACGTCGACGACAGCGCCGTCGTGGCCCATGCGCTGCAGGGCTCGGAAGATCCGGGCTTCGACGAGACCCTGCGCCTGGCGGCCAACTGGATCGCCGGCATGCAGTCCAGCAATGGCGGATTCGGCGCTTTCGACGCCGACAACACTTACTACTATCTCAACTCCATTCCCTTCGCCGACCACGGCGCCCTGCTCGACCCGCCAACGGCGGACGTGAGCGCCCGCTGCGCCATGTTCCTCGCCAAATGGGTGAACCGGCAGCCGGAGCTGCGCCCCGTCCTGACGCGCGCGATCGAGTACCTGCGCCGGGAGCAGGAAGCCGACGGCTCCTGGTTCGGCCGCTGGGGAACCAACTATATCTACGGCACCTGGTCGGTTTTGCTGGCCTACGAGACCGCCGGCATTCCGAACGACGACCCGAGCGTGCGCCGCGCCGCGGCCTGGCTTAAGAGCGTCCAGCGCGAGGACGGCGGCTGGGGGGAGGACAATTTCAGCTACCACGACGCTTCTTACCGGGGCCGCTTCCACACCAGCACGGCATTCCAGACCAGCTTCGCCCTGATCGCGCTGATGGCGGCGGGCGAAGCCGGATCGCCCGAAGTCCAGGCCGGCGTCGACTACCTGCTGCGCCAGCAGCGGCCCGACGGGTTCTGGAACGACGAATGCTTCACCGCGCCGGGCTTCCCCCGCGTGTTCTATCTGAAATATCACGGCTACGACAAATTCTTTCCCCTGTGGGCGCTGGCTCGTTACCGTAACGAACGCTACGCCCAGGCGTGAATCGGATCGGCGTCATCGTCGCCCTGCCGGCCGAATGCCGCACCCTGACGCGGCGCCGGCTGCGCCGGGGCGAACCGCTTGCCGTCAGTGACACGCTCCATTTCTGCCTGTCCGGCAGCGGCCCCGAGAACGCTGCGAAAGCCGCGCTGCGGCTGGCAGAGGGGGGCTGTAACGCCTTGGTCAGCTGGGGCTGCGCCGGCGCTCTGGGGGGACATCTGGCGTCCGGCGATCTCGTCCTGCCCGCCGAAATCGCGTGTGCCGACGGCACGGTATTACCCGCGCATCCCGGCTGGCATCGAGGAGCGGTGCGGTATGCAGAAACGCTTCCCTGCAACACGTCCACCGGACGGGTCACCGCCAGCGACGGCGTCGTCCATGGCCGCGACGCCAAGCGGACGCTGGCGGCCGCCACCGGCGCCGACGCCGTCGACATGGAAAGCGGAGCCGTCATCCGCACCGCCACGGCGCTGGAGCTGCCGGTACTGGTGATCCGCGCCATTGCCGACGACGCGGCGACGGCAATCCCCCGCAGCGTGCTCGATGCGCTCGACCCGCACGGCGATACCCGGCTCCCGAGGCTGATCGCCAACCTGGCGCGGCAGCCATCGGAAATTCCCGAGCTGATCCGTTTGGCCATGGCTTTCAAGGCGGCATCGGCAACCCTGCGCGCAATGCGCCCCCACCTGCACGCTCCCGGAAAATTCTGACTTCAGCAATGTCCAACGGAAAAAAGACCGTAACGCCGGAAACCCGGACAAGCTTTCTCATCCGCCTGATGCACGGATGGGAATCCAGGGTGCTGACCCATCCTTGGCTGGTCCTGTTCGTCGCGTTTGCCGCCTGCGGCCTGACGCTGCAATACACGATGAAAAACCTGACCGTGAACACCAACACGGCGGACACCATCTCGATGGAACTCCCGTTCCAGAAAAACAGGATCCGGTTCGAAACGGAATTTCCCCAGGACGTCTCCACCATCGTATTGCTGGTCGAGGGAAAGACTCCCGAGCAGGCTTCGGATGCCGTCGATGTTCTCCAGCAGAAGCTGGCCGGGCAGCCGGCAACGATCGAGTCGGTCTATGTGCCCGACGGCGGCGATTTCTTCGCCCGCAACGGCCTCTTGTATCTGAGCCTGAAGGACCTGGAAAAGGTCAGCCAGGATCTGGCCGCCGCCCAGCCGTTCTTCGGACGGCTGGCCGAGGACAACAGCCTGCGCGGCTTCTTCGGTATCTACGCCCAGGCGCTGGATGCCAAGGATTCCGACCTCCCCGTCGAACTGGGCGCTTTCACCCGCCGCCTCAACGATGCGTTTCGGGCCGCCATGGACAACCGCCCCTACCGCCTGTCCTGGCAGCAGCTGATCATGGGGGAGAAGGAAGGCCTCGGCATCACCAAGCGTTTCATCGTGGTCCGGCCGAGACTCTTCTTCGAGGAGCTGATGCCTGCGGCCAGGGCCATGGCTAGCATCGACCAGGCCATAGCCGACGTTCGCGCCGATGCGCTGTCCGACGTCCAGGTGCGCAAGACCGGCGAGGTCGTCCTGGAATACGAGGAGATGCAGACAGTACAGGAAAGCGTCACCATCGCCGGCGTTGCCTCCGCCGTGCTGGTCTGCCTCACGCTGTGGCTGGCCTACCGTTCTTTCAAGCTGATGCTCGCCACTTTCCTGACGCTGGGCATGGGCCTGGTGTTTTCCATGGGTTTCGCCACCCTGGCGATCGGCCAGCTCAACCTTATCTCGATCTCCTTCACCGTGCTGTTCATCGGCATGGGGGACGCGTATTCGTCCCATTTCTGCCTGCGCTACCGGGAGCTCATCCTGCGGGGCATGCCGCAGCGGGCCGCCTTGCGCGAAACCTTCGCGTCGACAGGCTCGGCGCTGCTCCTGTGCACGCTGACCGCCGCCATCGGTCTCTACGCGTTCATCCCGACGGCCTACTCCGGCGTCGCGGAGCTGGGCATCATCGCCGGCACCAGCATGTTCATCGCCCTGGCCACTACCTTCACGGTGCTGCCGGCGATCATGAACATCCTGCCCTACAAGCCTTCCCGCCGCGCAGTCCAGCATAGGCCGCGCGCGCTGACCCGGGCGCTGCTTTCCAACTGGCCGATGCGCTATGCCAGGCCGATCCGGATACTGACCCTGATCCTGGGAATCGCGGCCGGTGCGCTGCTGAGCCGGATCGTGATCGACTTCAACCCGATCAATCTGCGCGACCCGGCCACGGAATCGGTCAAGACTTTCAAGTACCTGCTGAAATCCCGCGACACCTCGCCGATGACCCTGGCATCCCTTGCCTTGAACGAAGAGGATGCGCACGCCCGGATTCAAAGCTTCGAGAAGCTGTCCTCGGTCGACAGCGTGCGCAGCGTATTCGATTTCGTTCCCGACCGGCAGGACGAGAAGCTTGCCGCCATCGCAGATCTGGCGCTGGTGCTCGGGCCTCAGCTGCAGAATTTTCCGGCCGCCTCCGAGGCCAAGCCGACCTTGCAGACCCTGGAAAAACTGGACGCCGCGCTGCGCAAACGCATCGAAAAAGGCCATGATGCCGATGTCGCCGAGCTGGAAGGCACCCTTGCCGAATTCGTCGAAAAATTGCGTGCCTTGCCTCCTGAAGCGGTGCAACCCCGCCTCGACACCCTGGAAAAAAGCGTTCTGGGAGGCTTGAGGAAAACCATCAACAATCTGAACACCAGCCTGGAAGCCGTGCCCATCACCCTGGCCTCCCTCCCCCCGGACATCCGCGAACGCTGGATCAGCAACGACGGGCATTACCGGCTGCAGATATTTCCCCGGAACGACCTGAACGATCTCGACAATCTGCGGGAATTCATCCGGGAAGCCCAGACGGTGGACCCCGACGTCACCGACCTGCCGGTCACCTACCTGGAGTCGATGAACGCCGTCATCCTCGCTTTCGGGCAGGCCTTCGGCACGGCGCTCGGCGCGATCACGCTCCTGCTGCTCCTGATCCTGAGAAACCTCAAGGATACACTGCTGGTCCTGCTGCCCCTGCTGCTCGCCTCTCTGTTCACCGCGGCCGCGACGGTGCTCATCGACGTGCCCTTCAATTTCGCCAACATCATCGCCCTGCCGCTCCTGTTCGGCCTGGGAGTCGACAACGGCATCCACATGGCGCACCGGCTGCATTACCTGAATTCCGGACACGGCGCCCTGTTGGACTCCAGCGAGGCGAAAGGCGTGTTCTACGGCGCCCTGACCACCGTGTTCAGCTTCGCCAGCCTCGCCTTCACCCCCCACCCAGGCATGTCTTCCATGGGCATTCTGCTGGCCATCGGCCTGATGCTGTCCCTGATCTGCGCCCTCGTGGTGCTGCCGGCATTCGCCGCGCGCCGGATCAAGGCCTGACGGGCTTGGTGTAGAATGAGACGTTTGACAATTTACCAAACCAGAGGTTGTTGATGTCGAGCCGTATTGCCGACCTGCTGAGGAACCGCCGGGGCGAAAATTTCGACCTGCACGAGAAACATCTCAACACCCAGATGGTCCGGGTGTTGAAGACGATCGGCTACGACCGGGTGTACGTCCGGGCGCAAGGCCCCTACCTGTACGATGACCAGGACCGGGAGTACCTGGATCTTCTCAGCGGCTTCGGCGTGTTCGCCCTGGGACGCAATCACCCCAAGGTGGTCGCCGCGCTCAAGGACGTGCTGGACGCCCAGCTCCCGGACCTGGTCCAGATGGACGTCTCGTTATTGAGCGGCCTGCTGTCGGAAAAGATTCTGCAACGCTGTCCCGGCGATCTGTCGCGGATGTTCTATTGCAACTCCGGCGCCGAGGCGGTCGAAGCCGCCATCAAGTTCGCCCGCTATACCACCAGGCGGGAAAAGGTCGTCTACTGTGAACACGGCTTCCACGGCCTCACGCTGGGCGCGCTGTCGCTGAACGGCGAGCAGGTGTTCCGCGACGGCTTCGGCCCGCTGCTGCCGGCCTGCACCGCCGTGCCGTTCAACGACCTCGTGGCCCTCGAGGCCGCCCTCCGCCACAATGACGTGGCCGCCTTCATCGTCGAGCCCATCCAGGGCAAAGGCGTCAACCTGCCGGATGAGGGCTATCTGGCCGAGGCCGCCCGCCTGTGCCGGAAGTACGGCGCGCTGTTCGTGGCGGACGAGATCCAGACCGGCATCGGCCGCACCGGGAAATTCTGGGCCATCGAACACTGGGGGGTCGAGCCGGACATGATCCTGATGGCCAAAGCGCTCTCCGGCGGCTTCATCCCGGTCGGCGCCGTGGCGATGAAGAAGCAGATCATGGAAGCGGTGTTCAACCGGATGGACCGCGCGGTGGTTCACGGCTCCACCTTCTCCAAAAACAACATGGCGATGGCGGCCGGCATCGCCACCCTCGACGCCATCGAAGAGGAAGGCCTGGTCGAAAACGCAGCGAGGATCGGCGAGCAGATCACTTCCGGAATCAGGGCGATGGCCGACCGCTACGAACTGCTGCACGCGGTGCGCGGCAAGGGCATGATGATCGCGGTCGAGTTCGGCGCGCCGAGGAGCTTTTCGCTCAAGGCCGCCTGGAGCCTCCTGGAAACGGCCAACAAAGGCCTGTTCAGCCAGATGATCACCATTCCGCTGTTCAAGAATCACCGCATCCTGAGCCAGGTAGCCGGCCACGGCATGAACGTGGTCAAGTTCCTGCCGCCCCTGGTCATCGGCCAGAAGGATGCCGATTGGATACTCCAGGCCATGGACGCGGTCATCGCCGATTGCCACAAAGTCCCCGGCGCCATCTGGGACCTGGGCAAGAACCTGACCAGCCACGCCCTGAAAGCCAAGGCCGGCTGACCCTTTCCTCCAACCCGACAGGTCGCCATGTTCCCTCATGCCATCAAGCCATTCGGCAAGCCCCTTCGGATCATCGCCCTGAGCCTGCTCGCACTCAGCTCCGAGGCTTGGAGCCATGCCGTCGTCACCGAGTCGTCGCTGACCAGCCATCCGGTGAAGCCCAACCACCCGACCAAGGTGGTGCTGTTTTTCAACTCCGGAGTCGAACTCGCCCTGTCGCGGGTCTTTCTGGTCAGCAAGGGCGACGTGTTCCACCCCGTCACCATCGCCAACGGCAGGAAGGCGGGCGAGATGCTGGTCGACATCCCTCCGCTGGAACCCGGCGACTATGCGCTGAAATACAAGGTGTTCGCGGCGGACGGCCACTTCACCGAAAACGTGATCCGTTTCCGCGTCGACAACCCGTAGTTCGAGGTCGTACAACCCATGTTCATACAAGGCTTGGCCAATTTCATCGATGACTTCCTCGGCGGCTTGATGCTCATCAGCTATGCGCTGATCGTCGGCAGCCTGATCTGGGCCGCCTGGATTCTGCGGATCTGGGACAGGTCAGCGGCCGGCAACAACGCGCCGGAGCCGGCCGTCGCCATCTGCGTCCGCCTGCTGAAGGGGGGCGCGATCACGCTGGCCGCCATGCAGGGCACCAAACTGCTGATCAAGGGCATGCTGCTCGCCGCCACGCTCGGCGATTTCCCGCTGGGCGCCTATTTTGGGACGGTGCAGTTCATCGCCGGCCTGCTCCGCCTCGTCCTGTCCCTGGGTTTCATCTACCTGGCGGGGCAGCTCAGCGCGGCGCCGTACAACCGCTCGGCCTGGAACACCGCGGCCTTCCTGACCGTGCCGCTGGTGATCAGCGGCGCCTGGCTGGTTCACGGCGTAGGGCGTTTCGAGCACCGCGAACAGCTCATGGTCATGACGGTGATCCACCAGTTGGCCGCCGCGGTCTGGTTCGGCGGCGTCGCCCAGCTTCTGTTTCTCTGGCATTCCCGGCGTTCCGAACAGGAGGCGCGCCAGTTCTGGCCGCTCGCCATCACGCGCTTCGGCCGGCTGGGCGCAGCCTCCGTGCTGCTGCTGGTTTCCACCGGCCTGCCGCTGGCCGTCGAATACATCGGTTCGCTGGACGGGCTGTTCGGCACCGGCTACGGCAGCCTGGTGGCGACCAAGGTCGCGCTGATGGGAGGCGCGCTCTATTTCGCCTACCGCAACCACAAGGCCGGCAAGGAATGGAAAGAGCGCGGAGCTTCCGCCGACCTGACCGGCAAGGTCCCGTACTTCGTCGAGGCCGAGACGTTCGTGCTGGTGGGCGTCTTGTTCGTCGCCGCGACGCTGTCTTCGCAACCGCCTTCGGTGGACATCAAGGACACTACGGCGACGGTCCCGGAAGTGGCGCATATGTTCACCCCTCGCCTGCCCAAGGTCAGCTCGCCGACGCATGAGCAGCTTTTGGCCGGGGAAGCGGGGCGGGTCGCGGTGGTGGACAAGGTGCCTTCGGTCGCCGCCACCGAATGGTCGGACTACAACCACAACATCGCCGGCATTTTCCTGACCGGCATGTGCCTGGTGGCGATGTTGTCGTATACCGGGCGTTTCCGCTGGACCCAGTATTGGCCGGTGGGCTTCATCGGCCTCAGCATCTTCCTGTTCTTCCGCAGCGACGCCGAAACCTGGCCGCTGGGGCCGATCGGGTTCTGGGAGAGCACCTTCGGCAACGGGGAGGTGTTCCAGCACCGCATCGCGACGCTGCTGGCGTTCCTGCTCGGCGTCCTCGAGCTGCGCGCCCGCACCCGGCCCGACGCGCACCGGCTGCGCTACATGTTTCCAGTCCTGAGCGCGTTCGGCGGCATCCTGCTGCTCACGCACTCGCACGCGGAATTCGAGCTCAAGAGCGAATACCTGATCCAGTCGACGCACACCGCCATGGGCCTCTTGGCGGTCGTGGTCGCCAGCGGACGCTGGCTTGAGCTCAGATTGGCGACGGCGCCGGTGTCCTCGCCGGGGACCTCCAGAGGGTTCGACACGGGTCAGGTGGCGGGCTTCCTGTCCATCCTCGCCATGTTCGTCATTGGCAACTTCCTGATGTTCTACCGGGAACCGCTGTACTGACCGGGCGTGGGACGTAAAAAAGGCATCCCGCGGGATGCCTTTTTTTGCGTCCGTTCCGGTAAGCCCGGTCAGCTCTTGGAGTTGTTTTCGTTGTTGGCATAGTCTGTGATCTTCTGGGTCAGCTTGCTCATCAGCACATCGAAACCTTCACGGTCGATGACGCTGGTGTATTGGGCCTTTTTCAAAGCCAAGTCGCTGATGCCGTCGACGACGATGTTGATGATCTCCCACTTCCCGTCGAACTGGTTGACCATGTAATCGAACTTCACGGGGGTTTCCTTCGGCGCCACCAGCTTGTACCGCACCACCACCCGGTCTGGCTTGACCGCCTGATCCGAATCGTACTGGAACTGTTCACCGCCATAGCTGTTGAACTGGGCGGCGTAGGTGGCGATGCTCAGTTCCGTGAGCTTTTTCACGAACTCCCTCTTCTGCTCGTCGCTCAAGGTCTTCCAGTGGGACCCCAGGGCGATCTGGGCCACGGCTTCGAACTGGAAAACCTCGCGCACGACGGGGTCCAGCTTCTTATAGCGGCCTTGATAACCGAGTTGTTTTGCATTTTTCATCACGTCGATGAGCGCGCCGTTCAATTTGTCCACGACCACGCGCGCGGCCTCCGTGCCGGTGTCGGCTGTCGCGACCCTTCCCGCCGACAGCATCAAGGCCAGCGCCAGCCCGCCAAGAATTCGTAAGAACATGTGATTCCTCACCATAGGCATATTTGCAACAAAATATACCATAACATCCACAGTCCCCGAATCAGTTTCGAATGCGATGAGGACTTGCGGACGCCTGCCATGGAAGCGTTGCATTCGAGAACGGCCGGAAAAACTCGGAAGGCAACAGCCCGAAAAAAGCGTAAGAGTCGTAGTCCCCTGGAAAACGGGAGACGCTTACCGCCGCTGCAGGCGCAGGGAATTCAACACCACGGACACGGAGCTGAAAGCCATGGCGCCCGCCGCGATCATGGGGCTCAGCCGCCCCATGACCGCGAGCGGGATGGCGATGGTGTTGTAGCCGAAAGCCCAGGCAAGATTCTGATGGACGACCCTCAAGGTGAACTGGCTGAGCGCCATGCCGTCCGCCACCCGGCTGATGTCGCCCTGGCTGATGATCATGTCGGCGGTCTGGATCGCCACGTCGGTACCGCTGCCAATGGCGAAGCTCACGTCCGCGGCGGCCAGCGCGGGGGCGTCGTTGACGCCGTCGCCGATCATGCCCACCCGCTCCCCCTGGTCCTGCAGGGCGCGGATGATTTCCAATTTCTGCTCCGGGCGAGCCCGGGCAGTCACTTCCGCGATGCCCACCTGCTGCGCGATATGCCGGGCGGCCGCTTCCACGTCGCCGGTCACCATCAGAGTGCGGACGTTCAGGTCCTGCAGTCTTTCGATGGCGTCCCGCGCGTGTTCGCGGGATCGGTCCGCGATGCCGAACAGCGCCGCCAGCTTGCCGTCCAGCGCCATGTAAACCGGGGTCTTGCCCTGCCCGGCCAGGTTCGAAGCCGGCTCTGCGGCAGCGACAAGATCGACGCCGGACTCCGCCAGCCATTCGGCGTTGCCTATCAGCACCTCGCGGCGGTCCACCCGCGCGCGGATACCCCTTCCCGGCATGCTGTCGAATTCATGGGAAACGAGAGTCTCGGCTCCGGCGTCCTGCGCCTTGCGCACGATGGCCCGCGCCAGGAAATGTTCGGAGTCGATTTCCGCCGCTGCCGCCAAGCCCAGCAGACGAGGCTCTCCCAGCCGCGAAAACCGGACGATGTCGGTGACTTCCGGCTTGCCTTCCGTGATGGTGCCGGTCTTGTCGAACACGACCGCGGTCAGTTTCGACGCCATCTCCAGACTTTCGCCGTTGCGGATGTAGATGCCCTTGCGGGCGGCCTGTCCGGTGCCGACCATGATCGCCGCCGGCGTCGCCAGACCCAGCGCGCAGGGACAGGCGATGAGCAGCACCGCGATGGCGTTGGCGAACGCCCTGGCCGCAGGCGCGCCGAGCCAGGTCCAGCCGGTGAATGTGCCGGCGGAAATCACCAGGACGGTCGGCACGAACACCGCCGAAACCCGGTCCACGGTCTTCTGGATCGGGAGCTTCGACGACTGGGCCTGCCCCACCATGTGGATGATCCCGGCCAGCACCGTGTCCTCCCCCACCGCCGTGACCCTGACCTGGAGCGCGCCGGTGCCGTTGACGCAGCCGCCGATGACCCGGTCGCCGGGCTGTTTGACGACGGGAACGCTTTCACCCGTCACCATGGATTCGTCGATGCCGGAGGCGCCGGTGAGGACTTCGCCGTCGGTGGGCAAGCGGTCGCCGGGACGCACGCGCAAAACATCGCCCACCTTCAAGGCCTCGACCGGCACCTCGAGCTCCTCGCCGTCCTTGAGGAGCGTAGCGGTGGCGGGCTGCAGGTCGAGCAGGCGCCGGATCGCTTCATGGGCGCGGCCGCGGGTGGTCTCCTCCAGGTAGCGCCCATACAGCACGAAGCTCACGATGGCGGCGGCAGCTTCGAAATAAAGTTCGCCGCGCCGCGTCAGCAAGGCCACGACGCTAGAACCGTAAGCCGCCCCCACGCCCAGCGCCACCAGGGAGTCCATGTTGGCGGTACCCTGCCCCGCCAGCTTCCATGCCTTGGAGAAAAACGAGCGGCCGTTGCCGAGCACCACCGGCGTGGTCAGAATGGCGCTCAGCCAGGCCAACACCCGTCCGTGCGGCATCACCATCCCGAGCACCACCACGGGGGCGCTGAGGAGGGCCGACACCAGGGCCTCGCGCCGCGCCTGCCGCAGACGTTCGGCCTCCCGCGCAACCATGAGTTTGCGCTGGACGATGCTGTCGGCCGCCTGCGCGCGGTAACCGACCCGCGCGATGGCCGCCATGACGGCGTCGCGGCTGAGGACGGCCCGGACGGTGGCAGTTTCCGTGGCGAAATTGACGGAAACGTCGCGGATGCCCGGCTGCCGCTTCAGCATCATCTCGATGAGCAGGGCGCAGGACACGCAGGTCATCCCTTCGATCGCGAACTGCCATTCGCGCACCGGACCGTCGCCGCCGGCGCCTCCGAGCGCGTCCGGCGCCTGCTTGCGGGCCCCCAGGCTCGCGATCAGGCGATCCGCCACCTGCAGCAGATTCGCGCGCGGCAACTGGTCCGGATTGAAGCGGATCGCCACCGAACCGAGGTCCGCCGCCACCCGCACAGACCGTATCCCGGAATGTTTGAGCAGAAGAATCTGCAAGAGGTAGCAGCGCTCCGGATCCTTGCGCAGCGCCGATGCCTGGATCCGGATGCGCCGCCGCAAAGCATGCACGACCTCCAGATTGGGCCACGCATGCGCGAACGGCGCCGCCGCGGCGCGGGCCGTCGAAACCTCCGGACCTGCGGCGTCAGACATTGCGGGGACGCCGCGACCGGACCAGTAGGAAAATCATGTAGAACACCGCCATCCACTCGTACCGGTAGCGAAGCGGCTGCCGCAGCCAGTGCTGGGTGATGAGGTGCCAATGCAGCTTGATGAGATAGAGCACCAGCACGTCATTGAAGAATTCTATGAATCCTCTTTCCCGCGCCGGCGTCAGCAGCTTGGGTGAATTTTTCATGGTCCGCCTGGCGATGATTTTCATGGCCGCCAGGGTTTCGCCCGCCTCCTGCGCTTTTTCACGCAGCCAGCCGAAAGGCCGGCCCGCCGGGACGCTCACGGCTCCCTGAGCCCAGCCCGCCTGCCCGACGCCGGCGTCTACGAGCTGGCCCAGCCTCCGCCCGATGGCCTTAAGATCGCACACGGCGATGTCGAAACGCACCGAAAGTTTGCGGCTGCCCGGTGACAGGCCGACCCGGTAAACGCCGTCGAGCGCGCGCAGGGCCGACTCGATCTGAGCGCGGGCCGAAGCCTCGCAGAGCTCCGCCGGCAGATCGAAACGCACGTGGCCGGAACCGCTGTACCGCAAAATAATCTGTTTTTTCAGTGACATGATTTCAAGACCAGACGATGACAGGCTGCCGGCAGGTTCTTAAGGATATGGCCGAAAATAACTTCCCTGAATGACCGAACGGCATTTTCGTTCAAAGCACCGTCATGCCGGCAAGGATCGCCGGCATCCAGGCTACAGGGATGTTCCCTGGCCATTCCATCCCTGGAACCTGGACCCCGACATTCCCTGCCGGGGTGACGGTATGACTTTTCTTTCTTAACGCTTAGTAATTTCGGGAAGTTATTCTTTGCCAAAATCCTAACGCGAAACAACGCGAAGCGTTTCCTTGTCCCCCTCTCCCGCAAGCGGGACAAATCCGCAGGGAGCGGATTTGGTCGCCCGAAGGGCTCCGGGCGGGATCGCCCGGAGACATTGGGCCGGGGTGAGGGACAACCTGGCAGGACAGCCGGGTTGCACGGCCTGGCCGCCAGAGGCGGCGGGCAGGAGGCCCGCCGTGATTCCGTGCAGGCCGCAAGCGGATTTCATGTTCGGTGGTGCCGCTTGCGGCATGTACGGTTAGCCAGGTATTCAGGTGTCGCCCCGCTCCGAGCCTTCCTGGCGTTCGGCCAGCAGATCTTCCAGGTTTTCCCGCTGCTGGAGGATGAAATCCTTGCCGCCTTCGGCCACGCTCATGGCCGAGCCGATGATTTCCTTGCGGTATTTGTGAATGTAATAGCCCGCCGCCATGCCGAGGCCGAACAGCACCAGCGGATGGTTGAATACCCGCTTCAGCAGCGACCGGCCGGTGTGCGTCCCGGCGGTCGCGGCGGCCCCTACCGCCGCGCCCTTGGCTACCGTGGCGACATTGTGAGATGACTGGACCAATTGGCGCGCGCCGTGGCTCATCATACCCTCCATGCCGGCCATGGGGCCCATCATTGCGCCCGCCATGCCGGGCTCCACGCCTAAGGCCGTGCCCATCGCCGCTCCCGCCATCGTCTTTCCGCCGTGTACATGAGCCATGATCTAGTTCCTCGCTGACTGTGCCGAATATTCCCAAAGCCCCCCTTGTACGGGAAAAAAAGGCTCGGAAGCCGAACTCCAATTATCGGTCATTTGTCCGAATGAGGTAAATCCGGCACTTCCGCATGGCCGGGAGCGCCCCCGGCAAGGATCTCGGACTCGTGAAGCATCCCGTAGATGCCCTGGCAGCCTTCGCAGCAAAAGACCTTGAGCCCGCTGGTCGTGTTCAAAGGAAAGCCCGGCGGGATCACGGGCAGGCTGCACAGGTCGCAAACACGCGGTTCGGTGTCCATCCATCGCCTCCTTGATGTCTCTTACGAAAAATCAACAAACTTGGGGCAGTTATAATAAAAAAACTCCGCAGCGGCTTGCTCAGCTTGCGGAGTCTGTGCCGGCGTATCCGGCCGGAAGGTGGAAAGTCAGTGGCAGCTGAAGCTCATGGTCGCAGCTTCGGCGCCGTCACCCGATCCTCGAATGGCGCGGCTGGAAGCTTTCATGAGGGCGATCCGGAGCGCGCCGGTCAGACTGCTCCCCAGACCGACCTGGGCGGCAATCGCGGGCACCAGGATCAATGAAGCGAAAGCGAGGCCCGTCCCGATCAGCAACGGTCCGATGGGCGCGTCCTGCTTCCGCGCCCGGGCCGGTTTCGGCTTTTCGACGGTTTTCACATAGGCTACCTGGGAATTTTTCATGTTCGGCTCGCTCTGATGAGAATGAATGCTGCGACGAAACAATCTTTTTCAACATTCGTGCCCAATGCTTAGGCGCTTGATTCACAAGCGCCGGCAGTTCAACCGGAGCGCAGGACTGCTAGGATGCGTGGCGTATCACGCATACGAACTGTGTGATATCACGCAATCGTTCCGAATGGCCGGTTTTCTCATTCCCGCCACAGCCCAGGCATCCAGCCGGATTTGCTACCGGACAAACTGGCAGAAAACCTGCACGCCTTATAATCTCCGAAGGCCCCGAGGCCGTCCTCTCACATCGCCCGTACCCTTACCCGATCGGAAACATGAACTCGACCAACGCAGCGAACCGGCAGTCCATCGCAAGTCCCTCGACCTGGCTCAGACGGCCTGGCGCGATTGTCCTGGGAGTCTTGGGCGTCGTCGTGATCCTCTTCCTGGACGAACGCATGGGCGCTTTGGCCCAGACGCCGGCGCTCGGGCGCGACATGAACTACTGGCTGCTGTTCGTGACCGGTCTGCTGACCGGTTTCCATTGCGTCGGCATGTGCGGGGCGCTGGTGCTGGCCTACGCTGCCAAATCCGCCAGCGGCGGCAGGCCCTCCCCCCTCTCCCACTTCCTTTACGGCACGGGCAAGACCTTGTCCTACACCGTGATCGGAGCGGTTTTCGGCCTGGTCGGATCGATTTTTTCGTTCTCGCCGCTGCTGCGGGGAACCATCGGCATCGCCGCCGGCCTGTTCCTGGTGCTGTTCAGCTTAGGCATGCTGCGCTGGGTGCCGGCCTTGAGCCATTTCCAGATCAAGACCCCCAGCTTCCTGCTGCGTTTCATCGGCGCACAGTCCAGGCAGTCCCACAGCCCCTTCGTCATCGGCCTGCTCAACGGCCTCATGATCATCTGCGGCCCGCTGCAAGCCATGTACGTCATGGCCGCGGGCACCGGCAGCCCGGTCGAGGGCGCCCTGCTGATGCTTTTTTTCGGCCTGGGGACGCTGCCGGTGATGCTCAGCTTCGGCTGGTTCGCCGCGCTCATCTCGGCCGGGCTGAAACCCAAGCTGGTCCGTTTCTCCGGCGTCATCGTGCTGATCCTGGGAATACTGATGGTCAATCGCGGCCTCAAGGCCAGCGAAAGCGGTTTCGATTTCCACTCCCTGCTGGTCGGGCTTTCCGGCTTCACCGAATCACGCTGGGGTTTCGTGCTCGCCACGCCCGATGCTCCGATGCCGCAGGACATGTCCGGGATGCACCACAACCACTAAAATCCCCCCTTTTGCTAACGATCATGGCGACCAGCCACCCAGGATTATGAAAGCGACTGCTCGCCATGATCGGGCACCCTAGCTACGCTCTCCCCTGCCCAGTCATGCCGGGCTCTCCTGCCCGGCACCCTTCGGGTAAATGCAAATCTGCTCCTGGCAGATTTGTCCCAGAGGGAGAGGATGAGTAAGGTTGAGCGACTTTCACGTTAATACGAGGTATCGAAATGACTGTTGATGAAGCAATTAAAGTCGTGAATGAGTATCTGAAGACGGGATCTGCCATTGGTATTGATTTAGCAGCCACTGTTCTTGCTTGCGAGGTAGAACATTTGCGCGCCGAAAACGATCGTCTGAATGAGGTGTTGAGGGAGACTTATTCGAGTGATGAGGATGCGTAATGCAAGCGTCCCGTTTGATCGCCGGGTTACGTGTGGAACCTGACATGGGTTACCAGATCAAGAGGCGCAGCGGCAGGAATTTAAGGAGTCGGCCGGACGAGAAGCGACCCTTCGCCGCCGATTTTGAATCGGCCTGCCGGCGCCGCTAGAATCGGCGGCTCCCCTCTCACTTCTCGGGCGAACCTTAAATCTTGCACGACACCGAATTCGAAACCCGCGCCGCCGAACTGATCGAGGCGGGCCGCTTCATCGACAGCCGCGGCTGGGTTCCCGCCACCAGCGGCAATTTTTCCGCCCGCCTGAGCGATGGCCGCATCGCCATCACGGTTTCCGGCCGGCATAAGGGCCGATTGCGCGCCGAGGACATCATGCTGGTGGATGCCGAAGGCCGTTCGCTGGACGGCAAGAAGCCCTCGGCGGAAACCGTGCTGCATACCGGCATCTACCGGCGCTATCCGGATGCCGGCGCCGTGCTGCATCCGCACTCGCCCGCCTCTACCCTGCTGTCGAGGCTGGTGGCCGGCGAAGTCATCCTGGAAGACTACGAGCTGCTGAAGGCCCTGGCCGGCATCGACACCCACGCGACCCGAATCGCCGTGCCGATTTTCCCCAACGACCAGAACATCCCCCGCCTCGCCTTGAAAGTCGAGGAATACATCGAGATGCACGGCGACATTCACGCCTACCTCATCGCCGGCCACGGCTTCTACACCTGGGGAAAATCGGTTGCCGATGCGCTGCGTCATGTAGAAGCGCTGGAATTCCTCTTCGACCTGGAAACCCGCATGCACGGAGTCAAACGATGAGCCTTCTGAGCATTCACCCGGAATCCGGCGCCGGAACGCCGGAGATCATCCGCGAGGGCGATGCCATCGCCGCGCGGCTGGCCGAGATCGGCGTCCTGTTCGAGCGCTGGCAGGCCAGCCAGGCATTCGGTCCGGATGCCGGACAGGACACGATCCTCGCGGCCTACGCCGATTCGGTCGGGCGCCTGAAGGAAACATACGGTTTCGAATCGGCCGACGTCATCAGCGTCGGCCCCGATCATCCGCAGAAGACCGAATTGAGGGCGCGCTTCCTGAGCGAGCACACCCACGGCGACTTCGAGGTGCGCTTCTTCGTGGAAGGCCGCGGCCTGTTCTACCTGCACCCCGGCGACCGCGTCTACGGCATCCTGTGCGAGCGGGGCGATCTCTTGAGCGTCCCGGCGAACACCCCCCACTGGTTCGACATGGGCGCCGAGCCCTGCCTGAAGTGCATCCGGTTGTTCACCACGCCGGAGGGCTGGGTAGCGGACTTCACCGGCAGCGACATCGGCGAGCGGTTTCCCAAACTCGAAGATTATCTGAAGAACTACGCATGATCCGCGCGATCCTCACCGACATCGAGGGCACGACCTCCTCCCTGTCCTTCGTAAAGGAGACGCTGTTTCCCTATGCCCGCGCCGGCCTGGCGGATTTCGTCCGCGGCCATGCCGGCGACGGCACGGTGCAGGGCCTGCTCGCCGATGCCAGAGCGGCGGCCGGAAACGCCTTGATGGACGAGGAAGGCGTCATCGCCCAGCTCGTCCGCTGGATCGACGAAGACCGCAAGATCACCCCGCTCAAGGCGATCCAGGGCCTCATCTGGGAGGAAGGCTACCGTAACGGCGACTTCTTCGGGCATGTGTACGAAGACGCCGTACGCCGGCTCCGAGCCTGGCACGAGCAGGGCATCGCCCTGTACGTGTTTTCCTCCGGCTCGGTTCATGCCCAGCGCCTGCTGTTCGGCCACACCCGCTTCGGCGATCTGCAGCCACTGTTTTCCGGCTACTTCGACACCCGGATCGGCGCGAAGCAGGACCCCGACGCCTATCGCGCCATCGCCCGGGAACTGAACCTGCCGCCCGAAGAAATCCTGTTCCTGTCGGATATCGAGGGCGAACTGGACGCCGCCAGGGAAGCGGGCTTCCGGACGTTCCTGCTGGTCCGCGAAGGCGGGGCGAAGACGAGCGATCATCCCCAGGGCCCGAACTTCGACGCCATCCAGCCGGAACGCCTCTGAACCTCAAAAAACACCGCGGGTTGCCGCGACCCGGATTGACCTTGAAACAGTTTGGCAGCAATCGGAAGGGTTGATTTCAGGCGTCCGTAGCGCTTAAAGTTCGGCTTTTGCCCGGTTTGGGGTGCAGCGATGCCGCCACTCGGGCCACCAGGATGTCGCAAAAGCCACTGGCGACGGCTTAAGGCCGCAGCGGCTTTTTCCGCACCCTGTCATCAAGATGTTCGACTACCGATAGGGGTAATAATGGGATTCAATTCGTCCTTGCGCGCGCCCATGCGCGCCTCCGAACCCAATCTCAGCCGCCGCAGTTTTCTCACCCGTGCAGGGATCGCCGCAACCGGAGCCCTGCTGATTCCCAGCTTCGACGCCTACGCGTACTCCCTGAGCAGAGAGCGCACCCTGTATCTCTACAACAAGCATACCGGCGAAGACATGACCTTGGTGTGCTGCCCGGAACGAAACTACGATCGGGGTCTGTTGCGGCAGTTCAACCATTTCCTCCGGGATCATCACGCCGATGAAAGCCATCCCATGGATCCGGGACTGATCGACATTCTCTACGCGATCTCCGCGATGACTCGCTCCAGCGGCACCTTCGAAATCATTTCCGGCTATCGCGCCCCGGAAACCAACCGGATGCTGCGCAGACACAGCCACGGCGTGGCCGAACACAGCCTGCACATGGAAGGGAAGGCGATCGATCTGCGCATGAGCGATGTCAGCACCCGGACGATCCGCAAAACCGCCCTGGCGCTGCAATACGGCGGCGTCGGCTATTACCGCCGCGCCGATTTCGTTCATCTGGACACGGGGCGCATCCGCTCCTGGTAAGCCCACCCCCAAAAACTCCGCTACGCTCCGTTTTTGCCCCCTCAAGGGGCAAGAAACACTTGGGGCGGCCCGGCGTGTTTCTTGGTAAGACCGCCGGCTGGACAGCTTGGACGCATTTGCGCAAACTTAAGACCCGCCGCAGGTTTTTTTCACCACCTCTTGAGGTCTTGCAGAAAACCGGGGAGCAAGGGTGTCCCGCCCACTGAAACGATCGCCCAGCACGACGAGACAATGGAAGAGGTGTTACGGAGCATTTTTTCGAGCCAATTGCACGTGCTGCTTATCGTTGCGGCGCTGTTGATCATTCTGGCCGAACTGGGATTCCGTTCCGCTTTTTTGCAGCGCCCGCGTGCCGAGGACAAGTACCTGGAACACATCGGCACCATCCATGGCGCAGTGTTGGGCTTGCTGGCCTTGCTGCTCGGCTTCACCTTCGCGATGGTAGTGCAGCGTTATGACTTAAGGCGCGACCTCGTCGTGGAGGAAGCCAACGCGATCGGTACCACCTTCCTGCGCGCGTCCTTTCTGCCGGAACCGCATCGCGGCGAGGTGCAGGGGCTTTTGCGGCGTTATATCGACACCCGCCTGGACTTTTATCGGGCCGGTGAAGACGAAACGAAATTGTCCGCAGCCGAGACCGCCTCGGCGGCGATCCAGCGACAACTTTGGATTCACGCGACGCTGGCGGGAGAGCTAAGCGCGACGCCCCTGGTCGCGACGTTCGTCACTTCGCTCAACGAGACCATCGATCTCGATGCCTCGCGTCTCGCCGCGATGCGGAACCGCGTGCCGATGCCGGTGTGGCTGCTGCTGTTGCTGGTCGCGGGCTGCGGCTGCTGGTTGAGCGGTTACAGCAGTGGCGGGAATGGCACGCGAAGCGGTTTCAGCCAGGTATTGCTGCCGGTGCTGATCACGCTGGTGATCACGATTCTGACCGATCTCGCCACACCCCGGCGGGGGCTGGTCGGCGTCAGCCAGCAGAGTTTAGTGGATTTGAAGGAGAGTCTGGGACAGGAAAAACGGTAATCAGTAGCCGGTGATCGGTGACCCGGAGTAGAGATTAACGACTCGCGTATCCAAGCACTGGACACTGACCACCAATCGATATAACTTGCTCACGATCCTTACCGCTTATCCGTATGGCCGCCGGTGCCCGGCGCAACCAGCCGACGGCCTGCCCAGCTCTTTCCGGGATCATCCGGCCGCGGGACGAGACGGTTCGCTCACCTTTGGAATGGATACTCGCCAACGCATGAAAACCCTGCGCCTCATCCTGCTGTGCCTGACCCTCGCTACCGCCCAGAATTCCGCCGCCATGGGACCAAACTCGCTGAAAGGCCCCATGAGCTTCATCGAAGTGCTCAATGAGGTATTGATCATGCGGCCGGTCGGCCTGGTGGCCACTATCGTCGGCACGACGCTGTTCCTGGCAACCAGCCCCTTCACCGGCCTCGCCTCGGTGGCCGAACCCCACGATGCCTTCCGCAAGGCCGGTGATGCGCTGGTCGTGGGGCCGGCGGCGTTCACATTCTCTCGCCCCTTCGGCGTCTACGGCTACAACCCGAAAGGGGTTTATCCGGCCCACCGGCCAGACTGAACACGTAAAACTCGCAGGCCATGGATCCCGACTTCTGGCACGACCGCTGGCAGCAGAAACAGACTGGCTTTCACCAGACCCAGGTCAATCCGTTGCTCGAAACCTTCTGGCCTCGCTGCGTGGGTCCCGCGCGACCCAGGGTTTTCGTTCCCCTCTGCGGCAAATCCTCAGATCTGATCTGGCTGCGGGATCGGGGACATGCGGTGCTCGGCAACGAGCTCAGCCCCATCGCGGTCGATGACTTCTTCAAGGAAAACGGCCTGTCGGCGAGCATGGCACCCCTCGGCAACGGCTTCATCCGGGCGCAGAGCGGCGATATATGTTTGCTGTGCGGGAATTACTTCGATCTGACCCCCGACCTCGTGGGTGAAGTCGGTGCGGTCTATGACCGTGCCGCACTGGTGGCGATGCCGCCGGCAATGCAGGACCGCTACGCCGGCCAGATTCTCCGGCTGCTGCCGCATCACCCGCCCATGCTGCTCATCACACTGGAATACGACCCGGCGGAAATGGACGGTCCGCCGTTCCCCATCCCTGAGGAAACGGTGGTTCGCCTGTTCGGACCGGCCTACCGGATCGAGCCGCTTTCGGCGAGCGATGCGCTGGAAGGGAATCCGCAGCTGCGCGCCAAGGGACTGCGCCGCCTGACCGAAAAGGCCTATTGGCTGCGGACCGAAGAAGCCGCGGCCTGATACCTGAACCCGGACTCAGCGGCGCCCGCGGCCGCCCGAGCGCGGTCCCTTGTCCAAGGCGACGTAGATGGTCTTGCCTTCATAATCGGAACCGTCCAGCGCCTCGATGGCCTTGCGTGCCTCATGTCCTTCCATGCTGACCGAAGCCGTACCACGTGCCTTGCCGGTGAACAAGTCGCGGCTGAGCTGGAGCTCGAAAACCTTGCCGTAGCCGGTGAACAGTTCCTTGAGGCCCGCTTCAGTGGTCTGGGGCGGTAAATTTCTGACAAAAAGTTTCAACATGTGCTGGGCACCTTCATAAAGGAGGGTCGAGCGGAGCGCTGCGGCGAAGCGCAACGTTGCGCTGAGCGAAGAGGAAAAAACAGGCCGCTTGAAGCGGCCTGTTTTCGTCAGTAGCGGTACGCGACAGCGGGCTTGCCGCCCGCACGCCATCCCGGCATAACGAGATGGTGGTTACAGAACCACGACGTTCTCTGCCTGCGGCCCTTTCTGGCCGGCGACCTCGGTGAAACTCACCCGCTGGCCTTCTTTCAGGGTCTTGAAGCCTTGGCCCTGAATCGAACGGAAATGAACGAAAAGATCACTGCCGTTTTCACGCTGGATGAAACCAAATCCCTTGCTTTCATTGAACCATTTAACGGTTCCCTGTTGCTGTTGTGACATATCGAGTCTCTCGAAAAAAAAGAGTGGAAACGTAAAACGTAGTATTACGGCGAGTGGGCAGGTGGAGCGGGTATGGTTCCGGGTGGAACGAACGCTACTGAAACTTGCGTGGCACGGACCCCAATACGACATGGCTAAAATAAAGTAATTCGGCACCGTTTTCAAGAAAAATCGAAAGGTTCGTATCAAAGACACAACGAAACGGACGCAAAGCGGACGGACGGCTCCGCAAACGGCCAAGTTCACCGGGGTAAGCGGCGCGTTCGAGATCAACCGGCTCAGCCCGGTACTCCGGCCAAGTACGGTGGACCGGCCCGGCTCGCGCCGCTTTGCCAGACGCCGGCCATCGGCATGAACATCCCGAACAGGAACCGCATGACGTCGGGATCGATCGCCGCCAGTGCTCCAGCGCGCATCTCCCGCCACATCCTGATCCGCAGACCGCCGATGGTTCGAGCTGCGATCGGGCAGGAAACCGCGCCGAGCGCGAAAAGGGAGACATTCATGAAACGATATGCAAAAAAAAGTCCCTATAGTAGGATGAAACGGCTCCTCACTCGATGTGCTGTGCAAACCAAGGAGGCATTATGAAAAACGCATATGTTGCTCTGCTCGCCACCGTCGGCGCCGGAATCGTTGCGGTTTCGGTCCATGCCGGCGAAGCCAAGCTGCCCAAGACCAAGGTCAGCATGGAAACCTGCATGCATGCGGCGCTGGCCAAGCGCGCCGGCGAAGTGGTCAAACTCGAGTTCAAAGACGAACGGGGTACACCTACTTATGAATTCGAGGTGCTGGGAAGCGACGGCAAATCCTGGGAACTGGAATGCGACGCCCTGACCGGCAAGATCACCGAGGAAGAGCAGGAAGTCGCCGATGCCGAGGACGCCCTGTTCAAAGCCAAGGCCAAGATCAGCCTGGAAGAAGCCAAGAAGATCGCGCTGGCGGCGCATCCCGGCGAAATCGTCGAGGTCGAATACGAGATCGAGTCCGACGGCAACGCTTCTTACGAATTCGACATCAAGACCAAGGACGGGGAAGTGAAGCTGGAAGTGGACGCCGCGACCGGCAAGATCATCGAAGACAACGAGAAGGAGCTCTATCAGATCGGCAAGGAGTGAATCCGGTGGCCGGGGCCTTCCCCTGACGGCATAGACGGCCTCGCGGCGGCGCCGCGAGGCCGTCGCTCATGACTGAGCGAACCGATCGCCCCGCTCCTCAATTCCCGTTTTCCAGCGTCTTCTTCAAGTTGTCGAGGCCGCTGCGGAAGAATTTCTGCATCGCCGCCACCGCGGCCTCGTCGTTGAGTTCGTCCGGCGGGAAATTGCCGGTATCGCCGCGGTAGAGCCGGCTCTTCCACTCGACCTGGCTGCCCTTTTCGGTGGCCGTGACCTTGAGGACGGCGGAGTATGAGCTGGCCGGCAGCGCCTTGACGTTGTCCTTGCCCAGGCGGTAGGTGTATTCGTGGGCCGCGGGGTCGTAGGCGTCGAGTTCCTCGGTGAGCTGCTCGCCATTGGGGAAATACAGGGTCCGCTTCTCGCCGGTGGCGTTGCCGCCGGTGCTTTCACTCTTTGTCAAGGCGGGATTCCACTGGGCGATCGCGCCGAAATCCTTCACGGCGTTCCAGACCTTGTCGACGGGCGCCGCGATTTCCACGGTCTCGACGACCTTCTGAGGGGTAGGGCCATGCGCCATCGATGCGGAGGCGAACAGCAGCGCGGCCAGGGCCAGTATCGGTTTCATGGGGTTTCTCCTTGTTCTTTAGTTTGCGGTTGAAAATCGAAGGCGGGGGATGAGCGTCCGCAGATACACCGCCGCCAGCACGGCGAGCGCCAGGGCGGCCGGAATCCAGCGGGCGTCGGCGGCAACCCGTTGCCGCCGGGCGAGCGCCGGCGCGGTGAGGGCTCGGGACAACCCTTCCGGCGACTCCAGGCGCTGGTAGCCCAGGCCGGAGACGTCGGCGAGCTGGCGCAGGTAGGCTTCCTTGAGCTGGGACAGGTGTTCGCTGCCGCCGGCTCTTTCGCTGCCGAAGGGCGCGTTGCGGGCGTGGTAACCCTCGATCTGCTCGGGCGGCAGTTCCGACAGGCCGAAGCTCGAACGCTGGGGGACTTCGTCTTCGGTATAAACACCTAAACGCCTGCCCGACTCGTCGTACTTGGGGATGGGCGAGAGCCCCAATCCCCCAACCCCCACGACCAGCCCCCGGACCTTGCCCGCCAGATCGGCGAAATCCGGACGGTAGCGCGGATTGAGCGGCGGCGCCTCGTGGCCGTCGGTGACGAAGACCACGTCCGCATCGCCACGCCCCAGCAAATCCAGAGTGTTGCGCAGACCCGCGGCGATCAGGCTGTCGGCCGCCCAGGCCATGCGCCAGTCGAGCTGTTCGATGGCGGCGCTGATGGCGGAAAAGCCGTTGCAAGTCTCGATCGGCTCGAACAGCAGCGCCGGCTCACGCTCGGTAAAGACGCCCAGCCCCAGGGTGGAACCACAGGGCAGGTCCGCCGCGGCGCGGATCAGGCTTTGGCGGACGAATTCCAACCGCGACACCGCCCGCCCGCCTTGCCGGTAATCCTCGACGTTCATGCTGCGGGTGATGTCGACGATGACGATGTGGCTGAACACCGGCCGCTCCAATTCCAGCCGAAGCGGAAAGCAGGCCGCCACGGCCAGGACGAAGGCCGCGACCAGGCCCGCGAAGGCCGGATCGGCGATGCGCTGCCGCCAAATGCTCAAGGCAAGCCTCGCGGGAATCCGGGCACGCCAGTCCACAGCCGTTTGGATTCGCTCTTGGGCGGCTCGTCCTCGGCATTGCCGACCCGGTCCATCTCGGGCATGAGGCGCATCGCCGTTTCCAGGTTGTATTTGGCGTCCCAGTGGCCGGGGACCAGCAGCAGGGCGCGCCGGTAGGCCTCTTTGGCCAGTTCGGTGAAGACCCGGGCCTGGTCGATTTCCGATTTCTCGACGCGGTCCAGGGCCTGGATAAGCTGCAGATTGCCCTGGTTGTAATATACGTCGGCGCGGAACGCCGCATCGCCCTGGGCTTCCAGGAGGTTCAGCAGTTCCAGCGCATCGCCGTAACGTTCGTGCCGCACGAAGTACACGGCGCGCGCCAGCAAGACGGGAGGCAATGCCATTGCCGCCCGTTCCGGGGCGAGGTCGCGCCCGGCCAGCAGCTCGGCGATATCGGCGTTGGCCGCCGCCGCCTTCCGCCACTGCCTCGCCTCCAGCAGAGCCGACAAGGCCAGCGCCAGGGTCAGCCCGGCCGCGATTCGGATGCGCCAGTCTCCCGTCACCGCGCCACCTCCATGCCTTTCGCCGCGACCAGCCAGGCCAGCGCCAGCGCCGCCGCCAGATAACAAAAGGCCTGCAGGTCCCGCCGCGGCACCCGCTCGGCATAGCGCAAGGGACGCTGCTCTTCGCGGTCGACGTCGGCAATGGCGCGCTTCAGCGCGTCGGCGTCTTCCGCCTCGTAGGCGCGGTACGGGATGCCAAGACTGGCGAAAAACAGATGCAGATAGCGCTCCGGCCTCGCCTGGGCGTTGTCGTCCTCCGGATTGTCCGGCGCTTCGAAGATACCGTGGCTGCCGGCAGTGCGCAGGAATATCCAGTACAGCCGGATGCCTTTCTCCTTGAACCAGCGGCGCAGCTTCAACTCGCTGTCCGGGTCCACCTCGGCGGCGCCGTCGGACACCAGCAGGACGATGCGCGAGCCCGCCGCCGGCTTGTCGCCGAAATACGAAAGCGCCATCGCCAGCCCCTTGCTCACGTGGGTCTGCGCCAGGCCCGGCAGCTTCATGGCATGGACCGCCGCCAGCACCGCGGCCTTGTTGTCGGTCAGCGGCAGCACGAACAATGGCGAGGTGCTGAAGGCGGCGACGCCGACCAGGTCGTGGCGTCCGCTGGCAACGAAACCGCTCAAGATGCGCTCGGCCGCGGAAGACTTGGACTCCTCGTCCCCGGTAGGGGTACGCCCGGCGAAGCTGTCGTCCATACTGCGGCTGCGGTCCAGCAGCAGCACCATGTGGGCGCCGTAACCGGTGCGTTCGACCGTGTACTCGCGCCGGTGCAGCCCGGCGCTCCCCAGCAGCAGGGCCAAAATGGCGCCGGCGCCGGCCAGGCGCAGGCTCAGGTCGACGGCGCGCGATGCGGCATCGATGGGCAGCAGCACGCTCCAGGAGCACTGCGCGGGCCGCAGCGGCAAACGCCACAGCGGAAGCAGCATCAACGGCAGGCCCCAGAGCCATTGCGGCATGTCCAGCGCCCAACCGCTCACGGCCGCATCCTCTCACTGCGCAGACACGCCCGTGCTAGCGCCTCCATCCGCGTCAGGCCGAACGCCGGCACCACCCCTCCCTCCCCAAAAAATGCCTCGTAAGACGCCGCGAAGAACGCCCGGATTTCCTCCCGCAAAGGTCCATACCCCGGATGGTCCAGGAAGAATCCGTCCAGGTCTTCGATGAACAGCGGCTCGCCCAAGGTCCGGTTGAACGCCTGGTGCAAACTGGAAAAGCCGGCCAGCACCGTCTCCCGGCTCTCTCCCGTGGCGCGCAGACGGCGCAGCTCCCGGCTGGCATCGGCGAAATGGCGCCCCCGCCTACCAAACGGCAGCCAGGCGCCCAGGTAGGTCCACCACCCGAAGCCACCCAAGGCCAAGAGCCCGAAACAGGCGGTCGCAGCGGCGGCGCCCAAAGTCGCCAACCGCGCCGGCACGGCTTCCGGACGCATCGGCGGCAGACCTTCGGCGCGCAGCACCGACAGCTCCCGGATCGGCGCGGTGGTAAAAGTCCAGTCGGGGACTGCTATCCGTTCACCCGAGCCGGCCAATTGCAGCTCGAAGCCGGGGATCGTGAGGTTCTTCACTTCCAGCGGCGCGTAGAAGGTCTGGTATTCCAGCGTCAACGCCTGGCGCTTGCCCTCGCTGCGGACTTCGACCCGCCGCAGCAGCAGCCAGCGGTTGATCCAGCCTTCCTTGGGCAAGGACGATACGTCTATCCTCTGCCCCGCGTCGGTTTCAATCCGCACTTCGTGACGAATCAAATCGCCGATGACGTAGCCGAAGGCGCGGGGCGTGTCGAACGAGAACGCGTTCACGCCGGGCGGCAACTCGGCAGCCGCCGCCAGGCAGCACCACAGCCCCAGCAGGAGAGATATCGGATGACGAAATACCGGCACCATCAGCCTGCATGGAAATAGCGTGTGACCGCATCGGGATCGAAGCCGCCGGACAGAAACAGCGGTTCCCTGCCAAAGCCTCGCAGCATCGCGATCAGTCGGACGCGGCGTTCCTGAAAGGTCTGCGACAACCGGGTGCGCAAGGCCGGACGCAACCACATCAGCCGCTCCATGCCGCTCTCCATGTCCTGCATCCGGGCCAAGCCGGACGCTTCCGGCGACGATTCCTCGGGATCCCAGAGCACGACCGGCACTACGTCGTGATGTGCCAGGGACTCCATGAGCTGTTTGAGGAAACTCAAAGGGAAATGAAAATCCGACAGCAGAAACACCAGTCCTCGCCGCGACCGCAGATAGCGGATGGCGTGCAGCAGGCCGCGCGCGCTGCCGCCCCTCGGCTGGAACCCGCGCAGGCTCTGGGCCAGATTCAAGGCCGCCCCCACCTGCCGGGTTGGCGGCAGCAGGAAATCGGGAGAGCTGCGGTCGGAAAGGCCGATGAAGCCCATGGCGTCCCCGGTCCGGTTCGACGACAGCGCCAAGCCTTCGATGAAATCGGCCAATAGGGCCGTTTTCGACTCACGCCCGCGATAACCCATAGAGGCGGACAGGTCGGCCAGGGCATGCACCGAAATCCGCCCGCGCTGCTCATGCAGCCGCACCCAGAACTGGCCGGCGGGATCGCCGAGGCTGACCCGGAGATCCAGCCGGCGGGGATCGGGATGCGCCTGGAACGGCACCAGACGCAGGAAGGCGTGAACGCCGCCGCCGTGCCGGCTGGGATGCGCTCCCGGCTGGACGCCGTCGGTGCGCCAGGCCAGCCGGTAATGGAATTCCATGCGCTTCATGGCGCTGCAATCTGCCGGATCAGCTTGCCGACCAGTTCCGGAATCAGCTCGGCGCGGCGGTATTCGTAGACAGGCTTGAGGAAAATGCGGTGGCCGACCGCGGGGGCGAACACATATTGCACGTCCTCCGGCTCGACCCGGTCCCGCCCGCTCAACCAGGCTTGCACCCGCGCCAGCCGGACCAGGTAGCTCATGCCGCGGGGGCTGGCCCCGGCCTCGATCATCTCGCCGGGGTCGGCGTCGCGAAGTCCGATGCCGAAATCGGCGGGGCAACGGGTCGCCCGCCACAGATCCTGCACGTAGGCCTTGAGGCGCTCGCTGACGTGGATGCCGCCTTGCAGGACGTCCGCTATCCGGTTGAGTTCACGGAACGAGAGCGTATTGGCCGGCGCGGACTCGACCAGCCGGTCGGGATCGTAGAAGCGCGGGTCGAACAGGATGCGGTCCAACTGCGCGGCATCGGTGGGCGGCTCGATGGCGATTTCGAGCATGAAGCGGTCGCGCGCGGCCGCGGGCAGCTCGAAGGTCTCCTCTTTTTCCACCCGGTTGCGGTCCGCGAACACTTGCAGGTGCGGAAACCGGAACTCGCGGTTGAAAGCAGACACGCTGCGCTCGGCCATCGCCCGCAGCAGCAAGGAATGCACCTGGGGCCGGGCGCGGTTAATCTCGTTGAAGAAGAAGATGGAGAGCTGCTCGCCGTGCTTGAGCAAAGGCCCCGGCGCGACGCCCGGCCGGCCGTGCTCGTCCAGATAGGTGTAGTAAACAAGATCGTTCGGCATCAGGTCGATCGTGCCTTCGATCCGCTCGTAGTCACCGCCGATGCCGCGCGCCACGGCACGCAGCAAGGTGGTCTTGCCGACGCCGACACCGCCTTCGAGCAACGCATGGCCGCGGGCAAACACGGCCAGGGTCAACAGCCGGATCGGGCGCTCCTGCCCGAGCACGACTTGCCGCAGGCCGTCTTCGAAACGCCGTGCGCGTTCCAGGCTGTCGGCAAGGGGGTTGTCTTGGTTCATAGGCAGATGGCGAGTGGAGACTTGCGAGTATTGATGCGTGGCGAGGCATACCGCCCAAAGTCGTCACGTGAAGCCGTCATACCGGCGGAGCCTGCCCCGGCAGGGATTGCCGGGGGACTGCCGGACCAATCCGCCGGGAGCGGATTGGCACATGCCCGCAGGGTGCCGGGCAGGACAGCCCGGCATGAATCCAGGTCGCAGGGATGTGACGGGCCGCCGCCCTCCATGGCTTCCGGGTTCCGGCTTTACCATGCCAGAACGGCGTGCGTTTCTTAACTTGACGGTATCGGGCATTCAGCGGCTGGGCATACCCTCGTTGCATGAACGAGGCGCATGCCGCCGCCGTCATTTGATGTCCTCGACCTTATAGACGAACTTGCCGGTCTTGGCGTAGTTCTCCACGCGCTTCTGGTTGCGCGCTTCCATGGCCTTGATCGACTCCGACTGCTTGTTGAGTTCGTTCGGATCGTGCTTGGGGTCGTACTTGCTGCCGGCGACCTTGTCCGGATAGCCGGGCTTAGGCTCCCAGCAGTTCCCAGGGGCCTTGCAGTTGGTGCCGTCGTAGGCCTGGGCGCCCGTTGCGAAAAGAACGGCCACAGCGGCCGCCGCGAGACTCGTTTTCTGCATCATGAGGGATTCCTCCTGTTGGGGGGTGGGGAGTAAAGGCTGTCACTTCAGCCATTCAGCTTTAGCCGGGTCGCCTTTGTAGAGGCTGCGGATCCAGGCCATGATCTTGAGCATTTCGTCGTTGTTGAGGTTGACGTATTGCGGTCCCATCATGCCCTGGGCGCCGCCGAACAGGATCTCGAACAGACCGACGTCGGTGCCCGCGCGGGGATAGGTCCAGTAGTCGTCCGCCAGCCCCGGACCGAGCTTGCCTTCGGCCTCATGGCCGTGGCAGCCGGAGCAGGCCGACAGGTACAGGCTATGGCCCTGCTCGACCGCATCCTTGTTGCCGTTGTAGGGGTTCTTGCCGGTCTGCAGGAACTGCTTGACGGCCTCGCTGTCGCCGCCCACCTTGGCGTAAGACAGGTCCAGCGTCTCGCCGGTGATGGCGTGGCGCAGGGTGATGTCGGCCTGCGCAGGCAGTGCCAACACCCCGGCGACGCACATGCCGGCCGCGCCGAAGCTCGCTTTCTTCAGATTCATTTCTCTAGCCTTTCCTTTGATCGTTGGAAGCCGTCCTGGCCGGTTTTTCATCCATGGGCAACAGCGGAATGCCTTCCGCCTTGAGCACCGCGTTCACTTCCTTGCCGTGTTTGGCCAGGACCTGGTCGATCTGCTTGAGCAGGGCTTCCTCGCCCCTGCGCACGCCTATGGAAGTCGAGTAGTGGTGGGGCACTTTCTCGCCGTCGGAACGCACGTTGTCATCCGGGATGACCGTCATGGCCAACCCTGCATCCTTGACATAGCGCGCCGCCGCCGGCCCCCACAACACCGCGACCTCGGCGTTGCCATTGGCGACCTCGGCCACCAGCTTGGCCGGGTCGAAACGGACGTACTGGTTGCGGCGCGACTTGAAGCCGACCAGGGAATGCATGTAGTTGAACATGTCGTTGTAGCGTCCGATCTTGCGGATCATCGTTTCCGCCGGGGTGTCCGGCATGAACGCGATCTGCTTAGCGGTCTTCAGCGCCTCACTGTTCCAGTCCTTGATGTTCAGACCCTTGTCCTTGCGGTAGACGAAGACATAGCCCGAGCGGTAGTAAGGCGCGCTGGTGAGCATCCTCGGATCGCCGGTATCGACGCCGATGACCACGTCGCACAACCCTTTGTCCAGAGAGTCCCGGACGAAATAGCGGGCGTCGGTCCACCAGACGTTCTCGACCGGACGCCCTAGTTCCTTCCCGATGAGGTCGGCCAGCTTGTTTTCGAAGCCTTCGCCGGCCTTGTCCGAATAGGGCATCTCGTTTTCCGCCGAGCAGACTTTGAGCGGTTCCGCATTCTTCGCTGCCTGCACGCCGCCCGAAACTGCAAGGGAAGCGATCAACCCAGCGGTTGCAATACGGTTCATTCGCATGATTTATCCTTTCAATGGCAAAGGGTGGAAGTGCCCGCGGAGCAATGCCTTTCAGTTGATCCGTCACGCCGGCAGGGAAGCCGGCATCCAGGACACAAGGATGTGATCCCGGTCGGCGCCTTCCATGGCTTTTTGGATTCATGCCGGGCTGTCCTGCCCGGCACCCTTCGGGCCAGTGCCAATCCGCTCCCGGCGGATTGGTCATGCCGGGCTGTCCTGCCCGGCACCCTTCGGGCCAGTGCCAATCCGCTCCCGGCGG
>JBFMDC010000052.1:0-58327 GCA_040753975.1 Pseudomonadota bacterium
CCGCCGGGAGCGGATTGGCACTGGCCCGAAGGGTGCCGGGCAGGACAGCCCGGCATGACCAATCCGCCGGGAGCGGATTGGCACTGGCCCGAAGGGTGCCGGGCAGGACAGCCCGGCATGAATCCAGTTCACAGGGACGTGTGAGGTCGCAGCCATCCGTGGCCCCTGGACCCCGGCAATCCCTGCCGGGGCGACGACTTGGCTTTTGCCCGACGGGCGGTCAGGCCCCTTGGAGGGGCCAGCCGTCGAAAGCCACCGGCTTTGCCGGTGGATCGTTACTCGGGACCGCCGGTCAATTGCGGCAGGCTTTGACCTTGCCGTCAGGGCTATACGCCACCGAAGCGCCGCTGGCGAACTGCACATATTCGACTCCATCGATACATTGCGTGGTATGTCCGGTGACTGCGGTGTTGATTCTTTCTCCGACGACGCACGCCGATAAAGCACTCATTGCCGCTATCAGTATCAGCCGCATCATCAGGTTCCTCTTCTGAAGTTAATAAACGACGAAAAATAGTATCCCGGCCTCCGCGTGCCGGTGTCAACACCTTGATATAGTCTTTCGCCAACAGTCGCCGTGATGTGGGGATAAACGCCAGCCGGGAATATGCCGGCTGAGCGAATACCTATGCTGCGCGAACTGCGGCTTTCGATTCATTGCCGGTTCGGCGCTTCGTCCCCTTGACGGCTCAAGGTGTTCCACCGATTTTGAGAGCCGTATTCGGCAGCTCCCCGAACATCTCCGGCGCATACATGGCCTCGACTCGCGTCGGCGGCAGCTCGAAGCTGCCGGGGTTGTTGTAGCGCACGGTGTATTCGACGCTCCAGCGCCCCTTGGGCACATAGTCGTAATACGCTCGGTAGGCGTCGAAGCGGCGCTCCTCGTAGATGGGCCAGGCCCAGCCGGTCTGCTGTTCGCCTTGGGTCAGCAGGGCGGAATCGCGTCCCAGGCCGCCGCCGAGGATGCTGGCGCCGGCGGGGACGGGGTCGTCGACGACCACCCAGCTCATGTCGGACTGGGCGTCGAGTTCCAGCGTGACGCGCGCCACGTCGCCACGGTTCCAGAGGCCGGGTTGCTTCTGTTCGACCGGGGTGACCGCTCGCTTGATCGAGAAGCCGGTGAACAGCGGTTCCTTCAGCGGGATCGCGGCGCGGCTCTGGACGATGGCCCAGGGTTTGCCCGTGCCTCGATGGCGCACCTCCAGCGTGCTTGGGCCGTTGGGCCAGGGCAGGTTCAAGGCGCTGTGCCGGGTTTCGTCGGTCCACTGCATGCCCTTTTTCACGGCGCCCAGGCTTGCTTCGGTGTAGCCGGTGACGGGCGCCGATTCGTAAGCCTCGCTGAACTTCTCCATCGCCAGCCGGCCCCAGGCGTTGGCCGTGGTGGTGTTCCAGCGGCCCTTGGTCTGCCGGCCCAGGACGCCGGCCACCAGCCGTGGTATGTCTTCGCGCCAGCCCGGCAGCTCCATCACTTCCAGCACCGTGCGCACGGCGTTGAGGTCGGGGGAGATCATCAGCCACCAGAGGGCGTCGTTCTTCTCGGTGGAGAAGCTCAGGGTAGTGCCCTGAAAGTTCAGGCGGGTACGGAGGGTCTGTTCGGCTTCCCTGAGCTTGGCGCTGCGATCGGGAATGGTTTCGATCCGCTGTAATACCGACAGCCAGTCCAAGACCGCCGAGGTCGGCCAGAGTCTGGGTTCGATGCGGATGCTGCCCAGCAGCTCGGGCGTTGCTTCCCCATGGCGGGCCAGCGCTGCCACGGCCGCCAGCTTGCGGATCGACAGATCGGCGGTGGGGAGGGCGGAGTCGCGCAGCAAGCGGCCCTCGACGAAGCCCTTCAGCGCGTCCTTGGCCCGGCTCAGGGCGTTCTCGGGCAGCTCCCAGCCGGCTTCGCGGGCGATCGCAAGGATATAGGCGGTCAGCACGTCGCTGCCGGTGAGCTCATCGCTCGGGAAATAGCGGAACAGGCCGTCGGAATCCTGATAAGCGGGCAGGTCGGCGACGATCTTGTTCCACAGGCCTTCGTCGCGCAGGGCGACGGCCTTGGAAATTTTTTGCTCCAGGCAGGAATAGGGGTAGCGCGTCATGTAGTCGATCACTCCGCCTAGCCCGTCGCCCAGCCTGGCGCGCAGCGAGACGCGCACGCCGCCACGGCCCGGCACGGCGTCCTCGGGTAGTTGCACCGCGAGCGAGAGCGGCTTGTCGATGCGGGTCAACGTCGCCTGGAACACCCGGACCGGCACCGCCGGCTGGACCTGCTGCGAGATCTTCAGCCGGTCGGTGGCCGCCCCGCCGTTCTCCGCCGCCGCGATTTCCCAATCCAGGCCGGCGACGTCTACCGGGACCTCGACTTCCCAAGAGAAATCGCCCGCCGTGCCGGCGTCGAGTTCAAAGGGCTGGGGCGGAAGGTCCTGGCCTGCCGCCGCGCCTTTCGGCGTCAAGCTGGCGCCGAGCTGGCCGGCGATTCTGCGGTCGGTGGCGTTGCGCACGTTGAAGATGGCGCGGAAACGGTCGCCCTCGCGCACCATAGGCGGCAGGCCGGAATAGAGCATCAGGTCCTGGGTGGTGCGGATCGAGGTCCTGCCTGTGCCGAACAGGCCGCTGCCGGCGTTGGCGACCGCCACCAGCCGGAAGGCGGTGAGCGAGTCGTTGAGCGGCACCTCGATTTCGGCTTCGCCCTTGGCGTCCAGCGGCACCCGGCCTTTCCACAGCAGCAGGGTGTCGAACAGTTCGCGCGCCGCCTGGCGCCCGCCGCCGCCACCGTGCGGCACGGCCTTGCGGCCGTAGTGGCGCTTGCCGATGACCTGCATCTGCGCGGTGGAGGTGAGCACCTCGATGCCGCGCCGGCCCATCATCTCGTCCAGCAGGTTCCAGCTCTCGTTGGGCCTGAGTTCGAGCAGGCCTTCGTCCACGGCCGCCAGGGCGATCTCGGCCTCGGCCGGGACGCCGCCGGTGGCGCGCTGCACCGCCACCTTGACCCTGGCGGTTTCCCGGACCTTGTAGGTGTCGCGGTCGGCCTGCACCTTCACGTCGAGCCGGTTGGGCGCCCAGCCCACGTCGATCTGGGCTAGGCCCATGCGGTAGGCCGGCTTGCTCAGGTCGACCATCGCCGTGGCCTTGCCGCCGTCGGGCTGCCAGGGCAGCTTGAACTTGCGGGCCATGTCCGCGACCCAGGTCTGCATCGGTCCCACCCGGCCGCGCACGGCCAGCACGGAGACGAACACGTTGGGCGCATAGGCGTCCTTGATCGGCACCTCGACCACCGGCGAGCGGCCGGACAGACGGGTGATGAAGCTGTCGACGATGCCCTCGCGCTCGACCGTGACCAGGGCCGTCGCTTCGCGGAACGGCATGCGCACCTGGAACCGTGCCTTGTCGCCCAGTTCGTAGGCGCGCTTTTCGGGGATCACGTCCATGCGGTCGCTGGGGCCGTGCTCGAACCACCATTCGTCTTCACTGGCGACCCAGATCGAACCCGTGCCCAGCGCCCGGTTGCCGGCGCCGTCGTCGGCCGTGGCCTTGAGCAGGATTTCGCCGGACGCGCCGGGGGCGAGGACGCAGAGCAAAAGACCCTGGTCGTTGGTCCTGCCGTTGCAGTCGGCGCCGAGATGCTTGACTTCGGTCTTGTCCTCGTAGGCGTAGAAGCCGCCGATGAGGCGTTTGCGGTGGGAATAGGTGGTGCGGGAGTACAGGTCGACCCGGATGTCCTTGCCGGCGGCGGGTTTCCCGGCAAGATCCAGCGCCAGCACCTGGAACCGCAGCTGGTCCCTGGTCGCCACCCAGCCTTCGGTCTTGATCCCCAGGCTGAGCCTGGCCGGCCACAGCGGAATCCGGCGGGCCACGGTCAGCAGTTCGCCGTTGGCGTCCTGGTATTCGAGTTCGGCCACTAAATCCTGCGGCGTGTTCCGGCGGGGCAGGTTGGGAACCGTGACCCGCGCCGCGCCGCCCTTGTCCAGCGACAGCGGCAGCACCTGGGCGGGGCCACTCGCTCCCGGTATCTCTTCGGCCTCCTTGCCGTAACTGCTGTCGCGCAACCCCTCCTCGATGCTCTGCGCCTCGAAATCGAAATCCGGATAGCCGGGGAAGGACACCGCGCGCGGCTCGATGATGGTGCGGACCTTGACCGGCGCATTGGCCGCGCCGCCGCCGGAGAGATAGCCGACGTGGAGGTCGAGCGTGGCTTCCTTGGCGTTGACCAGGGCGTCGGACTGGGGCTGGATGTCGGCGCGCATGGTCGGCACCCGGAACTGCTCGACGCGGAATTCGGCCGAGGTGGCGGATTCGCCACCGTCGGCATGGACGAATACGATTTCGTAACTCCCGAGCTTGGCGTCGGCCGGGATCGCCCAGCGGTTTTCGCCGATTCCGCGCGCGTCGAAATCGGCCGGCAATTCGTATTCCTGGCCGCTGCCGGCGTGGCGAATCTTGATCTTCTCGGGGCGGGTCTCCGGCAGGCCGAAACCTTGGGCGGTGCGCAGGCGCTGGAAATGCTTCATGGAGACGGTTTCTCCGGCCCGGAACAGGCTGCGGTCCAGCACGGTATGGACGACTTCAGGGTTGTCGTAGAAACCGACCGGCAGGCTGAAGTTCTGCGGCGAGATGCCGTTGGCCCAACTGCTCAGGGTGAAACTCATGTCGCCCTCGGTCCGGGCGCTCACCATGAGGGGGCCGTCGCCCCAGTCGCAGCTCTCACCGGAATCCGAGGGCTTGGGCAGGGCCTGGCCCTGGATCAGCGCCACGCCGTTGGCGTCGGTCCGGCCCTGCCATAAGGTTTCGTCCTTGCAGAACCGGCTGATGCGCACGTCGGCATTCGGCACCGGCTGGGCCGAATCCAGGTTCGTCACCCAGACCAGCGACGATTCCCGGCCCCATTTGAAATGCACCGACAGATTGGTGACCAGTGCGGAGGTCGCCACGTAGCGGGGCCGGTCCTCGCCCAGCAGTGCCGCGCCCAGGCGGGGGCTGGCCAGCTCGACCACGTAGAAGCCGGCGGCTTCCAGCGGGATGCCGAGCACTTCGAATTCCGTTTGCGCCTCGGCGCGCGGCAGCTCGAAAGCTTCGGCCTGGGCGCCGGCGAACACCGATTCGGCGCCGGTGAGTTCCTTCCACCCGGTTTCGCCATTGGGCAACGGGATCGATTCTCCGCGGCGTTCCGCGGCCTTCTTCACCTTGCGTATCCAGCCGGCGATGTCCTGGTCGCCGAGCGCCACCCGTTTCATTTTGCCTGGGATGGCCGGGCCGCCCGAGGCCAGCCGCTGGCCGGAAACGGGGTTCTCGATGTGGCGCACGGTGACGGGCAGGACGCCGCCTTCCTTCAGCTCCAGGATGCCGAACTCGCCCGGGAACTTGGCCAGCGGGGGATACTCGTCGGTCTTGACCTCCAGCGGATAGCGGCTGGCGTTTTCCAGCGGACGCCCGGCGTCATCGGCGAATGCCGAAGGCAGCTCGATGCGAAACGCGGCCTTTTCCGGAAACGGGCCTTTCCAGCGCAGTTCCTCGACGAAGGGCTTCTGGCTCGGGTCGAGTCCATCGGCCGGATAAATCTTGCCGGCGGCGTCCACCAAGCGCACGGCGGCGGCCTTGTCCGCGGGCACGGGAGAGCCGAAGCGCAGAGACATCGGCAGGAGCGGAACACAGTCCGCCTCGGCGTTGATGCGTTCGCAACCGAAGCGGGCGGTGAAGCTCGGGCGGGACTTGAAGCTCAGTTCCTGGTCTTCGGTCGTCGCGATGCCGCTGGCCGTGGCGATGCCCTTGCCCCAGAGGATGCGGACCACCGTCTCCGGCGGTAGGGCCCGGCGGCATTGCACCAGCACCAGCCGCGCTTCGCCGGTCTTGATGTCCTCCGGCTTGAGCGACTCCAAATCGCCGTCCGGCCACAGCAGGTCGGTGTAACCCCAGCCGAGCTTCCGGCGCTGGGCCAGCACCGCATCGCGCCGCTCGCCGGTCAGGACGTCGATCCCGATGTCTTCGCCAATGCCTTCGATCCGGCAGCGGGCATGGGCGGCGACGCTTTCCGGGGCAGCCGGGGCGGCGGCGGCCAGCAGGAAGACCTGATTTTCGTCGACGCTCTCGCTGCCTTCGCCGGGGTAGGCGCCCGTCACCACCGGACCCCCGGTGTCGAAGCCGTACTCCTTGGCGAGTTCGACCGTGGCTCCGCTCAGCGCCTTCAACTGCGGCTTCGGTCGGAAGCGGCAGGAAAGGCCGGCGGGCAGGTCGGCTTCGAAGTCGTAGACCCAGGTGCGCGGTTCCGCCCAGCGGCCTCGCCCCTTGGCCGGGCAATCCACGGTGAACGGATCGGCGAGGCGGGGGGCGCCGAACGCGACCATGGGTTCGGAGAACCGCGCCCTCACCTGGCGCACGTCCTTGGCCGTTCCCTCCGGCGAAAACAGCTCCAGCCGGGCCGCGGCGGCCGCCTGAATCCAGAACAACGTCACAAGCCAGAACACTGCGCGCATGCTCATCTGTTTCCTCGTCGCGGATCGGATTCGCCCGGGCCAGGCCGGAGCGGGTTTATTGGATGTACCGTTCCAAAAGCGCCAATGGTCTCATCCTTGCAGGATGAGTTGAAGTTCTCCGCTGTCCCGCAGATGCTTGACCAGGTTGTGGCCGCCAGGCTCGCGCACGGTGATGCGGACATTGCCGAACGGTTCCAGGTTCCTCGCATGGACGATATCCAGCTCGTCCAGGGACGAGACGAAAATCTCGATGCGGTTGCCCGCCGCTGATTTTTCCAGCACCGAGCGGAGATCGAAAAACTTGGGCTTGAACAGCGCCGCGCCATAGGTCCGGAGCACTTTGGAGCGCCACCGCCCGTCTCCCATCGCCCGCCTCTTGGACGGCGAGATGAAGGTCTGCGGCGCGAAACTTACGGCCCTGCCGTGGCCGATCAAGGTGGAAAACAGAATCGCGGCGTAGCCGCCCATGGAGTTGCCGACAAAGACGATATCCTCCGCCGAGGACTTGTCGATGATGCGCTCTATGTATCGGGCGGTCTCGGGGATGTTCGAGCTGATGCCGGGCAGGCCGGCGTGGTACCAGGTTTGCGACAGGTCGCGGAAGAACACCCGGCTTTCGTTCAGAATCCGGGAGCTTTGGTAGAACTCGAAGGGAGGGATGCCCATGGCGCCTTGCATGCCGCCAAAGGTCAAGTACAGCTTGCGGGATTCCTGGATCAGCTCTTCCAGAACGGGTGAGGCATCGGTATCCATAGGATCTGCCGGGTCGAGGCGGGATAGGGAGGTTCGGCGGTTCGTTCCGTTGACTGTCACATGACCGCAACAATGCCGGCGGACACTCGACCGGCATCCCATTATCCTGGAGACGGCCTTGAAAAATAAACGAGAACCAGCAAAGACGGCAAAGGTTCCGGTGCCTGCGGAACCCGCTGAATGCACCCGCCCCGGCACCGCCCTCGTGCCGCTGAGCCCGAAAGACGCTCTGAACCGGATCGAAAAGCTGCCGCGGGATATCGGCTGGATGCTGCTGGCGGGCGGGCTCATGAGCGAGGTCGTCATGGGACTGCCACCATTCTGGGTTCTGGGCATCCTGATTCTCTATCCGCAAATCGGGGGTCCTCTTACCGGTTTCCTCGAGCGCAAGGCGCCGAGGCTTCTGACCGGCAGCCTGGATTTCGTAGACCGTTACCTCGGCGATCTGGAACGCCGTTATCCGCGGCGCTAGCTTACAGGTCTATTTCTTTTCCGGTTTGTGATACCCTATAAAACTTTATACGATGCTTCGCCTAAACGATGAAAGCACGAATCAAGTGGGTCGATGACATGGCGTTTCTGGGCGAATCCGGCAGCGGCCATGCCGTCCTGATGGACGGACCACCGGAGAGCGGTGGCCGGAATCTTGGGGTGCGTCCCATGGAAATGCTGCTGCTGGGCATGGGCGGCTGCACGGCTTTCGACGTCGTCCATATCTTGAAGAAGGGGCGGCACGACGTGCGCGACTGCGAGGTCCATCTCGAAGCCGAACGGGCCGAGACCGAGCCGAAGGTCTTCACGCGTATTCATGCCCATTTCGTGGTCAAAGGAAAAGCGCTGCGGGAAGAGGCGGTGAAGCGGGCGATCGAGCTTTCGGCGGAAAAATACTGTTCGGCGTCGATCATGCTGGGCAAGACGGCGGAAATCACCCACGATTTCGAAATCGCCGAAATGTAGGCAGGCAAGGGCATCGCAGAGTGTTTTCGGCGGGCGCGAGCGCCCGTTAATTTTTTGTGGCAGATATTCCTGGCGGGGTCGTATCGGAAATCGATGGACAACAAGCTGCAATTACACGGGTTCAATAACCTGACCAAGTCGCTGAGCTTCAACATCTACGACATTTGCTACGCAAAGTCGGAAGCCGGTCAGCGCCGTTATATCGAGTACATCGACGAAGCCTACAGCGCAAAACGCCTGACTCAGATCCTCACCGACGTCAATGCGATCATCGGTGCGGAAATCCTGAACATCGCGCGCCAGGATTACGAGCCGCAGGGCGCCAGCGTGACGATGCTGATCTCGGAAGGGCACGAGGCTCCCGCCGCGATCACCAATTCCGAGTCGCCCGGCCCGATGCCGGAAGCCGTGGTGGCGCATCTGAACAAAAGCCATATCACGGTGCACACTTATCCGGAGAGCCACCCGCATGCCGGCATCAGCACTTTCCGCGCCGACATCGACGTCTCCACCTGCGGCCGCATCTCGCCGCTGAAGGCTCTGAACTACCTGATCCACAGCTTCGAGTCCGACATCGTGATCATGGACTACCGGGTGCGCGGTTTCACCCGCGACATCAGCGGCCAGAAGCATTACATCGACCACGACATCACCTCGATCCAGAACTATATCTCCGACGCCACGGCCGACCGCTATCAGATGATCGACGTGAACGTCTATCAGGAGAAGATTTTCCACACCAAGATGATCCTGAAGGACTTCAATCTCGACAATTACCTGTTCGAGACCGACAAGGATCAGCTCAGCCCGGAAGAACGCACCCAGGTGCAGAAGCAGCTTCAACGGGAGATGGCGGAAATCTTCTACGGCCGCAATTACAAGCTGCGGCGCTGAGGCTGGACAAGATAAGGTTTGTAAAAACGGGCGCCATTCGGCGCCCGTTTCGTTTTCGCGGGGGTCAAACGCGCTGGAGCCGCGCCAGCAGCTGGACCGGATGGACCACGGGGATATTCGCCCGGCCGTGCAATCCGGCGCGCAGATGCAAGGCGCAGCCGATGTTGGAGGTTACCAGGTAATCCGGGCAATCCGCCAGGACGGCTTCCACCGTTTCGGCCCGGATGGCCTCGGCCATATGGCGGTGTTCGACCATGTAGCTGCCGGCGGCGCCGCAGCAGCGCCCCTTGTCGGGCAGGGTCTTCACTTCCGCGCCCGGAATCCTGCGCAACAGCGCTTCCACGCTGTTTTCCGTCTTGCAGACGTTGCGCAGCGAGCAGGGATTGTGGATCAGAATTTTGGCCTCCAGCGGCGCGAGATCCCAGCGCTCGGGGGGAATGCGATCGGCCAGGAAGCGGCTTATATCCTGGACCTTGGCCGAGAGAGTTTCCGCCGCCGGCGCATCGGAGTGGCGGCGGTATTCCAGCAGGGTCGCGCTGCAGCCGCTGGCGAATCCTACCACCGCATCCACCGCAGGCTCGGCGAAAGCCTCGATGTTGCGGGACATCAGCGCATGCGCGGCCGCCGCATCCCCGGCATGAAGGTCCATCGCCCCGCAGCAGGTCTGGGCTCCAGGCACGGTGACACTGACGCCCAGGCTGGGCAAGAGTCCGAGTATCGCGGTCACAGTATCGGCATCCGCTGCCGCCGCCGTGCAGCCCAGGAACAGTCCGGCATGGGCGAGGGGTTCGCCCGCGGCGGGATGGTCGCCGTACCAGTTTTCCGGGTTTCCCAGGGGCGGGAGATCCTTCCAGGCGGACCCGCCCGGCAGCCGTGCCGCGGCATCCAGTGCCCGCCGTCCCAGGTTCGCCAGCATCGGATGGCGCAGTCCTTCACGCACTACGGACGACAAAGCGCGGGCCGCCAAGGGCTTGCGGTCTTGCCCGGTCTCGGCCCGGAACCGGTCCATGAGCCTGGCATAGGGAACCTTGGCGGGACATACCGCTTCACAGTTTCGGCATAGCAGGCAGTCGTCCAGTGGCCGGCGCAAGGCGGCCGTCAAGGGCAGCCGGCCCAAGGCCCAGCCCTGGATCAGAGCAATGCGGCCGCGGGGCGATTCGATTTCGTCGGCGGTCAGCCGGTAGGTCGGGCAATGCGGCGAGCAAAGGCCGCATTTGACGCACAGATCGGCGTCGGCCAGCAGGGAATCCAGCGCCGGGTTCACGCGCTTCTAGTGACGGAAATGGCGGATGCCGGTGAAGACCATCGCCATGCCGTGTTCGTCGGCGGCGGCGATGACTTCCTCGTCCCTGACCGAGCCGCCGGGATGGATCACCGCGCTCACCCCGGCTTCGGCGGCGGCGTCGATGCCGTCCCGGAAAGGAAAAAAGGCGTCGGAGGCGACCACCGATCCGGCCACGCTCAGGCCTTCGTCCTTGGCCTTGATCGCGGCGATGCGGGCGGAGTAGACGCGGCTCATCTGGCCGGCGCCGATGCCGACCGTGCGGCGGTCCTTGCAGTAAACGATGGCGTTGGATTTGACGAACTTGGCCACCCGCCAGGCGAACCGGAGGTCGATCAGTTCCTGATCGGTCGGCGCGCGCCGGCTCACCACCCGGAAACGCTCGCCGGTCACCTGTTCGATATCCTTGTCCTGAACCAGCAGGCCGCCGCCGACGCGCTTGAAATCCAGTTCCGGTACAGGGTCGGCGGGCCAGTCGCCGGTGCTCAGCACTCGCACGTTGGGTTTGGCGGCCAGGACGGGCAAGGCGTCTTCGGCGACAGCGGGCGCGACGATGACCTCGACGAACTGGCGCTCGATGATGGCGCCAGCGGTTTCGGCGTCCAGGATGCGGTTGAAGGCGATGATGCCGCCGAAAGCGGAGATCGGATCGGTGGCATAGGCCAGGTCGTAGGCTTGCGACAGGGTGCCGCCTTCGGCCACGCCGCAAGGATTGGCGTGCTTGACGATCACGCAGGCGGGAAGCTCGCCGAAGCCTTTGACACATTCGAGCGCGGCATCGGCGTCCGCGATGTTGTTGTACGACAGCTCCTTGCCCTGCAACTGGCGGGCTTGAGCGATGCAGCCGGCGGGGACGCCGGGCTCGACGTAAAAAGCCGCGCGCTGGTGAGGGTTCTCGCCGTAGCGCATCGACTGGGCACGGCGGAAGCGCAGCAGCAGCGGGTCGGCGAAGCCGTCATCCCCTTTGTGGCCATCAAGGTAGTCGGCGATCGCCGAGTCATACCAGGCCGTGTGGCGGAAGGCCTTGGCGGCCAGGGCGAAGCGGGTGGCGTGCGAGAGGCCGCCGCCGGAGGCTTCCAGCTCGGCCGACACCGCGGCGTAGTCCGCGGGATCGACGACCACCGCGACCGAGGCATGGTTTTTCGATGCCGCGCGGATCAGGGCCGGCCCGCCGATGTCGATGGTCTCGACGGCGGTCTCCAGGTCGCAATCGGGTTTCGCGATGGTCTGTTCGAACGGATAGAGGTTGACCACGACCAGGTCGATCGGGCGGATGCCGTGTTCGGCCATGACCGCCTCGTCGATGCCGCGCCGCCCGAGGATGCCGCCATGGACCCTGGGGTGCAGGGTCTTGACCCGGCCGGCCATCATTTCCGGAAAGCCGGTGTAGTCGCTGACTTCGATGGCCGGGATGCCGTGTTCGGCCAGCAGCCTGGCGGTGCCGCCGGAGGAGATGATTTCGACGCCGGCGGCGGCGAGGCGGCGGCAGAACTCCACGCAGCCGGTCTTGTCGGAGACGCTGACCAGGGCGCGGGCGATTGAATTGCTCATTGGAACTCTTAGGTTGGAAAGGCTAAAGAAAAAGCTTATTCGATGCCGTGCTGCTGCATCTTCTTGCGCAGCGTGCTGCGGCTGAGGCCCAGCAGCTGGGCCGCGCGGGTCTGGTTGTGGCAGCAATGCTCGAGCACGGTGCGGATGAGCGGCCGTTCGACTTCGCCCATGACGAGGGTATACATGTCGGTCACGCTGATGCCGTCCAGCTGTGACAAATAATTGACCAGGGCCGTGCGTACCTGCTCGCTGAGCACGACGGGCGTGGGGGAAGGATCCTTGGCGGGAGATTCGAAAGATTCAAGCAATCGATTGTCCTGTCTCATGCAGCGGTCTTCTCGAACTGAAACTTCAACAGGGCGTCCACAGCGGAGAGCTGCTGGGGGGCGTTGTCGAGGGAAAAAATCCCCCCTACCGGCCGATCGTCCAAACCCGGGATGCGGGCGGCGTACCAGCCGATATGTTTGCGTGCGATGCGCACCCCCTGCACCTCCCCGTAGAAGGAATACAGCGCCTCGAGGTGGCCGAGCACGGTGCGGCGCATCTCGTCTAGCGTAGGGGGCAAGGGCTGGCGGCCGTCCTTGAGCCGCGCGGCGATTTCCCGCAGCAGCCAGGGTTGTCCCCAGGCGCCGCGGCCGATCATCACGGCGTCCGCGCCGGTCGATCGGAGCACGGCCTCGGCTTTTCCGGGAGAGTCGATGTCGCCGTTGGCGATGACCGGAATGCCGATGGCATTCTTAACATCAGCAATTGTAGTGTATTCGGCTGCCCCCGCAAACCCGCAGGCGCGGGTGCGGCCGTGGACGGTGAGCGCCTGAATTCCGGCGCCTTCCGCGATTTTGCCGATGGCAACCGCGTTGCGGGACGCCGAATCCCAGCCGGTCCTGATCTTCAGGGTGACAGGGATCGACACGGCTCCGACCACCGCATCGAGTATCGCGCCGACCAGTTTCTCATCGCGCAGCAGGGCCGAGCCGGCGGCGAGGTTGCAGACCTTTTTCGCGGGGCAGCCCATGTTGATGTCGATGATATCGGCACCGAGACCGGCGTTGCGGCGAGCCGCCTCGGCCATCTCCCGTGGATCGGCGCCGACGATCTGTACGCTGATCGGGCTCGGCTCACCGCGGTGGTCTCGCCGCAGCATGGACTTGCGCGTGGTCTGCAGGGCGGGGTTCGCGGCCATCATCTCCGAGACCGCGAGACCCGCGCCGAATTGCCGGCAGAGCCTGCGAAAGGGGAGGTCGGTGACGCCCGCCATGGGCGCGAGGATGACCGGGCTGCTGAGGCGGTAGGGTCCGATTTGCATGGCGGCTGAAAAAAAGCGGGCGAGTTTACCGGGAAGCGTCATGGGTGCCAAGCACTGGTGCCGCCGGCGCTGGCATGGTATGGGACGGCCTAGCCCAGTTCGTAAGTGGTGATGCCGAACGTGCGTTCCAGCGGCAGAGAGGGCGCTCGCGGCGTGTACATGCGGGCGGTCTCGAACACCCGCTGCATGCCGTGGCGCGCGGCCAGCTGCAAGGCGGCGGTATTGGGCTCCGGCATGTCGATGAAGATGGAGCCGATCCCCGCGTGATGGCGGAAGCTCTGCAGCAGGCTTGCCGCGATGCGAGGCGTGTCGGCGAACAACGGACCGAGCCTGTAGCCGGTGCGGCAAGGGCGAAGTAGCCCGTATCCCGCGATGTCGCCGTCACCGGAGCGGCAGACCAGGCCGGTGCACCCTGGCTGCCCGGTCCAGGCACGCAGGAATTCGTCCCGGACTCCCGGGAACAGCGCGGCATCGTAGGCCAGAAGCTCCTCGAAATCGGACGGATCCAGCCGCTGTACGGCGGGGTCTTCTTCGAGGGCGGCAGGACCTGTCCATTCGAAACGGACGTTGCGGTGGGCGGTCACGAATCCCGAACGCGCAAAGCGCGACTGGCGTCCGGTGTCTCCGTCCAGGCCGACGGTGCGCTCTCCCAGATGCTCCACCGCCGTATGCCAGAGCTTCAGGCCGAAGCCCTTGCCGCGGTGCTCGGGCCGGACGATGTAGAGCCCGATGAAGCCGAAATCGCCGGGATAGGAAACCGCGCTGATGCTTCCCACCGGCTCATCGCCCAGAAATCCCATGAAAAATCCTTCGGGATCGGCGGCGAAAAAACTCGCCGCATCGTGCAGGCCCGGGTTCCAGCCTTCCGCCGCCGCCCAATCCAGCGCCAGCTCCAGCCGCTCCCGATCCATTCGTTCGATGTGAAATTTCTGCTGCATGGCGAATACCTCCGCACACCCATGAGAGGATGATAGCGAACGCAGCGGGAGCGGGATATCCCCCGCAGGGGCTCAGCCGGGCGGGCAGCGCAGAGTAGGAGCGGCTCCGCCGCGAAGGAGCTGGGGCTCAGCCGGGCGGGCAGCGCAGAGTAGGAGCGGCTCCGCCGCGAAGGAGCTGGGGCTCAGCCGGGCGGGCAGCGCAGAATGAAAGTCACGGGGCCGTCGTTGACGAGGGAAATCTGCATGTCGGCGCCGAAGCGCCCGGTTGCGACGGGGGAGTGCCGGTGCCGGGCAGCATCCGCCAGGGCGTCGAACAGCCGCCGGCCGGTTTCGGGATCTGCCGCAGGGGTAAAGCTAGGGCGCATCCCCTTTGCGGTGTCGGCGGCCAGGGTGAACTGCGAAACCAATAGCAGGCCGCCGCCCGTCTCGGCCAGGCTCAGGTTCATGCGGCCTTCGCCGTCCTGAAATATCCGGTAGCCGAGCAGGCGCTCGGCCATGCGCGACACCTGGGCTTCGCCGTCGCCGCGCTCGACGGCGACCAGGGCCAGGATGCCCCGGCCGATGGCGCCGACGGTCTCGCCGCCGACGTAAACGCTGGCCTCCGTCACACGCTGGATGAGGGCGACCATCTCAATATCTGGGCATGCCGGGATCTACTTCCCGCGCCCAGGCGTCGATGCCGCCGGCAAGATTGATGATCTGTCCGAAGCCCTGGATTTCGAGGAACTGGGCAACCTGAAAACTGCGCATGCCGTGGTGGCAGACCACGACGGTTGCCCGGTCGGGATCGAGTTCGCTCAGCCTCGATACGATCTCGCCCATGGGGATGTGCAGGCTGCCCTCGATGCGGCAACAGGCGAATTCGCCGGGTTCGCGTACGTCCAGCAGCAATGGGGCAGTGTCGAGCTTGTCGAGGAGTTCTTTGACTTGGTGAGGGTCCAGTTGTCGCATGGCGGCTAAGGGTAGGGGGGCCGCGGCGCGCCGCCGGGGCCTCTGGTCGAGGGGGCAGGGACCGCGGGATCAGAATTTGATCCCGTGCTCCTGCGCGGCGCGCAGCACGGTCTGGCCGATCTGGGCCGGATTCCGGGCAACGTACAGCCCCAAGGCCTCCATGGCGTCCATCTTGGCGCCGGCGGTGTCGGCCTCGTTGGAGATGATGGCGCCGGCATGGCCCATGCGGCGGCCGGCCGGCGCGGCAAGGCCGGCGACGAAGCCGATGACAGGCTTCCTCATGTTTTCCTTGGCCCAGCGGGCGGCGGCGACTTCCTGGGGCCCTCCGATTTCGCCGATCATGACGACGATCTCGGTTTCCGGGTCGGCCTCGAAGGCGCGCAATACGGTGACGAAGTCGGTGCCATTGATCGGGTCGCCGCCGATGCCGACCGAGGTGGTGATGCCCAATCCCAGGGCGGCCATCTGCTCGGTCGCCTCGTAATTGAGGGTGCCGGACCGCGACACGATGCCGACCTTGCCCTTCTTGTAAATGTGCGAGGGCATGATGCCCACCTTGCATTCGCCTGGCGTGATGATGCCGGGGGTATTCGGTCCGATCACGATGGAGTCCTTGCCCACGCGGTAGCGCTGTAAGCGGATCATGTCGTGCACCGGGATGCCGTCGGCGATGGTCACGGCGACCCGGATGCCTGCGTCGATGGCTTCCATCAGCGCATCGGCGTTGAACGGGGGCGGCACGAACACGGCGGAGACGTCGGCGCGGGTGGCGGCGACGGCTTCGGCCACGGTGTCGAATACCGGCAGGTGGGCGAGCTCCGGATCGGGATGGCGGGTGCCGCCTTTTCCGGGAGTGACGCCGCCGACCACCCGGGTGCCCATCCGCATGGCGTCCTTGGCGTGGAAGGTGGCGTGCTCGCCGGTGAAGCCCTGGAAGATGACCTTGGAGTGCTTGTTAACGAATACGCTCATGGCTGTTATTCCTTGACGATGGCGACGGCCTTGGCTGCCGCGTCGTCCAGATTTTCCGCGGTGATGAAGGAAAGGCCCGACTCGGCCAGGATCTTGCGGCCTTCGTCGACGTTGGTGCCGGCCAGGCGCACGATCAGCGGCACCTTGATCTGCAGGCTGTTGCAGGACTGGATCAGGCCCTTGGCGATCCAGTCGCAGCGGTTGATGCCGGCGAAGATGTTCACGAGGATGCATCTGACGTTGGGGTCTTCCAGCACGATGCGGCAGGCGTTGGTCACCTTTTCCGGCGATGCGCCGCCGCCCACGTCGAGGAAATTGGCTGGACGTCCGCCGTGCAGGGTGATGGCGTCGAGCGAGGCCATGGCGAGGCCGGCACCATTGACGATGCAGCCGATGTTGCCATCGAGCGCGATGTAGTTGAGGCCGTGCCCGGACGCTTCGACCTCTTTCGGATCTTCCTCCGCCAGGTCGCGCATCTCGGTGACGGTGCGCTGGCGGTAGAGGGCGTTGTCGTCGAAGTTGAACTTGGCGTCCAGGACCATCAGCGACTCCTCGCTCTCGCCGACGACGGCTAGCGGATTGATCTCGGCCTGCAGCGCGTCCTTGTCGCGCATGCAGCGGTAGATGGCCTTCATCAGCCTGACCGCCTGGGGCATCAGTTTGCCCTTCAGGCCGATGGCCGTAGCGGCCTTGCGGCATTGGAAGTCCAGCAGGCCGATGGCTGGATCCACGACTTCCTTGACGATTTTCTCCGGCGTTTCCTTGGCGACCTCCTCGATTTCCATGCCGCCCTCGCTGGAGGCGATCAGGGTGATGCGCTGGCAGCCGCGGTCGATCACGAATCCTAAGTAGTATTCCTTCTTGATGTGGCTGGCCTGCTCCACCCACAGGCGCTGGACCAGTGAGCCCTCCGGCCCGGTCTGGTGGGTAACGAGGTGGCTGCCGAGCATGGCGTCGGCGTATTGGCGGACTTCCTCGGTGGAATTGGCAACCTTGACACCCCCCGCCTTGCCGCGGCCGCCGGCATGGATCTGTGCCTTGACTACCCAGCGGCTGCCGCCGAGCTCCTCGGCGGCGCTGGCGGCCTGGGCGTCGGAATAGACGACGGCGCCATTGGGCACGGGTACGCCATAGGTCTTAAGCAGCTCCTTGGCCTGGTATTCATGGATATTCACGGACGATCTCCTCGTTCAACTGAATTCTGCATCGCGCGATGAGCCGGGTTTTCAACCCTGCTGGCGCGACTTTATCTGATTCATCTGGCGAACCACGTTCTCCGCCATCCGGATCGAAGCGGCGTCGATCAGGCGCCCATCCAGGGATACGGCGCCTTTGCCTTCCTTTGCCGCCTGCTCCATGGCTTCCAGGATGCGGCAGGCGCGGGTGACTTCCTTGTCCGTGGGCGTGAAGATTTCGTTGCACAGCGAAATCTGGGAAGGGTGGATGGCCCACTTCCCTTCGCAGCCCAGGGCCGCGGCGCGGCGGGCGGCGGCGCGGAAGCCTTGAGGGTCGCTGAAATCGCCGAAGGGGCCGTCGATGGGGCGAAGTCCATAGGCGCGGCAGGCCGCGACCATGCGGGAAATGCCGAAATGCCACTGGTCGCCCCAGTGATAGGCGCGGGCGCCGGTCTCATCGGGGTCGGCCAGCATGCCGTAATCCGGGTTGGCGCCGCCGATGTTGGTGGTGCGGGCGCGTACCGAGGCCGCGTAGTCGGCCACTCCGAACACCATGGCCTCCATGCGCTCGGGGCAGGTGCGGGCGATTTCTTCCACGTTGGCCATGCCCATCGCAGTTTCGATCAGTACATGGATATTGATGGGTTTGAAACCTTTATATGCTTCGATTTGGGACAGCATAGTCGCGACGAACAAGACATCCGACGCGCAGCCCACTTTCGGAATCAGGATGGTATCGAGCTTGTCGCCGCAGGATTCGACGATTTCGACCAGGTCGCGGTAGGCGTAATGGGTGTCAAGGCCGTTGATGCGGATAGAAACCGCGCATTTGGACCAATCGTAGGTATTGAGCGCCGAGATGATGTTCTTGCGCGCTTGTTCCTTGTCGTCCGGCGCAACCGCGTCTTCCAGGTCGAGAAAAACGATGTCGGCGCCGGCTTCCGGCGCTTTCTCGAGCATGCGCGGATTGCTGCCCGGTACCGCGAGTTCGCTGCGGTGGAGACGGTTCTTGACAGCCATGTGACCTCTTGAATTCTTAAAAATTGTATTAGGGGGTCGTGTCTTGTGCGTATTTCGTGTGCAACACCGCTTGGTAAGCGTGCGCCTCCGCTAAGAAGCCGCGTAACGGAGACCGGGCGGCGCGAAGGCACGCATCTTCCGACGTTCGTTCGGGTCGATTTAAGTCCGGACACAGCGAACTTCGCATTATAAACCAGGCCATTGGGATTCCACTAACATGGCCTTCCGGCAGTGATGTTCTATACTGCCCGAGTGCAATTTACCGTGCTGGAGTTCGGACGATGCCAGGTGGGGATGCGGGCGTGCTTTCCGGTAATTCTCACGCGGGGCGGCTTTGGCCGGAGGGGGCAATGCTGACTTGTGTCAACAAAATCGCGCAAGGAGAATTGTTACCGCCCTGGTTTTTTGCTAGCATCCTCTCGGCAAGCAACTAACTGTTGCTCCGGAGCAACGCTTTATCCAACTAACACACTATTAGTCGAGGGGATTTTTATGAATCAGATCAAGAAATCGGGCGGCATGACCACGCTGCTCACCGCTTCGATCGCCGCCGCTCTCGCGCCCCAGGTTTCAGACGCTGCAAGCCGCCATCACGTTTCCGCCCAATCCGCGCTCGAGCGCAGGCTCGAAGTGATGGAACAGGAAATGCAGGCGCTGCGCGCCGAGCTCGAAGCCTCGCGTGCAAAAGCCGAGGCGGAATCCGCGGAAGCCAAGGCGGAAGCGAAAGACACCGCCCAGCAGGTCCAGGCGCAGCAGGCGAAGGTCAACCAGGGGCTTGCCGACCTGGCCAAGCATGAAGAAAAGAAGGATGACATGGTCTTCTTCCGCGGCGGCTGGGCGGCGATGAGCCATGCGCGCACCAGCGAGCTGCTGGTCAACAACAATCTCCTTTCGGCTAGTAACTTCGGCGACGACAAGGCCGGCTGGTATGTCGGCGCGGGTCTGGATCACCGCCTGAGCGACGACACCTTCGGCATCTCCGACGATCTGGCGCTCGATGCCGAAATCATGTTCGACTACAAGAACTACGGCAGCGTCAACAACTCTTTCGTCAGCAGCCAGCTCGGCGGCATCCGGGCTCAGGCGCAGGTCACCATGTTCTCGCTGTATGCGTCTCCTAAGCTGAAATACACCGGCATCGAAGGATTCCGCCCGTGGATCGTCCCGTTCGGCCTCAGCATCAACGTGGTCAGCCCGCCGTCCAGCGGCGTGACCGTATTGAACCCCGGCCTGATGCTGGGCACGGGTCTTGAGTACAACATCTTCAAGAACCTGTGGGTCGGCGCCGATTTCCGTTACAACTTCACCGGCGGCGACCTGGGTTACAGCGTCAAGACTGCCGGCGGCAAGACCATCCTGAACAGCACCGATACGGACAACTACACCGCCGGTGCCTACGTCGGTATCGGCTTCTGATGGGCGTGACAGTCCGTCAGGCCTGAAGCCGGCCGATAAGGGGGATCGTAGATCCCCCTTTTTGTTTCCTGATTAGTCCCGAGTTTCGGCCCGAAACTCGGGACTAATCAGATTTTCTTTTGGCCTTCCTGCCTTCGGCGGCTCGCTTGCAGATACGCAATGAAACCGCTTTACCCTCCGATCGAGCCCTACGCTTTCCACCGTTTCGGCGTCGGAAACGGGCATGAGCTCTACGTCGAGGAATGTGGCAACCCCGAGGGTATTCCCGCGGTGTTTCTGCACGGAGGGCCGGGTTCCGGTTGCAGAAGCCATCATCGCTCGTTTTTCGACCCGGAACGCTACCGCGCCATACTCGTCGATCAACGGGGCTGCGGGCGGTCGACGCCGCATGGCGGACTTCGGAGCAACACGACCCGGCATCTGCTCGGCGACCTGGAATCCATCCGGACGCGCCTGAATATCCCGAAATGGCTGCTTTTCGGCGGCTCCTGGGGAGCGGCGCTGGCGTTGCTCTATGCGCAGGCTTACCCGGAGCGGGTCAGCGGGCTGGTTCTGCGCGGCAGTTTCCTGGCGCGCAAGCGCGATGTGGACTGGTTCGTACGCGACGGCGCCAGCCGGTTCCATCCCGAACAATGGCAGCGGTTCGTCGACACACTCGATTCCAAGGAGCGGGCTGATCCGGTTCGGGCGATCTACCGCCGCGTCAACGGCGCCGACGAGCTGGAACAGAGGCGAATGGCGAAGGAATGGTGGTTGTGGAGCACCCGCGTCACGCTGGGTCACGCGTTCACTCCGCCGGATGACGCATCCCTTCCTGCCGGAGCCCTGGCGCAGTGCCGCATCGAACTGCATTATGCGGCGGCCCGCTATTTCATCAGGAAAGGGCAGATTCTCGAAGACTGTCCGAAGATTTCCCACATTCCCACGACCATCGTTCACGGCCGGCAGGACCTGGTCTGTCCACCGGAAGGGGCCTGGTTGCTGCATCGGGCATTGCCGCGGTCCGAACTGACGATCCTGCCGAACTCGGGCCATCTCGCCCAGGGCGAGGAAATGATCGATGCGCTGGTGAGATCGCTGGATGGCATGGCCGGAAAGCTGGGGGGCTGATTTCCCCGTTTGCGCGCGGAGCGTCCCGGCGCGCCGCTATGGTATTCTAACCGTCTTTCTCGCTCTCCCCGTCCAATGATCCTCCCCGACTTCAGCCTTGCCCGCGTATTGGTTGTCGGAGACCTCATGCTCGACCGCTACTGGTTCGGCGGAGCTTCCCGTATATCGCCGGAGGCCCCGGTGCCGGTCGTGCGGGTGGAAAATTCGGAGGAGCGCATAGGCGGTGCCGGAAATGTGGCGCTCAATCTGGCGGCGTTGGGGGGCGCGGTCGATCTGCTGGGCTACACGGGTGAGGACGAGGCCGCCGATGCGTTGGAGAAACTCCTTTCCGCCGCAGGCATCCGCAGCCACATCGAACGCTGTCCCGCGGTCGCCACGGTCACCAAACTTCGCGTCGTCAGCCGCCAGCAGCAGCTCATTCGGCTGGATTTCGAGGACGGCTTCGGCCATCTCGATCCAGCCCCCCTCATTGCGCGATTCCGTGCGCTGCTGGACGAGACCGGTGTGGCCGTGCTTTCGGACTATGCGAAAGGGACGCTGTCTTCGGTCCAGGAGTTCATTGCCGCCGCGCGGCAGGCCGGCAAACCGGTTCTGGTCGATCCCAAGGGGCGGGATTTCGAGCGTTACCGGGGCGCGACGCTGTTGACCCCCAATCTTTCCGAATTCGAGGCCGTGGCCGGTCCGTGCCGCGACGATGCGGACATCGAACGCAAAGGCCTCGACTTGATAGCGCGGCTGGATCTCGAAGCCTTGCTGGTGACGCGGGGCGAGCACGGCGTGAGCCTGCTGGAACCGGCGGCGGGAGCGCTGCATCTCCCGGCGCATGGCAAGGAAGTGTACGACGTGACCGGGGCGGGCGATACGGTCATCTCGGTGCTGGCCGCCGCTCTCGCCGCCGGCAGACCGCTCGCCGATGCGGTGGCCCTGGCGAACTTGGCCGCCGGCATCGTGGTCGGCAAGCTCGGAACGGCGTCGGTCTCGCCGGACGAGCTGGCCATCGCGATTCACGGCCAGCGGGCGCCGCGGCGGGGAATCATCGCGCTTGCGGAATTGCAGGACGTGCTCGGTCCCTTGCGAAGCGCCGGCGAGCGGATCGTGGTCACCAACGGCTGCTTCGACCTGCTGCATCCCGGCCATGTGCATTATCTGGAACAGGCCCGTGCCTTGGGCGACCGGCTGATCGTGCTGGTCAACGGCGACGGTTCGGTGCAGCGGCTGAAAGGGCCGGGCCGCCCGGTCAATCCGCTGGCCCACAGAATGGCCATGCTGGCGGCGCTGGAGAGCGTCGACTGGGTGGTGGCGTTCGATGGGGATACCCCACGCGGTGAAATCTGCGCCATCCGTCCCGACGTCCTGGTCAAGGGCGGCGATTACGGAGACATCGAGGCAATCGCCGGCCATGACTGCGTCCTGGCAGCCGGGGGCGAGGTGAGGATACTCGACTTCGTCGACGGCCATTCGACCACCCGCCTCATCGAAACCATCCGCAATGGCCGTTCGGCTTCCCTCGACTCCGCTCGTGGCGAGCCGCTCACGACAAGTTGAATGAATTACAAGATGTCCGATTACGCCCGATCGATCGACAAGCGCGTGGAGGCGCTCAAAGTCCCGCCCCACTCGATCCAGGCCGAACAGGCGGTGCTGGGCGGTCTGCTGCTCGACAACCAGACCTGGGACGTGGTGGCAGACCGCATCGTCGAAGAAGACTTTTACCGGCGCGACCATCGCCTGATTTTCCGGGCTATCCGCCAGCTTTCCGAGCGGCAGGCGCCGTTCGACGTGGTCACGCTGTCGGAAGTGCTGGAGAAGACGGGTGAACTGGAGGATGCCGGCGGGCTTGCCTATCTCGCCGTGCTGGCGCGGGAAACCCCCAGCGCCGCCAACATCTCCGCCTATGCCGACATCGTGCGCGAGCGCGCCGTGCTGCGCCAGCTCATCCACGTCGGCACCGAAATCGCCGATTCGGCCTACCAGCCCGAAGGGCGCGGCATGAGCGATCTGCTCGAACAGGCCGAGCAGCGCGTCTTCCACATCGCCGACCAGCGCCAGCGCGGCAGCGCCGGCTTCAAGCCGATCAAGAGTTTGCTGGTTGCGGCCGTCGACCGCATCGAGATGCTGTTCCAGAAGGAGGGGCACATCACGGGCGCGAGCACGGGATTCGCCGATTTCGACGACATGACCTCGGGCTTGCAGCAGTCGGACCTCATCATCGTCGCCGGCAGGCCCTCCATGGGCAAGACCACCTTCGCGATGAACATCGCCGAAAATGTGGCGATCAAGGAGGGTCTCCCGGTCGCGGTGTTCAGCATGGAAATGCCCGGCGAGCAGCTGGCGATGCGCATGATGTCTTCGCTCGGCCGCATCGACCAGCACCGGGTCCGCACCGGCAAGCTGGAGGACGACGAGTGGCCGCGCATGACCTCGGCCATCAACATCCTCGCCGAGACCAAGCTCTTCATCGACGACACCGCCGCACTGACACCGACGGAGGTCCGCGCGCGCTGCCGCCGGCTGGCGCGCGAGAACGGCCAGCTCGGCCTGGTAGTCCTGGACTACCTGCAACTCATGCAATGCTCCGGCGGCGAGAACCGGGTCGCCGAAATTTCGGAAATCTCCCGCTCGCTCAAGGCCTTGGCCAAGGAACTGAACGTGCCGGTGATCGCCCTCTCTCAGCTCAACCGTAACCTGGAGCAACGGCCCAACAAGCGGCCGGTGCCCTCCGACCTGCGCGAATCGGGCTCGATCGAACAGGATGCGGACCTCATCGTGTTCATCTACCGCGACGAGGTCTACCATCCCGACAGCGCCGACAAGGGCACGGCGGAAATCATCATCGCCAAGCAGCGCAACGGTCCGATCGGTATGGTGCGGATGACCTTCCTGGGCCAGTACACGCGTTTCGAGAATTTCATCGCCGATCCCTATTCCAGCGAAGGGTACTGAAGGCATGGTGCCTGCGGCCCGCGCCGTCCTGGACATGGCGGCTTTCGCCCACAATTTCGCCCGGATTCGCGCCGCCGTGCCGGATTCGAAAATCATGGCCGTGATCAAAGCCAATGCCTACGGGCACGGCCTGGTCCGGGCCGCCTGCGCGCTGCCGGAAGCCGACGCGTTCGCCGTGGCGCGGGTGGAGGAGGGCATCGTCCTGCGCCAGGCGGGTATCGCTCAACGCGTCGCGGTACTGCAGGGCTATGCCGACGAGGAGGGGATGAGGCTGAGCGCCCGCCACGGTCTCGAACCGGTGATTCATTCCGGCTTCCAGCTCGATCTGCTGGAGCGGCTCGATGCCCCCGCGCCGATGGGGGTGTGGCTGAAGGCGGATAGCGGGATGCACCGGTTGGGCCTGAACGAAGAGGAATTCGCCCGGGCGCGGAAGCGGCTGGCGCGGATGCCGCAGGTGCGCCAGCCGGTGCCCGTCATGACTCATCTGGCCAATGCCGACATCACCGATGACCCGACGACGGAGATCCAGCTCCGCTGTTTTGGCCGGATGGCGGGCGGTGACGGCGAATTCAGCATCGCCAACTCGGCGGGTTTGCTGGCCTGGGAAGCGGCCCGCAGCGCCTGGGTCCGGCCCGGCATCCTGATTTATGGCGTGTCGCCCTTTGCCGGCCGGACCGGGACGGACGAAGGCTTGAAGCCGGTCATGACCCTGCAGAGCCGGCTGATTGCGATCAAGAATCTCAACATCGGCGATGCGGTCGGCTACGGCGGCGAATTCGTATGCCGGCGCCCGACCCGCATGGGCATCGCCGCCATCGGCTACGGCGACGGTTATCCCCGCCGCGCAGCCACCGGCACGCCGGTGCTGGTTCGGGGACTGCGCGTGCCGCTGATCGGGCGGGTCTCGATGGACATGATATCGGTCGATCTGACCGACTGCCCGGCGGCCGAAATCGGCGATACGGTGACGCTTTGGGGACAGGGGCTCCCGGTCGAGGAAATCGCGCGCTGCGCCGACACGATTCCCTACGTGCTGCTGTGCAATGTCACGCAGCGGGTGAATATGGTGGAAACCGCTGCCTGAGCCCAACGTCCGGCTATTGCTTCTTGGCAATGGCGAACACCAGGGTGGCGCCTCCCTGCTCGGCCGAAGTGCTGGTGCCTTCGCGCCGGGTGAACATGAATTCCTTACCGCCGTTCACCAGCACGAAAAACGTCTGAAAGGATTTTCCGCCCAGCACCGCATCGACCTTCCCGGTGCCGTCGAGATAGACCTCGTAGGTGCAATCGGAGGTATCCTGCGTAACCGCCGCCTTGAGGCCGGCTTTGTTGGCCATGCTGTGGATGCGGCAATGGCCGTCGCCGTCGAAATGGAACACGCCCACACGGATGGCGATCGCGCCGGTGGTGAGCTTGGAGGCGGCATCGAAATCGGCGCCGAAATAGCCTTGCGCCGCGAAGCCATACTTCCCTTTCAGCCGTTTGTTCACCAGGGTTCGTCCTTCGTCATTGTATTCGAAGGCAGGCGCCGCGCCCGGGCCGAGTGCGGAGAGAACGCTGGCAGTCAGGAGGAAAGTGGAGAAGAATTTCGAAAGGCTAAGTGTTTGAGTTTTGGTGATCATCGAATACTGCGATCAGAGCGGAGGGGATTGTCGAATCGATAGAAATGCAAGTTTGCTGCCACCTAAAACCACACAGGCAGCGCGGTATCGGCTGGGGAGATCATCGAAAGAGTGCGCGATATGCCGCACACGCTGATTGAAAACACGCAGCGTGCAATCCATCGCACCGGGTATCGCAATGGACGTCAGCGCAGCTTTCCAACCTGGTAGTCGAGCTCCGCGCAGCGCATCTGGTATTCGATGCGCGCCTCGATTTCATCGATGGCGCCACGCGTGAAATTGAGCTGAGCCTGAGTCAGTTCCACGATGGAGCTCAATCCCATCTGATAGCGCGATTGCGCCAGTTGGAATGATTTGTTGGTTTCGAGAAACTGCTGGTGGGCGGGCGGCATCCGTTCGAACGCGGTTTTCGCCGCCATCCAGGCCACTCGGACATCGCGCAGGATGTTGTTTTCCGCATCGGTGACTCCGTGAGCTGCGGCTTGGTATTCCTTTCTTGCCTTGTTTTCGCGAGCCTCCAGGGCAAAGCCTTCGAAAACCGGCACATCGATGAGGAGTCCGCCGATGACATTGAATTTCGGATACTTGCCCGCCTCGATATTGACCCAGGGCATGTAGTTGATGTTGCCCACCAGCTCGATCTTCGGGCGGGCCGCGGCTTTTTCCGCTTCTGCGAATTTTTCCGCTGCCTGCAATTGCAGGCGCAGGGTGCGCAGATCCGGCCTCAAATAAAGCGCCTCGGTGATTGCGGTTTCCAGCTTTCCGACCGGCGGCGGCAGAGGTTCCTCCTTCACTTCAAAAATTTCTTCGTCGCGGCTGCCCATGGCGGTGGAAAGCACGGCTCGGGCCGAAGCCAGATCGTTCTGGGCCTTGAGCAGCAACATTTGGGCATCGCTCTGGTTGACTTCGGCAAAGCTGACGTCCAGAGCGGATTTCAGGCCGGAGGCAGTCAGCGCCTTGATTTGTTTCAGATTGAGCTCCCGTTTCTCGAGGGTGTCCTTCGCGACCTTCAGTACCTCCTGCGCCTGGACCATCTGATAATAGGCGGCGGTCACCAACAGCATGATCTGGGCTTCGTTAGCGGCCCGGTTTTCGTCGCTGGCCTTGGCGTTCAGTTCGGCGCTGGCCACCAGGTTGGAGGTGCGGCCGAAATCATAGATCAGTTGCTTCAGGTAGGCGCCGGTCGCGGTCCGCGATGCAACCGGCGGCGGCGCTAGGCCATAGCCGGCGGCCAGCCGTGCCGGGGCATTCTTCGAGCTGTTGGAAATCGCTCCGACCGTCTGCTGGGTGATATGAGGGAGGTAGGCCGCCCTGGCCTGGATGACGGCCTCCTGTGATGCCTGCGCCTGGAGGTCGGCGACCTGCATCCTGGGGTGGTTGGCGCGGGCGACGTCCTGCGCTTCCCGGAGCGACAGAGTGCGGGCGCTTGCCGGGCCGGCGGCGCTTTCCAGCAGCAGCGCCAGGGCGGCGAGCAGATAGAGCCGGTCGCGCCTCACGGAATGGCCTCCGGCAGGGGATCGGCCGGCGCTTCGCCGTCCCGGTCGCGGAAAATCAGCACGTAGGCGGCCGGCACGATGAACACCGTTAGCACTACCGAGACGCTGAGGCCGCCGATGATGACGCGCGCCAGCGGCGCGTAGGCTTCGCTGCCGGTGCCGAGCTTCAACGCCATCGGAATCAGGCCGATGATGGTGGCGAGCGAAGTCATCAGCACCGGCCGCAGCCGGGTCCGGCAGGCCTGGGCCGCGGCCTCCTCCACCCCCATGCCGCCGGCGCGTAATTGATTGGTGAATTCCACGATCAGGATGCTGTTCGAGACCACCATCCCGCTCAGCATCAGCACGCCCATCAGCGACATCACGTTGAGGGTGGTGCCGCTCAACAGCAGCATCAGGATCACCCCGACGATGCCGGTGGGCACCGCCAGCAGAATGATGAAAGGCGTGACGAAGGAGCGGAACTGGGCGACCAGGACCAGATAAACCAGGATGACGGACAGGCTCAAACCCATCGCGAAACTTTGGAAAGAGGCCCGCATGCTTTGCACCGAGCCGCGCAACATCACCTTCACGCCGTCCGGCAACTTCATGCCGGCGACGACGTCCTCGATGGCGCTGGCCAGCCGGCCCAGATCCTCCCCGCTCGGCGCGACATAGATGTCCATCACGCGCCGGATCTGGTAGTGGTCGACTTCGTTGGGCGAACGAATCTCTTTGATTTTGGCGACGCTGTCCAGGGTCGTCGGACCTTTTACATCGGGGCCGTGCAATACCAGGTTTTTCAGGTCGGTGACGGATCGGATCAGTTCCAGGGGATATTGGACCGAAAGGAAGTAGTTGTTGCCGGACTTGGGATCGATCCAGTAGTTCGGCGAGATCATGACGTCCGAAGTCAACGCCGAGATCAGGCTGTCGACCACGTTCTTCTCGGTGAGGCCGACCTGGCCGGCGCGGATGCGGTCCACTTCGATGTTGAAGGCCGGGAGATGGTTGTTCTGCGGCGTGAAAATGCCCCCGACACCCGGCAGCTCGCGGATCTTTTGGGTCAAGGTCTTGACCAGGCGGTCGGCGGCCTCCAGGTCGTTGGTGCTGACCTGGACGTCGATCGGCGCCGGCATCCCCTGGTTCATCACCGCGTCGACCAGGCCGCTGGTCAGAAGGTAAGTGCTCAGTTGCGGCATTTCCGTTCTCAGCGCCTCTCCGATCCGGTCCATGTATTCGAAACTGCCGGTCTTGTGACCGGCTTTCAGGGCGACCTGGACGAAGGCGGTGTCTTCGGTGGAGTTGGTCGTGTAGAGCGCGGGCAGGTCGGCCACCGAGCCGATGTTCGACATGACGAGCTGGAGGTCTTCCGGAGCGACGTTGCGGCGGATCAGCGCCTCGACCTGGCGGATCTGATCCTCGGTCTTCTCCAGCCGCATCCCCGAAGGCGCCTTGATCATGAGGGTGAACAGGCCGGGATCGGTGCGGGGGAAGAACGCCAGGCCCAGCAGCGGGAACAGCAGCAGGCTGGCGGCGAACAGGCCCAGGATGCCGGCGAGCGTGGCGCGGGGGCGCTGCAGGGCGCGGGCCAGCAGGGCCTGGTAGCGGTCGAGAAAGGCCTTGAAGCGTGCGTCGAACGCGGCGTTGAAACGGGACAATAGTGAAGGGCGGGAGCCCGTAGCGTGGCTGCCGCCGTGGACGCTCGTGATGAAGCGGGAGCAGAACAGCGGCACCACCGTCATGGCTACGAGGTAGGAAGCGAATTCCGACATGACCACGGCCAGGCCCAGGGCCGAAAACAGGAACTTGCTGACGCCCTGCAGAAAGTTCACCGGGAAGAACACGATGGCCATGGTCAGGGTCGCGGCGAGCACCGGCAGCGAGACTTCCATGCCGCCCTGTTCCGCGGCCTCGGCCGCCGGTTTGCCCATCTCCAGGTGCCGGAAGATGTTTTCCAAAACGATCACCGAGTTGTCGATCAGGCGCGAGAACGCCAGCGCCAGGCCGCCCAGGAGCATGGTGTTGACCGAGCCGCCGCCGAGGAACATGACAAAAAACATGGTCAGCGCCGACAGTGGGATCGATAGCATCACCGCCCCGGTGGCGCGCGGGCTGCCGAGGAACATCAGGATCATCAGGCCGGTCAGGCACAGGCCGGTCAGGCCTTCGTGCATCAGGTTCTCGATGGCGCTCTTGACGAACAGCGACTGGTCGAAGATCACGTCCGTCACCAGGGTCTTGGGCACGTCGAGCAGGCGGGAGACGATGTCCTTGATGCCGTCCACGATGGCAATGGTGTTGGTATTCCCCCCCTGCTTCAGCACCGGCACGTAGACCGAACGCTGGCCGTCGATACGCACGACGTTGGTCTGGATCATGGTGTCGTCCTTGGCCCGTCCGATGTCCCCTACCATGACCGCGCCCTGGCCCACGGTGCGCAGCGGCACTTGGTCGAGCTCACGCATCGTGGCGACCTGGCTGTTGGTGTAGATGTTGTAGGTCAGGTCGCCGATGCGCGAGAAGCCGGCGGGGAGGATAAGGTTGGCGTCGTTGACCGAACTCACCACGTCGTCGATGCTCAGGTTGTAGGCCTGCATCTTCACCGGGTCCACGTAGACCTGGATCTGCCGCATCTTGCCGCCGAACGGCAACGGCACCGAGGCGCCGGGCACGCTCGCCATCTGGTTGCGCACGTTGAATCGGGCGATGTCCAGCAAGTCCTTCTCCGCCAGGCCCTTGCCCTTGAACGTCACCAGGCAGACCGGCATGCTGGAGGCGTCGGACTTCAGAATCACCGGCGGCAGGGTACCTTGCGGGAGGCGGCGGAGCGTCGCCATCGCCAGATTGGAGATGCCGGTCAAGGCGGAGTCCGGGTTCGAGCCGGGATGAAAATACACCTTGATCAGACTGACGCCGGGCAGGGAGCGCGATTCGATGTGATCCACGTCGCTGGCCAGGGTGAACATGCGCTCGAACGGCGCGGTGATGGCGGTTTCGATCTGCTGCGGCGGCATGCCCGAGTAGAAGGTGGCGACCATCACCACCGGTATGTTGATGCTAGGGAACAGGTCGACCGGCATCCGCAGCAGGGCCGAAACACCCAGTACCCCGGCCATTAGACCGCAGACGATGATGAAATAGGGGAAGCGGAGGGCGAAGCGAGGCATCGGAATAGGCCGGTGGTCTATGCGGCGAACGGGGGCGGCTTATTCATCCCCGCTGGCGTTGGACGGGGAGTCGAACGACACCTCTTTCGCCTGGACGATCTGCCCTGGCATGAACTGGGCGCGGCGGGACACGATGACGCGTTCGTTTTCCGCCAGCCCGGAGACCACTTCATAACGATTCGGGGATTTGATGCCGAGGTTCACGGCGCGTTCCTCCACCTTGTTGTCCGCGCCGACAACCAGAACCGTCGGGTTCTTGTCGTCGTCCCCCACCGCTTCGACGGGGATCGCCAGGACCCGTTCACGCTTCGCCAGCACGAATTCCACGGAGGCTAGCATGCCGGGTTTCAGTTCGAACTGCGGATTGGGGATCAGGAGCTGGGTTTCCATGGTGCGCGTGATGTCCGCGGTTTTCCCGGTGAAGCGCCAGATTTTGCCATCGAAGGTGCGGTTCAAGGAGGGGACGTGAACGGTGACCGGCGCATCCGTATGAACCAGCGATACCATGGATTCAGGGACCGGGAACGAGAGCCGCAGCGGATCGACCTGCGTGACCCGGACCACCGGCATGGCCTGCTGACTGGACTGGATGCCCTGAGGCACCATGGCGCCGGTGTCGGCGTAACGCTTGGTGACGATGCCCGTGAAAGGCGCCCGGATCGTCGCATAGTCGGCCAGGGCCTGGGCCTTGAGCTCCTCGGCCTGGGCTTCGGCCAGTTCCTGTTCGGCCGCCAGGGCGGCGGCCTTGCGGGACGAAAGTTCCGCCGCGGTGGCATCCGCCTGGGACCGGGCAAGGTCGATCTCTTGCTGGGCCACCAGATTGGGCGTGGTCTGGTTGACCGCATACATGCGCTTGTACGTCAGCTCCGCCTGATAGGCAATCGCTTCGGCCCGGCGGATATTGCTGCGCACCAGCCGGATCCGCTCCTGGGCCCGCAAGGCGGCGGCGTGGGCCCGGGCCAGATCTTCCTCGAGCTCGGGAACCTCGAGGACGGCGAGGACCTGGCCTTCTTTGACGGCATCGCCGATGTCCACGTCGATTCTTTTCACGTAGCCGGCCACCTTGGCGTGTACGTCGACCTGCTGGTAGGGGTCGAACTCCGAGGCGATGTTGAGTGTGCTGAGGAGGTCGGTGCGAACCACGGGGGCGACCGCCGCGACGCTTACCGTCACCTCGGTTTTCCCGTCGGACTTGCCGTGATCCGAACAGCCGGCTAAGAGGACGAGGAGGGGGAAGACGATCAGGGTGAAAGGGGTCCCGAGCAGGCGGGAAGGACCGGTTCCCGGTTGTGTCGCTTTCATAGATCTGTCTTCCTTGACACTGAGACCTCGTTACACCGGGATGGGTTGGCGCCTGGGGACGTCATTCCGAGCCATGAAAGGGTTCCTTGCCGTGGCGTCTAGTATCGGCAAAGATTCATGGATAAGCAAATGCAGGGAGTGGCACGCGAAAATTCCCGGCCGACAGGAGAAAAACCGGAGGGCCGCGGGGACAGAGCAGAAAGGGCCGGCCGGCGGCGAAAGCCGGCCCGTTGCTCGATCATCGCAGGGGGGATTACGGTCTGAATGCGCGGCTCTTATATGTGCCGCTCTGACTCGCCGCGGTAACGGTGGGAACGACGGGCGCGGGAACGGCCTCGAACAGGTTGCAGCGTTCGTCGTCCGTCTGGTACGACACCTTGCTCAGGGTGCTGACGCCCAAGTAATTTCCCCATTCGGTGTAGCTCTCGCAAGTCCACTGGTTGGGAAGGACACTGGCTTCATCGCTGCCGCAGTCGATGGTAAAGGGCACCGACGAAGCCTCCCCGTGCGCCCCCCTCACCAAGTGCACGGTAAGTCCCAAGTGGGCTCCGGTTTGGGTGTGGGTGGCGGTGGGGTTGGCGTTCTTGCCCAGATGTTTGGAGCCGACATCGATCGTGCCTGTTGCCGCGGCCATTTCCACGAACCAGGGGCTTCCTTCTGCGTGGTGGGCGAATGCCCATTTTCCATGGACGCTGTAAGCCGTCTGTTTGCCGCCGAACAGCAGCTCTACCAAGTCATACCAGGAGTTGATCAGGACGCCCTGGGTTTTAGCGTCGATCACGAAGCGCTCGTCCGGAAACTGGCTGTCGGTATAACAAGCAGCCTGAGCATGAACGGCCCCAACGGGCGCGGCCAGCCCGGAGGCCGCGGTAAGTCCCGCCATAGCCAAAGACACGAACGATCTTTTCATTTGGAAGCTCCTGATTGTTGAGTCGCGGTGAATAGACCGGGATGAGCCGCACAGTCCATAAACGCGGTTGCATTCTCGCACCCAATGGCCTGGAACGGAAGCTTCGGCTTGGAGTCATCTCCGCCGCTGCTGCATAAATGCAGACGGTGAGGATCAGAGCGATTAGATCCAACTACCCTCATCGCTTCCGGTGTCGTCATCCGGAAAGTCGTAGCCGGTGTCGAGGAACGAGTCGTCCTGGTTGGACCAGCCATCCTGATCGTCCGGGGCGGGAGCCTGGTCCGAGCCGTAATAATTGTTGACGGTGGTGTTCTCGGTCACGCGCTCGCCGGCCGACCCGCCCCAGGAATCGTGCTGGCCTCCGTGCATCAGACTTTCGATGCCCTGGAACAGGAACGAGCCGGCCACCACGCCGGCGGCGGTCGACGCTATGTTGCCGAGGAAGCTGGGCATACCGGATTGCTGCGGAGCCGGCGCGGCAGACTGGCGATAGCCCGGCGGGGCGGCATCCCAGGCGCGGCCGGCCGGCCTTCCCGTCCGCGCCCAGGGATCGCCGCCGCCGCGATTGACCGGCGCGGGTTGGCGCTGGAGTTCGTCCACGCGGGCTTTGGCGTTTTCCAACGCCTTTTCGAGCAGCAGGTTGCGTTGGATCAGCAGATAGGCGGCATCGGGCTGACGCGCCACGGCGTCCTGGATCAGCCGGTCCGCCTCGGGGTCTTTGTCGATCCCCTTGATGTCGGTCAGCCGGTAAAGAAAGCGTTCGAGTACTTGGCGTTCTTCAGTATTCATTGGTCGATGTTCGGTAGCGGGCGCGAGTCCCAACACCGCACATTGTCGGGATCGCTGCGAGGATTTCAATGGGGCGGCGGGGCGCCGCCCCTCAAAGCATGGGGCAGATGGCTGGATAGTCTTCGAGCAGCCGGGCGCGGAAGCTTTCCACCCAGTCTCCGCCGGCGCGTGCGGCGCGGGGTTCGGTGACGGCGATTTCCTGCCGTATGCGCATGGGATGGGCGCTCAGAAATACCAGGCGATCGGCCAGGGCGATGGCTTCGCGGACGTCATGGGTCACGAATAGCACGGTGAGGGGCCGCTCCTCCCAGACGGCGAGCAGCAATTCGCGGATACGCCGGCCGGTTGCGGCATCGAGCGATACGAAGGGCTCGTCCATCAGCAACAAGGCGGGACGAACGGCGAAGGCCCGTGCCAAGGCGGTTCGCCGGCTCATTCCCAGGGACAGCCGCGGCGGGAACTGGTGCTGGGCGTGGGTGAGTCCCAGGGTCTCCAGCAAATGGCCGATGTACTCGTGGTCGACCTTGCCCTTGGGCTGGGCCAGTTCGATGTTCTGGCGGACGCTGCGCCAGGGCAGCAGCCGCGGCTCCTGGAACACGTAGGCGGTGGAGGGCCGGTCGCCGGCATCCGCGCCGAAGTCGACGCTGCCCTCGAATTCCCGGTCCAGGCCTGCGACGATGTTGAGCAGGGTGGTCTTGCCGCAGCCGGAAGGGCCGACCAGGCAGACGAATTCGCCACGCCCGAGGTCCAGCGCCAGGTTTTCGATCACGGCCGGGTTTTCCCGCGAGGTCGGCACGGCGTACAGCTTGCGCTCGATCCGTATGCGTATCATCGCCGCCACCGCCTTGCCCGCGCTTCCAGCGGCTTGAAGATTCCCCATTCGATGAGCTGGATCACGCCGACGAAGCCGATCGTGTAGGCCAGGATTCCCGCCACGTCGAACATCTGGAAGAACAGGTGCAGCTGATAGCCCATGCCGTCGCTGCGGCCCAGGATTTCTACCACCAGGATGATTTTCCAGATCAGCGCCACGCCGTTGCGGGCGGCGGCCACGAAGAACGGAAAAAGCTGCGGCGCGATGACATGGCGCAAGGTCTTGATGCGGCCGAACCGGTAGGATTCGGCCATTTCCAGCAGGTTGCGGTCGAGCGCGCGGGCGCCCTCGCGCAGGGTGACGACGACATTGGGCAGCTTGTTTACGACCACCGCCGTAACGGCCGCGGTCTCGCCCAGCCCGAACCAGACATAGCACAGGATGATGACGACCAGGGCCGGCACGTTGAGGAACAGCATCACCCAGACGTCGAAGAACAGATCCAGGCGCGGGTGCCGCCCCAGCAGCACGCCCAGCGCGCTGCCGAGGCTCATCGCCAACGTGAAACTCGCCGCCAGCCGTGACAGCGTGGCGCCCAGATGATGGGGCAGGTTGCCGGAGCGGATTTCCCCGGCGAGCACGCTCAGGACCTCGGGCGGGCCGGGGAGGGTGGCCGACGCCGCCGCGTTCGCCGCGATCTGCCAAAGCCCCACCAGCGCCAGCAGAGAGATTGCGGGGTAAAGCCGGAAAAGGCTGGAGCGTAGGGACAGCACGCCGGGGAACGGATCAGGGGGGCTTCAAAGGCGTGATATTGTACGGCCCCAAGGGGGGCTTTGTCCCAGCAAGCGCCGGGGATTTTCGATTCGAGGAGGGATTGCCGACCGATGTCCGATGAAGAGTCAATCAAGACCTAAGCTGAAGCTCCGCGCGGTGGCCATCGATACCTACCGGGAAAACGTGGCCTACATGCACCGGGAATGTTCGGTGTACCGGGCGGAAGGCTTCCAGGCGCTGGCCAAGATCCGGGTCGGCTGCGAAGGCAAGCAGATCGAAGCGGTGCTGAACGTCGTGGACGATACCTGCATCGTCGCTCCGGACGAGCTAGGCCTGTCCGAACAGGCGTTTCAACGCTTCGCCGAGCCAGCGGGGCAGCCGGTCACCGTGGCGCAGGCCGAGCCGCCTCTGTCCATGGACGGGGTCAGGCGCAAGATCGGCGGCGAGCGATTGGGTTACGGCGACTATCAGGCGATCACCAGCGACATCGCCAAAGGGCGCTATTCCAAGATGGAAATGGCGGCGTTTCTGGTCGCCACCGGCCAGAACGGCCTGGACCGCGACGAGGTGCTGTCGCTGACTCGGGCGATGCTGGAAACCGGCGTTCGGCTGAACTGGAACGAACCGCTGGTGGCCGACAAGCACTGCATCGGCGGCATCCCCGGCAACCGGACCTCATTGCTGATCGTGCCTATCGTGGCGGCGCACGGCATGCTGATTCCGAAGACTTCCAGCCGGGCGATCACCTCGCCGGCCGGAACGGCCGACACCATGGAGGTGCTCGCGCGTACCGACCTGGTGCCGGAATCCCTCGACCGGCTGGTGCGGATGGAGCGCGGCTGCCTGGCCTGGGGTGGCACCACCCGGCTGGCCCCGGTCGACGACATGCTGATATCGGTGGAGCGCCCCCTCGGCATCGACTCCCAGGGCCAGATGGTCGCCTCGATCCTGTCGAAGAAACTGGCCGCCGGCGCCACCCATCTGCTGTTGGACATCCCGGTCGGCCCCAGCGCCAAGGTGCGGCAGATGCGCGACGCCATGCGCCTCAGAAAGCTTTTCGAATATGTCGGCGACCGTGTCGGCCTGCATCTGGAGGCCGTGATCACCGACGGCGGCCAGCCGATCGGCCGTGGCATCGGCCCGGTGCTGGAGGTGCGGGACGTGATGCGAGTGCTGGAAAACGATCCGGAGGCGCCGGTCGATCTGCGGGAAAAATCCTTGCGCCTGGCCGGCCGCATCATCGAATTCGATCCCGACGTCCGCGGCGGCTTCGGCTACTCGATCGCGCGCGACATCCTCGAATCGGGCCGCGCGCTGGCCAAGATGGACAGAATCATCGACGCCCAGGGCAGGCAGGAAGTCAGGCTGGAGCCTGGCCGGCTCGTCTTCGATGTGCTGGCCGAGGGCGCCGGCACGGTGGTGGAAATCGACAATTTCTTCCTGGCGCAGACCGCACGGCTGGCCGGTGCGCCGATCAGCAAGGGCGCGGGAGTGGATTTGCTGTGCAAGCTAGGGGATACGGTGGAGCAAGGCCAGCCGCTCTACCGGGTCTATGCGGAATTCCCCGCCAATTTCGAATTCGCCCGCGATTTCACCCGCGCAAGAAGCGGCTACCGCATCGGCGCCGCCGCGTCCCTCAGCAAGCTGCACATGGAATTTTAGAGCGTGATCGTCGCGGGCTTTAAGGAAACCTTACGACCAGTCGCGCCAACTCGCAAAGGTACTGGGCTGTCCCTGGCGCAAGATCGAAATCCACCGCTTTCCCGACGGCGAAAGCTTAGGTGAGGGTTCCGCCCGAGGCACGCGATACCGTGATCGTGCACCGCAGCCTGGACCGTCCCAACGACAAGCTGGTGGAGCTGGTTCTGGCCGCCGAGACTTTGCGCCGGCGCCGGCTGCGACCGGCTGGTCCTGGTGGCGCCTTATCTGTGCTACATGCGCCAGGATATTGCGTTTCACCCCGGCGAAGCGGTGGCCCAGAAGATCGTCGGGAACCTGTTGGCACGTTATTTCGATGCGCTCATCACGGTCGATCCCCACTGCACCGGATCGACCGTCTGGACCAGGCCGCGCCACTGAAAAAGGTTCTGACCCTCTCCTCGGCGACGCTCGTCAGTCGCTATCTGGCGACAGGTGATAAGGGAGCGGCTATTATTGGGGCCGGATCAGGAATCCCGGCAATGGGTGGAGGCGATCGCCACGCAGGCAGGCCTGCCGTATGCCGTCGCCTCGAAGCGACGCATTGGGGATAGGGAGGTGGGCATCGCGCTCCCGCAGGAGATCGGAGGGTTCGAGGCCGTGGTGCTGGTGGACGATGTCGCGAGCACCGGTATCACCTTGGCGGAAGCGGCGCGGCAGCTCGCCCAAGGTGGCGCAAGTAGAATCGATGTGGTCGTGACTCATGCCCTGTTCGCCGGCGATGCCTGGAACCGGCTCAAGCAGGCCGGCGTTGGCGAGATAGTCTCGACCGACAGCATCACTCATCCCACCAACCGGATGTGTCTCGCACCTGATGCTGGCCGATGCGGTGCGACAATGCGCGTTTTGAGTGAGCCTTAAGCAGCAGGAATCTTTACGTTGTATAAATTCCGTTTTCCTTCGCTGTCGGTGAGCAAACTGGTGCTCGGCGGCTTCGTCCTGGCGGCTTTGCCGCTGCTGGTCGCCATCGGCTCAACCGTCAGCGCCGTGGACGACCTTGCCGCGCAGTCCCGAAAAACCGTTTATTCCGTCGCCCAGCTCAGCCAGAAAAGCTTCCTGCTCATTGAGCGGCTGAGCGATCTGGAGCGGAAGGGAAAGCAGCTCGTGGTATTCGATGACGCGGACATGCGCAGCGCCTTCAAGGCCATGCACGAACAGGTGCAGGACATCGTGCTGGACTTGCGGGTCCGGACCGAAGACGAGTCGCTGACTGCCCAGCTCGACCAATTCGGTTCGGACGAGGCGGCCGCCTATCAAAGCGTGGTGGAGGCTTACGAAAGCCGCAAAGCGAAAGCGCAGGCGGCGGCGCAGCGGCGCGGTTCGCAGGGTTCTTCGGCGGCTCTGGAGAAGTTCGACGGCGTGTTCCAGGCGCTGGGGATGAAGGCCCGCGCTTTGTCGCAGGCTTATACGGCGCTGATCGACAAGGAGGTCGCGCTGCTCGACGGGCATTCCAAAACCGTCCAGGACCGCATCCTGGTGCGGTCGGCAGTGCTGGTTCCAGGCGCCGCCTGTCTCGTCGCCCTGTTCACCGTCCTCATCACCCGTCCGATCCGCCAGCTGGAATCCGCGATCCGCCAGTTGGGTAGCGGCGATTACCACCAGCCGGTCCGCGTGAGGGGACCGTCCGACCTGAGATTCCTGGGCGAGCGCCTGGAATGGCTCAGAGGCCGGCTGAACGCGCTGGAGGAGGCCAAGCAGCAGTTCATGCGGCACGTCTCGCACGAAGTCAAGACGCCGCTCGCGACCATCCACGAAGGCACGGGGCTGCTGGCGGACGAAGTGGTGGGCGAGCTGAATCCGGAGCAGAAAGAAATCACCCAGATACTGGTCAGCAATACCCAGCGGCTCGAGCGGCTGATCACCGCGCTGATCAATTTCAGCCAGGTCAATGCCGATCCGGCGGCGCTCCGGCGCGAACCGGTGGACATGCACGCGCTGGTGGGGGAAGTGCTGGAGGAGTATCAGTTGCGCCTCCGGGCGAACGAACTCCGGGTCGAGTCGCAGCTGGCGAAGATCGAAATCGAAGGCAACCGCGAGCAACTCCGCACCGTGATCGACAATCTCCTGTCCAACGCCGTCAAGTATTCCCCGACCGGCGGCCTGATTTCGCTGCGGCTCTGCGCCCTGGATCACTACATGGAACTCGAAGTCGGCGACGAGGGGCCGGGGGTGGCGCCGGAAGAGCGGCAGCAGGTGTTCGAGCCGTTCTTCCAGGGCAGCAAGGGGCGGGAACTGGGCATCCCGGGCACGGGGCTCGGTTTGGCCATCGTCCGCGAGTGCGTCATGAGCCACCATGGCAGCGTCGAGCTGCTGGATCCGCCGACCGGCAAGGGCGCCCTGGTCAGGGTCAGAATCCCCTGGTGTGAAGAGTCGGTGCCGCGGTTGCGCGTGCGAATATCGCTTCCTCGACAAGGAGAACCAGCTGATGTTTAAGGCACATGTATTGCTTATTTTGCTTGCGGGCCTGTTGGCTGGGTGCCAGTTGTGGCAGCCAGCCAAGCCCCCGGAGCAGCCGGTTGCGGATCCTCCTCGCGACTATGCGGCGACCGGTCTGGACGCGCTGGTCCGCTACAGCGAAGACCTCGCCAAGATGACGCCGGCCGAGCGCCTGCCGGAGTGCCAGCAGGTCGATCGCATGCAGGCATCCAATCCGCGCATGGGATACCGGCTTCACCTGCTGTTGGCGCAGCTGATCACGACGGGCTGCGGCGACGCTTCGGTGACGCTGGGGAACATCCGGGTAGTGATCAACGAAATCGAGGATGCGCGGGTGCGCAGCTGGCTGGCCTACCTGGGTGAGCTGGTATCCAGGTCGCAGAAGGAAGCGGCCGAAAAGGCCGAGCTGGACAAGCGGCTCAAGGAGGCGCAAAGCGGCAAGCACAAGGTGCGCAAAGATTCCAAAGCCAAGGACAGCAAAATCCAGAGTCTGGAAAGCGAAGTCGAGGAATTGCGCGGCAAATTGAACACGCTCAAGTCGATCGAGCAGAAACTATAGTGACCGGGATTTTCAAGCGATGAGTGAAACGCGCAAGCGAGTGTTGCTGGTGGACGACGACCCGGACCTGTTGCGCCTGATCGGGTTGCGCCTGACGGCCGCGGGGTTCGACGTGGTCAAGTCAGCGAACGGCCAATCGGCGCTGTCCCAGGTTGCGGTGTTTCGGCCACACGTCGTCGTGACCGATCTCAGGATGGACGGCATGGACGGCATGGCCTTGTTCGACGCGCTGAACGAGCGCCATCCCACCTTGCCGGTGATCATCATGACGGCGCACGGCACCATCAACGACGCCGTCGCCGCGACCCGGCGGGGAGTATTCGGATTCGTCACTAAGCCCGTGGACAAGAACGAGCTGATCGAGCACATTTCCGAAGCGATCCGCATCAACGGAAACACCGCAGTGGTTTCCGACAAGGAGGCATGGCGCGCGCGGATCGTCACCCAGAGCCCGCTGATGGAAGAAGTCCTGGGGCAGGCCCAGCGGGTGGCGCAGAACCGCGCCAGCGTGTTCATCGGCGGCGAGAGCGGCACCGGCAAGGAACTCCTGGCGCGGGCCATTCACGACTCGAGCCCCCGCGCCAGGGCGCCGTTCGTGGCCGTCAATTGCAGCGCCATCCCGGAAAATCTGCTCGAGTCCGAGCTGTTCGGCTACCGCAAGGGGGCGTTCACCGGCGCGACGCGCGACCACCAGGGCCTGTTCAAGGCTGCCGACGGCGGCACCCTGTTCCTGGACGAGGTCGGCGACATGCCGAAGTCGTTCCAGGTGAAGCTGCTGCGTGCCCTGCAGGAAATGAAGGTGCGCCCGGTCGGGGCGACCCACGACGAGCCGGTCGATGTCCGCGTGATCTCGGCTACTCACGTCGACCTCGAACAGGCGATGGCGGAAGGGAACTTCCGTGAAGACCTGTATTACCGGCTCAATGTGGTGAGCCTGCTGCTACCGCCTCTGGTCAAGCGTCCCGAGGACATTCCCCTGCTGGCCATGCATTTCCTGCGGGACCTAGTGAGTTCGTACGGCGATCAGGTCAAGGGATTTTCTCCGGAAGCGATGGAAGCGCTGGTCAATTTCCAGTGGCCGGGCAACGTCCGGCAGCTGCGCAACGTGGTGGAGCAGTGTGTGGCGCTGTCGGCGACGCCGCTCATTCCCGTGACCCTGGTGCAGCGCGCCTTGCGGGAGGCGCCGTCTTCCTTCCCCTCGCTGCAGGAGGCGAGGGACCAGTTCGAACTCAACTATCTCATCCGCCTGTTGCAGATGACGCGGGGCAACGTGACCCAGGCCGCCCGCCTGGCCAAGCGCAACCGTACCGAGTTTTACCGGCTGCTGAGCCGGCACGGGATGAATCCGGCGATGTTCAAGGCGGGCGGAGAGCCGGCCGGCGATGCGCAGCCGCCTTCGTGATATTCTCGGCGTCCGTTTTTCTCCTTAGATTTCCTCATGAGCAATCCCATTTCGCAGGCCGCGGCGGCCGATTTCCGCCGCCTGAATTCGCCCGCGGCGGCATTCCGCTGCCTGGTCACCGGCTTGACCTGGCTGGCCAAGCCCGGTATACGGCGCCATATCTGGATTCCGCTGGCGGTCAACCTGATCCTCTACAGCCTGGGGCTGTGGCTGGGAATCCGCTATTTTTCCGCATTCCTGAACTGGATGTTGCCGGGATGGCTGGATTTCATGCGTTGGCTGCTGTGGCCCGTGTTCGCCGTCGGTTTCTTCACGGTGATGTATTTCACCTTCTCGGTGCTTGCCAACATCATCGGTTCGCCTTTCTATGGCGCATTGGCCGAACGCACGGCGGAACTGGCGACGGGGCGCCGGACTGGGCAAGCGGGAGCGCCGGGCGAGGCGAACATGTTGTCCGGCCTTAAGAGCGAGTTCCGGCGCTTGGCTTATCTGGGGCTGCGCATCGTGCCTCTGGCCTTCCTGTTCCTGATTCCGGTCGTCAATCTCGCCGCCCCGGTGTTATGGATGGTCTTCAACGCCTGGTTCATGGCGCTGGAATACACGGCCTATCCGCTGGAGGCGCGCGGCTGCGACTTCGACCGTCAGCGCGAACTGCTGGGCCGGTTCCGGCTCGGGGCTGTGACGTTCGGCGGGACGGTCCTGCTGGCGCAGACGATCCCTCTCCTGAACGTTCTCGCCGCGCCGGCGGCGGTCATCGGCGCTACCTTGTATCTGCTGGAGCTGCCGGCGGAGGACTAGCCGGCTCGCACCAGAGGAACTCGCCGGAGGCATCCACCTCCGAGAGGCGGACCTGCGTGATGCGGTTGGACAGCCCGGCTTCCGGCGTCGGCTGGGCGACGCGGAGATAGTTCGGCGTGTAGCCGCGATCGGCGCCGTCCTTCCGGTTTTCCCACAGCACCGGCATTTCCCTGCCGGCAAACCGTTCCAGCAGCGCCCGCTTTCGCACCAGGGCCAGCTCGTGCAGGACCCGGCTGCGCTCCTTCTTGATCTCGACAGGGACCTGTCCGCCCATTGCCGCGGCTTTCGTGCCCTCGCGGAGGGAATAGGTGAAGACGTGGATGTCGCCGAAACCCAGAGTCTCGATGAACCGCAGGCTCTCCTCCCACTCGCGCGCGGTTTCTCCCGGAAAACCGACGATGATGTCGGTGGTAATGTTGATGTCCGGTACCTGCCGCCGGGCTTGGGCCACCAATCGGGCGAATTCTTCCGACTTGCAGCGCCGCGCCATGCGCTTGAGCACGGCGTCGCTGCCGCTCTGCAGCGGCAGGTGCAGATGCGGCATGAAGCGGGGATTCTCGAACAGCTCGAAAAAGCCTTGCGGCAGATCCCAGGGCTCCAGCGAACCCAGCCGCAGGCGCGGAATCTCGGTTTCCTTAAGGATCGAGCGGATCAAGGCATCCAGCGGTATTCCGAGTTCGCTGCCGTAGCCGCCGAGGTGCACGCCCGTCAGCACCACCTCCTTAACGCCTTCTTCCTGCAACCGCCGGATCTCCCGGACGATTTCCGTAGGCGGGCGGCTGCGCTCCTCGCCCCGCGCCACCGTGACGATGCAGAACGTGCAGCGGTAGCGGCAGCCATCCTGCACCTTGACGAACGCGCGCTGCCGGCCCAGAGCGAACAAGGCCGCTTCGCCGGGTTCGGTGGAAAATTCCGGCATGGCGTCCAGCGCAAGTTCCCGCGCAGTGATTTCGACCAGGCGCGATTTGTCCGCATTGCCGACGACGAGGTCGACGCCGAGCGCCGCCGCCTCGTTCCGATGCAGCGTCGCATAGCATCCGCTCAGCACGAGGCGCGCGCGGGGACTCTGGCGCTGGCTGCGCCGGATCGTCTGCCTCGATTTGCGTACGGCTTCTGCGGTCACGGCGCAGGAATTCAGCACGATGATATCGGCATCGCCCGCTTCGTCGACGAGGCGGTGGCCGCCGGCTTGAAATTCCCGGGCCCAGCTTTCCAGTTCCGCCTCGTTCAGACGGCAGCCCAGAGTTTGAAGATTGATTCGCATGATGGGTCGTGCGGAAAAACGCCGATCAGTCCTCGCCGGTGCGGCTGGCCTGCTTGGCCGGCGGAAAATTGCGGTAATCGATGGACAGCTTGAGTCCGATGAATTTCCCGGAAAATTTCAGCAAGGTCTTACTGACCGGATCGAACCAGAACCTGGCCAGCGCAATGCGCCGGTTTCCTTCTTCGTCCTCGATATGAGGTGTGTTGACGCGGTAGCGGTAAACCCAAAGCCGGCCTTCTTCATGATCCAGTTCCAGCGCCGGTTGTCCCAACCCCTCCCTGACCCGAGCCTGGTTGGGCGTTTCCGCACTGATACGCGGCAGGTCCTTAGGATCGACCTTGAGTTGGCGCTGATCCTGAAAGATCTCCCCCTTGCCCAGCGAACGCAAGGACGCCTCTAAGAACTGTGCCGGAGCCGCAGCGAGGAATGGCGGCGGAAAGTCCCAAACTTCCAGCCGCGATTTCGCATTGAAACTGAGCACAAACTCCAAATCCTGGTGACCGGGATCGGGATTGCCGTTCATGTCGATTTTCTCGAACAGCACGTGCCAGCGGCTGCCTTTGGGTAGGGCTTCGATACGGGTCGGTTCCATCCGCGTCAGTTCACGGAAGTCGTCGGCATACAGCACCGGATGAAGGAACTCAAGCAGGAGGTGGTCGGTCGTGACGACCTTGAAGTGATTGTCGAAATCATCGAGCTGATTCTTGACTTCAAGCAGGCGGAGCCAGACGCACCCCACGAGCGTGAGCGCCACGGCCAAGATCGAGCAACGCAGAAGGAAACGCATCATGCGGTAATCGAAGCGAACGATGGAACCATTGTCCGCTGCCATGCGCATCCGGTCAATGCGAGAGCACTATCGTCGCAAGCCGAACTGCTTGCTTAATACGTTCGTCAAATCTATAATGCGCAGCCTCGGGCCGTTAGCTCAGTCGGTAGAGCATTGCACTTTTAATGCAGTGGTCATTGGTTCGAATCCAATACGGCCCACCACTACCGTAATCTTGTCGAGATTACGCCCTCCTCACCAAGGTAAGGTCCGACCGCCTCCCTCGTCGGCGAAGCGACTCAACGCATTCGATCAAGTCGGCGATTTCCGCTCGGCTGTAGCGAGTTGGCGCCACTATCCGCATAATGGCAAAACAAGTCCTGCCGATACGCCCTCAGCTGATTTTGCTTATAAATCACTTTCTTTTTTGATCACGTAAAAAAAATTTCGTCTACCGGACCGGTAAGGTTATTACTCTTTCGCGAACATTGGATAAGCTCATTACGAACAGCTGAATCAGGTTGGTTCCGATTACCAATGAACAATTTAGAATATTAAAAATCGACGCTTCAGGGTGGCTGATTTCTACAGCCAGGACAGTCGATGTTGCAATTGTATTTATCAGAAAATAAGAAGACGAAAGGTTGGCAGTTTCCCGGGTTCTTATCGTCGTCAAGATTTGAGGAACATTCCGCAATACACTAGTCCCACAGGCCAACATACCGAGTGGAATAACAGCCAGGGTCATTAAATCGTGCAAGCCAACATCATTCGTCGTTCTTTGAACAGTGAAGACAGCTATAGCACAAAGAAACAGCAAGGCATGGCAGTAGTAGTGCCTCTTATTAAGGCTTATCTCTCTAGGGGATCTGTATTTCAAGACGGTTGTGATTGTAAATAAAGAAAGAATCCATGTTGTAAAAAATGCTGTCGTGATTCCTATGCGAGCGACAAACATATTTGCACAGGTCAGCAACAGTGCTGTCGTTCCGGTTAGCCACTGAAAGATAATATTAATACCATCCGATGATTTGTTTCTATGGATCTTGCGGATAAACTTTAAGAAGCCAAGTCCGTTTATGAATCCGCAGGCAATGACGACGGCCTCAAAGAAAATATCGTTCATCATAAAGCTCCCACAATTCAGTTGCTCACATGTTCTGGAGATAAAGAGATGGATTGCCTGATGCTGAGCGACCACAGGCTACCGGCGTGCGGTGACGGGGTTATGAATCCCCTGTGAAAACATGGAGAAATACGGGGCGTCTCAGAAAACGCCTATAAATCACAGGATTCGGTGGCTGGTTGACTCTTTCTGCACAGGTAGTGGCCCTGATCCCGGTGCTTTTTTCCTCCTGCCAGGAAAACCAAGGAGGGCTACGGTATGGCACGGCGCCGCTGCTTCGCTGTCGTACGTCCCCAACTTCCCTTTCTGAAGGGGGCAAGAGGTTTAGCGAAGAGTCGCTAGCGCGACGAGGACATGAGTCGGTTTCTGCACACAAAGGCGAGTGAACGCAGGACGGCCTGGGCGCCGAAGGCAATCACTGTCTCGCTAGCACAGTCGTGGAGCGTTGGGAACACCGTTAGACACAGCGCGCCATGAGGGTCTCTTCTGCCGTCGCTGGCGCTGGAAAGGCCTGCGGGGGGCGCATGAGGGTGGTTTGACCGCCGTGAGTCTGCCCGCGCGCGGATTGTGGGGCAGTCACGGCGGCTCGATCGGCTGCGAAGGTAAGGCCGCACTGCTACGGCTTTACGGCGGTCACCAGCCCGCTTCTTTCTCCGGGGTGGCGGTGATCTTGTGGAGGGTGAGGTCGGCGCCTTCGAACTCTTGCTCGGGATCCAGTCGCAGGCCAATCGATTGTCTCAGAAAGCCGTAGACGGCGAAGCCGCCGGTCAGGGCGATCGCAATCCCCAGTCCGGTGCCCAATAGTTGCGAAATGAGACTGATCCCGCCGATGCCGCCCAGCGCGGTCTGGCCGAAGACGCCGGCGGCCACGCCGCCCCAGGCGCCGCACAGCCCGTGCAGCGGCCAGACGCCGAGCACGTCGTCGATCTTCCAGCGGTTCTGGGTGAGGGTGAAGAGGTAGACGAACAAAGCGCCCGCCGCCGCGCCTACGACCAGTGCGCCACCCGGGTGCATCAGGTCGGAGCCCGCGCAGACGGCGACCAGCCCGGCCAGGGGGCCGTTGTGCACGAAGCCGGGATCGTTGCGACCGGCGAGCAGGGCGGCGAGGGTGCCGCCGACCATGGCCATGAGCGAGTTGACCGCGACCAGGCCGCTGACGCCGTTGAGGTTCTGGGCCGACATGACGTTGAAGCCGAACCAGCCCACGGTGAGGATCCAGGCGCCGAGCGCCAGGAAGGGGATGCTGGACGGCGGGTGGGCGGCGATCATGCCGTCGCGGTGGTAGCGTCCGCGCCGCGGTCCCAGCAGCAGCACCGCGGCGAGGCCGATCCAGCCGCCGACCGCGTGCACCACGACGGAGCCGGCGAAGTCGTGGAATGGCGCGCCGAACTGCGCCTGCAGCCAGCCTTGGAAGCCGAGATTGGAATTCCAAACGATGCCTTCGAACAGCGGGTAGACGAAGCCGACCAGCAGGAAGGTGGCGGCGAGCTGGGGATTGAACTTCGAGCGTTCGGCGATGCCGCCGGAAACGATGGCCGGGATGGCGGCGGCGAACGTCAGCAGGAAAAAGAACTTGACCAGGCCGTAGCCATTGTCCACCGTGAGCGCCTGGGCGCCGTCGAAGAAATGGACGCCGTAGGCGAGATAATAGCCGATGAAGAAATAGGCGATGGTCGACATCGCAAAATCGCTGATTATCTTGACCAGTGCGTTAACCTGGTTCTTGCGCCGCACCGTGCCGAGTTCGAGGAAAGCGAAGCCGGCATGCATGGCCAGCACCATGACGGCGCCGAGTAGGACGAATAGTACGTCTGCACTTTTTGTCATTGTTTTCCCTAAGTAGCGGTATTTCATTGGGTAACGCAAGATCAGCAAATTGCGGGCCATCACGGATGATGGTGCTATTGCCTTGTTTTGGCGCTGCATGTCCAACGGTGGGGCGCAGCTCGCCTGACTTGTTATGGTGCAACATATGACGGGTTCGGCATCTATTGGTGCAAAGCGATGCCTGTGAAGGGCTTCCATCCCATCGTCGGTTCATGGTTCGAAGCCTCCATCGGCACGCCGGCTCCCGCCCAGATCCGCGCCTGGGCGGCGGTGCAGGGCGGCAACGACGTGCTGGTGGCTGCGCCCACAGGTTCGGGCAAGACCCTGGCGGCGTTTCTGGCGGCGATCGACGAACTGGTGCGGGAAGGGGAGGTGTTCGGCCTGCCGGACGAGACCCGTATCCTGTACATTTCGCCGCTCAAGGCACTGAGCAACGACATCCACAAGAACCTGCAACTGCCGCTGGAAGGCATCCAACGGATGCTGTTCGAAGCCGGCCGGACCGCGCTGGCGATCCGTTCCCAGGTCCGCACCGGCGACACGCCGGCGGCCGAGCGCGCAGCCATGACGCGGCAGCCGCCGCACATCCTGGTGACCACGCCCGAATCGATCTACATCCTGCTGACCAGCGCCGGCGGGCGGCGGATGCTGGGTTCGGTGCGGACGGTGATCGTCGACGAGATACACGCGGTGCTGGGCAGCAAGCGCGGTTCGCATCTGGCGCTGTCGCTGGAACGGCTGGAGGGGCTCACCGGGCAAGGCCTGCGGCGGATCGGGCTGTCCGCCACCCAGCGTCCGGTCGAGGAGGTCGCGCGTTTCCTCACCGGCGGTCGCGGCGGCTGCGTGATCGTGGACGAGGGCCACCGGCGGCGGCTGGACCTGAACATCGAACTGCCGGATTCCCCGCTGGAAGCCGTGCTGTCGAACGAGGCCGCCGGCCAAGTGTACGACCGCATCGCCGAACTGGTCCGCCAGCACCGCACCACCCTGGTGTTCGTGAACACCCGGCGCATGGCGGAGCGGCTGGCGCGTGCGCTGGCGGAGCGAGTCGGCGAGGACGATGTCACCTCCCACCACGGCAGCCTGTCCAAGGAGCAGCGGCTGGACGCGGAAACCCGGCTCAAGGCCGGCGAGCTGAAGGCGCTGGTGGCGACGGCTTCGCTGGAGCTGGGCATCGACATCGGCGAAATCGACCTGGTCTGCCAGTTCGGCGCGACCGGCACCATCGCCGCCTTCCTGCAGCGGGTGGGCCGTTCCGGCCATTACGCCGGCGGGCTGCCCAAGGGCCGGCTGTTCCCGACCAGCCGCGACGATCTGGTCGACTGCATCGCGCTGGTCGATGCGCTGCGCCAGGGGAAACTCGACCGCGTTCCGATTCCCGCCCAGCCGCTGGACGTGCTGGCCCAGCAGATCGTCGCCATGGTGGCCTGCGAGGAGTGGGGAGAAGATGCGCTTTATACGGCCGTGCGCGGCGCCTATCCGTACCGGGACCTCAGGCGCGAGGACTTCGACGCCGTTATCGCCATGCTGGCGGAGGGCTACAGCACCCGCCGCGGCGTCCGCGGCGCCTATCTGCACCGGGACCGCATCCACGGCCGGCTGCGTCCTCGCAAGGGCGCGCTGCTGACGGCCATCACCTGCGGCGGCGCCATCCCCGACAACGCCGAATACCGGGTCATCGTCGAGCCAGGCGGCGAAGTGGTGGGTAGCGTGGACGAGGATTTCGCCATCGAGAGCATGTCGGGCGACGTATTCCAGCTCGGCAACACCAGTTGGCGGGTGCTGCGGTTGGAGGGCGGGGCGCTGCGGGTGGAGGACGCCGCCGGCATCCCGCCCAGCATTCCCTTCTGGTTCGGCGAGGCGCCGGGGCGCTCGCAGGAGCTCTCGCTGGCGGTGTCGCGGTTGCGGGGGCGGATCGAACTCGCCCTGGAACGCGAGCCGCCGGCGCGGATCGCCGCGGGACTTGCCGCCGAGCTGGGGCTGGCGCCAGGGGCGCTGGAACAGGCGGTCGACTACCTGGCCGCCGCCAAGGCGGCGCTGGGGGTACTGCCGACCTTCGACACCGTGGTGTTCGAACGCTTCTTCGACGAATCCGGCGGCATGCAGTTCATCGTCCATGCGCCCTTCGGCAGCCGGGTCAACCGCGCCTGGGGACTGGCGCTGCGCAAGCGCTTCTGCCGCACTTTCAACTTCGAGCTGCAGGCGGCGGCGACCGAGAACGCGCTGATCCTGTCGCTCGGCGTGGCGCAGAGCTTCGCCCTGGAGGAAGTCAAGCATTTCCTGAGCGCCGACACCGTGCGGGCCATCCTGGTCCAGGCCCTGCTGGACGCGCCCATGTTCAAGGTGCGCTGGCGCTGGAACGCGGTGTGCGCCCTGGCGCTCAAGCGCTTCCAGGGCGGCGGCAAGACCCCGCCCTATCTGCTGCGGATGCAGGCGGAAGACCTGGTGACCTGCGTGTTCCCCGACCAGCTCGCCTGCTTCGAGAACATCGTCGGCGACCGCGAGATTCCCGACCACCCGCTGGTCAACCAGACCATCCACGATTGCCTGACGGAGGCCATGGACCTAGACCGGCTGATCGAGGTGATCCATGGCATCCGCGAGGGGACGATCCGGGTCGCATGCCGGGACCTGACCGAGCCTTCGCCCTTGGCCGCCGAGATCGTCAATTCCAAGGTCTATACCTTCCTCGACGGCGCGCCGCTGGAGGAGCGGCGGACCCGTGCGGTGTCCATGCGCCGCTGGCTGGAGCCCGCCGCCGCTTCCGATCTGGGCCGGTTGGATGGGGCGGCGATCGCCCGCGTGCTCGATGAGATCGAACCGCAGGGCGGGACGGCGGAAGAGGCGCACGACGCGCTGAGCGTTTCCGGTTACGTCACGTTGCAGGAGGCGGCCAGGCGCGGCTGGATGCGCTGCCTGGCGGAACTCGCGGCTTCGGGGCGGGCCGCCCGTCTGGCTTGCGGCGGAGCGGGGTTGTGGCTCGCCGCCGAGCGCTGGCCGCAATTCCGGGCGATCTATCCCGAGATCACGACCGAGCCGGCGTTATGGCTGCCGCCGGCCCTGGACGCGGAGCGCTGGGAGCCGGAACCGGCCCTGGTCGAGATCCTGCGCGCCCGCCTCGGCGTGATGGGGCCGGTGACCCTGGCGCGGCTCGCCGCCGAGACCGGGCTGACTGCCGCGGCGGTCGAGGCGGGCCTGTATGCCCTGGAGAACGAAGGCACGGCGCTGCGCGGCAGCTTCACGCCGGGGGGGAGCGAGACCGAATGGTGCGAGCGAGGCATCCTGGCGCGTATCCACCGCTATACCCTGGGCCGGCTGCGGCAGGCGGTCGAGCCGGTCAGCGCGGCCGATTTCATGCGTTTTCTCCTGCATTGGCAGCATGTCCATCCGGCGGCGAAGGTCCGGGGCAAGGACGGCCTCGCCCTGGTGCTGGAGCGGCTCGAAGGCTTCCAGGCCACCGCCGCCGCCTGGGAGCGGGAGCTGTTGCCGGCGCGGGTCGAGGATTACGACCCGGCCTGGCTGGACGCGCTCTGCGTCCGTGGCCGGATCATTTGGCGGCGGCTGACGCGCGAGGGTTCCGGCGGCGGGTCGCTGCGGGTCGCGCCCCTGGTCCTGTTGCCGCGCGCTCGCCAGGACTGTTGGCCGGCGGCTGCCGATCTCGAAGTGTCGGGCACCGCGGCCCGCGTGATCGAATGCCTGGAACGGCGCGGCGCGCAGTTCTTCGACGAAGTGGTCGCTTCGACCGGCCTCATCAAGACCCAGGCGGAGGAGTCCCTGGCCGAACTGGCGGCGAAAGGGCGGGTCACCTCCGACAGCTTCATGGGCCTTAGGGCGCTGCTGATGCCGGAACAGCGCAAACGGCGCTACCGCGGCGTGATGGGGATCGAGGAAGCCGGGCGCTGGAGCCTGCTGCCGGCCGCGAAGACGCATCCGGACCGCATCGAGCACGCCGCGCGGGTGCTGCTCAATCGCTACGGGGTGGTGTTCCGCAGCCTGCTCGAACGCGAGCCGGCCATGCCGGCCTGGCTGGAACTGGTGAGGGTGTTCCGCCGGCTGGAGGCGCGGGGGGAAATCCGCGGCGGCCGGTTCGTCGCCGGGCGCTATGGCGAGCAGTTCGCCTTGCCGGAGGCGGTCGAATCCTTGCGCAAAATCCGTAATCAGGCGCCTGATGGCGTCGTTGCTTCCGTGGACGCCGCCGATCCCCTCAATCTCGCCGGCACCGTGCTGCCCGGCGATCGCATCGCCGCCAACAGCGGCAAGCGGCTGGTGCTGCGGGACGGCGTGCCGGTGGCGGTGGGCACGGCGCAGGGCGTGGTCCATCTCGCCGACGAAGGCGGCCCGGTCGACCCGCGACAGGCGTTGGCGCGGCCGCCCGTGGCGCCCGGCTTGCGGGCTTACCTGGGCAAGCGGCGATAATCTCCCTTTCCACAGACAGGACGTTGCATGAGCAGCTACGAGTTTCCCAAGGATTTCCTCTGGGGCGCGGCCACCTCGGCCTACCAGGTCGAGGGTTCGCCCCTGGCCGACGGCGCGGGGCCCAGCAACTGGCACCGGTTCTGCCGCCAGCCGGGGCGGATCCTCAACGGCGACACCGGCGACCTCGCCTGCGACCACTACCGGCGATTCCGGGAGGACATCGCGTTGATGAAGGAGCTGGGGCTTTCGGCCTACCGCTTCTCGATCGCCTGGAGCCGGGTGTTCCCGGAAGGGCGGGGCAGGCTCAATCCGCGCGGTATCGCCCATTATCAGGCGCTGGCCGACACCCTGCTGGAGCACGGCATCCGGCCGCTGGCGACGCTCTATCACTGGGATCTGCCGGCGGCGCTGGAAGATGCCGGCGGCTGGGCGAACCGCGACAGCGCGGGCTGGTTCGCCGACTACGCCCACACCGTCATCCGCGCCCTGGGCGACAAGATCGATTTCTGGGCGACGCTGAACGAGCCCTGGGTCGTCATGGACGCGGGCCACATGTCGGGCGTGCATCCCCCTGGCCATGTGTCGCTCAAGGAAGCCCCCTGGGTGACGCACAACCTGCTGCGCGCCCATGCCCTGGGCGTCCAGGCCTTCCGCGCCGACGGCCAAGGCCGGATCGGCCTGGTGGTCAACCTCGAGCCCAAATACGCCCTGACCGACAGCCGGGAAGACCGAGCCGCCGCCGAGCGCGCCCACGCCTACATGAACCGCCAGTACCTCGACCCGGTATTCCTTGGTTCCTATCCGGAGGAGCTGGCGGAGATCTTCGGCTCCCACTGGCCCCGCTTCGACAGCGAAGACCTGCGCCTGATCCGGGAGCCTCTCGATTATCTCGGCATCAACTATTACACCCGCGCCGTGGTCAGGCACGATCCGCTGGGCGGGCCGGTCAAGGTTTCGCCCGTGCCCCGGCGCGGCGCGGAGCACACCGAGATGGGCTGGGAGGTTTACCCCCAAGGGCTGAAGGACATCCTGCTGTGGGTCAAGGCCCGTTACGGCGCCATCCCGCTCTACATCACCGAGAACGGCGCCGCCTTCGCCGATCCCCCGGCGGTGGACGGCCGGATCGGCGACACGCGCCGCATCGCCTATTACCGCAGCCATCTGCGCGCCCTGCGCGAAGCCATCGCCGAAGGCGTGGACGTCCGCGGCTATTTCGCCTGGTCGCTGCTCGATAATTTCGAATGGGCTTACGGCTATGCCAAGCGGTTCGGGCTGGTGCAGGTCGACCCCGTGACCCAGCGGCGTAGACCTAAGGCCAGCGCGGGATTTTACTCGGAAGTCGCCGGCAGCAACGGCGCGGTGCTGGCGCGGGAAAATTGACGAAGAAGGAGGTGGCGATGAAACGACTATTCGCGTTGGGGATGACCCTGACCATGGCCGCATGCGCCGGGCCGGCTTTGAAGAGCGGGTTCGACAAGGACTACGACTTCGCCCGGGCCAAAACCTGGAGCTATGCCGAAATGCCCGGCTCCGACGAGGTGGCCGCCGAAAGGCTCCGGCTCGACGCCTTGATGAGGGACACCCTGGAACCGCTGCTGGCGGCCAAGGGCTACACCCGTCGCGGGAGCGGCGCGGATTTCCAGATCGGCTGGGCCTTCGGCGAATGGAAGATCGACCGGCGGCCCAAGTCGAGCAGCGAATGGGGCGCGGTCGGCCTGTTCTATCCCGGCATGCACGCCGTGCCTGCGCCAAAGGCGCCCGAGGGACGGGCTTTGCCGCCCAGCGTCGATCCTTACGGTTCGTCTTACGAAAAAGCCAAGCTGGACTTGGTCGTCGTGGACGGTCAGAGCCAGCGCGTGGTCTGGCATGCCAGCGTGGAGGACGACGGCGACTTCGGCTACAACCCGGATACCCAAAGGGCGGAAATCAGGGAAGCAGTGGAAAAGGCGTTTCAGGTGTTTCCGCCAAAGTAACGATCCACCGGCAAAGCCGGTGGCTTTCGACGGCTGGCCCCTCCAAGGGGTCTGACCGCCGTCGGGCAAAAGCCAAGTCGTCGCCCCGGCAGGGATTGCCGGGGTCCAGGGGCCACGGATGGCTGCGACCTCACACGTCCCTGTGAGCTGGATTCATGCCGGGCTGGCCCGCCGGGTGTCCGGCAGGACAGCCCGGCATGAACCCAGCGCCAGGGAGGGCAAGGCCGGGGTAGACGCAGCCATCGGGCCCGTTACAGCGGTCGATTCAAGTGTGGCGGGTCCGTCAGCCCTCCCATCCCTGGAGCCTGGATGCCGGAGTCCGATCCGGCATGACGGCTGTCGTTCCGGCCGGTCCATCAGGCTTCCCTCCCCTGGGAGCTGGATGTTAGGAATCCGCACTGGCCGTGTTTTGAGCGAGTCATAAAACCTGCTAACGGAGTTTCTTGATCTGGAACCTCACCGCGTCGACGACATGCCCGCGGCTGTTTTTTAGCTTCAGCACGTGGGCGCCGGGTTCCGGGGACCATTTAATTGCCGTTTCCGCGTTGCCTACAGGTTTGTCGTCGAGGAAAAAAACGGTACCAGGCAGGGCTGGGCGGGCTTGAAAGATGAGTTTCTGGTTGCGGGCGGGAATGTCGGGGTCGAGGGCGACGATCATGCCGTCGGCGGGCGTTTCGATCCTCGGCGCCGGAGCGTCCGGAACCGCCACTTCCGCGGTTTCGGTGCCGGCGATGAACCATTCCTGGCGTTCGGGTTCCAGGGCATCGGCGTAACGGAGGCGGCGGCCGACGACACCTTCCGGCACCGAAGGCGGCTGGCTGGGAAGGTCCGCATGCAGGCCGTTCATGATTTCCAGCCAGGCCGGGGCGGCGCCGGTGACGCCGGAGACGTCGTGCATGGCATCGCCTTCGAAATTGCCCACCCACACGCCCACGGTGTAACGCTCGCTGTAGCCGATGCACCAGTTGTCGCGCATGTTCTTGCTGGTGCCGGTTTTGACCGCGGTCCAGTAGCGGGTGGTGAGCGGATTGTCCAGGCCGAAACTGAGGGCCCGGCTGGAGCGGTCGCTGAGGATGCTGCCCACGATGTAGGCGGCGCGTGGATCGATCAGCGGGCGCGACTCATTGGGCGCATCGCTCGCCAGCCAGTGGAGCGGCGACAGCAGGCCGCCGTTGGCGAGGGTGCGGAAGGCGTTGACCTCCTCCCACAGGCTGACTTCGGCCGAGCCCAGGGCCAGCGAATAGCCGTAATACTCGCCGTCCTCGGTCAACCCCTTGTAGCCGAGGTTCCACAGCCGTTCGTGGAAGGGTTCCAGGCCGACCATGATCAGAGTGCGGATCGCGGGGATGTTGAGCGAGGCGGCGAGGGCGGTGCGGACGCTGACCCGGCCCTTGAAGTTGCGGTCGTAGTTCTGCGGCACATACAGCCCGGTGCGGGTTTCGAGATTGAGCGGCGAGTCGTCCAAGATGGAGGCCGCGGTGAGATAGCGTTTTTCCAGCGCCAGCGCATAGAGAAACGGCTTGAGGGTGGAGCCGGCCTGGCGCCGGGCGCGGACGCCGTCCACTTGGCTGGCGCGGCTGTTCACACCTGCCGATCCGACGTAGGCGAGGACCTCGCCGCTCGCATTGTCCACGACCAGCGCGGCGCCATCGCGGACGTTGCGGCCTTTGAGTCCCCGGAGCTGCTGTTCCAACGCCTGGATCGCCCGGCGCTGGACCGGCGCGCTGAGCGTGGTCCGGACGCTTTCGCCGCGCTTTTTCAGCGCCTGGCGGGCGAGGTGCGGCGCCAGCGAGATGGCCGGTGGCGGGCGATGGGCATGGGTCAGCGCCATCTCGGCCTTGCGCTCCAGGTCGCCGCAATCCAGCGTGAAGGCCGCGGCCTCGGCGATGGCGCAGGCGCGGCGGGCGATGCGTGCCGCGCCTTTGTTGGGGGAAGGCAGGATGGCGGCGAGCAGCGCCGATTCGGCTTCGTCCAGGCCGGAAGCCTCCTTGCCGAAGAGGCTCAGAGCCGCAGCCGGCGCGCCTTCCAGTTCGCCCCGGAACCGCACCCGGTTGAGATAGGCTTCGAGAATCTCGTCCTTGTTCCAGCGGTGCTCCAGTGACTGCGCCGCCCCGATCTGGCCGAGCTTTTGCCGGATGGAGCGTCCTCCCCCGTGCATGGCCAGCCGCTGATCTAACAGGGCGGCGAGCTGCATGGTGATCGTGCTGGCCCCGCGCTTGTGGCCGCCGAGCGTTCCCCATACCGCCGCGGCCATCGCCCGCCAGTCCACGCCGCCGTGGCCGTAGAACCGCCGGTCCTCTGCGGCGAGGATGGCTTTCACCAGGGCCGGCGAGAACGAGCCCAAGGGCATCCAAGGCTTACGGCGGGCCGAGAAATCGACCCGCTGCTCGTGGATGACTTCGCCGTTGCGGTCCAGCAGATAGGCTTCGGACGGCGTCCACTCCGCTTTGACGGCTGCAAACCCGGGAATGCGGGCATCTGGCGCAAACGCCAGGTATGTGCCTATTCCTGCAAGGATCAGCAGCGAGAACCCGGCCAGCGAATTCCGGGTACGGTTGAATAGCGAGCGGCTCAATTCCACCAACCGGCTGTTTTTTCCGCCTGGCATGGATACCAGAGAAGGCGGGCGGCATAACGTCGCGGTGCCATGGCGGCCAGAAATTCGATCATGGATATTTCCGGGTTGAAACAGGACTCACATCGTCGCTCACGCTGGTTTTCTTAACTCTACATCATTGCGTAACCGACAAAGCAGTACGATTCTTTTTTTTCCGATCGAAGCTTCGAAGGCGAGTTCATGAGTTCGTTTACGGGGGCGTGTGCTGGAAGTCGATCCGCCTGCAGATACAGGCTCGCCGCTTGCAAAGCCATCGGCGGATGCGTTTGAATGCGCGGAAGGCCGAGCGCTGCGATACCCCGTTTTTCGGAAGGCGGAAATGACATGGGCGAATCGATGGACAACGAACTTGAAAGCCGGACGGCGGGCGGGCGGGAGAGCGCGGGAACGATGCTCAGGACTGCCCGGGAAGCCCGCCGCCTGGGGATCGACAAGGTGTCGCGGGAGCTGCACCTGTCAGCCCGGACCGTCGGCTTGCTTGAGCGGGACGATTACGCCAGTTTGCCGCCGCCTGCTTTTGTGCGGGGATACCTCCGCGGTTACGCGCGTCTGCTGGATTTGCCGGAGCAGGAAGTCGTCGATGCCTACAACCAGGTTGCCGGGGAAAACCCAGCTCCGGAGCTGCGGCCGGTGGTGCGCGGCCAGGGCGAAGCGAGGCCGGCTTCCTGGTCCGGTCCGCTGGGATTGATCGTGGTGGGCGTCCTGGCTATCTGGAGCTACCAGTACTGGCATTCGTCCCAAACTTCCGAGCAGACTCCCCCGCCGGCTGAGCTTTCAGAACCTTTGCCGGCGGAGCCGGCGGCGAACGGCCCCGTTCTGCCCGAGAAGGTGGAAGCGCCGCTGCCGTCCTTCATACCGGCGCCTGATGCCAGTCCCGCACCTGTTGCCGGAGCGTACCCATCCCCAACCGTTCAGCCGTACGCTCCGCAGCCCCAACCTTCCGCCGAACCCGCGTTGCCGGAAGCAGATACCCTCGTGTTGAGTTTCTCGGGCGAATCCTGGGCCAGTGTCATCGACGCCGAAGGGAAAAAGCTCCTCTATCAAACCGTGGCCAAAGGCCAGGTCAAGACTGTCCAGGGAAAAGCCCCGTTCAAGATCGGTCTGGGGCGGCCGGCAGATACTCGTCTGGAGTACAACGGGCAGGCTTACGATCATGGGTATAACAGCAACCGTTCGTCCGTCAGATTTGTCGTTCCCAAGGAGAGGCCACATTGATGCCGCGGGAGGTTCGAAGGAGGCCGTTTCATTTCACACGCATCCTAAGCCGTGTTGGCAATCTGACTCCTCCTATGGCAGCCGTGAATGACTGTCGATAGGTGATCCATATGGCTTTCCGTTTTCCATCTGTTAAGAGGACGACCATCCTTATCTTTGTGATAGGTTTGGTATTGTTGGGCATCCTGGTATCGGCTGCGCTGTATTTTTCGCCTTCCCGCAAGCCGGCAGTGCCGGCGGAATTGCGGGGCGCGGCGGAGGTGGCCGGTTTCTCGGGTATACGCTATACGCTGGAGGAGGAGTCTAAGGTTTTGCTCGATGTGATCAAAAGCGAGAGTGGCATCGAGGGCACTGATAATAAGAAACCCCTCTTTGTCCGGAGCGGCAATGGCAAGTATCGTCCCGTTAATTTGCTGGCGCTTTCGTCCGGCGCGGACGGCGGTGCTTTTGGCGCGGGTTTCCTGAACGGCTGGACGGTTGCAGGCAACCGGCCGCAATTCGATATAGTATCCGGAACCAGTGCGGGAGCTCTCATTTCTCCCTTTGCTTTCCTCGGCGCCAAATACGATGACGATCTCAAATCTATTTTTACCAACAGCTCTCCCAGAAAGATTTTTGCATGGCGCAATATCGTCGCGTCGCTGCTGGATGACGCGGTTGCCGACACATCCCCCTTGATCGAAACGATCAAGCGGTACATTACACGGGACGTGGTGAATGAAATCGCCGGCGAGTACGAGAGGGGGCGTTTGCTGGTGGTGACTACCACCAATTTGGACTCTCGCCACACGGTTCTGTGGAATATGACGAAGATTGCTTCGCTTGCGGCAAACGGCAATTCCGGAGCGGTGGATTTGTTCCGAAAAGTCCTTTTGGCATCAGCCTCTATTCCCGGCATATTCCCGCCTGTAATGTTCGACGTGGAGGCTGGCGGCAAGCGCTATCACGAAATGCACGCGGATGGGGCGATAATGTCCCAGTTCGTTGTCGACCCTTCCTGGCTCGCCGACACCGGCGTAGATCGATTGCCCGATATCATTAGGGAGCGCCGGCTTTATTTGATCCGCAACACGCGTCGTGAGCCGCTGGTGATGGATGTCAGCCGAAATACGGTCGATATTCTGATTCGCTCCATGAAAATCTTGGTCTATTCTCAGGGAATCGTCGATCTTTATAGGATATATATGTCGGCCAAGCAGCACGGTGTCGACTATAATCTGGCGCATGTTCCGGAAAGCTTCGATCTCCCCCACAAGGAGTACTTCGATCAGGAGTTTATGCGCAAACTATATGCCGTGGGTTTCAGCGAGGCGAGGAATGGATATCGCTGGAAAAAACATCCCTGGCTTTACGGGGGGGTGTCGGCTGATGGCTTCAAAAGTGATTCGCTGAATCAATCTTCCGGTTATCAGTAACGATCCACCGGCAAAGCCGGTGGCTTTCGACGGCTGGCCCCTCCAAGGGGCCTGCGCCGTCGGGCAAAAGCCAAGTCGTCGCCCCCGGCAGGGATTGCCGGGGTCCAGAGGCCACGGATGGCTGCGACCTCACACCTCCCTGTGAGCTGGATTCATGCCGGGCTGTCCTGCCCGGCACCCTGCGGGCCAGTGCCAATCCGCTCCCGGCGGATTGGTCATGCCGGGCTGTCCTGCCC
>JBFMDC010000053.1:0-22943 GCA_040753975.1 Pseudomonadota bacterium
CCGCCGGGAGCGGATTGGCACTGGCCCGTAGGGTGCCGGGCAGGACAGCCCGGCATGACCAATCCGCCGGGAGCGGATTGGCACTGGCCCGTAGGGTGCCGGGCAGGACAGCCCGGCATGAATCCAGGGGCCAGGGATGGTAAGGCTTATACATCCATGTAACCTGGACCCCGGCATTCCCCGCCGGGGTGAAGGTATGACTTTCCTTTCTTAACGCTTAGTAATCCTCAAGGCTGCTCCGTCACCATCAGCGCCTTGGCCTGCAGCTTGAGGGCAATCGCCTTGTGCAGGCGCAGGTTCCGCATCGGGCCGAGATCGGCGCGCAGCGCCTTCTTTTCCAGCGCCAGCGCCTCCTCCAGCCGGGCCAGGGCCTCGGGGTAGGGGAGCAGGATCCCGCCCTGCAGGACCTCGATGGCGTCCTCGGTGTCGGCCATCGCCAGTTTCAGCGTTTCCTTGGCGTTCTTGCCGCGCAGGTCCATGGCTTTCCTCGACAGGCTGTTCGAGCTGCGGATGTTCTCCAGCGCGTTCAGGGTGCGCAGGAACAGGGCGATGGCGGTGACCTGGGAGGATTCGAGCTTGACCCGGCGGTCCTTGCCGGAGGAGGTCCTGGCACCCGGTGACCGGTTGAAGGAGTCGCCGTTATAGGAAGCGATCGCTTCTTCCAGCGTGTTCACGCTGTTATTGTGGAAAAACGGCGCGGTATCGGCGGACTCGATCAGAGAGGGGGTGTTGAAGCGGCCATTGCCGTAGCAGGTGCGGTCCTGGCTGAAGCCGCAACTGACCTGTTCGTCCTTGCCGAAACCGCCGTCCACGGCGAGGCCGGGGTCGAGCAGGAAGGCGGGCGGGTCGCGCATGTTCTCCACCCCGGTATCGCGGGTGGGATTGGCATTGGTGGTCGAACTGTTGGCGCCGGCGTTCTGGTGGCAACCGTTGCAGTTCGCCGTTTCGCCCAGGATCACCGCTCCGTTCCGCACGGGGTTCTCCTTGACGTCGAACAGCAGCTTGCCTTGCTGCACCAGGGGGGAGTTGAAACTGAGCCTGGAAAGGTCGATCTCCTCGGCGCGGCCCAAGGACAGCATGTAGGCTTCCAGCGCCGTCAATTCCTCGTCCGTGGGAAGCCGGAAATCGACCTGCGGAACGCGGTTCAGGGTCTTGGGCATGTGCTGCGCGATGGCGCCCAGGGTGAATTCCCGGAGCGAACCGGCGCCCGGCGAGCCGTCGCCGGACCAGCCCAAGGCGTGGGTGAAGGCCTCGTCCTCGCAGAATTCGCCCTTACCGCCGTGTTCGGCGCAGACCTCGACTTCCATGGACTTGGCAAGGCCCAGCAGATAGGGGACGCTGCGCATCACGCCCGGCTTGTCGAAGCCGTCGACATTGGTCAGGATCAGGCCCATCTGCCGCAGCAGGACGGGCTTCTCCAGTTCCTTGAGATCCGGATTGAATTCGGCGACGAACAGCGGATCGGAGGCAGGCAGCTTCGCGATGTAGCGCGGATCGATGGTGTGGTTGTTGTCGGGGCGGTGGCAGGTGGCGCAGGTGCGTCCGTTGCCGTCGAAGGTTTCCTCGACGAAGATTTGCCGGCCGCGGGCGATGAGCCGTTCCAGGCTGGCCGCGTCCGCCGCCGAAGCCTGCGCGAACGCGGCCTTCGGGAGCAGGAAGGCATAGGGCAGGGCGGGGCCCGCGGCTGGCCGCGGCTCGTCTCCCCTCGCTGTCAAGCTCCAGGGTTGGGAGGAAAAATAGGCGCGCTGCATGAGATTCGGGGCGCCGGCCAGGACGCCGCCGCGTTCCGGGGATTCGCCGCTCCGGGCGATGATGGCTTGGTCGAATTCGAAGTCGGCAAGGGACGCCCGATCGAGGTCGGTGCGCAGCAGCGCCCAGCCGTCAGCCGTCGGCGCCAGCACGCCGAGCCCGAGCAGGCGGTCGCCTTCCTCGGGTTTCACCGCCCGGCTGGGACCGCCGCGGTTGTCCGCCAGCCAGACCTCGTAATTTCCCTGCGCCGGCAAGCCGCGCGCCTTCACCTCCAGGGCGCCCGTCAGCAGGTTGAGGCGTAGCTCGCCGCGGGCCCGTGTCCTGCCTGCGGACAGCGCCGGAGAAGGGACCAGCGGAATCCTGAGTGTCTCAGCGTCGCCCCGTAGCTCATGCCGGGTTTTCCACCGGTCCATGGCGGAACGCAAGGCGGCAGCGTCCCCATTGCCGAGCATCGGGGCATCCGGTGCGGGTTCGTCGAAAAAGGCCGTGTTCAGGGCCGCTGCCAGCGCGAACGCGGCGGCGAGTGGGGCAAGGTGTCGAGAGGATGAAAGCATGGCGTTGTACCATCGGCGGCGGACAGACCGTCCGCGAGCTCGATGCGCGCAGGCGGCCGGGAATGGCCCGGAGCGGGCCGGTTGGTCCGGGAGGTGGCGGTTCAGGCTTATTCCCGCCTGTCTGGAGATGAAGCGGCCCTCGGCCGCTTCTCAAGCCGGGATACGTCCGTGTATCCCGAAAACGTTCGCCGTTCAGGCTATGGCTTTAGTAGCACTGGCACTCGCCTTGGTACTGCGGCTGATTGCACAGCTCCACCGACATGCAATGGTTCATCGGCGGGTGCCAGCAGGTCTTGCCGACGAGGCAGCCGTTGGGATCGATCACCTGGCCACCACCACCGCCGCCGCTGGCCTGTTTGACGTCCACTTCGAGCTGGAAATAGACATCATGCTTCTGGCTGGGGTCGCTATGCTTGGCATCGCCGCCCACGGCCACGGTGAGCCAGTCTTCTCTCCTGCCCTTGAGCGTAAGCGGACCGGTGACGCTGGCCACGGTTTGCGGTCCCACGCCGTGGGCGGACATGTAGCCAGGGTTCGATTTGCTGGTCCATGGCCTCAGCAGCCAGCCCCAAAAAGGCGGTGTCGTCTGGAACTGGCTCGGAAACCAGTGCAGGGTCGGCCCGAGGGTCTGGTTGCCGCGCCAGACGGTCAGCGCGGGAATCAGATCGCTCTTGGCCGGTTCCGCGCCAATGTACCGCTTGGCGTTGATGGTGACGTTGACCTTGCTCAGCCCCTGGGCCTTCAGTCCGCTCAGGTCGATGAGGAACCACTTGGAATGCATGGCCCAGCCGTAGCAGGTGTCCGCCACGGCGCCGGCCGGCGGATTCGTCGCCGGGTCGCACCAAGCCATGGATTTGGTGGTCGGAATGCTGGCGGGCGAGCCGCCGTCGCCGGGGGTGCTGATGGCCTGCCCGGAGTAGACTGAAAGCGCCGGCGCCCCTTTTTTCGTGTCTTTCTTCTGGAACACGAATTTCGCGGCGTAGATGATGCCCGCGGAGGGAACGATATCGACGGCGCCGGCGGGGTTCGAAGTGGCGATGAGACCTAAGGCAAGGGCAGTGAAAATTCTTTTCATGGTGAATCCTAAGCGGGTCGGACTGAACGGTGGCAAAAGGCTGATTGCCTGATGGAAGCCTCTTTCAATGCGCGTGCACCGGTTGTTTCTGCTTGACATCAACGGTTAGCTGGTAATTGACGTTGTGTTTGGTATTGGGATCCTTGGCATCCCCGCCCACCGCCACGGTCAGGAGGTCCTGGGTAGCGCCCTTGAGTTTGAACCTGCCCGTGACTGAAGCGACGTCCTGCGAAGTTGTTGCATAGGCGCTGTTGTAGCTGAAGGCGTCACCTTTGACGAAGGTATCGCGCTGCAGCAGCCACCCCCAGAATTCCGGCATGCCCTGGAGTTCGCTCGGAAACCAGTGCTTTTGCGGTCCCAGCGTCTGGTTGCCCCGGTAGACGGTGAGAGCGGGGATGATGTCGTTGTGCTTGGGGTCGCTGCCGGCATAGCGCTCGACGCTGACGGTGACCCAGACGGCGTTCAGGCCCTGGCCCTTGAGTTTGCTCAGGTCGACCAGATACCAGTTGGCGTGCATGGCCCAGCCGTAACAGCCATTGGTTTCGTAGCCGGAGGGCGTGACCGCCGGATCGCACCAGGCCATCGACTTGGTTTGCGGAATCATCGTCGCATTGCCGCCATCGTTCGGAGTGTTAAAAGCTTGGCCGGAATGAAGGGAGGCGGCGGCTGCGCCGGTCCTGGTGTCCTTCTTGTCGAAAATCAGCTTGGCGGCATACTGGATGCCGTAGCTCGGGTAGATGTCGCCGGCCAGGGCGTTGCCGGCGACGCCGGCGGCGACCGTGATCGAAGTCAGCAGCTTGCGGTAGGTCATCGTTGCCTCATGACGAGAGTGATCGGGAAAACATTATCCGGCCCTGACACGCAATATGCAGGCCAAGGGTTGGGTCGCGGAATTCCGGCGTTCCGCGGGTGAGCCTGTTCGCTTGTGTGTGTGAAATGACGTATTCGATGCGGCTAATCGCTCAGTTCGGTCGGGCTGCAGGAGGACATTACCGCCGGGTCGGGGCGGCTGGGGCGAGATTTCGAGGTTTCGAAGACGGATGTCCGGATTTCCCCGCGTGGCACGCCTGATGCTTCTAAGTGCCCGGCGAGCGCGATCGAGACTGGCTTGACCGTTGACGGGAAAAGAAATAAGGAACAGCGTCCATGTTCGAAGTGCTGATCGGCCAGTCCCCCGGTTTCGAGGCGCTTATCCGCAGCGCGCGGCTGGTGGCCGCGACCGATGTGACGGTTCTCATCGTGGGGGAAACCGGCACCGGCAAGGAACTTCTGGCCCAAGCCTTGCAGCAGCACAGCCTCCGGGCGAAAAAGCCGTTCGTGATACTCAACTGCGCGGCGCTGCCGGCGTCGGTCGCCGAATCCGAACTGTTCGGGCACCGGCGGGGGGCTTTTACCGGTGCGGTTTCGGATTTTTCGGGGAGGCTGGAAATCGCCCATGGCGGCACCTTGTTCCTGGACGAAATCAACTCGCTGCCGGTGCCCGTGCAGGCCAAGCTTCTGAGATTCCTGGATTCCGGGGAGCTCCAGCCGGTCGGCGCCCGTTCAACCGAGTGTGTGGATGTCCGCATCGTTGCCGCAACCAACGCGAACCTGCACGACAAGATCGATTCGGGCGAATTTCGCCGCGATCTTTATTACCGGCTGAGCGTCGTTCCGCTAGAGATACCGCCGCTGCGTGACCGGGGCGGCGACGTGGAGCTGCTTCTGCACCACTTCATGCGCCACTTTGCGCAAGCTCACGGCATTCCGCCGGCGGTGTTCGACCGGGGGGCGATCCGGCGTCTGAGCGTTTATCCCTGGCCGGGAAACGTCCGGGAACTGCGGAATTTCTGTGAGCGCCTGGCCATCTTGATGGCCGGCCGGGTGATCGAGGAAAAAGACCTCCCGGAAGAAACCTTTAGCTCCCTCCCTAAGCCCAAGCCGCAGTTCACGCTTCCGGATGACGGTCTCGAACTGGAGCGCGTGGAAATCGACTTCATCCGCCAGGCGCTGCAGCGGGCCAACGGCAACCGGACCCGCGCGGCGAAACTGCTCGGCATCACGCGTGACCAGCTCAACTACCGCATCCAGAAATACGGCATAGACTGATGCGCAGCCGGTCAGGGCAGGCGCGTGATCCGGCCGGGCGTTCCCGGCGTCAGCGGCGAGTGCCGGCCGAAATAGCGATCCAGCGCCGACAGCTCCGTTATTGCCGCCACGCGCTTCGTGCCCTGGATGAACAGGGTGAAGCCGTCGCCGCCGTCGGCCAGGAAATTGTTGGTGGCGATCCGGTAGGTTTTTCCGGCGGCGATGGGTTTGCCGCCGAGCCTGATGGAAGCCGGATCGATCTTGTCGCAGGCTTTCCCCCCGGTTCTCCACGCATATTCGAAGCCGGCGGAGACTTGCAGAATCCGGTTGTTCGGCTGGCCGTTCGGGCAGCCCGGGAACTGCTGCTCCAGGAGCTGCTCGATCTGCGCTCCGGTCAAACTCATCGTGACCAGCGTTCCGCCGAACGGCTGGACGTCGAATGCCTCGCGGTAGCTCACCCGTCCTTTTCTTTCCGGGGCGTAGGAGAAATCCGCCCGGATGCCGCCGCTGTTCATGAAGGCGATGGCGGCGCCGCCGTATTTGCGGCTGCGCGTCGCCTCCAACTGGGCGTCGGCGATGAGATTCCCTAAGGCGGATTCGCCGGCATCGTTGGGAGTCCGGCTGATGGTCGCGGTGATGCGGCCGACGGTCCGTTCCTCGATCGGCCGGGAAAGCCGGCCGTAATCTTCCGCCAGCCGGGCGAGCAGCGGCTCCGGCGGGATATCCCGGCTTACCACCAGGTTGCGCGCCGCCGCCGAAATCACCTCGCCGGTCTTCGCATCCAGTACCAAGTCGATGTCGCTGACCAGGCGGCCGTAGTCGTGGGCGCTGGTGACGAGCACCGGTTCGCCGGCGGCGTTGGGCAGGCGGCAGGCATACGTCTCATGGGTATGGCCGCTGACGACCAGGTCGACTTCCGGATCGAGCCGGCGCACGATGCCGGCGATCGGTCCCGCGATGCCGGCGCAGCCGTCGGGGCCGTTGCCGGGGTGTCCGCCTTCGTGGATCAGCACGACGATGGCTTCGATCCCTTGGGAGCGCAGTTCGGGAACCAGGGCATTGACGGTGTCGGCCTCGTCGCGAAATTCGAGGTCCTGGACGCCGCTCGGTTTGACCAGCTTCGGGGTGTCTTTCAGGGTCAGGCCGATGAAGCCGATTTTTTGGCCGTGGAACCGCTTGACGCCATAGGCCGGAAACAGCGTTCCCTTACTCTTCCGGTCGAAGACGTTGGCGGCCAGGAAGCGGAAAGCCGCGCCTTTGAATTTTCCGCCGACTTGCGATCGGATCATCGGGCTGAGTCCCCGCTCGCGGCAGGACCGGCCCGCTCTTTCCAGCCGAGGGTGGCACCCGCCCCGCTGCATGCGCAGAAGTTCGTCGCGGCCTTCGTCGAACTCGTGGTTCCCCACCGCGTTGAAGTCCAGGCCGAGCAGATTCATGGCCTCGATGGTGGACTCGTCCTGGAAATTGGCGGAAATGAGCGGGCTGGCACCGATCAGGTCGCCGGCGGAAACCAGGACGCTGTCCGGATTCACGGCCCGGAGCTCACGGACGCGGCCCGCGAGATGAGCCACGCCGCCGGCGCTTATGAGGGCGCCGTTCAGCGTGAAGTTTCCGGGCGGGCGCAGGTTGCCGTGGAAGTCGTTGATCGCGATGATCTTGACTGTGATGGTCGGTTTGCCGTCTGATGCAAGCGCAGGGCCGGCTGCCGCATGCAGATGCCAGGCAGGGATGGCGGAGAGGCCGAACAGGACAGAGGCCGCCAATATCCGTACTATGTTGGGGTGATTCACGGCATGCTCCGGGCTGGGAAACCTTGCGGGACCGCATTGTGCTTCGGCCCGACGCCCCGCGCAAATGCCGTTTCCGCCCGGCTGGCAACGGTTCCCGGCGAGTCACGAAAGTGTAAAGAACCGCCTTTAATCTTCCGGCCAATGGATGCCTTCGTACGCCTCGTCCTTTCCGCTAGCGATCATGGCGACCAGCCGCCCTGGATGATGACAAATCGGCAGGAAGGCCGATTTGCACGCTTTTTTATCGAACAACCCGCTTCCGCCGGCCAGCATTTGTGATGACCGCCAGGACCTTGGTGTGGAAATGAACACAATGGAAAAGAACCTCTATGCGGCCGAAACGATCGTGAGTTCCCTGCCTTCCGGCGAGACTCGGGTCAGCGTGCTGCGGATGCCCGCACCCGGCCGGCTGCGCGTCAAGGTGCTGGGGCTGTACCGCTGCGACGGCATGCAGCGGGCGCTCGATGCCTTGCCGGCGGAAGCGCGGGCGCTGCGCATGGTCAGCGCCAATCCGGTCACGGGTAATGCCCTGGTCGTCTTCGATCCGCAGTGCCCTCTGGCCGCGGTGCTTGCAGAGCTGGAACGATGCGCGCGCATTCATGGCGCTCCTATTGTTGTTTCCGCCTCCAGGCCGGTATCGGACCGGGGCTCGGCAGAGCCGAAACGCGGACGGGGCAAGCGCCAAGAGGCCGCCTCCCGGCCGCAGCTGGTCGCCGTCGTCGGGGACACCTTAAGGAGCAAGGAGAGCTGGCATACCCTGGACGCCGAGGACGTCCTGTCCCGCCTGTCGGCTAACCGGGACGGCCTCAGTTCCGCCGTGGCCGCGGACAGGCTGGTGCAGCACGGGCACAACGTTCTGACCGAGATCAAGCCGCGTTCGGCGGTGGCGATGTTCCTGGAGCAGTTCGCCAGTCCCCCCGTCGCCCTCCTGGGGCTTTCCGCCGCCGTCTCCATCGCCACCGGCGGCATGGCCGACGCCGTGGTGATCGTCGGCGTGGTGCTGATCAATGCCGTGATCGGCTATGTCACGGAGGCCCAGGCGCAGAAGACGATCGACGCCCTGGGCAAGATCGGTCCGACCCAAGCGGTTGTCATGCGCGACGGCGTGAAACATTCGATCGCCCTGGAAGACGTGGTGCCGGGCGACATCCTGGTGCTCTCGCCCGGCTCCTACGTCGCCGCGGACGCCCGCCTCTTGGGGAGCAACCAGCTCACCGTCGACGAATCGGCGCTGACCGGCGAGAGCCTGCCGGTGAGCAAGCGCCACGCCTTCGTCGGCACCAAGGACACCCCCCTGGGCGACCGTAAGAACATGCTGCACATGGGCACCATCGTCACCGGGGGGAGCGGCCTGGCGATCGTGGTGGCCACCGGCCGCCACACCGAGATCGGCCTGATCCAGTCCCTCGTGGGTGAGGTGAAAACGCCGGAAACGCCCTTGCAGATCCAGCTCGATGAAATGGGCAAGCAACTGGCGCTGGCCTCCGGCGGCATCTGCGTGTTCGTGTTCGGGCTCGGTATCCTGCGCGGTGCTCCGGCGCTGCAGATGCTGAAGACCGCGATATCGCTGGCGGTGGCCGCCGTGCCCGAAGGCTTGCCCACGGTGGCGACCTCCACCCTGGCGCTCGGCATCCGGGAAATGAAGAAGCGCCATGTTCTGATCCGCCAGCTGCCATCGGTGGAAAGCTTGGGCTCGGTGCAGACCCTGTGCCTGGACAAGACCGGTACACTGACCGAGAACCGCATGCGGGTCGTCAGCCTCAAAACGCCGGACCAGCACATCGATTTGTCTCCTTCGGGCGAATTCCGCGCGAATGGGCAGACGGTCCGGCCAGCCGAGGCCGAAGACCTGCGGCGCCTGATGCAGGTGGTGTCCCTGTGCAGCGAAGTGCAGTTGAACGGCGATTTCGGCCGGCCGGGCTTGGACGGTTCGCCGACGGAAATGGCGCTGGTGGAGATGGCGATGCACGCCGGCGAGGACGTCACGGTGCTGCGCCGGAGCCTGCCGCTGGTCAAGACCGTGCACCGGGCCGAAGGGCGGCCGTATATGCTGACGGTTCATGACACCGGCGGCGAGGAGCACCTGATCGCGGTCAAGGGCAGCCCCACTCACGTGCTGGCGCTGTGCGACCGGCGCATGGAAGGCGGGGAGCCGGTGCCGCTCGACGAAGACCAGCGGGCGGCCATCGTGGAGCAGAACGAACTCATGGCCGGCCAGGCTCTGCGGGTGCTGGGCATGGCCTATGGTTATTCCAGGGAAACCTCGACCGCGGCGATTTCCGACAAGCTCATCTGGCTCGGCATGGTGGGCATGGAGGACACCATGCGGCCGGGCATGGCCGAACTGATGGCCCAGTTCCACGACGCCGGCATCGACACCGTGATGATAACCGGCGACCAGAGCGCCACCGCCTTCGCCTTCGGCTCGCGGCTCAATCTCAACAGCAAGAAGCCGCTGGAAATCGTCGATTCGACCAACCTCGACGAACTCGATCCGGACGTGCTGAAGGGCATCGTGCGCGACACCACGGTATTCGCGCGGGTGGCGCCGGCGCAGAAGCTACGCATCGTCCAGGCCCTGCAGGCCAACGGCCGGGTGGTCGCAATGACCGGCGACGGCATCAACGACGGCCCGGCGCTGAAGGCCTCGGACGTGGGCGTCGCCCTGGGCAACGGCAGCGACGTGGCGCGCTCCGTGGCCGACGTGGTGCTGGAGGACGACAACCTGCACACCATGATCACCGCGGTGCAGCAGGGCCGGACGATCTACCGCAACATCCGCAAAAGCCTGGCGTATCTGCTCAGCGGCAACCTCGCCGAGATCGAGGTCATGCTCGTCGCGACGGCGATCGGCGCCGGCGAAGCCCTGAATCCGATGCAGCTCTTGTGGATCAACCTCGTCACCGACATCCTGCCGGCCGTCGGCCTGTCGCTGGAGCCGCCGGAAAGCGACGTGCTGAAGGAGAAGCCGCGCGATCCGAAGGAAAAGATCTTCCGGCGCGAGGACATGCTCCGGCTGCTGCGCCAGTCCCTGGTGGTCTCGGCGGGCACGCTCGGCGTCTACGGTTACAGCCTGGCGCGCTACGGCCTGGGGCCCGCGGCCTCCACGAATGCCTTCCTGACGCTGACCGTGGGCCAGATGTTCCATGCGATCAGTTGCCGTTCCGAGACGACGACGGTGCTGGATGCCAGGGCGGGCAACCCGGCGCTGCTGTCCGGGGTCGCCGCAACCGTGGCGCTGCAGGCGTTCGCGGCGGTGTTCCCGCCGTTGCGTGGCTTGTTGCGGCTGACGCCGGTCAGCCCGGCGGACTGGGCGGCGATCGCGGCCGGCTCGGTGCTGCCGTTCGTGGCCAATGAAGCCATCAAACTGCTCCCTTCCAAGGAATCCGAAAGCGAGAACCGTGCATGAAAAAGACATTCCTGTTCACTTCCGAGGCAGTGACCGAGGGTCACCCGGATTGCGTGTGCGACATCATCAGCGACGCGGTGGTCGACCGGTTCCTGCAGCAGGACCCTTACGCCCGGATCGTGACCGAGTGCGCCTTGTCGAAGAGCGTCATCTTCCTGGCGGCGCGCTTCGCATCGACCGCGGTGGTGGACATCCCGGACCTGGCGCGGCGCACCATCGAGGACATCGGCTATCATCCGGAGGAATTCTCCGCGCCGGAATCGACCGTGGTGACCAGCTTCATCGTGCAGTCGCTGGAAGGCCGCAGCGAGCGTGACGAGGCGGAAATGACCGACAAGGAATTGGACAAGCTCACCGTCAAGAACCAAGTGACCCAGTTCGGCTTCGCCTGCGGCCAGACGCCCGAGCTGCTGCCGCTGCCCATCGTGCTGGCCAGGCGGCTGGCGCGGCAATTGACCGGGGTCAGGCGGCGCGGCGAGGTGCCCTATCTCTCCCCGGACTGCACGACCCAGGTCGGCGTCGAATTCGACCAGGGCAAGCCGGCACGCATCCACAGCATTGCCCTGATCGCGGGCACCCACGGCGTGCCGGATCTGGGGCTGGAGGAGCTGCGCGGCGATCTCGACAAATGGGTGATCGCGCCGGCGTTCGAAGGCGAGCCGGTCGGGCCGGACGAGAAGACCGAGATTTTCGTCAATCCGCGCGGCATGCTCCACCGGAGCGGGCCGGCGGCGCATTCCGGGATGACCGGACGCAAGAGCGCGAGCGACACCTACGGCGGCTATGCCCGCCATGCCGGTTCGGCCCTGAGCGGCAAGGGGCCGCTGCGGATCGACCGGATAGCCGCCTATGCCGCCCGCCATGCGGCGAAGAACGTGGTCGCGGCGGGGCTGGCCGAGGAGTGCGAGGTCCAGCTCAGCTACACCATAGGCCAGGCACGCCCGGTGAGCGTGCAGGTATCGACTTTCGGCACCGGCAGCGTGGGCGAGGACGTCATCAAGCAGCGGCTGGAAAAGCGTTTCGACTTCCGGCTGGGCGCCATCGTCCGCGATTTCAATCTGCGGCGGCTGCCCGCCGAATACCGGGGCCGCTTCTACCGCATGCTGCCGGCCTACGGCCATTTCGGGGCTTCGTTCACGGCTCTGCCGTGGGAGCGGACGGACAAGGCGGAACTGCTGGCGGGCGACTGAGCGTGCTTATTGGCCGTCGAGGCGGGGCCGTTTCCGCCGCAAGGACGAAGTCGGTTCAAGAACCGCCGAAGGAATCGTTACCCCAATGAACGCTCAAGCTCCAGTGCAGGAGGCCGCCGCCCGGTGGGGCGAGACAGGGATGGCACAGCACAAGATCGACTACGTTCACCGGTTCAAATATCCCGGTCTGGCGCTGGGCGCTTCGGTGGTCGCCACGCCCTTGGAATTGCCGTTTGCGCCTGCCATCGTGGGCCTCATCCTCGCGCGCGCGGCTTTTCCCTTGTGGAAGCGGACCCTCACCAATTTGAAGAAGACCGGGCGCCCCAACGCGGACCTCCTGGATTCGCTATGGGTTCTGGTCCACGGAGCGACGGGCGAAATGTTCGCTCCCGCCCTGGCCATCTGCCTGACCGAAACCGCGCGGGTGCTCAGGGACCTGACTGCCATCACGGGGGAGCGGCGCAAGCCCGACATGGTTCCCAACCGGCAATATTGGGTCGAGCGCAAGGGAAGAAGGCGGCTGGTTCTGGCGAAGGACTTGCAAAGGGGCGATCACGTCTTCTTGGGCCCCGGCGACCGGGTGCCGGGTGATGGTGTCGTGGTGGGGGGCGACGGACTGATCGACGAGCATGATCTCCTGGGAGGCGCCAAGCTGGTGCCGAGCACGACCCTCGATGAAGTCTATGCCTCGTCCCTCCTGACCAAGGGACGCCTGGTGGTGGAGATGCGCCGGCTGGGGGCGGAGACGCGGATGGCGCAGATGGCCGAAACGGTCAAGGAGCGGCCTTGGAAGGAGACCCGGATCAGCAACTACATGGAAGAAATCGGCAACCAGGCGGTGATGCCGGCGATCGGCGCCAGCGCGCTGGTATTCGCGGTAACCGCAAGCGTCCCCCGGGCCATCGCGCCGCTGCAACTGGATTTCGCCCAGGGCATCGGCATCAGTTCGCCGGTGCCTGTCCTGGCATCGCTGCATCATGCCGCTCAGAACCGGATTCTCATCCGCAGCGGCCATGCGCTGGAACAACTGGCCAAAGTGGACGCCGTGGTGTTCGACAAGACCGGCACCCTGACCGAACGCGGCGTGGAGGTCGCCTCGGTGGAAACTTCCCTGTCTTCGGTTTCCGAAGACGAACTGCTTTACTGGGCGGCATCGGCAAACCACTACGTGTTGCGGCCGTTCAGCGCCGCCCTGGTCGCATATGCGGAAGGAAGAGGCGTGGGGCTGACGGCCAGCGACCCGCTGGACTACTCCGATTCCGGCGTCGTCTCCCATGTGGATGGGCACGAAATCATCGTAGGGACGTTCCACTTCCTGGAGTCGCGCGGTATTCCGGTGGACGCCGAATATCACCGCAGGCACGACGGCGTCATCCTCAACCGTTCGATCCGTTATGTCGTCCGCGACCGCGAAGTCCTGGGGGCGATTTTCTTCAGCAATGCCCTGAGACGGGAAAGCGCGGTCACCATCGAGACTTTGAAGCGCATGGGCATTGCGTGTTACCTCATGACCGGGGACACCAGCAAGTCGGCGAACGCGGTGGCCTACAAGCTCGGCATCAAGCCGGGCTGCACTTTCGCGGAAGCCTCCCCCGAGCACAAGGTGGAAGTGCTGCGCAATTTGCGCCGGCAACACAAGGCGGTCGCCTATGTCGGCGACGGCATCAACGACGCGCCCGCCATGAGCTATGCCGACGTGGCGGTTTCCTTCCAGCAGGCGACCGATCTCGCCCGGGAGACGGCGGATGTGGTGCTGCTCGACGACGGGCTCCAGGGTTTGTGCTACGGCATCGAGACCGGCCGTCAGGCGATGCGGCTGGTGCACCAGAATATCGTGACGGTCACGGCCGCAAACATCGCCGTGGTGGCGGGCGGGGTCTTCTTCAATCTGGGTACGGTGGCCGCGGTCGTGGCCAACAACGGCGCGGCGCTCCTGGCCTGCCTCAACGGCATGCGGCCGCTTTACTCGGGCGAGCGCCGGGATCCGGAGATTCGGAGGACGACCCTTCGGGACGATGAAGGATTGTTGGGCATTCCCTGGCGCAAACGCAGCCGAGGCAGCGTCGATGGCCTTCTGGGCGGACAGGCGGGACCCGCCGGGGCAGCGTAGCCGTTGGCGGCCGGCGGGCAGACCGGAGCGGTGGCCGCGGGAAGTGCGTGAATGATATCGATCAGGGTCGTATTCCCCTTTATTTTTGCTTTGCAGATCTTCGTCGCCGTGGGACTGACCGGGGCCATCGCCTATGTCAGCCACATGAGGGAGGCGCAGGACACCGCCAGGGAAATTCTCGAATTGATCGGGAATACGATCGACGACCAGCTTTACCGCTTTCTGTCCCTGCCCATCGACCTGACCCAGGTTTATGCGGATGGCCTCAGAAGCCAGCCGGGGTTACGGCTCGACGACCTGCTGAATCCACGGCTGGTGCGGAAGCTTTCGGAGGATGTCTGGACCCAGGCCCATATGACGCGCTGGGTGAATGTCAGCATTGCCAATTCCGCCGGACAGAACCTCAGGTTCGATCGCAGGGAATACGGCAAGAAGGTGGTCAAGGTGTCCGATATCCGGCGGGGCGGCGCAGTCGAATGGCGCTTGCTGGAGAACTACGGGAAGGGCGGTACGCCGCTGGAGATACAGGAGGCCGCCTATGATCCCCGCACCGAGGCGTATTACCGGGATGCGCTGGCCAAGGGCGGGCTGGTCATCTCGCCGATTCATTTCAGCCCGGTTTTGCAAGGTTCGGCGCCGGTTGTGACCGTGGCCGAGCCGGTCTATGCGGCGGACGGCAAGCTCAGGGCGGTGGTCTCGTCCGACATTTATCTGGGCGGCATCAGCCGTTATCTTCAGAACCTTCACCTGCCAAATTCTTCCATCGCGTTCATCTTCGACGCCGAAGGCCACCTGATCGCCGGCTCACGTGGCTCGCCGTCGGGTTCGACACCGGGACGCTTGCTGCTCGCGGCCGAAAGCTCCGATCCCGCCATTCGAGGCACGGCCGTGTACATCGGCGAGCGCTTCGGCTTTCTCGATGTGCCGGAGGCCGAATCCTTCAAGTACGTGCGCGGCGAGCAGCGCAATTATGTGTACACCGACCACCTCTTCACGGACCGGCAGTTCGCCGGGCCCGGCCTGGACTGGAGACTGGCGGTGGTGATCGCGGAATGGGATTTGATCGAAAATCTCATCACCGGAATCCACTCGGCCGCTTGGCTGTCGCTGGGCTTGCTGGTGCTGGCCATTGCGGTGGGTTTGTGGACCGGGGCCTGGATGATCCGTCCGATTCTCACCTTGGGAAAAGTGGCGGCGGCATTGGAAAAAGACGAGCTCGACGCGCAGCACCTCGATATCCGCCAGCTCGAGCGCGACGCCCTCCGGCGTAACGAATTCGGCGAACTGGCCCGCATTTTCCTGCGCATGGTCCAGGAAGTGCGGGCCCGTCACGGCCTGCTCGAGGCTCAGCTGGAGCAGCTTCGGGTCAATATCGACGAGACCGACACGCAGGCCAAGATCAGGCAGATCACCGACAGCGAGTTTTTCGCCGATCTGAAAAGCAAGGCCATGCGTATCCGGAACGAACGAAAGCGCGCCGCGGAACGTCCGCCGCGAGCTTTCGTGGAACATGAACCTTGACCGTTGACGGCGGCGGCATCGGGCCGGCGCGGACGGTCGGTACTTTCGAGGACATCAGTCGTGGGAAAAATCATTTCCGTTCATTCCTTTCGCGGCGGCACCGGCAAATCCAACGTGACGGCGAACCTCGCCGCCCTCCTTGCCCGCCGGGGCAAACGGGTCGGCGTCGTCGACACGGACATCCAGTCACCGGGCATCCATGTGCTGTTCAACCTATCGCCCGAGCGGTTTCGCTACGCCCTGAACGACTACCTGTGGGGGAAATGCCGGATCGAAGAGGCCGCTTATGACGTCAGCGGCGTGCTGGAAGGGCATCGGTTGAAGGATGCCGGATCCCTTTACCTGATACCGGGCAGCATGCGCACCGGGGAGATCACCCGGATTCTGCGTGACGGCTACGATGTCGGCCTGCTCAACAGCGGATTCCAGGAGCTGATGGAGCGGCTGGAACTCACCCATCTGCTGATCGACACCCATCCCGGCGTCAACGAGGAAACCCTGCTGTCGATCGCCATTTCCGACATCCTGCTGCTGATTCTGCGCCCCGACCAGCAGGACTACCAGGGGACGGCGATCACGGTCGAATTGGCCCGCCAGCTCGAGGTGGAGCAGATGTTCATGCTGGTCAACAAGGCGATCAACCCGCAGGATTTCGCCGCATTGAAGCAGAGGGTCGAGTCGACTTACCATGTGCCGGTGCTCGGTGTGCTGCCCTTGTCGGGCGACGTCGCCATTCTAGGCAGCGGCGGTATCTTCGCCTTGGCGAATCCCGAACACCCCGTGACTTCCGTACTGGAAGCGGCAGCGCAGCGGATCGACGCTGCCTGATAGGCGCAGCCGCTTTCGCAAAAGAGGTATCCGAAATGGCGCCGGAGAGTCCTTCCTCCGCCGGTTTCAGGGCCAGCGACCTGCTCACGCTGTCGCCCGCCGAGCGCCGTATTCTCCAATGGCTGATGCGCCGCGGCAGCGGTTCCGTCCGCGAAGCCGCCGAGCGGTTCGAAATTCCGGAGGCGGAGGCGGGAAGCCGGTTGGATGCGCTGGAGCAGCGGGGTTTCCTTGTGGCGGAAGGCGTCGCCGGGCGCAAGTCGTACCGGCTGAAATTCGGCCGTTCGCGCCCGGCGGTGGGCGGTCTGCCGTCCGGCATCTGGGGAAAACTGGACGGCTCGTGATGTCTTCCGGGGACCTCTAAAAATCGCCTTCCTGGCGATTTTTAGATCCGCCTAGCCCAAACGCGGTTTGGGCTAGGCTCACACAACAAGCGCTTGGGCGCTTGAAAATGGCGGGACATCCCTGTCCCGCGCGGGAACCCCTAATTATTAGAGGTTCCCTTCCGTAACCGGAGGCTTTGCCGATGCCTACTTGGTGTCCAGATACTTGATCACCAGGATTCGCGAATCCTTGTATTCGAGCGGTACCGAGGTCGATTCGATATTTTGGCTGTAAATGGTGGCTTCTTCCCCCGGTGCCGCGCTGCTGAGCGATGCCCCTTCGGCGTGTTCGCATTTTTCAGTGGCCTCGACCGACACACCGCATCCCATCCCCATCTTGTAGGTCACTTTGCTGTGGGCGAGGATTATGACCGCGGCATCTCCGCCGGCGTTTTTCGTGATACGGGCGATATCGCCGAGATAGCTTTGGGTTGCCAAGGGATTGTTTCGCCTGACGTCATGGATCATACCCAGTACCTTATATTTTCTGTCTGGTATGCCGGTCGTCCAGATGTCGATTCCATCGACGCTCGTGGCATAATGCTGAGGCTTTTCTTCGCCGACTTTTTTCAGCTCTTCAGGGGGTACCGTCGTCATAAAGGTATCCTTCGCGCAGGCAGATAACGCGAGCAGGACCAAGAAGAATAGGTGGAGCGGTGTCATGACGGGCATGCTTGAGTTCCTGTACTGCTTGGATCAATTGGGGTGAGACGGGCGGGGATGAGATTCGCTTGGAGTGATCACGGTGATGTCGTCGATTTCCTTGAAACGGGCGACAACGGCTTCTCCAGGTTTATATTCGTCAAGCCTTCCGGCTTCCTCGGCCACACGTACGCTGAATACCCTGCCTTCACGGCTCTTGAGGGTTATTGCGCGCGATTGGAGATCGGTGGAAACCACCCAGGCCGGAATCTCGATGATTTCGCTCCAGTAAAGCTCGTGATGCTCGGCGGCGGATAGGCCATCCCTGTGGTAGTAGGGATTGAAATACTCGCGTTCTTGCATGCTGCCGGGAAGGGGGTGCATGACGATCTCTCCGGTTTCCGGATGATGATCGTCGTTTCTCACGATTTCCACCGTCTCGGCCAATTCGAATGTGGCTAGATCGCCGACACGCAGGTCGGCGAGGCTGCCGGCCCGAGGGGCGACCTTTACGGTGACCCGCTTTCCGTCGGCGAGCAGGAATACCACTTGGCGGTTGGCAGGATGAATGGCCTTGACCGTTCCCTCGAAGGCCCTCGCCCGGATGAGGGGCGGTTTCGGGGCAGACCTTCCAGTGGAAGCAGGAAGGGTTCCGGCGGCATCCTCCTTAGCCGCTGCGGCGGGCAGGGCCGCAGGGTATGCGCCGGCGGCGGGTTTTGGGGGGGCTTCCGCGCATCCGGTGAGTCCCAAGCCGGCGCTCAGGAGGCAGGTTATCAGAGGGTAGTTTTTTTTAGGCGACATTGCGGCCATCTCTGTTAGAACTGGTATTGGATCTGGAGGCGGTTATAAAAGAAATCCTGCCTCTGGATGTTTCCATTCTGCCAGCCGAACCGGTTTCGGATGGACAGTCCGTCCAGGCCGGATGATTTTGAAAAGCTATAGGTTACGTCGACGTCGGTTTCATAGGGATTGGAGGTGAAGGTGCTGGTCGGCGTGATGTAATAGCCGCCATAAGACACCATGGCCTTGATCTGCTTATCCATGAAATATGAGGTCGCAGCCACCTTGAACGCACTCCCTGGGGATTGCATTTCGATCATGCCGCCTATCATCTGCGTGGTGTACAGATAGTCGGTCGCATAGCCGGTAGTGTAGGGCGAAAGCAGGGCGCCATTGCCGAAGGCCCCGTTTTGTTTGGTGATGCCATTGTAAGCCGCGGTCAGGCGCACATAGGGGGTATCGACGCCTGCCAGGACGCCGTAGACCTGAATATTTCCGGCTGCGCCTTTTCCCACCTGCGCCAGCAGGTTCTCCCCATCGCTCCACTGGCTCCCAAACTGAAAACCGAAGATTGGATCGAAACCGGTGCCGCTTTTGTAAACAAGGTTGCCGTCAAGCCATAAGAGCTGGGAAAAGTCAATAAATTTGTTATACCAGAGCTGGGCCGTCAGCGGCTTCCCTGGGCTGCCGTATTTGAGCCCGAATGCCAAAGTGCCCGGCGTGCTCTTGCCGTATAACGCCGGGATCCCCGAGCCTCCGGCGTGCCCTGGAAAATAAAGATTGGTCGGAGTGAACGATCCTTCCGCACGTCCGTTGAATTCAAACACACGCAGGCCGACAAAACTCAAATCCCGCAACGGGGCATAGTCGGCGAACGGAGTGAGTTCACCATAGAACGCACGGTATGCGGACGGTTTCATGCGTGAATCGGACGGGTTTATCCAAGGTGGGTCCAGAATCTGGTCCGGGCCGCGCAGGGTAAAGTATTTGTGTTTGTATTGCAGGAAGGCTTCGGTCAGTACCCAGACGGTGCCCCCCGGGAGGGTTGTGTCGACCTGGGCAGGATTGGCCGGGTTGAGGCCGAGGCTGTTGGCGGCTCCCAGGGTCAGGCCGGCCTGAAAATGATAAAGCGGCGCGGTCAGCAGACCGCCATAGCCACCCAAGGAGTACGCGTATTGGTTCGTTGCTTCGCTCGTGTATGCGCGGGTAAATTGGTAGCTGCGAAGGTTGCCGTGGAACTTGGTTTGTTGCAGGAAATCTCCGAGACTCTCATAGTGGGCGCCGCCCGTATCCGCATGGCCTGGGGCGCCGAGCATGAAGGTTCCCAGCCCGATGCCGGCGGCCAGCCAACGCGGGAGCGTCGATAGGACCGTTTTCGGAGATTTATGTCCGCCGGATAGCATGAGCCAGCGGAACCTGGGCGTTTTGAATCTTGCCATAGAGGACGGTGTTCCGGGAGGAAGTATCGCTACGGATTTTCGTCCCGAAAAATGACCGGGTGATTTCAGCCTTGTAAAAGATAATGGGTGTTAGGCAGTTATCATGGGCGGATCTCAGGAAGCTTGGGACTAGGCCGTGCCGGATGGCGGAATGCCGTTCGCGTCGGCCGGCGATTTCCGGTTTTGCTTGAATTTGTACATGGAGTTGTCGGCATGGCTGATCAGTGCTTCCGCAGTCACGCCGTTTTCGGGATAGGTAGCAAGGCCGATCGAGGCGCTGACGTTGAGGTGTTGGCCTTTATAGCCGATCGATTGGCAGATGAGGCCGGCCAGCTTTTCCGCGACGGTCAGCGCGTCTTGACGGCCGCGGGCGCCGGGGAGAATCAGCATGAATTCGTCGCCGCCGACGCGGGCGACGGTATCGTTGCTGCGCAGCGCCCCGCTCAGCCGCCTGGCGATTTCCACCAGCACGTGGTCGCCGGCCCGGTGACCGAAACGGTCGTTGATGGGCTTGAAATTGTCGAGATCGATATAGAGCAGGGAGAAGCCGTCGCGGCCGCGCCTGGCTTGGGCGATGGCCCGTTCGAGCCGGTCGTCGAGGAGGCGCCGGTTAGGCAGGTCGGTGAGGGAATCGTGCAATGCCAGGTGCTGGATACGGATGCGCTCGAAAAGCACCTGGAACACCAGGGCGGCGATCAGGCCCGACAGCAGCGAAGTGGCGATGCGCAGGATGACCAGGCGTTTCCCCTTGGTCTGCCAGCCTTCGGCCGGAGTCGCGGCGAGTTCCCAGGAGCCGCCGGGGACGGCGATCGACAAATCCACATGGTCGTGGTCGAACAGCCAGGAATTGCCGAAGATGATCCGGCCCGTCTCACCGACCTCGTCCTTGCTGCGCAAGGCCCAGGCGATCTTGGCCGGACGACGGTCCTTGTTGATGGTGGCAAACAGCGAGTCGGAATTGATTACCAGTCCGACCATCCCCCAGTAATCGCCATTCTGCAGATAAACCGGGGTTCGGCTGATGAGGCCGCGGCCGCCCTGGACCAGGTCCACGGGGCCGCTGAGCACCGTGCTGCGGGTTTCCATGGCCCGCTTGACCGCTGCCCATTGCGCGGGGTTGTCCTGGTAGCGGAAGCCGATCACCTTTTCATTGCCCTTGAGCGGATAAGTGAAACGGACCTCGTTTCCCGGCGCCAGCACGATGTTGCGCAAATGCCGGCCGTAGCCGAACACGGTGCTCAGGATGATCTTGACCGACACCGGATCGAGAGCCTTGTGGGCCGAGACGTAGCCGCTCAGGCCGTTGGCGAGGTAGAGCGTGGAGTACAGCTCCCCTTCCAGCCGCGCCCGTATCGCCGAAGCCTCGGCGAGCACCTGGCTTTGAGAAATGACCCGCAGCCGCTCCGCCTCGATCCGGACGACATATTCGCCGAATGCCGCGAGCAGCAGGAAGATGACGATGGCGAATACGGCCACGAACCGCGGGCGGGCGAAGCAGTCGGCCAGCAGAGGCCAGCCCCCAACCCAAAGGGCAAAAGAACCGCGTCTGACGGTCGGCGGGGTAAACTTCGCTCCGCCTCTTTTCGATCGTCCGGAGGCTGGCACGGCAGTCCTTCGCCCGCTGCGGGAAGGGGTCACGGCTTGACGAATTGCTGTCCGGCCATGTCTACGCAGACGTCCTCGTAGTAGTCGTAATCGTGAGCGCAGGCGATACAGCGTCCCCTGCAGGCATATTCCACGTTGTTGCAGATGAGCGCAGCCTGCTGATTGCTGTGCACGGTGACGCTCCCGACCCGCTCGAGGTTGTAGCCGTCGCCCCAGCGTTCCACCCGGTAGCATTGCGCCTGGATGGGGTTGTCCGCTTCGTCTTGCCATTCTTCCCAGGCCTGGACGTTGGAGGCGGCGCCCAGCGCGAGCAGGGATGCCATGCCCAGGCGAAGCAGAAAACCCGCGATGCCGGCGCGGGTCGATCGTGTCGAAATCTCCCTGTTCATGCGTGGATTCCTTGGGTTCAGGGGGTGGGTTGGGTCCGGCTCCCGGCCTTGCGGGCGGCAGCCAGCGTGTCCTTGCAGGCGGGGGAAACCTGGCGGTGATGTTCCCTCAGGCAGCCGGCCACCCGGCCCTTGCCCGGCCGGACATCCCTGCACAGGCGCTCGACATCGGCCCCGCAGGCGGCTTGTATCTCCCGGTGCCTGGCGAGCGAGGACTCCAAGCCGGAGCGGCATGCCGGCGAGAGCCGCGCCTGATGCTCCTTGAGACAGTTTCGTATGCGTCCGCCGCCGATGCCGAGGTTCTTGCAGTATCTGGCGATTTCATCCGAGCAGGGCAGAGGATGCGGCGCCGAGTTGCCGGGGCCTGCCCAGGCGATTGCGAGCAAGATGAACAAGGCGATGAGTTCCAGCCTGCCGATGCCGGTTTTGCTTGCGATCGTGCGCATGGTATTCCTTACTCCTTGAGGAAGGGTTCCTGATTGCGGTAACGGGTTGCTTGTCGGGCGAAGCTCCGGAAAGGCGTTATTCATCCGGATGTGACCGTCTCATGTCGTATCGTGGCGACACACACCGCCCTAAAACCGCACTATGCACCGGGTTCCCCGCCTCGGCAAGTGCGGCGTACGTTGACATCCGCGGTGCCTTTCGGCCATAAAATCACCTCACCCGAAGCGTGGAGGGCATGTTGATGGAACCGGATTATGAAGCGCTTGGCCGCTATTACGCGAGCCTGGAGACGTTCAACGAGCTCTCGTCCAAGCGCCATCGCCTGTCCGGCGATCTGTGCCGGATGCTCAGCCATAGCATGGAGCGGAATCATGATGTCCTGACGCTGTTCGATCACAAGATCGCGCGCATGCTGCTGGAAGACATCATCGCCCTGAACGCCCACCTGATACAGGTCACGGAACACCTCAACCGGCACGCCGCGGAATGCGGCAAGCCGGAAATCCGTACGCTCTACCGGAAAGGCTGAGCGACTTTGTCACCGACTTTGGAAGCGAAATGGCGCTGATCATCACCGACGAATGCATCAACTGCGATGTTTGCGAGCCGGAGTGCCCCAACGGGGCGATCTCGCAAGGGGAAGACATCTATGTGATCGACCCCGTCCGCTGCACCGAATGCGTGGGCCACTTCGAGCGGCCCCAGTGCGTCGAAGTGTGCCCGGTGGAGTGCATTCACCTCGATCCCGATTACCGGGAAGACCACGATACTTTGTATAGGAAGTTCGTCGAACTGAACGCCGGTCATGCCGAGCGCGTTTAACGTGAAAGTCGCAGCAACCTTGCCCCCTTGTATGTTCTTCCCTGAGCCACGGAGGTATGAGATAGAGAGGTTTGGAGGAAGATAGATCGTTGACCCTCGAAGCCGAGAAATTGAGCTTGTGGGAGAGCCTGGATCGTCTTTCTTCTTTT
>JBFMDC010000054.1:0-36928 GCA_040753975.1 Pseudomonadota bacterium
TGGTCATGCCGGGCTGTCCTGCCCGGCACCCTTCGGGCCAGTGCCAATCCGCTCCCGGCGGATTGGTCATGCCGGGCTGTCCTGCCGGACACCCTGCGGGCCGGTGCCAATCCGCTCCCGGCGGATTGGTCCGGCAATCCATGCCGGAATGACGACCAACCCAATTTCGACAAAGCCCCACTCCAGGGTTTGTCAAACTTTGCGACTCCCCCGGCTAAGCCGGGGGCTTTCCCGCGATAAATAAGGCTTGGCGGGGGAACCGTAACCGACGGACACATCGCTCAGACACCACCTGCTAAGTGGATAACAGCCACCGTTTTCGCCTTTCACATGGGCAAACATGCGGGAAGCCTCAGCCGTGGGGCGGGCGCTGAAGAATTCGGCGTACAGGCGTTTTTCCGCCTCCCACTCGTGTGGCACCGGCCGATCTGCGGGTCGAGGTGGCGGACCAGCATGACCTCGGAAAGCCGCTGGATGCGCCGGCTGCGTTCGGCCTTGTTCCTGGCCCAGGCCACGTCGCGGTGACGGGTCGTAGCTGCCGGCACGGCCTTCGGAGATGAGTCGATCCAGGGCCAGGCTGGAATCCGGGAAAGAACGAAGTGCTCAAAACGGCGCGCGGCATTTCGTTCGAAAGTATTGTCGTTGCAATCGAGGCCGGTGGACTCCTGGATATCCTTGCCCACCCGAATCAGACGAAATATCCGGGCCAACCGTACATGCCGCCTGAGAGCCGCTTGCGGCCTGCACGGAATCACGGCGGGTCTCCTGCCCGCCGCCTCCGGCGGCCTGGCCGTGCAACCCGGCTGTCCTGCCGGGCTGTCCCTCACCCCGCCATCTCCCGCTTGCGGGAGAGATCGCTCGGTCCCATGACCCGTGGATTGTGCCCTGGAATCGAGCGATCTCTCTCCCTCATCCGGCGCTTCGCGCCACCTTTTGTTTTCGGGCAGTCCTGCCCGAAACCCTTCGGGCGAGCTTCGCTCGACCAAAACCGCTCCCGGCGTTTTTGTCCCAGAGGGAGAAGGGAACAAGGAGCGGCCTTTGGCCGCAGGTTCCTGGGTAGGGGGCAAGGAAACGCTTCGCGTTGTTTCACGTTAACCGAACAGGCTGCGTCCGCCGTCCACCGCGAGCACCTGCCCCGTGACATAGGGGGCCTGGTCCAAGAAGTAGGTGACCGCCTTTGCGATGTCCAGCGGATCGCCAGGCCTTCCCAGCGGTATCCGGTTCAGGATTTCGACCTGCGTCGAAGCATCGGTTCCCTGTTCGGGCCACAGAATCGCGCCCGGGGCGACAGCGTTCACGCGTATGGCTGGCGCCAGCTCCTTGGCAAGCGACTTCGTCAATGCCACCAGCCCCGCTTTGGCGATGCTGTACGCCGGATGGTTTTTGAGCGGCCTGTCGGCGTGGATGTCCGCCAGGTTCACCACGCAGCCGCGGCCGGCCGCCAGCCAGGGCATGGCATGCTGGATCAGGAAAAACGGCGCGCGGAGATTGCTGCCTAGCAGTTCGTCCCACTGTTGTCCGGTCACAGATCCCATCGGCGTCGGATAGAATACCGAGGCATTGTTGACCAGCACATCGAGCCGGCCCCAGCGTCTGGCCGCCGTTTCGACCAGCGGGCCCAGGGCTTTAAGTTCCAGCAGATCGGCTCCGATGGCCGTGGCAGAGTCGTTTCGGCGACGATTGAGGCTTTCGCAAAGCCTCAGGGCATCCGCCTCCGAGCGATGGTAATGCACGATGACACGGTAACCCTGATCGTGCAGGTGCCCGGCGATAGTCGCACCCACTCTTCGGGCTGCCCCCGTGATCAGGGCCACTTTCCCCGGCACCGGACCGGCCGGCGCTTTCATCGAATCGTCACCGTAGCGACTGCCTTCTGTCATGCTCGTCCTCTATTATGGGCGTAGCGTTCGTATCCCCGGAGCGTTGCCATGAAACTGATCCACGCGATTCACCGTTGCGACGTATTCATGTTCATCTGGTTCATGAACCGCAAGCACCTTGAACTCTGCGCTCGGTGCAGCCGTTGGATTTCGCGCACCGGCGACGGCTATCTCTATGCCTTGCTCGGCCTGTACTGGTTCGCCAGCGGCAACGACCTGAATCTGGCATTGCTGAAATCCGCCCTGCTGGCATTCGCGATCGAGCGGCCACTTTATTTCATCGTCAAGAACGGTTTGCGCCGCGACCGGCCCGCCGCCGCCATCCGGGATTACCGCAGCTTTATCATCCCGTCCGACCGCTTCAGCTTTCCTTCCGGCCATACCTCCGGCGCCTTCCTGATGGCGACTGTCATCGCCAACGCGCATCCCGCCTGGTTGCCGGCATTATACGGCTGGGCCGGCGCAGTGGGACTGTCGCGTATTTTCCTGGGTGTCCACTTCCCCACCGACGTGCTGGTGGGGATGGCGATGGGAACGACCGTCGCTTTCCTCAGTTTGGGAGTCTTTCTGACGTGAGAATCTTTTACGGCGTCCAGGCCACGGGCAACGGACACATCACGCGGGCGCGGGTCATGGCGCCCGCACTCAAGGCGGCCGGGTTCGAGGTGACCTACCTGTTTACCGGCCGTCCCTGGGATCATCTGTTCGAAATGGAGGTTTTCGGCGATTACCTGTGGCGCAATGGACTGACGTTTTCGACCAGGGCCGGGCGGGTGTCCTATCTGAAGACCTCGGCTCACAATAACGTCGTCCGCTTCGTCCGCGACGTCAGGGAGCTGGATCTCTCCCATTACGACCTGATCATCACCGATTTCGAGCCGGTTACGGCCTGGGCGGCCAGAATGCAGAAGCGGGAAATCATCGGCATCGGCCATCAGTACGCGTTCGGTTACCCTATCCCCACGACCGGGGATGACGTTTTGGCGCGCACCATACTCAAGTATTTCGCCCCAGCCAGCGTCGGACTGGGTCTGCATTGGCACCATTTCGACCAGCCGATCCTGCCGCCGATCATCGAAACACCGCCGGAACCGGAAGCGGTGCTTGAGCACAAGGTTCTGGTCTATCTTCCTTTCGAGGATATCCGCGAGATCGTCGCGCTGCTGGAGCCCCTGCGCGAATACGAATTCCACGTCTACAGTTCGGCGGTCAGCCGGGACCGGCCGGAGCACATTCATATCAAGCAACTGTCGCGCGCCGGCTTCCAGCAGGATCTGCGCGATTGCAGTTCCGTGATCTGCAACGCCGGATTCGAACTGGCGAGCGAGGCTTTGCAGATGGGCAAGAAGCTGCTGGTAAAGCCTCTGAGAGCGCAAATGGAGCAGTTGTCCAATGCTTTGGGGCTGGAGCAGACGCAGCTCGGCGCGGTGATGCCGGAGCTGGACCGGGCGTCGGTGACGTATTGGCTCAAGAACGGCCATGCCGTCCGGGTCACTTACCCGAACGTGGCCTCCCATATCGTCGGCTGGCTGAAAGGCGGCGATCGTCACATCGACCATGCCTGGATTCGCAGTGTTTGGGACGAGGTTCGCTACGATTACGGCCCCGAGCGCCGGGCCAATGCGGCCTAGCCTTCGATCCCTTGCGCGTATTCGAGCCAGGGACGGCTCTTGTCGCCATAGACCAGGAAGTAAGGATTCAAGATGCCGTCCCGCGCGTTATACACGAGTGGGGCGCCCCTGAGGTCGGTCACGGCGCCGCCGGCTTCGGTCACGACGCAATGTGCCGCCGCTGTGTCCCACTCGGAAGTCAGGCCGATCCGCGGATACAGATCGGCGACTCCCTCCGCTACCAGGCAGAGCTTGAGTGAGCTGCCCATCGGCCGCAATTCGCATTCGCCCAGCCGGTTCAGATAAGTCTCCATTTCGGCGTTCAGGTGCGACCGGCTGCCGACGACAACGGGGATCTGCGGAGCCCTTGGCCGCGCCCGGATGCGCTGCGGCGTTTCATCCTCGTGCTGGCGAAAGGCGCCGCAACCTTCGGCGGCGAAATACGTCAGCCCCAGAGCCGGTGCATGAACGACGCCCAGGACAGGGGCATGTTCGTGGATCAGGGCGATGTTTACCGTGAATTCCCCGTTTCGCTTCACGAATTCCTTGGTGCCGTCCAGCGGGTCGACCAGCCAGAGCGATGTCCAGTTTTTCCGGTCTTTGAACGCGGCGGACGCGGACTCTTCCGAGAGCACGGGAAATTTGCGGCCAAGACGGCCCAGCCCGGCTACAATCAACTCGTGCGAGGCCAGGTCCGCCGCGGTCAACGGAGACTTGTCCGACTTCTGCGCGACACTGAACTCCGAGCCGTAGATCGCGAGTATGGCCCGGCCCGCCGCCTTGGCCAGCGCGACCACGGATTCGAGCAGGCGGGAAGGCTCCTTCATCATGGGCATGGACTGATTTCCTTGGCTACTCACGGGGCTGGGCTTTCGACAAATCAAGCGGGACATGGTAACCGATGATTCCCTGGAAACGCATGCGCAGCGTGTTTCTCGACATGGACGGTACGTTGCTGGATCTCAATTTCGATAACCATTTCTGGCTCGAATTCGTGCCCCTGCGCTATGCCGAGCGCAACGGCCTGAGCCTGGCGGAAGCCAAAGCCGAGCTGATGCCGCGGTTCCGAGCGATGGAAGGCCGCCTGGAGTGGTATTGCTTGGATTACTGGAGCCAGGCGCTGGGACTGGACATCCCTGCGATGAAGGCCGAAATCGCGGGACTGATCGCAGTGCTGCCCCATGTCACCGAGTTTCTCGAGGCCGTACGGTCCGCCGGGCTACGGCTGGTTCTGGTGACCAACGCTCATCCCAAAGGCCTGGGACTCAAGCTCGAGAAAACCGCCCTCAACGTGTTCTTCGACGCCATCATCAGCTCGCATTCCATCGGCCTGCCGAAAGAAGACCCTCTGTTCTGGCGGCGCCTGCATGAGGTCGAGCCCTACGATCCCGAAGCCACCCTGCTGGTCGACGACAGCCTGCCCGTGCTGCGTTCGGCCCGGCAAACGGGGCCTAAGCACCTCGTGGCCGTACGCAAGGCAGACAGCAGGCGGGTGGCGGCGGATATCGCCGAGTTTCCGGCCATAGACGATTTTCGGTCGCTTGCGCCGTTGAGGACGGCTGCCGAAAACTCGCCGTGAGCGGAAGGATGCATTCCGGCATCAAAACATGGCTTGGAAGCCGGCGTTCAGATACCAGCTATTGCGCAACTGGATGCCGTTCAGGTCCTGGTACACGGGTATGCCGCCTTCGACGCCTATGCTGTAGCCGTGATACTGGTAGCTGCCGCCAATCAGCATGTTGAGGAGGTCGCCGCCGTAATTTTGCGGGTTGTAGTCAGGCATCAGCCAAGCTCCGTTTCCCATGTAGGCGTATTTGTCCATATTCGGATTGGAACCGTAGATCTGGGCCGTATTGATGTATTTGGCCCGGAGCCAGGCGGTCGCGTCGCCGAAGGCGCGCTGTCCCCACGCGGACAGCGTCACGCTGTCGCCCATGCTGTAGCCATTGTTGGTGCCGATATGGTAGACGCCTGAAGCCTGCCCGCCCAGGTTCCACAAGGCATCCTCGGACAGCCACTGATAGGTCAGCGCCGGCATGAGATTCACGGTCCCCTGGCCGTTCTGCATGTCGTAAGGTGAAAGAATCTGCGCTGGCTTGCTGTCTCCCATCATGTTGGCGGTCTGCTGTGACGTGCTGCCGGTCGGAATGTTCAGTCCCATCGTGCCCATCAGGCCGTGTTGTCCCCACTGGCCCAGCCTGTAGATGGCGTTGACCTGGGTATCGCCCAGCCCACCGGAGTCCATCGGCGCCATGCCTTCAGTCATGTAGCCCATCTTCATGCCCATGTTCATCACCATGGGCATCGACATGTACTGGTAATTGATCATGGCCATGAGCGTCAGGTCGTCCGTCACACCGTACATGGGCATGAACATGAACATGTCCATGGTCTGGCCGGTAGCGGGCATCATGTAAGGGTACTTCGACGGAACGCCGTTCCTCATGCCAGTGTAGACGTTCTGCGGTTTCACCGGCGAGGTGCCCGCCATGAGGCCGTTGTCCTGCGAGTGCATCCACTTGACGTTGGCCATCCACATCCCCTTCGGATGGGTGTGGAACATGTCCAGGCCGCCGAAAACGGGGTTGAAGTAAAACTGCGATCCGGGCTCCATTTTCATACTCCCTTGCGAACCATCATTGCCGCTCGTCATTTGGGCGCCGCAAGCCATCTCGCCGGCAGCCTTGTCCTTCACTCCAGCGGCTGCCGCCGTCTTGGCTACTTCCTTCGCCGCAAACGGACTGGCCGCAGCCGCATTTCGTTTCGCGGCGTTCTCTTGGGTATCGCGCAGTTTCGCCTGCAGCTCTTCGACCTGCCGCCGGAGTTCGGCGTTTTCCTCTTCGAGGGCATGGACGCGGCCCTGGACGGCATTGCTTTTGGCTTCCACGCCGGCGGGTATTGAAGCGATGGCCGCAAGCACAGCGGTAAGGCAGCAGTTCAGCTTGAAGACAGGTTTCGTTTCCATGGCATCATCCTTCTTTGAGCATCATGAAGTTACGAGAGAGCGGTATTCGGACCGGGAGGGACGGGTTATTTCTGACTGCTGCCTCCTTCCATCATCATCGCTCCGCACGCCATTTCTATTTCGTGCTTTTCGGGGGACGAACCTTCCTTTCCGAGTTCTTTGGGCTGAAGCGGGTTTTCGGCGGCGTTGGCTCCCATGGCGGCACGCTTGTGCCCTTTCCACACCATCGGCCCCTTCGGCCCCAGGACCATGAGTGCGGACAGGAGGCCGATGGTCACCAGGCTGAACGAGCCAAGTTGCGCCAAAGTCAGCGGTCCGCGCAGCTGGCATTTGCCCGCCGCGACGCCTTCCTTGTAGAAGAGATAGGTGAACCAGATCAGGATCAGCAGGTTGGCCGTGGTGAAAACCGGCATGAAAATGAGGACATGGTCGGGAATCATCATGACGACCACCATGGCGCCCATGGTGCCCCCCATCACGCCCGCCATGAGGCCGTGGATGACGGCCATCGGGCCGCAGCACCAGGCTGTCAGCACACCGTAAAGAGTACCGAGCGACATGCCCACCATGGCGCCGATGAAGAAGCCGTTGGTCGCGCCTACCACGCCTCCGATCATGGTGCCGACCTGCATGCCGATGGTCATGCCTATCACCATGCCCATCATGTGCGAGGCATGGGCGTACATGTAGCTGCGGAGATAACCTAGGGTGGCGATCAGCGGCACGACGCTGAGATCGAGGTACACCATCCACCATCCGTAGCGGTCGAGAAACAGGGGGTCGTCGGCGAAATAGTTCCAGTAGACGAGTCCCTGCAGGGCCAGAATGGCACCGATGACCATGACAACGTTCAGGCCAAGCCTCATGAGCGGGCCCAGGGAAGGCCCCGCAGCCGCTGTTTCGGCGGTGGGGTTGGGATAACCCGGAACGGTTATGCCGGCGACCAGAGGCCCATCAGAATCCCCGCAGCATGACTCTTCGGCCGGCGGAGCCAGGGGGAGGGGGACGTCATTGACCTTGATGGACACCACCCGGTTGGCGCTATCGAACCTCAATTGCAGATCGAAATATCCCGAGGTCTTAGTGGTTTCTTCTGTCATGTTGTTTCCTGGTATTTTCGAGAGCCCGATGGCCGGCCACGGTCTGGAGCAAAATGACACCCCCTATGGCATGACCGCTGCGCAATAACGATGCCAATGGCATTGATCAGACCATCAATGCACAGTTGGCTTCGATGCCGATAAGCTGCCTCGGCGTGGAAAGTCGAATGGTCGGGATTTCGTCTTGGTATTCGCGCTGTCGGCAGACATCTTTCAAGTCCTTGATTCAAGTCCGGGAACGTTTATCAAGGGTGCGCACCGAACTATTCGTGACAGTATCGGCGCGTCTTCACCGAGTCTGCCGGCGCTGCGGCCTTATGCCGCACATTCGAACGTCTGGCGCCCTCCCTTCCGTGCCGCAGACGGCTTTCATGGGGAGGAGCGGGGGAGACGATTGTGTGATACGCCTCCCGCTTGAGCGATTTCGCTCAGCCGCCAGAGGCGGTGCAGGTCAATGCCTGGTGGACGAAGGTGCGCTCTTGATTTCGTCCGAGAACAGCGCGCCGATATCGACGCGGTCGAATTGGTAGCGCTTGTTGCAGAAGTCGCAATCGACCTCCACGCGGCCTTTTTCCGCAAGTATGTCCTCGACCTCCGCCTTACCCAGGGCCAGCAGCATGTCTTCGATCCGCTGGCGGGAGCAGGTGCAGCGGAATACCACGGGCTCGGCTTCGAACAAGCGCACCTTTTCCTCGTGGTAAAGCCGGTAAAGGACGTCTTCGAACGGGAGGTGAAGCATTTCGTGCTCCGTGATCGTATCGGCCAGCATGACCAGCCGCGTCCAGTCGTCCTCGGCGTGGGCCTGGGCCGGAAGGACTTGCAGGAACAGACCGGCGGCATACTGCCCGTCCGCGAACAGCCAGAGCCTGGTCGCCAATTGCTCGGAATTGGAGAAATAGCTTTCCAGCGCCGAGGAGAGGCTCTGACCTTCCAGCGCCACGACCCCTTGATAGGGTTCCGCACCTTCGTTCTGGATGGTAAGAACCAGCCTGCCCTCGCCGAAAACTTCGCTCAAGGCTCCTTCCGGCACCGGATCGCGCCAGTGGGCAAGGCCGCGTACGGTTTGGCGATGAGTGGCTTGGACCACCAGCGTGTGCAACGGGCCCCGGCTTTGAATCTGGATGATCAATGCCCCTTTGAACTTGATGGTTCCGGAAAGCAGCGTCACGGCGGCGAGCGCCTGGCCCAGCTGACGGCTCACGTTCGGAGGATAGGTGTGCCGCTGAAGCACGGCTTGCCAGCTCGCATCGAGGCGGACCAGTTCGCCGCGGATGCCCATGTCTTCGAACATGAAGCGTTGAAAGCTGTCGGAATTTTTCATTATGTCCGCATTTTTCCGATTGAAAGGCCGACATTATAGGAGTTTCATTCCCCACTGATTCATTCAACGCCGGAGTCCGCCATGTGGTCCAAGTTCGCCAAGTCAGCGCTGCCCAATCCTCGCGATGCTCTGCCGGGCCGCTCCGCGCCCATGCAGGTGACCGAAACGCACTTCGTCAATGACCATCGTATCAAGCCGCCTTTTCCCGTCGGCACGAAGTTCGTACTCTTCGGGATGGGGTGTTTCTGGGGGGCGGAAAGACGTTTCTGGACGCTGCCCGGTGTGTACTCGACGGCGGTCGGGTATGCCGGAGGATTCACCCCCAATCCCACCTACGAGGAGGTGTGTACCGGCAGGACGGGACATGCCGAGGTCGTCCTCGTCGTATTCGAGCCCGATCTGATCGGGTTCGACACGCTGTTGCAGGTTTTCTGGACCTCTCACGACCCGACGCAAGGCATGCGCCAGGGGAATGATCTGGGGACGCAATACCGCTCCGTGATTTTCGCCTCTACGCCGGATCAGCTCCAGTTGGCCCTGGCTTCACGCAATGTCTACCAGCTGGCGCTTGAACGAGCCGGCCGCGGCGCCATTACTACGGAAATTCGAATGGCCCCTGAATTCTATTACGCCGAAAGCTATCACCAGCAATATCTGGCGAGAAATCCGGACGGCTACTGCGGGCTGCGCGGCACGGGGGTCGAGTGCCCGCCTTTTCGGATTGAAGAACGGCAAGCCGATCCGATATGATCCCACCCCTTGGTTTCGCCTCGATCCTTAGGTCATGAAGAAAGCCGCCGTACTGCTTCTGGGCATAGCCGCGAGCGCCTGTGCCACTTCTCCCTTGGGGCGCAGCCAGCTCATGCTGTTGCCGGACAGCCAGATGGCGATGCTGGGCGATCAGTCGTTCGCCGCCGTGAAGCGTGAGGTGCCGGTTGAGCCGGACCGGCAGGCCAACGATTATGTGCGCTGTGTCGCCGACGCGGTTACGCGCGAAGTCGGCGGAAGCTGGGAGGTTGCGCTGTTCAGGCAGGACAGCCCCAATGCCTTCGCCCTGCCCGGCGGCAAGATCGGCGTCCATACCGGAATGCTCCGCGTCGCCCGGAACCAGGATCAGCTTGCGACGGTGCTGGCCCATGAGGTCGCCCACGTGCTTTCCCGCCATGCCAATGAGCGGCTGTCCCAGCAGGTTGCCGTCCAGCAGGGACTGAATGCCATGCAGGCTATGGCCGATCCCACGTCCGCGTCCGGCAAGACGCTCATGGGACTGCTGGGACTCGGTGCGCAGTACGGCATCCTGATGCCCTACAGTCGCACCCAGGAAAGCGAGGCGGACCTGCTCGGGCTGGATCTCATGGCGCGCGCCGGTTTCGATCCGCGCCAAAGCATCGAGCTGTGGAACAATATGGAAAGCTCAGGCGGCAGCCAACCGGTCGAATTTCTCTCCACCCATCCTTCGCATGCCACCCGCATGCAGGATCTGGCAAAGCGGATGCCCCAGGCGCTCGATTTGCAGCGTCAGGCGGACGCAAAAGGGCGTCGGCCACAGTGCGACGGGATCCGGAGAGGGGGTAGCTGATGAGCCAAGGGGGGATAGGGAAGTAAACAAAACGCAGGGGGATCAGCCCTGCGTCGAAAGAGGAGGAGTCGCTCGCACTACCGTGCGGCGGGTCAACTCGAGGGAGGTAGTCTCGATGACGGCTTTAGCTTATCAAGCCACACCTGTGACGTGAATGTGACAAATTGTCGCGTGGCAGGATGTCGCACATTTTGTCAAGTCCCACTTTTGGAAGGTGGCCTGAAAGCTGTCTTCGGGCCAGTTTCTTTTCCATAGGGCACCTCGAAAAACCGCCAGGACGGCGGTTTTTCGAGGTGCCCCATAGTTCACGCGAAATGTCGGTTGCCTGCCGGTTCGGGCCACTGTGGCAAATTGCCGCAGCGGCCCTCCTCGTCTTCCCCAACAGTAAGATAGACGCATGAGCGATTCCATGAACATCCCTATCCCTTCGGATTCGGACAACACCAACCGCAAGAATCTTCAATGGTTGTTCGTTCTCCGCAATCTGATGATCGGCGCTCAGGCCTTCATGATCCTGTTCAGTGTCTACGGTCTCGAAATCCCCTTGCGCCAAGCGCCGCTTTGGGGAATCGTGACGATCCAGTCGGTGTTCAACTGGTGGACGTGGCTCAAACTGTCCGATATTAAACCGACCACGCAGATCGATCTGTTCATACAGCTCATGGAAGACGTCTTCGCCATCGCCCTGATTCTTTACTTTACAGGCGGGGCCAACAACCCCATCGCCTGGTTTTTCCTGCTCCCGCTCATCATCGCGGCGACGGTGCTGTCGCGGGCCTTCACCTGGCATCTGGTCATCCTGGCCGCCGGCTGCTACACGATTCTGATCGGTTACTACCAGCCGCTCCCGGCGCTCAATCCGGAAACATTGACGCCCCCCCTCCCGGCCCACGCGTTCATGATCGACCCTCAGCATGCCCATCTGCATGCGGTCATCGAGGAGCACCATGTGCAGCTCCATGCCTTCGGCATGTGGTTCGGGTTCGTCTTCAGCGCGGCTTTGGTGGCTTATTTCGTCGCTGAAATGGCGGAAAATCTGCGGGAGCGGGAGCGCAAGCTTGCCGAGGTCCGCGAACAAAGCCTGAGAAACGAGCGCGTCATCGCGCTGGGAACGCTCGCCGCAGGCGCAGCCCACGAGATGGGTACTCCATTGGGTACCATGGCCATCCTGATCAGCGAGCTGGAGCAAGAGTTCGAAGCCGAGCAACGCAACGATCTTCAGGGGAAGATGCAGATACTCCGCGAGCAGGTCAAGCGCTGCAAGAACGCTCTCGCCGTGATGTCGGCGTCCGCAGGCGAGGGGCGGGCAGAAAGCGGCCACGTCATGCCGCTGCCGGACTACCTCGATGCCGTCATCGAAGACTGGAAGCAACAAAGCCTGCCGACGCCGCTCGGCTACTACCGCAACGGTACCCGGCCGATTCCCTCGATCATCGCCGAGCGCAGCTTGACGCATGCGCTGGTTAACATCATCAATAACGCTGCGGACGTATCTCCGGAAGGCATACAAGTCGAGGCGCGCTGGACCGCGGAACGGGTGACGCTGGACGTCATCGACCATGGGCCGGGAGTGGCGCCCGAACTCAGTCAGCAGCTCGGCAAGTCCCCGGTGACCACCAAGGATCACGGCCTGGGGGTCGGACTGTTCCTGGCCTTCTCCAGCATCGAACGCCTGGGCGGTGTCATCAGCATGTCCGCTCGCATGCAGGGCGGCACCCGAACCCGCATTGTTCTACCTTTGATGCCATCATCGACATGAGCACCCACGAAGAGAAAAACGAGAGCCCCCATCTGCTATTGGTGGATGACGATCCCACCTATTGCGAGGTGCTGCGGCAGGCTCTTGCCAGGCGGAATTACACCGTTCATGCCGCCAACGATGTAGAAACCGGCCTCGATCTGGCCGCGCGGATCGAGCCGGAATACGCAGTCGTCGATCTGCGGATCGGGCACGAGTCGGGTCTGACCCTGGTAAAGCGTTTGCACGAACTGGATTCCAACACCCGCATCGTCGTGCTGACGGGATTTGCCAGCATAGCGACGGCGGTCGAAGCCATCAAGCTGGGGGCCACCCACTATCTCACCAAGCCTGCCGATACGGACGAAATCCTGGCTGCCCTCCACAAGGACGAGGGCGATACCTCAGTCGAAATCAAGGAAAAGCCGCTTTCGGTCAAGCGGCTCGAATGGGAGCATTTACAAAAGATCCTGGTCGAGCATGATGGCAATATTTCCGCCGCGGCGCGCGCACTCGGGATGCACCGCCGCACGCTCCAGCGCAAGCTGGAAAAACGTCCCGTCAAAGAGTGATCAGCCCAACAAGCTGGCAATCAGGCGTTCCAGTCGCGGCGCCTGTCGCCGGACGGTGAGGCGCTGGGTCTGGACGATCGCGCGGAGCTGGTTCAGGGCGAGATTGAAGTCATCGTTGACGATCAGGTAATCGTACTCCGCATAATGCGACATTTCTGAAATGGCCGCCTCCATGCGGCGGGCGATGACTGCTTCGGAGTCCTGCCGGCGGCTGCGCAAGCGCTGTTCTAGTGTCTCGCGGGAGGGTGGCAGGATGAAGATGGACGCGCACCCCGGCATCAGCTCACGGACCTGGCGGGCTCCTTGCCAGTCGATTTCGAGCACCGCGTCCCTCCCGGCCGTCAGCATCTCCTCGACCGTCGCTTTCGCCGTACCATAATAATTGTCGAAGACGCGGGCGTACTCCAGAAATGCTTCGTCCGCGATCATTTTTTCAAATTCGGCCTTTTCCACGAACCAGTAATCCTGGCCGGGCACTTCACCGGGGCGCCGGGGCCGCGTCGTGTGCGAAACCGATACCGCAAGGTCAGGCGCGCCATCGCAGAGCGCGCTGACCAGGCTGGTCTTGCCTGCGCCGGAGGGGGCGGAGATGACGTAAAGCATTCCCTGTGTCATTGACTTAGATTGCCCTGAGTCTGGTTGTGTTTGCCTGAAATTCGCAGCGCAGGCACTGATGAGCGATCAGGTGACGTAAAGTCTTAATTCTATCAGGGGAAGGGAACTTTCATGGCTGGGGGGGAAACCAACTGGAGTTGTCACGAGCGCAGCGCGGACCGCGTAATGGGACCGCCTGTCGAGGCGGACGACAGCTTTTCGTTCGAGCCGCCGCGGTTTCAATGAAGTCACGCAGAGCACGTTCGGGTTGCTTGAGGAGCAACATGATGTACTTTAGTCGCTATCGAATGCGGGCTTGGACGGGTGCTGGAATCGACAAGGGCAGGCGGGGTAGAATTAGATATTCAAAGAACGAATGACGGTGCACATGATTTGGGCAAAAGGGTGAGGAAATGAAGGTATTAAATGATAAATTCTATTTGAAATATTTAGCCATATCGATTCTCGGCGCGCTTGGTGCTGCTTCTCCCTTGAGCGTGGGAGCGGCTGTTTTTGGCGTCACCAATATCAGGTCGCTTGCCGGAAATGTCGATATCACAGATGTCAATGACTTTGGGCAAGTGGTTGGCTATTACGATTCTGGAGATGAGGCGCATGCGCCTCATGCCTTTATCTTTACCAACGGAGCCATGAATGATCTCGGCACCATGGGAAAGAGCGGAAGCAAAGCTTGGAGTATCAACAATACTCCTGAGATCGTCGGTCAAGCGGGTGACGATCAGTTGCCTTCAGCATTTTTTTACAGCAACGACAACAAAATGAGCGACCTTGGGTCACTCCCGGGTGGTAACGCAAGTGTCGCTTTTGTAATCAATAATAGCGGTCAGATTGCAGGATGGTCTAAGGTCAATGGCCGCAATCGCGCGTTCCTGTACAGCAATGGCAATATTATCGATCTCGGTACGCTGGGGGGCGGCGTTAGTTTCGCCGCCGGCATAAATGATGCCGGTCAGGTTGTAGGGACCGCTGAGACCGCTAGTCGTGAGCGCCACGCTTTTCTTTACCGTGAAGGTAAATCCATTGATCTGGGGACTCTAGGGGGTAAAAAGAGCGACGCTCTAGGAATCAACAACTCCGGCCAAGTGGTGGGGTACTCCGAGGTTTCCAATGGAGTTACGCACGCATTTCTATACAAGAATGACCATATCGAGGATATCGGGACATTGGGTGGCGGTTATAGTGCTGCCTTTGGTATCAATGATGCCGGTAAGATCGTCGGCGTGTCTACGACGGGCGGTGGCCAACAGCACGGATTTCTTTACAGCGATGGCAAGATGGTCGACCTGCACGGCCTGATGCCGCCGGAAGCGAATTTTACATCTGCCACCGAAATTCAGAGCATCGCCATCAACAACGTCGGCCAGATCGCAGTCACAATAAGGACAGGCTCGAACCAGCGGGCTTTGCTGCTCACGCCGAATCTCCCGACGGCGGTCGTCGAAGGACCCGTCGGCAATATTTCCGAAAATATAAAGGTGACGCTGGACGGTTCTCGCAGCAGCGCGCCCGCCTGTTCACGACAGGGGGCCCCTGCGCCTTGCCCGATTTTCTCCTGGTCGCAAGTCGCCGGCCCCGCCGTAAGCCTAAATGGGGCCAATACCGCTAGCGCGAGTTTTACCACGCCTGTCCTGGAGGCTGGCCAAAAGAGTCGGGTGCTCACTTTCAAACTGAATGTGAGTGACGGTTTGTTCAGCGATGAGGAACTCATCGATGTCACGGTGGTGCCCAGCAACGCTGCCAATCAGCCACCAATCGCAGATGCCGGCGAGGCGCAAACGGTGAGGGAAGGGGCGAGCGTACATCTCGACGGATCGGGCAGTTACGACCCCGAAGGAAGCGCACTTACCTTTGCGTGGAGCAACGTTTCGGCAGGCGAACCGTGCAACGCGGTAGCCTTGGACAACAATGCCAGCCCCGCGCCGAGCTTCACGGCCCCGTTGGTCGGCCAGACGGTGCATACCTGCACATTTTCTCTCACGGTCACCGACGATAAGGGCTTGGCTTCAGCACCTTCGAGCGTCAACGTGACAGTGGAAAACACCAATCATCCCCCGGTGGCGAATGCGGGTGCCAATCTCACCGTGCATACCGGAGACACGGTGAATTTGAACGGCAATGGCAGCAGTGATCCGGACGGCGATTCCTTGACTTATGCCTGGGCTCAAACCAGCGGACCCGCGGTAACCTTGAACGGGGCCAATACCGCGGCACCGAGCTTCGTGGCTCCAGCGGTGATCCCCGAGAACGATACTCTGGTATTCCAGCTGACTGTGAGCGATGGTTTCTTGACTGCAGACTCATCGATGAACGTAAAGGTCTTGAGCGCTGGTTCCTCTCCGAGCCCCACACCTACATCGTCTCCGAGCCCTACACCCACATCGTCTCCAACGCCGGCACCTACATCATCTCCGAGTCCGACACCCGGGCCGACGTCCAGCCCGAGCCCCTCGCCTACGCCGTCCCCAACACCGAATCCCGTGTGTGATCGGGCGGTAGTCGATCCCGCTCGGCTCTGGCCGCCGGATCGTAAGATGCGGCGTATCCTTCTCAAGGAGCTCGGGGAAAGCGCCCAGTCTCTGGTCAGCGAAGCTGGATCTTCGGCGCCTAGCGATATGACGGTCAAGATCCTTTCGGTCATGCAGGACGAACCGGTGCGCCGCACCAGCAGCTCGGACAGCAGTCCCGATGCGGTCATCGTGCATAAGGCGGCCGGCGACAAGCTGAGGCTGCGAGCCGAGCGAGCAGGGAAGAAGAAAAACGGAAATGGGCGCGTCTATACCATCGGATTCAGTGCGACCGATGCGCAGCAAAATATCTGCGAAGGTACCGTCAAGGTCTGCGTGCCTTTGAAGAAGAAAGAAAGCTGCGTGGATGATGGTACGCTGTATAACTCGCTGCTGAAGCGATAACGGGATCGGCGCGGCGTGTGTAGGGGACAAGTGTGCCTGCCTGCATGCGCTGCCGGTCGATGGCTGTTCCGTGGGCGGTAGCGGATCCTATTTCCGCTCCGCCCAGTTCTTCAATGCCTCCGAGCCGTGACGAGGCGATGCTATCGATAGAGTTTGGCGACGGCATGGCTTGTCGAATTCCTTCCATTTAATTCAATAAATTACTCCGTCCTGGCTCATCAGGATTCCGGCGTGCCGTTGCTTCGGCACGACAGGGTCCTGTTTGGCTTTTCTCGAATCCCTACAGCATTTGCAGGATTAGGAAGGAGGCGTCTGGTCACGATTCTTGCTTGGGATCAAGGGAACCGGCCCTGAAATGCCGGTGTTATTCCAGCCAGCCCCGGGTTTCGAATCGATGGCGATGGTCGTCAAGGGAAGCTTCTGCAATTTCCGGTACCCGCCCGGACAGGCGTTGCTGCGGGGTGTGCGCTCTGGTCTGGGAGCCGTGATCTTACTCTCCGGTTGTGCGACCCATGTCGATCACGGCAAGTCCATGGTGCGGTCCGAGGCGCCGTCCTATTCCACGCCCCGCCATCGCGCCGCCTACAATCGGGCGTATCGTGTCAAGGGCCGGACCTATCACCCTCTCGCCAGTGCCAAGGGGTACCGGGAGCGGGGGATGGCCTCTTGGTACGGCGAAGAGTCCGGCCATCGCACCGCGATGGGAACACGCTTCAATCCCCAAGGCTTGACTGCCGCCCACCGCACTCTCCCTTTACCCACACGGGTGAGGGTCACTAATCTTGCTAACCGGCGTTCCATCGTTCTCTGGGTGAACGACCGCGGGCCTTTTGTCGACGGGCGCTTGATCGACCTCTCGCATGGCGCGGCAAAGGCGCTCCGCCTGAGCGGTCTCGGGCGCGTCGAGGTCGAGGCATTGGACTAAGCTCGGCCGGTCCCGCTTCGCTTGAGTCTCACCGGGATTTCATGATTCCATAGCGCGTATCGATCCCAGCAGGGCTTGCTGCAGACCGGTTGGTAGCCGGGAATTCGTGGGCCAAGTATCGGTGGAGGGGACGTCGGCGCCCGGCAATGGCCGGCTGAAGACGGCTTCCACGAACGATCCCCAAGCCCGTCAACGGTGGGGGTAACCCTGCGGTCGCTGTCCTCCCGAACAGTCTTCCATCCTCTCAAGGTTCAAGGATAAGGAGGTTCCATGACTCTGCCTCAACCCCCCCAGGCGCTCCCCTGCCATTTCGTCATCTTCGGGGCCACGGGCGATCTGTCCGCATTCAAGCTGCTTCCTGCGCTCTATCACCTGGAGGCCGGCGGCCGTTTGCCGGGCGGGATGTCCATCATCGCTTTGGGCCGCCGCCCCTGGAGCGAAGACGAGTGGCACAGGCATCTGGAAAGCAGCATCCGGAGACGGATGGGCGAACAGTTCAATGTCCACGTCTACCGGCGATTCGCCGAGCGTTTCAGCTATCGCTCAGGCGATCTGCACGATCCGGCGCTGTACCAAACGCTGAGCGACATGCTCTGCGCCGACCAGACCTGCGCGGATACGGTGTTCTATCTGTCCATCAAGCCCTCCGACTTCGGCGCGGTGATCCAGCGGCTCGATCAGGCCGGCCTCAACCGGCCGCGCGGCCTGCACCGGATCGTGGTGGAAAAGCCCTTCGGCGAGGACATCGACAGCGCCCGCGTGCTGAACCGGCTGCTGCACGACTCCTTCGACGAAGAGCAGATCTACCGGATCGACCATTATCTGGGCAAGGAAACCGTTCAGAATCTGTTGGTTTTCCGGTTCGCCAACACGCTCATCGAACCGCTGTGGAACCGCAATTACATCGACCACGTGCAGATTTCCGTAGCCGAGCGATCGGGCGTTTCCACCCGCGCCGATTACTACGACAAAGCCGGTGCGCTCCGTGACATGCTGCAGAACCATATGCTTCAGCTCCTTACGCTGGTGGCGATGGAGCCGCCGCCGGCGCTGGAGGCCGATGCGCTGCGCGACGAAAAGGTCAAGGTGCTGCGGTCGATCCGCCCCATCGCCGAACAGGCGATTCACGCCCATGCTTTCCGGGCGCAATACGGCCCCGGTTCGATCGACGGCGCCCATGTGCCTGGCTACCAGGACGAGCCCGGTGTGGCGCCCCGCTCCGTTGCCGAGACCTTCGTCGCCGCCAAGTTTTATGTCGACAACTGGCGCTGGCGCGGCGTGCCCTTCTACCTGCGTACAGGCAAGCGCCTGGCGCAGCAGCTCTCGCTCATCGCCATCCGCTTCTGCCATCCGCCCCAGCAATTGTTCCGGGAAACTCCCCTGGAGTTCATCGAGCCCAACTGGGTCTTGCTTTCCCTGCAACCCTCGGAGAGCATGCATATCGAGCTGCACTCCAAGCAGCCGGGCCTCGGCATGGATACCCGGGTCATTCGTCTGGAGGCATCGTACCGGCGGGGTCGTGAGAAGACGCTCGATGCATACGAAACCCTGCTGCTGGATGTCATGGAAGGCGACCGCTCGCTGTTCCTTCGATTCGACGAGGTGGAATGGGCCTGGCGGGTGGTCGATCCCATCCTTCGGCATTGGGCGCTCCAGCGCGAGTTCATCCACGCTTATCCGGCGGGTTCGTGGGGACCACTGGAAGCGGACCGCCTGTTCGACAAACTCGAACAAACCTGGCGCAACCAGTTATGAGGGCAAGCCCGATGTACCCGAAACAGCAGAAGCGCTGGCACGTTTATCCCACGGCGGAGGACTTCGAGATCAGAGTGGTGCGGGGAATACTGCGGATGGCCTGGGAGGCCATCGCGATCCGCGGGGCCTTCCATATCGTTCTGGCTGGCGGCAAGACCCCGGAGCCCATCTACCAAAGATTGGCGGCGGCGAGGGCGGAAGCCGAGTGGAGCAAATGGCATGTCTACTGGGGCGATGAATTCTGCCTGCCGGCGGACGATCCGGCGCGGAACTCCGCCGTCGCCCGAAGCGCTTGGCTCGACGATGGTCCGATTCCCGGCGCCCAGATCCACCCCATTCCGGCCGAGCTGGGGCCTCAACGCGGCGCCGAGCTGTATGCGGAAGTGGTGGCAGGTGTCGAAGAATTCGATCTCGTTCTGCTCGGCCTGGGTACGGACGGTCATACCGCCAGCCTGTTTCCGGGCCGCGACTGGGGTACCGATCCGGACAGTCCGGACGTTCTGGCGGTGACGGATGCGCCGGGCGCCTGCGCCGAGCGCGTCAGCCTCAGCGCCGGCCGATTGAGCCGAAGCCGCGAGGTGATCTTTCTGGCGACCGGCTTCGGCAAATTCAGCGCGGTCCAGCGCTGGCGTTGCGGAGAACCGTTGCCGGCAGCGGCGATCACGCCGGCATGCGGCGTGGATATCTGCGTGACGCTGGAAGCCTTCGACTTTGCCTGAGCCTTACGGTTCGACCAGCGAAAACTGGCCGCGCGTGGCATCCCGCAGGTCCGCCCGGAACCGCGCGATGGCGCTTTCCAGCAGGCTGATCGTGACCTTCAGCCCCTGTTCGGTGTACGTCTCCATCCGCTCGTCCACACCGAGCGAATCCAGCAGGCGGTAAAGTGCGCCCATGTGCTCGAACGGCACCTCCACCGTGATTTCGGTCCGCGGCAGTTCCTCCTGCCGTTCGGCGGTGCGCAATGCCTCCGCCGCCGTCCCGCCGTAGGCCCGCACCAGTCCGCCCGCTCCCAGCTTGGTGCCGCCGAAATAGCGGATAACCCCGACCACCACGTGATCGAGTCCCTGGCCCTCGATGGCCCTGAGGATGGGCTGGCCGGCGGTGCCGCCCGGTTCGCCGGCGTCGCTGAAGCGGTACTGCTCGCCGATCCGATAGGCCCAGCAGAGGTGGGAGGCGTCGGGATGCTTGACAGCCACGGCCCTGAGAAAGGCGAGCCCTTGTTCCGGCGTATCGACCCGCGCGCCATAGGCCAAGAACAGTGAGCCTTTCACCTCGGTCTGATGCGCAGCCATCGTTTTCAGGGTGATGAAGCCCCCTCCGCTCATCTGTTCATTCTTGGGGGTCCGTCATCAATAACCGCGCCGGGAATCGACCCGGTACGGCATCGGCTCGCCGCGGGCGGCGGCATTGAGCATGTTCGCCAGTTCGGCGATCCGCGCCGGCTCCTTTTCTTCCGACCAGCCGGCCCGGTGCGGGCTCATCACGACGTTGTCCAGTTCGTGGAAGGGGAATGCGGAGGGCGGATGCGGCAACCCCTGCTTACGTTCTGTCGCGGAAGGATAGCAGTACCAGACGTCGATGCCGGCCGCGTAGATCCGCCTGGCCTTCAATGTCCGATAAAGCGCCGCCTCTTCCACGATCGCCCCACGCGCCACGTTGACCAGGATGGCGTTCGCCGGCAGCAGTTCCAGTTCACGCCGCCCGATCAAGCCTTCGGTCTCGTGGGTATGCGGCAGGCAGACGATAAGCGCCGCCGCCTGCGGCAGGAGCCCTGGGAGGTCGGCGATGGCATGTTCCTCGGCGTCCGTGCCTGGATTGCGCCGCACACCGGCGACCCGCATGCCGAGGCCGCGGCAGGCCGCGGCGATGCGCCTGCCGATGCGGCCATAGCCCAGCATCAAAGCCAGGCCGCCGTCCAGCATCACCGAACCGGGTACTTCCGGGTGCTCACCCGACCAGTAACCCCGGCGGAACCTCTGGTCGTAAGGCACGATCCGCTTAGCGGCGGCCAGAAGCAAGGCCACCGCCATTTCCGCCGTCGGCCCGATGTTGTAGGGCAGGTTGTGCAGGGCGATGCGCGGAAATTCCCGCATGAGATCGAGCGTCGGGAGCGGCACGCCTACCCAGGGTACGATCACCGCGCGCAGACGGGGATTGCCCTCCAGTTCCCCGGCCGTCGGTTCTCCGGTTACCAGAATGTCGAAATCGGGGTGCGAACGGCATTCGCCCGAATACAGGCGGATGCCGGGATCGAGCCGGTTTTGCAGGTCCGCCCAATGCGCCGGCTCGGTTTCATGGTTCAGATGGACTTTCAGCATCGATCGCCCGTTGTTACGCCTCTTGCGCCACTCGCCGCTCGGCCCACTGGTGCAGCAGTAACGCCGTCAGGATCAGGGCGGTGCCGGCGACGATCCTGAACGAGAGCGGTTCATCGTTCAGGACATGGCCCAGGTACAAGGCAAGGACCGGCGAAATCAGGCTGATCATCGCCACCCGCGTCGCCGACAGATGGTTCAGCACATAATAATAGAGCGCGAACCCCAGCGTCGTGGCGATCGCGCCGAGATAGGCGATGGCGGCGATGCTGGTGGCGGGCAGCAGCTCCGGCCATTCGCCGTCGACCGCCGCCCAGGTCGCGAGATAGGCTGGCAAAGCGATCACCAATCCTCCGGCGACCGTCGTCAGGGCCGGCAGACGGCAATCCAGCCGCTTGATGCCGACCGCGCTGAGGCACTGCAGGAAGGCGGACGACAGCACGCCGACGATGCCATAGACGCCCTGCGGCCCCAGCTCCAAGGCCGGACCGAAGATCGCCGCAAGTCCAGCCAGTCCCAGCAGATAGCCCGATAGCTTAGACAAGGTGAGGCTGCGCTCGCCCAGCAGGGCTGCCGCCATCAACGCCGTGAGCAGGGGAGAGAGGCCGAACACGACCGAGATCCAACCCGAAGGAATGAACTGGGAGGCCCAGTACACCGACAGCATCGCGCCATAAACCTGGATCGACGCGAACAGGTAGGTGCGGACCGCTTTCCGATGCCAGGGTAGGCGGCGGCGCAGCACGAGCATGACCAGCAGCACGCACAGGGTGCCGATGGCCATGCGGCTGGTCACGCCGAACAGATAGCCCGGCCCTTCCCCGCTCCATTTGATGGCGAGCGGCGTCGTGGCCCAGAGCAGGATGACGCTCAGGTAAGCGAAGGAAACACTCATGTCACACCTCCCGGACCGAAAAAGAAAAAGGCCGCAGATTCGTGGGAACCTGCGGCCTTCTTTGCGAAAACGCCCGTGTCAGACGACTCGCTAGGGAACCCCGCAGGCATGCGCCAGCCCTCGCATCGGCTTGCGCCAAAGATGCGAAAAGCTCACGAAGCCGAAGGGTTTCAGCGAAAGTTTCATGGGTCCGATTCTCGCCGTTGCCCGCCGGTCAAGTCAAGCGCCCTGGCCAATGGGCTCAAGTCAGAACTTCCAGGATGAGGAACAGGACCACCGCGAGGCCGAATCCGCAACCGATAACCCCGGGTACGCTGGCCATCGGGCCGAGGATGCCGGCGGGCGGCAGCTTGAACTTGTTGCATTGCGGGCAGCGGACCAGCGCCTTGTAGACGGCGTTGTATTCCAGCACCATGACCGCGAGGAAAATCGCCAGGAACGCGACCACGCCGAAGCCACCGTGCGGGTAATGGGCGGAAGCGCCCATGAAAAACAGCATCGGCACCGAGAACATCGCGTTGCTGCGGGAGGCCACGCCCGCCGCCGCCAGCGCATCGGCCGCGTCCGGCAGCGGCTCGCCGCCCGCCGCCACGGCTTCCGCCGAGGCGATGACGAGCTTCTGGTTGGGCCAGATCACCAGCCACACGTTCAGGAACATCAAGGTACCGAGCAGGGCGCCGACGTAGATGTCGATCGGCATGCCGCCGCCCCGGACCCCCATGATGGCGACACCGGTCAGGAAGGTCACCATTGCCCCCCAGCGGAACCACCATAGCGCCCTTGGCGCGAGCTTGCGCAGCACGTCCGATTTGGCGCCGGCGTCCGCTTCCTTCATGTATTCGGTCTGGACGAAGTTGAAATAATAGAGCAGCCCGATCCAGGTGATGCCGCTCAGAAAATGCCCCCAACGCAACAGCATTTCAATGCCGGCTTTGGTCGTGATGATTTCCATGTTTTCCTCCTCGTAGGTTGTTATTGGCGTTGTAGCATGTGGTGGTGGACGGTGACTGCCGGGATAGCCGGATGAGCGAACTACAGGATTCGTCAAGACCCCTATCCCCGTCACGCTCAAGGTACTTCAGGCGCTGCAAGCTGTGAAGTATTTCTTGGCAGGCGTGCAGCCGTTGCTGGTAGGTAAAGAATCGTGAAAACCATGTTCCTTCGCGCGGCAGAAGCCGGCGCGAAAACCGCCGGGCCTTCCGGAGGCCATGAATGGCAGGAGACCCTTTGCAGATGACTGCGATACGCCGCCTCCTGTATCGCCTCGCCGCTGTTGCCGCCCCGGAGCCTCGCCGAGCGATCGGCTACGCTGAACCCAAGGCTTTGTTGGACAAACGACCGTTGTGGTCTGGACGCAGCGGGGATTTGATGGTTCGCGGGGAATTGCCCGCACACAAAAACGGTCTTTCCTGCGCGCGGCGCCCCGGCTCGGAAGGAGTGCGGAATCTTCTTCCGTCGGATTGCGCTATTGTCCAAGAAAACTCGGCGTTTTATCCTTAGGCTTCGACAGCCGGATGTCGAAGCCGGCGCCGGTCAGGGGACACTTCCCCTGACCGGCAATCAGTCCAACCAAAAATTATAAGGTAACCACGGAGATTCCATGTTCAACGTCAAACAAATCTGCGGAGCCGTCACCGGCCTGCTTCTTTCCTCGAGTGCCACCTGGGCAGCGACTTGCGCCGACCTGGAAAAGCAGGGGCTGACCTATGACAACATGAAGTCCACGATCAGCAGCGTCGTTTCGCTGGATAACGGCGGCTTGGGTTTCCCGATGTGGCTGACCCTGGTGGACGGCAGTGGCACCGTCTGCAACGTCACCAATTCGCTGAGCGCGTCGCAGGACGCGACAGCCGACATCTGGCTGGGCAGCCGCAACATTTCTGCCCAAAAAGCCAATGCGGCCAATGCTTTCAGCACCGGCGACCTTGCCCTCTCGACCGCCAACCTCTACACCGCGACCCAGCCCAGCGGCAGCCTCTACGGTCTGCAGGCCAGCAATCCGATCGACGCGGCCTTGTCCTACGGCGGCAACCCCGCCAAATTCGGCGCCAAGAACGATCCCTATAAGGGCAAGCGGCTCGGCGGCGTCAACGTGTTCGGCGGGGGGCTCGCACTGTATAACGCCGCCAAGCAGAAGGTCGGCGCGATCGGCGTTTCGGGCGACACCTCCTGCACCGACCATGTCGTGGCCTGGAAGGTGCGCGAGTTGCTGGCGGGCGGGGCCTTCGCCGTCAAGAACGTCCCGGGCGGCGTTTCCCCCGGTAACAACGATGCGATGATCCAGGACATCGTCAAGGACAACGGCATCGGCAACCAGGCCAGCTTGAGCGGATTCGGGCATCCGACCTGCCTCAATAATCCCGGGCCGGGTGTGAATGCCGGTTCTATCTACGGCCCGGCTCAATAAACCAGTAGCGAAAGCCGGTTTTGCCGCGCGAAAAAAACGCCGACGTTCGTCGGCGTTTTTTTGTTTTCCTTAAGTATTCCAGAAAGCGCTTGAGTTTGAAGAGGGGACGGTCTTACGGCGGTCAGTCGTGCCCCGTTTCCATGACGCCAGGCGCCGCCGGCGGAGGCGGCCGATCGAACGGACGAACCGTAGCGCCGGCCGTGTGTTCTCCTGCCTTGAAAGCGCCCGGCGTTTCGCCGAACCGGCGCCGGAACAGCCGGTTGAAATAGGACAAGTCGTTGAATCCGGAGGCGAAAGCGATCTCGCCGATACGAAGATGCCTATGATCCGGGTCGCATAGCAACCGACGCGCCCGTTCCAGGCGCAGGCGGTTGACCATTTCAGTGAAGCTCTCACCGGTTTCGGCAATCAGATCGTGCAGATACCGTTCGGAGATCCGCATGGCTTGCGCCGCGGCGGTCACCGACAGATGAGGCTGATGATGGTTATCCTGCAAGTATTGTTTCAATGCCGCCAAACGGGCCGCGCGCAGCCCGTAAAGCCTTGCCTCATGCCCGGCCTCGCGGGTCGGTCCGAGCAGCAAGGCGAGAAGATCCATGACGTGGCCGCCGGCAAGCCGGGCGATGCGGGAATCTTCGGCAGCCGGTAGGCTGTTGCTCTGCAGCATTAGATACTGAGTCAGCAAGGACAGCAGCGCCTGGTCGGCATAGCACGCTCCGATGCAGCGCTCCGCATGGGGTGCCTTCCTAAGCATTTCCTCTCGAGGAATGACCAGATTCAGACTTTCGCAATACCTCCCACCCGGCGGGATGAGCGACGCCTCAAAGGGCTTGCCGTACGAATATCCGGTAGCGCTGAAGCCGTCCAGCACTGTTCTCTCCTTGTGGCGCGAGGTTTCGCTGCGTCCGCCCAGATTGATGTGGAAGCAGAAACCGTCGAATCCGTCACGTTCGATCCAGCGGCGGGACCGGGTAAAAGTCGCCGCGCTGAACGATACCTTGTAGGCGTCGATATTCCCCAAGGGGAGCCATTCGACCCGCCCGAAAAACGGCCGCCGATCGACATGGGCGACATCGACCGCTCCCGGCCCACCGGAGGCCGTTTCCCGCCAGAGATCGAAGCGGTCACGTTCCGGCAGTTCGGTGCTGCAAAAAACGAGTTGGCTACTCACATTGATTCCTAATCTAACCTCTATCGCAACGCCGTTGGCGGGCTGCCAAGCCAAATGGCGCCACCCATGGCGACGTGTGCTGGCCGGATTGCTTGATTGTCTATCAATAAGCAATAAGGGCGCCACCTCATCGATGGGGCGGGGGCTGGCTTTTTCGCGGAAGGGTCGTTTCCCTTGGACAGCTTCGGAGGCCAAGCGGTGAGTCACCGAACCGGCGCGGGAACTGCCGGGGGGAATAGGCCAAATCATCCGCTTGGCGCTATGCGCCTTTGGAAAAAATCCGCACACTAGGTCTTTCTCCTGACCACTGGCGGATCCGGTCGTGATCGATATCTTTACCCTGATGACCCTCATTGCCATGGTTTGCTATGGCAAAGCCGGCGTCATTTTCTTGATCGCCTCGCAATATCCGCCTCGGCTCATGTACGCCATGCGTTGCTGGGGCTTTGGGGTATTGCTGATAGGCACGGATTTCGGTTTGCTCGTGTTGTCGAACCGCGGAATCATGCCTGAGCCCCTGGCCTTGGGCAGCGCCATGACTGCCGGTCTCGGCGGGGCCTTGCTGGTCTTCGTCGCAGTGCAGGAAATCCAGGAGCGGTCCTATAGCAAATCCGCGCTCGCTGCGCTGGTAATCTTTGCCGCAACGATAAATGCCTACGCTCTCTACCGGGGGAGCGCCGAGCTGCGCATAGTCATCAACAGCGCCTTGTCTGCGGCAGCGACTTTCCTGATCGCCTACGCACTGCTGCGCTCGGCGCCGCAATCTGGCCGGTCCATTTACCGGGTCGCAGGCAGCCTGACCGTCGTCATCGGTTTGGTCTGGGCGGTGCGTAGCGCAAACCCGCTCTTGCTGCACCACCCGATTCTGAACCCATTGGCCGATAACTGGCTGCAGCAGCTCACGTTCACCGTGCTACTGGTCGGTACAGGAGTCGCCTCCTTATGCTTCGGGCTCATCTTCGCAGAAGAACTCAACGCCGAATTGCACCAACTGGCATCCTTTGATGCGCTTACCCGTATCCACAACCGCCGTGCGTTTGAAGATCTGGCCGGTGATGAACTCGCCCGTGCACGCATCAGGCGCGAACCCGTCTCCATGCTCATGATCGACATCGATCACTTCAAGCAGATCAACGACCGATTCGGCCATGTGGCCGGCGACGTTGCCCTGCGCAGGACCGCCGAGATCATGGCGAATTGCCTGCGTCGCATGGACCTTTTTTGCCGTTACGGGGGTGAAGAGTTTTGCGCCTTGCTTCCAGCGACGTCCCGTAACGAGGCAATTGCTATCGCAGAGCGCTTGCGCATCGCAGCAATGGAAGCCCACCTCAGCTATGGCGAGACCCCAATACCCCTGACCGTGAGCATAGGCGTCGCCTGTATCGACCAGCCGCCGTTCGATTTAATCGCCATGAAGCAGCATGCCGATCGGGCGCTTTATATCGCCAAGCATACCGGGCGCAATCGCGTTGCCGTTGTCTAAGGTGAGGCTGACCGAAGTGGGGAAAGTCGGTATGCATGCGGGTTTGTCGGCTACACGCAGCGGTCAACCGAGGTTTTTGGATTCAATCCAAAGGGGCGGCCTTCGCCATCATGCCCAAATCCAGACGGCTGTAGCCGAGGGTGGTGCCGGTGGCGAAGGCGAGGTCGATGAGGGATACCTGATAATCGGTAACGGCGCGGACTTCCCGAAGCTGCGCTTCGCCAAGACGGGTGAGGGTCTCCAACACCTCGGTCATGGTGCGCAGCCCCTCTCGGAACTGTTTGAGCTCGGCGTCGTAATTCAGTCCCGCCAGCAGAACGTTTTGTCGCGCGGCGATAATGCGTTGCCAGTTTTGGCCCATCTGATCCAATGCGTCGTAGATTTCCCGGCGCACGCTCAATTCCCGCAATTGCCGCGTGGTGAGCCGCTGCAAGCGTTCCTGTACAGCCCGCTCCAGCCGGGCGCGGCGCAACTCGTTGGTGAGCGGCATTTCCATGCGCAGACCCACCGACCAGTCGGAGAAATCCATGCCGAACGCCTGGCCGAAAGCGCCCCCATAGCCCGAAGGGGACTGGCCTGGCGCCCCATAGGTATAGTCGAGCATGAACATCGGCAGGGTCTGATTTTTGAGGTAATCGATCTTGGTCAGATCGGCGGCGAGCTTCAACTCCAGTTCCAGCAATTCGAGCCGCCCTGCGAGGGCGCGCTGCGTCAGCCGTTCGCGGTTGAAGTCGAAGCTCAGCAAGGTCGGCCGGGTTTCCGGGACGAGCACGATGGGCGAATCCATGTCCAGGCCTGGATCGTTCAGCAGCAGCTTGAGCTGGCGTTGCCGGAGCTTGAGCGTGGTTTCCGCCATGATCAACGCCTCCAGCCGCTCGGCCACACCGATTTCGGCCCGGTTGATCTCCACCGCGGCGGTCAATCCCTCGGCCACGCGCTTTTGCACCATCGCCAGGTTATCGGCAGCGTTTTCGTATTGCTGACGGCGCACGTCCAGCTCACCCCAGGCGCCATACAGCCCCCAATAGGCGCGCTCGACGGCGGCCAGCACGCGGATCGCCTGCAGGCGGGTCTTGACGTCCACCGCCTGCTGTTCGTAGCGGGCGATGCGGATGCCGGCGACATTGGTGTCGATCCCCCCATCGCGCAGCAGCGGCTGGCTGACGGAGAAGCGCAGGGCAGCGCGGTATTGTTCCGCCTCGAAACCTTTTTTGCTGACGCTCCTTTCGTCGAAGGGGAGGCTAAGCGTCACCTTTCCGCCGGTGCGCAGGGGAATGCTGATTCCCGCGTCGAATTCCAGGGATTTTTTCAGCTGTTCCGCATCGATGCGCAGGGCTGAAAATTCTTTCACGGACGATGTGGGATCCAGCACCTTGAAGGTGTCGATCTCGGTCATTTCGGGCGGCAGAAACCGGTCGGCATATTTGGTGCGGGCGAAGATCAGGTCGTCGAACTTGGCCTCTTCTTCGCTGACAGCGGTGGCCGCGATCTTCGGGTCGATCTGCGCGATCTTCAGATCCAGATTGTTTTCCAGCGCCCGTGCGCGCGCCTCGGCGATGGGGAGCGGTTTGCTGCCTTCCACAGGGGCTTTCGGCGCCGGCGGGTCGGGAGTAGCCGGCGGGGGAGAGCGTTCGGGATTGGCCGGCGGAAGGGAGCGTTCGGCCTTGGGGCGGCGGAGCTTGAACTTGGGCAGCGCCTGCTCCACGCTTTCGGGAGACGTTTCGGAAAGCGGGGCCAGCGGCAAGCCCTCCTCACGTTGCAGGCGCTCTTCGACGCGCCGCGTGACCGCCGGGTTGGGCGCGGTATCGAAGTAATGCGCGCAACTGCTCAGGACGATCAGCAATAGCGGCAGGCCGGCCAAGCCGGGACGCAAGGGTCGCGAGCGTTTCATGGCCGGCTATTTCACCTTTTTTCGCGCCAATTCCGGCTCTGGCGTCTCCGGCGTCAGCAGCGGCGGAAAGGCGTTCAACTGACGCCAAAGCTCGTACGCCATGGTGACCCGATTCAGCAGGATCCACCCCTGAACGCGCACGCCCTGACGCAGGAACCGCTCCGCCGGCCAGAGACGGTCGGCAGGGTCCGGGACGATGAGCACACGGAATTTGCCCTTGCCGTCGTCGGTGGCGTCGACGAAGGCGACGGTGCCGCCGAAGGTGCCGACCGCCACCTCCGGCCAGCCGGCGAACTGCAAGGCCGGCCAACCCTCGAAATGCAGGCGGGCGCGGCGGCCCGGGGTAATCAGCACGGCGTCGTTGCCCGCCACCCAGAGCTCCACCGCCTTGACATCCCGATCTGGCACCAGAACCAGCAAGGGATCCCCCTGACGGACGACGTCGGCCTGCGGATTGACCAATAGGCGCAATACGTAGCCGTCGCGCGGCGCCGTCACGACCTGGGATTGCTGGCGCGAGAGGTCGACCTCGCTTTTGATGAGGCTGGCCCGGCTTTCCGCCAGCTCGCTCTGGCTCTTGTTGGCCGAGGCGGTGGCGGAGTCGATGCGCGCCTGGGCGTCGGCTCGGATGCGGCCGATCTCGGCCTCCGCCGCCCGCTGCTCCGCCGCGGCCCCGTCGAGCGCGGCGCGCGCACCGTTCAGCGCGCGTTGGGCGACGATGAGGTCGCGTTCGGCGACCTCGAAATCACGCCGCGACACCAACCCGTCGCCCAGCAACCGGTGCAAGCGTTCGCGCTGAAAAGACGCCGCGTCCTGGGTCGCTTGCGCCGAAGCCAGCGCCTCGGCGGCCGCGCGCGCGCGCTGGCGGGCGACATCCAGACGGTACTGGGCAGTGGCGACCTGAAGGTCGCGGGTGGCGATCAGGTTGTCGATCTGCAAGCCATAGGCGCGCAGTTCTTCTTCCTTGGCGCCGAGCTTGGCGGCGGCGGCTTCGCGCTGCTGAGCCAAACGGTCGAGCAGTTCCGGGTCGACGTCGGCGATTTCCACCAGCACCTCGCCGGTCTTGACCTTGGCGCCCTCCTGGGCGAGCCAGCGGACGATGCGGCCGGATACCGGCGCCTCCACGGTCTGCTGGCGCTCGATGGGAGCGAAGGCCGAAACCCGGCCGATCCCGCTGATGTTCTGCTGCCAGGGGGCTAGCAGCAGACCCAGCGGCAGCAGCAGCAGCAGCCAGGCGCAGGCCCGCGCCAGCGCGCCGACCCGGCGGGGCGTTTGGGCCGCGCTGAGCGCGGACAGGCGGGCGCCGGGATCAAACACGGGTTTCGCCTCCCGGCAAATCGACCCGGCGTTCGCACAAGGCGGCGACCGAGGCATCGCTGGTCAGGACCAGCAAGGTCCAGGGCGCGTCGGCGGCGAACAGCACCGCGGCGGCGTGGCTACGCCCCGCTTCGTCCATCCCGTCGAGCAACCCGTCCACGATCAGCAAGGCAGGACGCCCGGCAATGGCCCGCGCCAGCAGCAGCAAGCGCGTCTGGGCGGCGGACAGCGGCGCGCCGTTGGGACCGAGTTCGGTATCCAGGCCCGCTTCCGGCAAGGCCATGACTTCGGCCAGCAGTCCCACCGCGTCCAGCGCCCGCTCGACTTCGTCGGGCCCGATGCGCGCCCGGCCGAGACGGACGTTTTCGAACAGACTGTCCTCGATGATTTCCACGGGTCCGGCGACGGCGACGCGGGCGCGCAAGGCGTCCAAGCGCAGGACGGCGAGATCGACGCCGTCGATTTCGATATGTCCCGCGTCTGGCTTGCGCAGGCCGTACAAGAGATCCGCCAGCGTGCTTTTGCCGCTGCCAAAGCCGCCGAATACAGCCACCCGCCCGCCGGCCCGAACGGCGAAATCGAGCTTGTGCAAGACCGGCCGCCGGGCGCCGTGGCCGTAGGACAGGCCGTGCACCGCCAGCGCCACCGGACCGGCGAAGTCAGGGACCGCGCCGCGCTCGCGTTCCAGCGGCAGATCGAGCAGATGGCCGATCTTGTCGACGCCGGCCATCAGGTCGTAAAAGCCTTCCAGCTGTTTGCCGAACTTGATCAACGACGCCAGCACCGTGGACACGATCAACTCCGCCGCCACCAACTGGCCCAGCGTGAGCTGTCCTTCGATAACCAGATAACCGCCGATGGCGAGCAGGGCGGTGCTGGCGACCGCATACAAGGCGACGGAGCCGACGACTTGCCGCAACAACACGCGGTAATGGCCGCATTTCGCGGACAGATAGGTGTGGGCGAGCGCATCGGTGCGCTCCGCGGCCAGATCCGGGCCGCCATCGGACTTGAAGGTCCATGGGTTGCGGGCGATGTCTTCCAGCCAGGCGACCAAGGCGTACTTGGCGATCGATTCACCGATGGCGGTGGCAACCGCACCCCGCGCGAGCACGAACATGATGAAGCCGATCGCCAGCAGCAACACGATGTCGAAGGCCAGCAGGAAGGGATGGTAGAAGGCCAAAAGCACCAGGCCGATCACGGCCTGGATAACCGTGGTAAGGCCGTCCAGGAGCAGGGAGGAACCGGCCTTCTGTATCGTCAAGACGTCGAAAAAGCGGTTGACCAGTTCCGCGCCGTGGTGGCGTTCGTATACCTCGCGGCTCACCTTGGGCAGCCGATGCGCCAGATCCGCCGCGAGACGCACGAAGATGCGCCGCTGCACGAGTTCCACCAGATACGACTCCAGCACATGTACGGCACCGGAGAAAGCCAGGAAGATGAACAGGATGGTCGCCAACACCACTAGGGGTTGTCCCATGCCGCCCATCGCCACTGTGTTCACCAGGGCCTGCACGGCGACCGGCGGCGCCAGGGCGAGCAGGCCCGCGCCGATGGCCAGCCCCAGTATCAGCCAAAGATCGCGATGCTCGGCGCGCATCAACTCGACGAGCCGGCGGAACGGCGGCAGATGTGCGTGATGATCGTGGCTGACCGCACCGGCGAGCGGCGCCTTGGCTTGCACCAGCAGGAAATCGCCGGCTTCTCCCTCGGGCAGTTGCAGCAGCTCCGCCAGAGCTTTTGGCTTGAGCAAACGCTGTTCGATCAGTTCGCCGCGCGTCAAAGCCGCCCGCACCCGCCCGCCGCTAAACCCATGCAGCACCAGCCAGCCATGATCGTCGGAGAGGCGCGCGACCAAGGGCGTTTGCGGCCCCGACGCCTCCGCCGCACAGTTTGGAATCAAACGCACGCGCTCCATGCGCAAGCCGAAGGCATCGCCGATGGCCGCCAGTCCATCCAGACTATCGACGGCATCCACGCGCTTGAGGCGGGTCAGCGCCTTGGTGGGCTCCGTCCCCAGCTCGAATAAATCCAGCAGGAAATCGAGCAGCGTCCGCACGGTCTGCGCGCGCCGCGGGCTTTTCGGAAATTCGGTGGCGACACTCATGCGAGCGATTCAGGAAAAGAGATAAAGGGCCACGCTCAAGACGCCGGTCACGAGCGCCGTCCGGAACCAGACGGCGGCTTCGGCGGACGCGGTCAGTGCGCGCCAGCGCGCTTGAGCGGCGAAAAAGGCGCGCCGCGCGGCGCGATACGCCTTGCGCAACAGGATCACCGTCAGGTAGAGGGCCAAAGCCAGCCCGCTCCAGGCGATCGCGACTTGCGCCTGTCGCGGCGACAAGTCGAAGGCCCACTCGAGGAAATGCTCAAGTGTCAGCTCGATGACCTCGATCATCACGTGCAAGCCGTGCCCGATAAGCGGCAACAACGTGTCGCCGAAGAGGATCAAGGCTAGAGACGCCAGCACGATGGCGGCTGTTTTTCCATCGATCCTGCGCCTTAGGGTACCGAGGCGGGCGGTCCACATGGTTGTAAGCGTAACAAGTATCGACACGATATTAGTGTACCACGGGAAACGTATCGCCGATCATTCATCAAAGGAACGCCGCGAAGCGCCGTTCACGGCGCGATTTCCATCGACACCTCGTTGGGCTTGGTGCAGCCGCCCTTCTTCACGTGGATCAGGGTGACCTTGCAGGTAGTGGGCGCCTGGATTTGCGTTTCCATTTTTCATGGATTAGGTGGCCAGGACGCCGCCACCACCCGCCGCTGCGCTTATAGTCCGAGAGCGCTTCCAGGCCGATTTTCTGCGGCGTGTCATCCAGCGTGATATACGCCTTAGATTGTCTGTTAGAAGCTGAAGCCATGCCAAATCAACAAGTTATTCCACTGGCATCCATTAGAACAGCCGCCGTGACCCGCTTTCGGGCCTATGAGGGCAATCCGGATTTGAACTCGAACGATGGCTCCCCTCTTTCGTAGCGGTGGCAGTGGGTAGATCCCATGATAAATGTATACTTTGATAAGTCATACTTTATTATTCTAATGAGCACGATTTGCTAAAGTAAATACATATGCACCTGAGCCTACGACAGTTGAAACTGTTCGAGTCGGTGGCAAGGCATTTGAGCTTCACCCGCGCCGCGGAAGAAGTCCACCTCAGCCAACCGGCAGTGTCCATCCAGATCAAGCAGTTGGAGGAAAGCGTCGGCCTGCCCTTGTTCGAGCAGATCGGCAAGCGGATCTATCTGACCGAAGCGGGACATGAATTGTACAAGCTATGCGGCGAGATGCTGGACGCGCTGGCGCGCTTCGAGATGAGCGTCGCGGACCGCAAGGGCCTGAAACAGGGCCGGCTGCGGCTGGCCGTCACCACCACCGCCAAGTATTTCGTGCCTCGCCTGCTGGGACCTTTCTGCGAGTGTTATCCGGGTATCGAAGTGTCCCTGACGGTTTCCAACCGGCAGCGGGTGCTGGAACGTCTGGCGGCCAACCGTGACGATCTCTACATTTTCGGCCAGCCGCCCGAGCATTTGCCGGTCCAGGCCCGGCCTTTCCTGGAAAATCGGCTGGTGCTGCTGGCGTCCCCGGAACACCCCTTAGCCAGGGAAACCCGTATCCCCTTGCAACGCATCGCCGAGGAGCCTTTCCTCATGCGCGAGGTCGGTTCGGGGACGCGCATGGCCACAGAGCAGTTTTTTCGCGAGCGCGGCGTTACTGTGCGGATACGCATGGAGCTGGGCAGCAACGAGGCGATCAAGCAGGCGGTGATGGGCAAACTGGGAATCGCCGTATTGTCCCGGAATGCCGTCGTGCTGGAAAGCGCGGTGGAGCACATCGTCGTCCTCGACGCGGAGGGCTTTCCAATCCAGCGCCATTGGTGCCTCGTCTACCCAACAGAGAAGAAACTGTCCGTTGTCGCCCAGGCTTTTTACGATTACCTGAACGACGAGGGCCAAACGATCAGCGGTTATGCGATTCAAGACATTCCGAATGATCTGGCAAGCGTTTTCCGGACACAAAATCAGGCAGCTTTTAGGTGCAGTCGATCGAACACCGCGGGAGATCGGTAACCGAGCGTCGAATGATTGCGCTGCTTGACATTTACTTTCCATGCCGATTCTGGCCGTAGCTTCAAAGCGCTCTGAGGAAAACCACTAAATCTTTCTTTTCCTCTTCGTTGAGCCTCAGTTCAAGAATAAGGTTGAAAAATTCTACCGTATCCTCCAATGTCAGCAATCGACCATCATGCAGGTAAGGCGGAGATTCCTTGATGCCGCGCAAAGGGAAAGTCTTGATAGGCCCGTCGGCTGAAGCCATCATTCCATTTATCATTCTAGGTTTGTAGAAGCGCTCCACCTGCAAGTTGTGCATGAGATTGTCCGTATAATATGGCGGAATGTGGCAAACTGCGCATTGCGCCTTGCCATAGAAAAGTTCTTGCCCACGCAGCTCTGATTCGGACGCCTTACTGGGATCCAGTTTTCCGAATACATTCAGTTTTGGTGCTGGAGGAAAGTCCAATAGTTCCTGAACCTCCGCCATGAAATGTACCTGGCTTCCCCGCTCCAGTATGTTCACACCTTTTTTCTGGGCGATCACGGGATCACCATCGAAATATGCGGCGCGCTGCTCAAATTCCGTGAAATCTTCGACGCTCTTAAGGGCTCGTTGAGAACCGAAAAGCCGCTGCACATACATGCCGCGGAGAGATGGCGTGTCGATGCGGTGGCGGAACTCCTGCGGCCGAATGTCGCCCACCAGGTGTGTTGCGGCATTGGTGTGGCCGTTAGCATGACAGTCGAAGCAAGCCACCCCCGCTGAAGGCTTTTCAGAGCGCCTATCCTCAGTTACGTTGAACTGCTGCTGCGGAAAAGGAGTTACCAATAGCCTCAGGCCTTCCAGCTGTTTTGGATTCAGCACACCGTTAAACAACCTGTAGTAATTCGAAAGTGTGATGAGTTGGCCCTGAGAAACGTCCCCGAGATCCGGTCGGGTCGTTAAGAATACCGGCGGTGGAAACTCCGGCTGGAAGTGCGCCGGCACATCTAGATCAAGGTCAAATCGAGTGAGATCACGACCTTCTTGCGCCTTGATCGCCTCGAGCCAGGTCTTGGGAAATAGCGCACCGCCCTCCGCGTGATTTGGATGGGGTAGCGGTAAGAATCCACGTGGAAATACATCGGCCGCGTTAATCTCTTCCGCCGTCATCGAAGTCAGCTTTCCCCAGGTGATCGTACTTGGTAACTTTACACGTACGCTTTCCTGGATGGGTTTGCCCCGGTACATGGTCACGCCCTTTGCCGGTCTGTCGGTCAAATCATAGCGTTCATTCATGAGATCCATGTGGCGCTTCATTACCATCGGCTTTTCGGCTTTCATCCGTTTCATGACGCTTTCGAAATCATCCCTGATATCCACAGGCGCATAACTCGAAGGCCTTTCACGAGCCCATGCCGAGCTTTGGGTGCATAGGACGGATAAGAACAAACTCAACCCGATAAATCGGGTGATCGCGATCTGCTTCGGTTTCATTTTTCGCTCCTCTGGTGGATGCCTAATGGTAGACAATGGGCCCCGTGCATACAGTAAGCTGAAATTACCGGATCAAAGCCGTTCCCGATTAGCCGTGGTTGGGGGTATGAACGTAGACGAAACGCCCGGGGCGAGTGGCCAGGTAGGCAAACGTTTCTTTCGAGATACGGGCCGAATGGTTATCCGGAATCACCCGGATAAACATCCTTCGGATAGTACGCATCCAACTCTTGCAAAAAGCCGATGGATTTTCGACTGAGGTGTCGGTCACACAGCTGGGCGATGAAGTGGCCGTCATGCAACTCGAGCGCGGCGAGGCTCAAGACCGTGCCGTGTTGAACGTACCCGTGATCGCGCCTGGAGCACGGTTGCTCCGGCGGCACGGGTGGCAAATTCGGCGCGGTAGGGGAAAGCGCCTGCACGCCCGATTGCTCATCGATAACGACCGTATGGACCGGCCGTAGCTCGGGCGTTCCGTTGATGCTCGCTAAAGTCATCGCAATCTCCCGACAGACCACCAGGCTCCCCGGCATCTTACGCTCAAACTCCGCGTCGTGCCGTTCCAGGCGGTACCGAACCCAGTGCGGCTTAAGGTCCTGGGCATTCAGGGTTCGCCACACCGTCGCCTTGGCAGCGCGTTGCAAGCACTTACGGCCGACCGCCAGCGCTTTGTCTGGGCATTTTTACACGGTGCACCGGGTGAACCCAAGCTAACAAGCAATCCCAGCGGATTTTTGCGGACAGTAAGGGACTACGCAAGGCATGAAAAAGCCCGCGTGGTGCGGGCTTCAAATGTGAACTGTGCGCTTCAGGCTTCAGCGCATATATGGACTCCTCCGATTTGCAAGCTTTTTCACATTGATGGTGTTTAGGTCAGGAAACGCAGTTGCGTCCATATATCCGGCCTGTGGTTGAGGCCTTGTCGCCTCGGGCCCTGATGGA
>JBFMDC010000055.1:0-22346 GCA_040753975.1 Pseudomonadota bacterium
TACCCCTTAATCTCCCTCTCCCAGCGGGAGAGGGCCGGGGTGAGGGAAACCGCTCATGCCGCAAGCGGCTTACATACTCCGGGGTGCCGCTTGCGGCATGAGCGGTTAGCAAACATCTCCACCGCCAAAGCCCGCTGAAATCTCGACGCGCCCCTGGCAATGGGCTAGATTTTCAGCTCCCTTCCACTCGACGACAGGAGCCGATCCCATGTCCGCGATCAAAGTCGAAAACAATCCCTCCGAAACCCGCCTCTGCGAACTGGGCGTCAGGCGCTGGCCGACCTGGAGCTGCGGCGTTTCCTCCTTCCCCTGGACCTACGACGAAAGCGAGACCTGCTACATCCTCGAAGGCGATGTCACCGTCACCCCTAACGGCGGCGAACCGGTCCGCTTCGGCAAAGGCGACCTGGTCACCTTCCCCACCGGCCTGTCCTGCACCTGGGACGTGCACGTACCGGTGAGAAAGCACTACACCTTCGGCTGACCGGTCCCCGCGGACCGGGGCTCTAAGCCGCATGGACCGCACCGAGCGCTTCTACCGGATCGAACAAATGCTGCGCGAGCGGCGCACCGTGCCGCTTCGGATTTGGCAAAGAATAACTTCCCGAATTAACAGCCGTCGTTCCGGCATGGATTGCCGGAACCCAGGTTCCAGGGATGGAATGGCCTGGGAACATCCATGTAGCCTGGATGCCGGCGATCCTTGCCGGCATGACGATGCTTTGAACGAAAATGTCGTTCGGTCATTCAGGGAAGTTATTTTCGGTCATATCCTTAAGCGAATTTCTCGACGTGCTCGGCGTCTCCCGCGCCACCTTCGTGCGCGATCTGGAATACCTCCGGGAACGGCTCAACGCGCCCATCGAATGGGACCGGGAACAGCGTGGCTACCGGCTCGGCGAACCCGTCGGCCGGACTGGCCACGAGCTGCCGGGCCTTTGGTTCAATGCCTTCTGAAATCCACGCCCTCCTCACCATGCGCCGGCTGCTGGCCGAACTCCAGCCCGGCCTGCTCGAACCGCACGTCCGCCCCCTGCTCGACCGCCTCAACGGGCTGCTGGAACAGGGCGAACGCAGCGTAGGCGACATCGAAAAACGGGTGCGCATCCTCCAGACCGCCCAGCGCGCCGCCGAACTGCGCCACTTCGAGCCGGTCGCCACCGCCCTGTTCGAACGCCGCCGGCTGCGCTTACTCTCCAGCGGGCCGGATGTGGAAGTGGTGGAGCCGGCGGAGCTGCGTGAGGTCGTAGCGGAACGGCTATGGCAGGCGTTGGCGCAGTACCGATGAAGTTTTCGGTAGGGTGGCTCAGGTTTTGAGGCAGCGTGGTCGGTAAGATGGTTCGCACACGGACTTCGGGAGGAAGAAACACCATGCGGAAAGACGATCGTTACGCGCACAGCGCGAACCGGGCGGGAATTCGCCACCGGCTGCGTGATCATTTGTCGAGTGTCAGCCGGCTTGCCGGCGAGTTCGCCGGAAGCGAACCCTGGGCGGACGAGGCGCGCCTGGCTGGGCTACTGCACGATTTGGGAAAGTACGGGGACCGGTTTCAGGCGCGGTTGCGTGGCGAGGACCAAGGCTTGGATCACTGGTCGCAAGGCGGCTGGCTCGCGCTCACCGAACACAAGGCCGTCGCGGCGGCTTTGGCGATTCAGGGGCATCACATCGGCCTGCAATGTCTCAGCAAAGACGGCTGTAAAGATCTCAATCTGCAAAACCTTACCCAGAACCACCCACTGCAACTATCGCTCAGCAGCGACAGCCTGGACGAATTGAAGGCCCTGCTCGCCGCCGACGGCCTGACAGCGGCCCAGCCGAGAAGCACCGTTTGCGGAACGGACCTGTCCAGCCGCATCGACCGCATGCTGGACATCCGCATGCTGTTCTCGGCGCTGGTGGACGCCGATTTTCTGGATACCGAGGCGCATTTCGAAGGTAATCAAGACGGCAAGCGCTACCGGCCGCCGGGGCTTGAACTGCAACCGGAACGCGCCTTGCCGCTACTTCTCGCCGACATCGAGCGGCTTCAAGCCGGGACCCGAGCCGATGCACGGGTGGCCGAAGTGCGGTCGAGCTTGCATCGGGCTTGTCTCGATGCGGCGGAATTGCCCAAGGGTCTTTACACCCTCACCGCCCCCACGGGCAGCGGCAAGACGCTGGCCATGCTCGCCTTTGCCCTGGCCCACGCCAAAAAGCATGGCCTAAGGCGGGTAGTTATGGTCATCCCCTATCTCTCCATCATCGAGCAGACGGCCCGAATCTATCGGGACATCTTCGCGCCCCATTTTGGCGATTCGTATGTGCTGGAGCATCACTCGCTGGCCGGAGGCGGACCGGAACGAAATCGAACCGACAACGAAGGCAATCAAACCGAAGACCCCGAGCGCCGACGCCGAATGCTCGCGGAAAACTGGGATGCGCCCTTGATCGTGACGACCAGCGTGCAAGTGCTGGAATCGCTGTTTTCCAACCGGCCGTCGGCCTGCCGCAAACTGCACCGTCTGCCCCGCTCGGTCATCCTGTTCGATGAAGTGCAGACCTTGCCCGCCAGTCTCGCCGTGCCGACCCTGGCCGCGCTTTCCCATCTGGCCCAGGCCCATGACTCTACGGTCGTGTTTTCCACGGCCACCCAACCGGCCTTCACCCATTTGCATGAAGCGGTTAAACAACACTGCGCCGGAGGTTGGCAGCCGCGCGAAATCGTTCCGCAGCCGGCCTCGTTGTTCACGCCGTTGAAACGGGTGACGGTGGATTGGGGCGATCCCGACCAAGCCCTGCCCTGGCAAACCCTCGCCGAGCGACTGGGCCAGCATCCGCAATCCCTGTGCATCGTCAATCTCAAGCGACATGCAACGGAGCTGTGGACTTTGCTGCAAGAAACGGCTGCCCTGCATCTTTCCACCAACCTCTGCCCGGCACATCGCCGAGAAGTGCTTTCGACCGTCCGCCAGCGGCTCGAACAGGGAGAACCCATCCGCCTCATCGCCACCCAATGTATCGAAGCCGGCGTCGATGTGGATTTCCCCGTGGTTTATCGAGCCTATGCGCCGCTCGATGCCATCATCCAGGCAGCGGGGCGTTGCAATCGGGAGGGGAAACGAAAAGAACTGGGGCGGGTTTGTGTTTTTATGCCCGAAGACGAGCGTTATCCGCCCGGCGGCGGTTACGAACAGGCGGCCAAGGTCACTCAAATGTTGCTCAAGCGTTTCGGCAAGGACCGCATGGCCATCGACGAGCCCGCGTTCATCACCGCCTATTACCGTGAACTGTACGACATCGGCCGGCCGGAAGCGGCCAGGAAAACCCGGGAGCTTTTGGATTTCGTCCGGGCGGGAGCCTTTCCCGAAATCGCGAAGGAATACCGGCTCATCGAGCAGGACACCATCAACATCGTCGTGCCTTATGCGCCCTGTTCGGATTTGTTCGACGAGTTGCGGGACATGGCCGATGCGGAAGGACTGAACGCCGACTGGATCAAGAAAGCCCGCCCGCTTTCCGTCAGCCTGTTCCGCCCCAAGCCGGACGACCCGATTTGGGATGGGCTTATTCCAGTGATGAATACGCGTCAGCGCGGCAGGAAGAGCCAGGAGGATTGGTTCATCTCGGCAGTACCCGAGCATTACCTCCCGCAGCTAGGCTACCAGCCACCGACGGGTTTGAATCTATGGATAGCGTGAGGGCAAATCAATGGTGAGAAGGCCAGAGCTTGGGATCGCGCGAAGTATGCAGCACGGCGACTACGGTCAGCCGTTCGGATTGAGTGAAGTAGAACACACCATAAGGAAAGCGGGGCAGCAACGCACGGCGAACATCGCGATAAAGCGGGGCGTAAAGCAGGGGTGTATCCGCGATCCGATACAACACCGTTTCCAAAGCCGCGAGGAAATCCACCCCCAAGCCCGGAGACTGGCGTTCATACCAGCGAAACGCCTCCGCGATGTGCCGTTTTGCGGCGGCGCGGACGATGAGGGTATGGCTCATCGCCCAGCCAAAATGTCGGCCTTCACTTGCGCCCAAGACTCCCCGCCTTCGGGGTCGGCGCTACATTCTTCCAGACAGGCGTCCAATTCGCGGCGTTGCCAGTCGGTCAGCGGAACAGCCTCGGCGTCCTTGGCGATGCTGTCCCACAAGTCCTCAACCAGACGAATACGCTCCGGTACGCTAAGCTCGAAAAGTTCGGATAGGGAGACAGGATTCATGATGTCATCCACCGTTGATTGATTAAAGGGCCTTTCGACCATCTTAGAACCCGTTCGATCACAAGCCAACCCAGAAGGAGAACTCATGCGAGGAAAAACCCATTGCCTGGAAGCCTGGGGCGATTTCGCCTGCTTTACCCGACCGGAGATGAAGGTCGAGCGTTACAGCTACCCGATCATCACTCCCTCCGCCGCGCGGGGTATCTTCGATGCCATCTATTGGAAGAAGTCTTACGGGTTTTACTGGCAGGTGGAAAAGGTCGAAGTGCTCAAACTTCCCAGCTACATTGCCCTGCGCCGCAACGAGGTGAAGGACAAGGCGCCGGGCGACAACGTCATCCTGCGCTGGAAGGACGGTAGGGCAGAGCCGGAGCCCTTGTGGGCCGACGGCGACCGCGAGCAGTCGGGAACCGACCAGAAAGGCCGCACCCAGCGCCAGACCATGGCCCTCAAGGACGTGCATTACCGCATCCACGCCCACCTGCGCTTTCGTGAAGAGGGGCAGGATGCGCGCGGGTTCGACGCCCAATTCGAGCGCCGCGCCGGTGGCGGGCAATGCTACTACCAGCCGTTTTTCGGTTGCCGCGAGTTCCCCGCCTTTTTCGTCTTGGCCGATGCCGAACGGCCTCGCCCCGAACCGGTCCGGCTCGATCTAGACTTGGGGCTCATGCTCTACGACGTGTTCGACCTCAGCCGGAACAACGACAACCATGCGCTGCCGAGCATCAGCGTGTTTCATGCCCAATTGCGCAAGGGTGTGATGGAAATACCCGGTTACGACGATCCCGCCGTCAGGAAAGCGGTGGAGGAGAACAACCATGCTTGACGCCATTCTCAAACAGGCCGGCGCGTCCGAACCCGGCTTCACCCGCAAGACCGTCAAATGGGCCATCACCTGTGCTCGGGACGGACGTTACACTGGCGTCGTACCGCTGGCCGAGGACAAGGGCCAGACGTTCGACTGCTGTCCCAATCTGAGCCAGCCCGAGTTGGTGGGTGGCGATGGCGCCCGCTCGCATTTTCTGTCCGAAGGCTTGCCCACCGTCGCCTTGTTCTGGAAGGAGGACCTCGACGACAAGGAGCAAGAAAAATTCCGCGCCAAACATGCCTATTTTCGCGGGCTGCTGGAACAGGCGGCGGAAGTCGCGCCATACCTCAAGGCCGCTGCCACCCTGCTGAACGACGAATCTGCAATGAATGAGGTGCGAGCCGACTTGGTCCGACAAAGAGCCAAACCCACCGAAGCCGCCTGCTTCCGCATCGATGGCCTGAACCCGCTGGAGCAAACCGATTGGCACGACTGGTGGCGCGCCTTCCGTGGCACGCTGAAAGCGCCGAAAGCCAAAGCCGCCGCCAAAATGCGTTGCGTGCTGACCGGCGAAGTCGTCGAACCCATGCCGACCCATCCCAAGATCAAGGGACTTGCGGGCGTCGGTGGTTTGGGCACCGGCGACGTGCTGGCCGGCTTCGACAAGCAGGCATTTCAATCCTTCGGACTGGAGCAGGCAGCCAATGCGGCGATGTCCGAGGAAACCGCCACCGCATATGCCGAGACCCTCAACCGCTTGATTTCCGAGAAAAGCATCAAGCTGGGCAATGTGCTCTCGGTGTATTGGTTCGATCAAAACATCCCACTCGATGACGATCCGTTGTCTTGGCTGAAGGAGCCGGAAGAGCAAGCCGCCGCCGGAGCCGAACTCAAAGCCAAGAAACTCTTGCAAGCCATCCGCAGCGGCCAACGACCGGACTTGAGTAATAACGTTTATTACTCCCTGCTGCTGTCTGGAGCGGCGGGCCGGGTGATGGTGCGCGAGGTCATGCACGGTTCGTTCGAAACGCTGGTGGCCAACACCGAACACTGGTTCTCGCACCTGGCCATCGTGGCACGAGACGGTAAAACCCTGGCACCTACGCCCAAATTCCTCGCCGTGGCCGGGAGCTTGGTGCGCGATTTGAAAGACCTGCCCGCGCTCATGGTGCAACACCTCTGGAGAGCCGCCATCACCGGCGGCGAAATTCCTTATGCCGCCTTGGCGCAAGCCACGTTGCGCGCGCGTATCGATGTCATCAACGACGCCCCGGCTTCCCATGCCCGCATGGGACTCATCAAAGCCTACCACCTGAGAAAAGGAGACTCGTACATGCAAGCTCACGTAAACCCCGAACATCCCAGTCCCGCCTATCACTGCGGCCGGCTCCTCGCGGTACTGGCCCGGTTGCAACGCGCGGCATTGGGCGATGTCGGCGCGGGCGTGGTGCAGCGTTATTACACTGCCGCCAGCCAGACGCCCGGCCTGGTGATTGGCCGCCTCGCCGCCAATGCCAAGAATCATTTGAACAAGCTGGAGGGTGGCTTGGCGTACTGGTACGAAAACCAGATCGCCGACGTGATGGCGGCCATGAACGACATACCCGGCATTCTCACGCTGGAACAACAAAGCCTCTTCGCCCTCGGCTATTACCAGCAGCTTGCCGCTCTCAACGCGGGCAACAAAGAAAAGCCCAACGAGCCCGAGAAAAAAGCCGGTCCACAACCCGACCCGTTCGCAGCCAATTCCTAACCTCATAGATCAAGGAGAACTCCATCATGGCTATTGATAACCGCTACGAATTCCTGTTCCTGTTCGATTGCGAAAACGGCAATCCCAACGGCGATCCGGACGCCGGCAATGCGCCGCGCATCGATCCCGAAGACATGCACGGTCTGGTGTCCGACGTGGCTTTGAAGCGCAGGGTGCGTAACTACGTCCAGATCGCTAGGGACAACCAAATGCCCAACGCCATCTTCGTCGAGCACGCCAGCAACCTGAATCGGCCGATCGTCCGTGCTCACGAGGAAACCGGCGGGATGCCGGAAAAAGGCGCCTCCAAATCCAAGGTCAGAGCTGCGCGGGATTGGATGTGCCAGAACTTCTACGACGTGCGCAGCTTCGGCGCGGTGATGAGCACCGGCCCCAACGCTGGCCAAGTGCGCGGCCCGGTGCAATTTGCCTTCGCCCGTTCGCTGGCCCCCGTCCTACCGTTGGATATTTCCATCACCCGCATGGCGGTGGCGGAGGACGTGAAAGGCGCCAAAAGCTCTGCGGATTTCCAAAAGTGGGAGGATGAACAACCCGAGGACAAGTTACGCACCATGGGCCGCAAGAACCTGATTCCCTACGGACTCTATGCCGCCAAAGGCTTCATCAGCGCCAACCTGGCCCAGGAAACCGGCTTCGGCGAAGACGATCTCGCCCTGTTTTGGGAAGCGCTGGCCAACATGTACGACCACGACCGTTCCTCCAGCAAGGGCATGATGTCGTGCCGTGGCCTTTATGTATTCAAACATGTGGGCACCGACAGTAACGAGGAACAGCGCCGGCGGCAGGCCAAACTCGGCTGCGCGCCGGCGCATCGCCTGCTCGATTACACCTGTGGCGCGGATGACAAGGAGCAAGCAATCATTGAAATCCACAAGCTGGAATCGCCGCCCCGCAGTTTCGGTCATTACCAGGTCAATGCATTCCCAGAGCGGCTGCCGGCTGGAATCGAACTTTGGACCTGGGGCAACAATGGGCTGACACAAGTATTGTCCTGACTACATCCGGAGTACTCCATGGGCCTAACCCACATCACCACCACCATAAGCAATCTGACGAAATCCCAACCGCCCTACGAGGCCGAATTTCTCGTGGATACCGGCGCCATCGACTGCTTGGCCCCGGCATCCGCCTTGAAGGCTGCGGGAGTCGAGATCGAGGGGCGCGATGTCTACGAACTCGCCAACGGGGATGTCGTGGAATATCCCTACGGCTTCGCGAGGATCAACTTCATGGGCTCGGAGACGGTCGCGCAGATCATTTTCGGACCAGAGGATTGCGAGCCGAAACTCGGTGTGGTCGCGCTGGAAAATACCGGTATAGGCGTCGATCCCGTATCTCGGGAACCGAAGCGCATGGCCGCCAAGCCGCTCAAATAGCAGGTGGAACGGTCACCGAGTGGCGAAAACCGTTCTCCCGTCGTCAACCCATACCGGTTACGGCTGTGCACGAACGGCGCGACAATCCCTTTGCTCAATTCCAACTTCACCGAGGCACACCATGAACTGGAAAGACCGCATCGTCGTCGACCCCGAAATTTTGGTTGGCAAGCCCATCATCAAAGGCACGCGTATTTCGGTCGAATTGCTTTTGGACCGGGTGGCCGACGGGTGGTCCATCGACGATATTCTTCGGTCCTATCCGCATCTTACGCGCGACGACGTCTTGGCGGCGCTGTCTTTTGCAGCCGAGTTGTTCCGCGAGGAAAGATTCGTCGCCGTGGGTAAGGTCGCGTCGTGAGCGTGCGCATCCTGCTCAATGAAAATTTTCCTGCGCCTTCGGTGCAGCCATTGCCCGACGCCGGGTTGGATGTGCTTGCCATCGCGGAATCGTGTTCCGGTATGAAAGACCCCGAGGTACTTGAACTGGCCGTCGCCGAACAGCGATGGCTGGTGACATTCGATCGGGATTACGGCGAGCTGATTTTTGCCCGGAAGAATCCCGCTCCATCCGCGGTGATCTTGTTTCGGGGAGCGTCTTACCGCCCTGAAGAACCGGCGGAATGGATGTTGCGCCTACTTCAGAACCGCGAGGAATGTCCGAATAAATTTGTGATTTTCGACGGCGAAACCAGCAGAAGCCGATCCTTGCTTCGTGGAGTCGTTCATGGAACCGAATGATGCCTCCATCCCCCTTTCGGCCCTCAATCAATATGCCTATTGCCCGCGACGCTGTTTTCTGATCCATGGCGAAGGTGAGTTTCAGCACAATGTGCATACCGTCAGCGGCGCCCTTGAACACGAGCGGGTCGACCGGCAAGCCGGCGAATTCAAAGCTGCGGTCAGGGTGGAATACGCCCTGCCAGTCTGGTCGGATGCACTCGGTTTAAGCGGCCGTTGCGACGTAGTGGAATTCCACCCGGACGGAACCATTTATCCGGTCGAATACAAACATGGCAAACGCAAACAATGGGATAACGACGACTTGCAACTGACGGCCCAAGCGTTGTGTCTGGAGGAAATGACCGGCAAGCCAATCACCAGGGGAGCGATCTTCCACCAGCAGTCGAAGCGGCGACGGGAAGTAGCTTTCGACGACAATTTGCGTCGAGCCGTGAAATCCACAACCGTAGCGGTCCGGGCTCTGTTGTCCTCGGCACGCTGCCCTCCGCCTTTGAGCGGCATTGATGCGCGGCGCTGCGGCGAGTGTTCCCTGCGTAGCATTTGCCAGCCAGCGCTGATTGGTTCAGATCGCAAGCTCGAACATCTGTCACAGACTCTATTCGAACCGGAAGAGGATCTCCCATGACAGTGCTGCAAAACACCCTCTACGTCACCACACCAGACGCCTATCTTCGTCTCGAAGGCGAAACGGTGTGCGTCATGGTGGAACAGCAGAAACGCCTGCAAGTGCCGCTGCACCATCTGGGCGCGCTCGTCCTGTTCGATCACGTCATGCTCAGCCCTGCCCTGCTCGGGCGCTGCGCCGAGGACGGCCGGTCGGTGGTCTGGCTGAACCGCTCGGGCCGCTTCCAAGCCCGGCTCGAAGGGCCGGTGAACGGCAACATTCTGCTGCGGCAAGCGCAATTCCGCGCCGCCGAGCACGCCAACGGCGCGCTCGGCCTTGCCCGCGCCATGGTCGCGGGAAAATTGCGCAACAGCCGGCAGGTGCTGATGCGCGGCGCCCGGGAAGCCAAATCCGACGCCGACCGCGACACCTTGGTGAAAGCTGCCCGCATCCTGGCCACCCAGATCCGCAAGCTGCCCCAGGCGGAAACGCTCGACGCCCTGCGCGGCTTCGAAGGGGACGGAGCCCGGCTCTATTTCGAAGCGCTGCCCTCGGTCATGCGCGAACCGCTACGGGAACAGTTTCCCTTCGATACACGCAGCCGGCGGCCGCCGCGCGACGCCTTCAACGCATTGATTTCCTTTCTGTATGCCCTGGTGCTGGCGGACTGCCGCGCCGCGCTGGAAACGGTCGGGCTCGATCCCCAACTCGGCTTTCTGCACGCAGTGCGGCCGGGCCGGCCGGCGCTGGCCCTCGACCTGCTCGAAGAATTCCGCGCCCCGCTGGCGGACCGCCTTGCCCTCACGCTCATCAACCGGGGGCAGATCCAACCCGGCGATTTCGACTGCCGCGAGGGCGGCGCCGTCCTGCTGAACGACCAAGGACGGAAAACCGTGATCACCGCCTATCAGGAACGCAAACAGGAAACCCTGACGCATCCCCTACTCCAGCAGGACACACCGATCGGCCTGCTGCCGCACCTCCAAGCCCGGTTACTGGCGCGCTTCCTCCGGCAGGACGTTCCGGCCTACGTCCCTTATCTTCAACGGTGAAGGAATTCCCATGCTGGTGCTCGTGTCCTATGACGTATCGACCGAAACCTCGGCAGGCCGGCGCCGGCTGCGACGGGTTGCGAAGATCTGCCTCAACCATGGACAACGCGTACAGAAATCGGTTTTCGAATGCCGAGTCGACCAGGCCCAGCTCGAAACCCTCAAGGCCCAGTTGCTCGACGAAATCAACGAAGCCGAAGACAACCTGCGGATTTACCGGATTCCCGAACCGCTGGACAAACACGTGATGGAATTCGGCTGCTTCCGCGCCACCGACTTCGACGACACCCTCATCATATGACAGCCAAACCGCGCGAACCTCAAGCGATGCGAAACAGCCGGCAGGTTCGCGCACATGCCAACCCGCTGATCATGCTGGGCTCGGCTACCGCTTCTGCCCAAAACAGGCGAGCAAATGACCGCCTTCTGCCTGGCCTCGCACTTTTTGCCAGAAAAATGACGATGTATCATAGAGTTGCCGAAAGGCTGTATCTCCCGGCCTAATAGCCGGGAGTGGATTGAAACCTCTTGCCGCGCATGTAGGCGCGCATGGCGGACAGTATCTCCCGGCCTAATAGCCGGGAGTGGATTGAAACTCATTCCTGGTGATGTTGGCCCCATACTCCGGCCGTATCTCCCGGCCTAATAGCCGGGAGTGGATTGAAACTTGGATGATCATTCTGCGGGCTCCTCGCCATAGCTGTATCTCCCGGCCTAATAGCCGGGAGTGGATTGAAACTCGATAAAACTCCGACCTCCGGTCCTTCGCCAGCCGTATCTCCCGGCCTAATAGCCGGGAGTGGATTGAAACCCTGGTTCGCGACGATATTATCCGTGGCCCGGACCGTATCTCCCGGCCTAATAGCCGGGAGTGGATTGAAACAATGGGGGGGGTTGTTAAACTTTGGATTAAACTCGTATCTCCCGGCCTAATAGCCGGGAGTGGATTGAAACGTTCGATCATCATCAGTAAAGTCAAGGGCGGTCGGGTATCTCCCGGCCTAATAGCCGGGAGTGGATTGAAACCTGTCGGCTTCGGGGACGCGGTTCCTAATTCGGCGGTATCTCCCGGCCTAATAGCCGGGAGTGGATTGAAACCTGTTGATATTGCTATTTTGCCGGCGTTGCGTGAGTATCTCCCGGCCTAATAGCCGGGAGTGGATTGAAACTGCCGGAAGCGGGGGGAAGCGGGAGCGCGGAAGCGGGTATCTCCCGGCCTAATAGCCGGGAGTGGATTGAAACAACTCGCTCATCCACGGGCCGGCGGGGTCCCGCTCGTATCTCCCGGCCTAATTGCCGGGAGTGGATTGAAACAACAGTCTTTTCGCGGCGGAGCCGCTCCCACCGCAGGCATCTCCCGGCTCAGTAGCCGGGAGCGGATAGAAACCGGCAACACAGATGAGGGTATCTTCAGTCTCAACAACCCAAATCGAGCCGGGTCGTCATTGGGTCTTCATGAACGGCGCACTGAGCAATTCGCTGCCGGCGGCATCTTTCAATATCGCGATGTCGCCGGGCCTTACGTCGGGGATCGTCTGCTCGACGACTTCGGTCGAGATATCCGGATCGCATATGCCAGACTTGATTTGCAGTATGCCGCGCCGATAGATTTCCTTGGCGACAAAAACCGCCTGTTTCTTTTTGGCCTGTTTGACATCGAGGTCACACTCGGCAAACGCCACTCCATCGGCGTGCCGGAATTCCAATAGCAGGTCATGCCGATTTCTCGCGTCTTCGGTTGTTACAAGGCTCAAAGCGTCGCTTGGTATTTTTACGGTGAGGGAAGCCTCGATCTGGTCCTTCTTGGCGGACCACCGGCTTCGCTTCACCGTCAGCACGGCTCCGCCGTGCTTCTGCTTGGCCAGGGTCGCCGGGGGCTGGGCTTGCGGCTGGGGCGTCGGCGTCGCTACGGGAGTCGTTGCGCTGGCGACAGCATCGTAAGCCAATAACTCTGCTTGCAATGTGCTTACCGTTGCCAACAGTGCAGCCGCGCCGCTCAACGGCATCCACAAGCGCCTGATCCGCATTGATCGTGACATCGACAATTACCTCTTCGTCGTGGTTTTATGCAACACGTCGCCGAGCTGCGGACTCTCGGCTCATGCTTGCCGCCAGCCATGAACCGATACACAAGCCCAGGCCGCGAGAAAAGCCATGCCGCCGAAGGGCGTGATCATGCCCAGCCAGCGGATGCCGGAGACAGCCAGCAGATACAGGCTGCCGGAGAACAGGACGATGCCCGCCAGCATCCCCCAGGCCGCCCAAGCCAGCAGCCGGGAGCGGGGAGCCTGCCCCTTTAGAAGAGTGACGAAGCCCAGCCCCAGCGCATGCCAGAGATGGTACTGCACGCCGGTCTGGTAGACCGCCAGCATCTCCGGCGCTATGACGTGCTTGAGGCCGTGGGCGCCGAAAGCGCCCATGGCTACCCCGCTGAAGCCGGCGATACCCGTCGTCACGAGCCAGCCCTTTGTTCCGTTCATTTTCATTGCGTTTTCCTAATGGTGTCTGATCTTGTCCCGGCGGCAATTGCGCCCTGCCGCAAAATGGTTCAGGCTACTTCCCCTGGAGTTTAGCGCCTTGCCTTGTTCGTGTATTGAATACCATGATCAGACACCTCGCTTCCGGATTTCTCGCCGCATTTTTCGCCGCCGCAGTCTCAGCCAATCCCGCGCCGGACTGCCGGCTGAGCCGGTACCAGGACGGAGCCCCCCTGAATATCGCGAGTTTCAAGGGCAAAGTGGTCTATGTCGACTTCTGGGCCTCCTGGTGCGGCCCTTGTCTGCAATCGTTCCCGTTCATGGCCGAGACTTACAATGACTTCAAATCGAAGGGCTTTGAACTCATTGCGGTCAACCTCGACGAAGGACGGGAGGGCGCCGACGTTTTCCTGGCGAAACAGCCTGCGGACTTCACCATCGCTTCCGACCCCACAGGCGATTGTCCCCGACAGTACGACGTCGAGGCGATGCCGTCCTCGTTCCTCATCGACCGGAAGGGCAACATCCGCCATGTCCACCTGGGTTTCCGGGACAAGGCGGAGATACGCGCCCAAATCGAAGCTCTGCTCAACGAACCGTGAACGCATCGGCCTCCTTGTCCGGCTGCGTACAGACGGTCGCTCCGTGGAAGCGCGGCAGGCTCGCCAAACCGCAGATGGCTCTGGTGAAAGCCGCCTGATTTGGTGTCCTGAAAACTCCTACGAGATCAGATCCCCCTCGCCTCGGGCGGGCCGCTCACACCGAATACGCAACCCAAGCCGGCAACGGAGCTTTCCATGACAGAAAACACTCGGTTCATTCGCTGGTTCGACGAGCTGACCATCGCCGACGTGGCGCTGGTGGGAGGCAAGAACGCCTCGCTCGGCGAGATGTATCGCGAACTGACGGCGCAAGGGGTGAAGGTGCCCAATGGTTTCGCCATCACCGCCGAAGCCTACCGTTACGTGCTCGACCGGGCCGGCGCCTGGCCCGCGCTGCGCGAGGCGCTGGATGGGCTGAACGCGGACGATGTGGCCGACCTCGCCCGGCGCGCGCACCGGGCGCGGGAAATCGTTTATGGCGCTCCGCTGCCGGATGATTTGGCGGCGGAAATCGTCGCCGCTTACGGGCGGCTCCAGGAGCAGTACGGCCCACGGCTTGCGGTGGCCGTGCGCAGCTCCGCCACCGCCGAGGACTTGCCCACGGCCAGTTTCGCCGGCCAGCACGAGACCTTTCTGAACGTCAGCGGCGATGCCAGGCTGCTGGACAGGGTCCGCGGCTGTTTCGCCAGCCTGTTCATGGACCGCGCCATACGCTATCGCATCGACCACGGTTTCGACCACTTCAAGGTGTATCTCTCGGTCGGCGTGATGAAAATGGTGCGCTCCGATCTGGCGGCGAGCGGCGTCGCCTTTTCCCTCGACACCGAAACCGGTTTCCGCGACGTGGTGTTCATCACCGGCGCCTACGGTCTGGGCGAGAACGTCGTGCAGGGCGCCGTGGACCCGGACGAGTTCTACGTCTTCAAACCGACCTTGCGGCTAGGCTGCCGCACGGTGCTGCGGCGGACGCTCGGCGCCAAGAAGATCCGGATGATTTACGCGGAAGGCGCCGGGCGCGAAACGACCCGCAACGAGCCGACGCCGAAAGCGGATCGCGAACGCTACTGCATCGGCGACGAGGACGTGTTGCGCATCACCGAGGCGACGGCGCGGATCGAGGCGCATTACGGCGCCAAGGCGGGCCACCCCATGCCGATGGACATCGAGTGGGCCAAGGACGGCATCGATGGCGACATCTACATCGTGCAGGCGCGCCCGGAAACGGTGGCCTCGCGGCAAGCCGGCAACGTGCTGGAGGAATACCGGCTGGAGGGAAAGGGGCCGGTTCTGGTCAGCGGCCATGCGGTGGGTGGCAAGGCCGCTGCCGGCAGGGCGCGGGTGATTACCGACGTGGCCCAGCTCAGCCGGTTCCAGCCGGGCGAAGTGCTGGTGGCGGATACCACCACGCCGGATTGGGGCACCGTCATGAAGACCGCGGCGGCCATCGTCACCAACCGGGGCGGGCGGACCTGCCACGCCGCCATCGTCGCGCGCGAGCTGAGCATCCCGGCGGTGGTCGGTTGCGACCAAGCCACCCTGTCGATCAAGAGCGGCGATGACGTGACCGTGTCCTGCGCGGAGGGCGATGTGGGCCGGGTGTACGCGGGCATCCTGCCGATCGCGACCGACCGCATCGACCTGGCGGCCTTGCCCCGGCCCCACACCCATTTGATGCTCAACATCGGCAATCCCGACATCGCCTTCCGTACCAGCTTCCTGCCCAATGACGGCGTGGGGCTGGCGCGCATGGAGTTCATCATCAACGACACCATCCGGGCCCATCCCATGGCCTTGCTCCATCCGGAGCGAGTGCAGGACGCGGAGGAGCGCGCGCAGCTCGAGGCGCTGACCCGCCATCACGCGACGCCCGCCGAGTTCTTCGTCGAGCGCCTGGCGGAGGGTGTGGGCACCATCGCCGCCGCCTTTTACCCCAAGCCGGTGATCGTGCGCATGTCGGACTTCAAGACCAACGAATATGCGAGTCTCCTGGGCGGGCGTTGGTTCGAGCCCAAGGAAGAAAATCCCATGCTCGGCTTCCGCGGCGCCTCCCGCTATACCCATCCGGCCTATGCCGAGGGGTTCGCCCTGGAATGCGCGGCCATGAAGCGGGTGCGCGAGGCCATGGGCCTGAGCAATGTCAAACTCATGATCCCGTTCTGCCGCCGCGTCGAGGAGGCGGAACGGGTGCTGGAAGCCATGGCGGCCGAGGGCCTCAAGCGGGGCGAGGGAGGGCTCGAAATCTACGTGATGTGCGAAATCCCCAACAACGTGGTGCAAATCGACGCCTTCGCCCGGTTGTTCGACGGCTTTTCCATCGGCTCCAACGATCTCACCCAATTGACCCTGGGCGTGGATCGCGATTCGGAGCTCGTCGCCTTCGACTTCGATGAACGCGATCCCGGCGTCAAGGAGCTGATTCGTCTAACGGTGGAAGGCGCGCGGCGCAATGGCCGCCATTCCGGCATTTGCGGCCAGGCGCCGTCCGACTACCCGGAAATGGCCGAATATCTCGTCGAAATCGGCATCGACTCCATGAGCCTCAATCCAGATACCGTCATCAAGACGACCCGCCATGTGCTGGAGGTGGAAAAACGTTTGGGACGCGCTCACCGGCAGGGCTAGGGTTCAACCCGAACCTCGGTTGACCGCTTCGTGTAACCGACAAGTCCCATTGGATACCGGCTCTCCTGAGTTCGCTCAGCCTCACTTCTTTGGGTGAACACGCGACACGAAAGCCCGCGTTTCCGTGCGTCATCGGCCTGTCATACAACGGTCACAGCAGACTTCTAGCATCTTGGAACCATCCTGATGAGGCGTGACGATGGCCCTGAGTCTGGTCCGTTTCAAGAATATCCTTTCCATCGTGGGCGACATCATCAAAGTCGAGGCGCCCGCCATCGGTGATGCCGGCCTTGGTGCGGTCGGGGTTCGCTTGGGCGACCTCGCCATGATCGAAGACACCGCAGCGCTTCGATCCGTGGCCCAAGTGATCCGGATAGAGCAAGAACAGGTGTCGCTACAGGTCTTCGCCGGAACCAAGGGGTTTTCCACCCAGGCTTCGGTCCATTTCCTCGGACACCCCATGCGCGTGACTTATTCCTCGAACATCCTGGGCCGTGTGTTTTCGGGGACGGGGGAGCCTCTCGACGGCAACTCCCGGTTGGAGTTCGATCCCAAGGTACCGATCGGCGTCGCATCGGTGAACCCCTTGAGGCGGACCGTGCCCGCGCGCATGATCCGCACCAACGTGCCGATGATCGACCTGTTCAACTGCCTGGTCGAGAGCCAGAAGATCCCGATCTTCTCGATCCCCGGAGAACCTTACAACGCCTTTCTCGCGCGCATCGGTATCCAGGCTGACGCCGACCTGGTGGTGTTCGCCGGTTTGGGGCTGCTGTTCGACGATTACCACTTCTTCCGCAAAACCTTCGAGGATGCCGGGGTATTCGGCCGCACCGTGATGTTTTGCAACCTGGCGACGGCACCCATCGTCGAGCGCCTCATCACCCCGGACCTCGCCCTGACGGTGGCCGAGCGCTTCGCCGTCGAGCACGGCAAACGGGTCCTGGTCCTTTTGACCGACATGACCACTTATGCCGACGCCATGAAGGAGATCGGCGTGGCTCTGGAACGGGTGCCGGCGAACCGCGGCTATGGCGGCGACCTCTACTCGCAACTGGCGCGCCGTTACGAGAAGGCCTGCCACTTCAGCGGCGCCGGTTCGGTCACCATACTCGCGGTGACGACCATGCCGGGCAACGACGTGACCCATCCGGTGCCCGACAACACCGGCTACATCACCGAGGGGCAATTCTATCTGCACGGCGGCATGCTGGATCCCTTCGGCTCCCTGTCGCGGCTCAAGCAGCACGTGATCGGCAAAGTCACCCGCGAAGACCACGCCGCCTTGGCCAACACCATGATCCGCCTGTACGCGGCGGCGGTTTCGGCGGAACAAAAGCAGGCCATGGCCTTCGACCTGTCGCCCTTCGACCTCAGGCTGCTCGAATTCGGCGGGTTGTTCCGCCGGCGGTTCATGGACATCGACGTCTCCATGCCGCTCGAAGAGGCCCTGGATTTGGGTTGGCAAACCCTGGCGGAGTGTTTCTCGCCCGAGGAACTGGTCATCAAACAATCGCTGATCGACAAGTATTTCCCGCGAGCGGCGGAGATCGGATAGCGTGCGAAGATTGTCCTTGAACAAGACCGCCCTCAACGACGAAAAAGAAAAACTGGGCACTTATGCCCACTTTTTGCCTTCCCTGGAGCTGAAAAGAGACCAGCTATTGGTCGAGCGGGCCAGGGCCGCGCGCCGGCTGGCCGACACCGATCGGAAGCTGCGCGAGCTCGTCGGGGCGGTGGGGGAATCGCTCCCCATGCTGGCCAACCAGGGCGTCGATCTCGATGGACTGGCCCGGGTCCGTGCGGTCGACATGGGACGCGAGCGGGTGTTGGGCATAGATTTGCCGGTCTTGCGGGCCGTCGACATCGCCGTGGCGGATTATGGCTGCCTCACCACGCCGCATTGGGTAGACGCGGTGGCGTCGCGCCTCGAAACGGCGATGAGACTCCGACTGAGCCTTGGAGTGGAACGCGAACGCCTGGCGATCGTGGAGCGGGCCTTGAAAAAGGTCAACCAGCGCATCAACCTGTTTCAGAAGGTTCTGATTCCCCAAGCCGAACGGAACGTCAAAACCATCCAGATCGCGCTTTCCGACGCCGAAAAGGCCGCGGTGGTGCGCGCCAAGCTCGCGAAACGCAAACGTACGGGTCCTAGGATGTGAGCATCGCCACCCTGAAGAAGGCTACCCTTTGCGGCCTAATCAAAGACAAGGCGCGGATCCTCGAGGACCTGCGCGGGCTCGGCTGTCTGCACCTTTTGCCCCCCAAGGAAGAACTCCTGACGGCGGAGGAGGCGGTCGAGCAGCGGGAGGACATCGTCAAGGCCTTGCGCTACCTCCGCGACTGCCCGCGCAAGCGGCGGCGGGCCGGCAAGGCCAGTGGTTTCGATGCGGCGGAAGTCGCCGGTCTGGCTTTGCGCAACCAGGCCAAAAAGCGCGAACAGTCCGACCGGCGCGATTTTTTGCAGCATCGCATCAAGGAGCTGGCGCCCTGGGGCAACTTCGCGCTGCCCGGCGAATTTGGCGATCTTGGCCTCAAGTTCTGGTTTTACATCGTCCCGGCCGGGCTTTTGTCCAGGGTCAAGGGAGAGGGCATCGTCTGGCAGGTGGTTCATCGGGAACGCGGACAGATCTACCTCGTCGTCATCGCCGAAAACGAACCGCCACCGGATGCCATGCCGGTGCCACGCACCCGCGCCGGCAGCGTTCCCCTGGCCGAACTCGAAGCCGAGCTCGATGCGGTCAATCTGGCTCTGGAAGATCTGGAGGCCGAACGGGAATCGCTGACGCGCTGGATCGACCCGTTGGAATCCGCGTTGGCCGCCGCGGAAGACGCAGCGGCTCTGCGAAACGCGATGCGCTCGGCGTCCGACTCCGCCCCGTTGTTCATTCTTCAGGCTTGGGTGCCCGGCCCCGAAACGGGTCGGCTCGAGGCTTGTTGCGAGGCGCGGGGATTGGCGCTGCGGGTGGCGGACCCCGACCCCGGCGACCGACCTCCCACCTTGCTGGTCAACGCGCCGATGCTGGAGGCGGGGCAGTCCTTGGTATCGTTTTATCAGCTGCCCCCCTACGGAAGCTGGGACCCGTCGGTGCCGGTGCTGTTCTCCTTCGCCTTGTTTTTCGCCATCATCCTGTCCGACGCCGGATACGGGGCGGTGCTGGGATTGCTCGTGCTGCTGTTCTGGCGTTCCTTCGGAGCGAGCCCTTCCGGGACGCGCATGCGGCGGCTGGCCGTGCTCACCAGCGGCGTATCCGTGGTTTGGGGTGTGCTGGTGGGGAGTTATTTCGGCTGGTCGCCATTGCCCGACTCATGGGTTGGCCGGATGCGTATCCTGTCCGTGGCGGATTTTGACGTCATGATGCGCCTGACCCTGCTCATCGGCGTGTTGCACCTCGGTGGCGCCAATCTGGCGCGCGCCTGGCAGTGGCGCCGAAGCGGGGCGGGCTGGGTGCCGCTCGGCTGGATCGCGGTGATGGCGGGGGGCTATCTCTGGTGGTGGTCGGCCGAAGGGTCAGCGCCTTTTGGCACCTTCGCGCGGTGGCTGCTCATAGGCGGGATTGCCCTGGTTCTTTCATTCGCGGAGCAAACGCCCGTGCGGCGGATGGGCGACCTGTTGCGCCGTCTGTTGGCCGGTTTGTTGGAAATCGCGGGTAACTTATCCAAGCTGTTCGGGGATGTGCTCAGCTACCTGCGCTTGTTCGCGCTGGGCTTGGCGGGTTCCTCGTTGGCCGAGACGTTCAATGGCCTCGCTCATTCCGCCTCACGGACCCTGGCCGGAGCCGGGCTGCTCGCGGCGGGTCTGATCCTCGTTTTCGGCCATGCCCTGAACTTCGCGCTGGGATTGATGAGCGGCGTGGTCCACGGGCTACGGCTCAACTACATCGAGTTTCTCAGTTGGGGAATGCGGGGCGAGGGTTATCCTTTCCGTCCTTTTCGCAAGCAGGAAATCCATCATGAATGACATCGGCGCATTGAGCATGGGTCTGGCCTGGGCCGGAATTTTCGCGCCCCTGGCGCTGGGCGCGTTCGGCAGCATCATCGGCTGCACCATCGCCGGCCAGGCGGCCATCGGCGCGATGCTGGAGGCTGAAACCGGCCATGCCCGGTTCATCGGCGTCTCCGTCATGCCGGCCTCGCAGACCATTTACGGCATCGTGGCCACCTTCACGCTGAACCGGAACGTGACCGCCGAGACCGCCGGCGGCCTGATCGGGCTCGGTTTTCTGGCGGGGATCGTGTTGGCCGCCAGCGCCGTACGGCAGGGACATTGCTGCGCCTCGGCCATCCAGGCCACCAAGATCAAACCCGAGCTGTTCGGGATGTCGCTGGCGCCGGCCGCCGTGGTGGAAGGCTTCGCCGTGTTCACCTTCGTCTTCCTGCTGGTGCTGAGCGCCGGCATTCCCAAGCCTTGAACCGATGAGCGAAACCCAACCGGCCAAGGCCGCTGGCGGCGTCGAGACCCTGATCCGGCGCCTTAGGGAAGAGGGTGTGGCCAAGGGGGAAGCCGAAGCGCAGGCCTTGGTGAGCGCCGCCGAGCGGCGTGCGGCGGCCATGCTGCAAGAGGCCTATGCGGAGGCCGAGAAGGTGCGGGAACAGCTCAAGCGAGAAGCCGAGCGATTCGACGCCGCGGGCCGCGAAGCCTTGGCGATGGCCTTTCGGGATACCGTCATTCGGCTCCGCGATGAATTGACGCGGCGCTTTCAGGTGGAAGTGGGCCGCCTGGTGGGACAGGAGCTGGAGCAAACCGAAGTGATACGCGAGCTGCTGTTGCAACTGGGGATCATCGCCAGCGACCAGGCTCGCCTCGATCGACAGGCGCGCTTTACGGTGCAATTGCCGGCGCGTTTGGTGGGGCTCGAGGAGCTTCGAAAAAAACCCGAAGAGCTTGAAGCGGGCACCTTGACCCAGCTGGTCTCCTCGATCACGGGCAATCTGCTGCGCGAGGGGGTGGAGTTCCACCCGGTAGCGCACACGGGTCGGGGCATCCGGCTGTTTCTTCGCGACGGCGCGATGCAGGTGGATTTGACCGACGAGGCTTGCGCCGCGATCCTGCTCGAACACCTGCAACCCCGGTTCCGTGCCCTTTTGGAAGGCGTGGTGAAATGAGCCGCCGCGCCTCCTGTCGCTATGCGATGCTGGTATGTTATCTGCCGCCTCTGCCCCTGCATCCATTCGCCATCAGGCAAACGCCCTTGTCACGGCTGCAACTGGACCGCCGTCTGACCCTGCTGGATCCCGAGGATGCCCGCGATCTGGCGACCCTGGAGGAAGTAACGCACTGGGAGCGCATTCCGCCCGCGACCAGCGACCGGGCCTTTCTGGCCGGCGCGAGGGATGCCCTACAAAAGCTCGATCGTCCATCTTTGCGGGAACTGCTCGGCTGGCGTCTGGAGCTTAGGACCCTGGTCGGGGCCTTGCGGCGTCGCCACCGCGGCTTACCCGGCCCGGCCGCCGATGAAGCCTTCGGATATGGCCCATGCGCGGACTCCATCCGCCGTTATTGGGAGCGATCGGATTTCAACCTGAGCCACCGTTATCCTTGGGTGGCCGTGGCCGATCGACTGCTCCAGGAGGGCAACCATACCGCATTGGAACACCTGTTGTTCGCCGCGGTCTGGGATCACTACACCCGCCTGGCCTGGAATCATCATTTCGATTTCGAAGCCGTGGTGTTGTATGTCCTGCGCTGGCATCTGATCGACCGTCTGACGCGTTACGACCCGCCGGCCGCGACGGATCGCTTCAAAGCGCTGTTGATCCAGGGACTAGGACAGTACGACCGCGTCGTCGATTCGCCGGCGTCCGCCGGCATCCCAATCACCTCTTACGAAGCATAAAGGAATGAATGTCATACTGCTCGTCATTCCGGCATGGATTGCCGGACCAATCCGCCGGGAGCGGATTGGCACCGGCCCGAAGGGTGCCGGGCAGGACAGCCCGGCATGACCAATCCGCCGGGAGCGGATTGGCACTGGCCCGAAGGGTGCCGGGCAGGACAGCCCGGCATGACCAATCCGCCGGGAGCGGATGGGCACCGGCCCGAAGGGTGCCGGGCAGGACAGCCCGGCATGACACCTCCGACCGGTG